>CAVCFO010000016.1:0-32766 GCA_963601575.1 bacterium
TGATTGCAAAGGATAAAAATACGCTGCCGTTGGCAAGTAAGTATTTCATTGATTTCTTGTTCGCACACATTGAGGAATTAGCTTAAATATTCTGTGAGGCAGGGCTACCTGCATCAACGCCAGGTATTGGACAGGTTTTGCAGAGCCTGTTCGATGCTGCAATTGGAGGATAATGTATGGTAAATACTTTTTACTCGCGGTCCGGTGCGGTTCAGCACGGAACTGGACCGCCTGGACAAGCGTATGTCTGATGAATGACTGGATCTGCTTGCCGAGTGCGTAAGCGCGAGAATGTCACGAAAAATATATAATATTCGCGACATCAATCCCAGCTCATTTCCCTGATTTGCGCCAAATGTCCCGAATAATATATAAAATTTGGGACACTCAGTGCTTTTCATGACGCTCCTGCTACTCATTATTCTAACCAGAGCGGTTGACAACGACGATTAGAATGGTTAGAATATGGGTAGAATAGAGCTGAGAGGTGAGCAGAATGAAATTCCAGGAAACAGAAACGGTTGAGCTAAAGTCCATTGTGATGGACGACATCAAAAAGGAAATCATTGCTTTTGCAAACTGTGACGGCGGTACGGTCTATGTGGGCGTTGCGGACGACGGCACGGTGCTGGGCGTTGAGAACGCCGATGAATGCGCCTTGCAAATCTCCAATATGGTGCGGGATGCCATAAAGCCGGATGTCACCATGTTCATTCACTATGAAACGCTGGACTGCGAGGGAAAAGCGGTCGTGGCCGTCAACATCCAGCGCGGCACGAACCGCCCTTATTATCTGGCAAAGAAGGGACTGCGGCCCGAAGGTGTCTATGTGCGGCAGGGCTATTCTTCATTGAACTGTAAAGCTCTATAAGCTGAAAAGCGAGCTGGAGACGCAGTATGGCTGTCATGTGTGGGTGCTTGCACAGGACTTGTCTCAGCCAGACGCCGCCTATGAGGTTTTCAATTACACCTTGGAACAGAATATCACCATTGATGTGCTGGTCAACAACGCAGGGGTTGGTGACTTCGGTAACTTCTGGGAGGTGGACGCCTGGCGGCACTTTTTTATAAAACACTATCCTTTACAATGGATAAGAAATCCTTTAAGGGCTTATTGTTTTGCAGTGTACGATAATAGATGCCGAAGGATTCTGTTCCGGCATCCTCCATGGGAATGGCTGCAAGGTCTTCATCGTTTGGTACGAGGACTTCCGGCAAAAGAAAAACACCATAGCGGGCTTTTGCTAAAAAAATTGCTGTAATTGTCGATTCACAAAAATACAGATCTTCCGGATCGCGGCCCGCAATCATTTCACTTTGCATCCCCGCAGTAAAGAAACTGGACTTGGTTGTATCAAACAGGATCAAGCGTTCCTGCTGCAAGTCCTGTTTTGTAATGATACTTTTTGAAGCCAGCGGATGTTCAGCAGAACACACACATACAACAGGACTTTTCACCAGTTCTTTATAGATTCCAGGATGTCGAGCCGATGTGTCTTTGATTGCAAGGACAGCATCGGCTTTTTCTTCGTCTAAGAGACGAAATAGCAGTGGCAGTGAATCCTTCATGTAGATTTGAGGATGTATATCGGGATATAATGCTGCAAATTTCAACAGAATTTCCGGCAGACATTGCAGATAGCCATCCACATGGCAACCGATAGCAAAGGAACGTATATCACGTTCGTGCATCGTTTCAAAGCGCTTTTGCGCACGCATGGATGTGGTTACAATCGTTCGTGCATCCTCTACAAGCAGATGCCCTGCATGAGTCAATTCTACGGAGTGTGTTGTGCGTACAAACAGCTTCACATTCAGTTCCGTTTCTAAGGAGCGAATCTGATGCGTAACCGCTGGCTGTGTCACATTCAAAAGCTCTGCTGCTCTGGCAAAATTCAAAGTTTCGGCAACCGTCAAAAAGCAAGAAAGCTGAAAGGTATTCATCCAATGTCACGCCCTTTCTGTAATAAAAGTCTTTTATTAAGTATAACGCTTTTTGAATTCCATTTCAAGAGAATGTGCCTATAATAAAAAGCAGATGAAGATAATTTCATCATCAAACAGGAGGTGAAAAAATATGAGTTACAAAATTGTCCGAAAAGAAGATGCGACTTTTTATGAGGCCCCGGGACATTATGACATGCGTCCGACGCGGCTGCATAACCCGCAGGATGTCAATGATGGCCGCATGATCATGGGACTGTCTCATTTTCTCCCTGGTGGTGGCTGCGAGTTTGGGGCCAATCCACTGGAAAGCATCTATTACATCATTGAGGGTGAAATGGACATTGAGACTGAAGACGGTGAGAAGACCACTTTGCACAAGGGCGATTCCTTTCATTGTGGGCCCAACACAAAAAAAGGCATTAAGAATAATGGCTGCGTAACCTGCCAGATGCTTGTTTGCCTTTTGCCACCAGATAAAAATTAAAAGGAGGATTCGATTATGACAACATTATTTGATTTGACCGGTAAGAAGGCAGTGGTTGTCGGTGGTGCCGGTGGTATCGGCCAGGCGATTGCAGAAGGTCTTGCAGAAGCCGGTGCGCAGGTGATGATCTCTAGCCGCAAAGAAGATTCCCTGAAACGTGCCCAGAATGAGATTAAAAAGAACTGCGGCGCAGACATTCTTTACCACGCAGCAGATGCTTCTGTGGAAACGGATGTCGAGGCACTGCTTCAGGCAGCGGTTGCCCAGATGGGAACGGTGGATATTCTGGTCAATTCTCAGGGTTTCAACAAGAAGTTCCCCGGCACCGAGTTTCCGGTAGATATGTGGGATGCAATGTTCAATGCCAATGTGAAGTCCATCATGCTGACCTGCAAACATTTTGGTAAGTACATGAAAGAGCATGATATTCACGGAAAGATCATCAATCTCTCTTCTGTCCGTGGTATTCGCGCGGTTGCAAATGGCGGCGGCGGTAATGTGGGCTACTGCGCTACCAAGGGTGCCGTGGAGATGATGACAAAAGCGTATGCTTCCGATCTTCGTCCCAATATTCAGGTAAATGCGATTGGCCCGACCATTACCTATACGCCTATGATGGTTGGCCTTCTTCCTGATAACGAGGATGATCGCAATAAGATTGCAGCCGGTATGCCTGCACAGCGAATCGGTCGTCCGGAAGACTGCAAGGGCCCTGCTATTTTCCTCGCTTCTTCCGCTTCTGATTTTGTCACAGGTTCCACGATCTACCCTGATGGCGGTTTGACTGCAATCGGTTAAGGGAGGTACGCTTATGGGCTTTCAGTTTGAAAAGAACAAAGTATATGAGATGCCTGTGTTCTTCGGGCCTATGCCCGGAAATAAGAATTTGGACGCCAATGGCAGATACACGCTGATGAAACCCGCCGATGTGGAGGCATTGACTGTTCAGTTTGAAACGAACCCGGCTCAGCTTGAGAAGCTACTTCCAGGTGGATTTACGTTGCGGGCACCGATTTTTTCAGCAGCAGAATGTGAATTTGCCAATATCGGTTACTTTGGAGGCCACACTTATACGCTGTTGAACCTTTCCATTCCTGTTCATTATCATGGCGCAGAAGAAAATTTGGACGGCGATCTGATCCTTGTCATGTTTGAAAATGCGGCTGACCCGATTGTAGGTGGACGTGACTTGCTGGGATACAGCAAAATCTACGCAGATATGCCGCGTTATATCAAAAACGGCAAAACGATCCGTGCGTCGGCTTCCAGTTGGGGCTTCCGATTCATGGATATGAAATTGAATTTGGAACAGGCGCCACCGGCAGCCGATGAGATGAAACAACTCGCAGCTTCCAGCCAAGGCAAATTCAATTACAAGTACATTCAGACAACCCCATACAAGGAAATGGGATATGGTTCCGGTGGTGCGGATGTTTGCTATCCAACATTCAATCCCAAAGCGTGGGAAAAACCCGTGGACTATCCGTTTGTACTGCGTCAGCCAGAAACCAGCTTCTGCGGTGGCGAAATCCAATTTTATGAACCGGCAGATGATGAAATGCCGAATTACGCACATATCGCCAGATTCCTGGCAAATCTTGAAATCAAGCGGTATTTGGGGGCGCAGCACTCACTGTATAACGACCCTTGCGATTATTCTCACTTATACCGCCTCAAATAAATACAGAAAGAGGTAAACACTATGGCTATTGACAGAAAAAAATACTGCGTCTATGGCGAATGGCGCGAATCCAAGACCGATACCTATATGCCTGTTACTGATTCCAGTACGGGTGAAGTGATTGCGGAAGTTCCGCGCTGCACCCAGGAAGAAGTTGAAGAAGCAATCGCTTCCGCACAGGAAGCCTTCCAGAGCTGGTCACAGCTTTCTCTGAGCCGCCGTACTCAGATGATGTTTAAGTGGCGTGAGGTGCTTGTTGCCCATCTTGACGAACTGACACATCTTTGCGCCCAGGAACTCGGTAAGAACCTGAATGAAGCAAAGGGCGACATTCTCAAAGCAATCGAACCGACCGAGCTTGCTTGCTCGCTCCCGCTGGCAATTCAGGGCAGCGGTGCCTTGCAGGTCACAACTGGTTTTGACTGCAATACCTATCGTATGCCGCTGGGCGTTGTAGCAGGTATTGTTCCTTTTAACTTCCCGGCTATGATTCCCTGGGGCTGGATGGTCCCGTTGGCGATTGCAACCGGTAATACGGTTGTCTTAAAGGCGGCTTCACCCACTCCGCTGACTTCTATGCGTATGCTGGAGCTGTTTTATAACGAGGCCGGTTTCCCGAAGGGCGTTGTCAACCTTGTTACTTGCAGTCACCATGAGGCCGATATTCTTCTTACCGATCCGCGGGTCAAGGCAGTAACCTTTGTCGGCACTACTCGCGTTGGCAAGGAAATTTACTCCAAGGCCGCAGCAAACGGTAAGCGTGTTCAGGCACAGTGTGAAGCCAAGAACCATGCGCTTGTGCTGGAAGACTGTGATCTGGAAAGTACCGTTAATGCGGTTATCAATTCCTCCTTTGGCTGCGCCGGTATGCGCTGCATGGCTTTGCCGGTTATTTGTGTTCAGGAAAGCATTGCTGACAAATTTGTTGCTCTGCTGAAGAAGAAAGCACAGGAAATGGTTGTTGGCTGTGCCTATGATCCTAAGACCAACCTTGGACCTGTTGTTTCTGCGGCACATAAGCAGAAAGTATCCGACTGGATTCAGAAGGGCATCGATGAAGGAGCCGAGCTGGTTCTTGACGGCCGCAACATTGTTGTTCCCGGCTTTGAAAACGGCTTCTTCCTTGGGCCTACGATTCTCGATCATGTAAAACCCGGTATGAGTGTTGGTGATCGTGAAATCTTTGGACCGGTGGTTTGCATTAAGAGAGTCAAGGACTTTGAAGAAGGACTGGCAATTATGAACGCCAATCCGTTTGCAAACGGTTCCTGCATTTTCACGCAGAATGGTTACTATGCCCGCCAGTTTGAGCTGCTGACCGATGGCGGCATGGTTGGCATCAATGTCGGAATCCCTGTTCCGTCCGCTTACTATCCGTTTTCCGGTAACAAGGATTCCTTCTTGGGCGATCAGCATGTTCTCGGTATCGACGGCTATCGTTTCTACACGAGAGCAAAGACAGTCACCAAGCACTGGTACGATGAAGAATCCAAGAATCGAAAAGTGGATTCCTGGGAAGGCACTGTGGAACGCGCCTAAATAAAATCAAATACCGAAAGGAGATTTTTAGTTATGGAAAAACCGATGGCTGATTATGTGAAACTGCCTGAACTTGACGAATACAAGGAATGGTTCAAAGACTTTGCCGACCTTTACCGCGAAGACGGTATCCTGCAGGTCACTTGGAAAACGAAAGATGGTCCTATGCACCACAGCGGCATGTCCCACCGCGCAGTAAGCCAGCTTGTCCGTGTCCTGTCGCTGGATTACAAAAATGAGATCATCATCTTCACACACATTGGCGACAACTGGATGATCGAATCGGACGCCAATGGCTGGGATACTTATGCCAAGCTGCCGAAGGAGCGCTTCCAGCACCAGTATTTCGATGATACCAATCTGATCAAAAATATGATTTTCGATCTGGATGTGCCTACTATTGGTGCAATTCCCGGCTCGGGCTTCCATTGGGATTCCGCTATGCTCTGTGATGTGACAATCTGCACGGAGGATACGAAAATGGAAGTTCCTCATGCGCAGGGCGGTCTGGTTCCTGGTGATGGCATGGGTCTGATGTGCCAGCACTATTTTGGTACCAAGCGCGGCAATTACTATATGATGACCACACGGCAGTTCACGGCAAAGGATATGCTGGATTTCGGAATGGTCAGCGAAGTAGTTCCCAAGGGAGATGCCCTGAAGCGCGCATGGGAAATTGCCCGGATGTGGAAGACCATGCCGTATGAGAACCGCACCATCATGTCCAACCTAGCAAAGCGCCCGCTGAAGAAACTGCTGGTTGAAGACCTGAAACTCCATACTGTCAGCGAACAGTATGGCTCCCTGCTTCGTATTGCTGCCGGTGAACTCGGAGACGAAAACTCCGGCCAGCAGGATGAAAAATACATCAGTCGCGTCAATGACTGGCGCTATGCAACAGATGATATGGAAAAGCCGCAGACCGCGGAAAGCTGGCGTACTATGCCTGCAAAAGCTCGTGAGTGGCTGAAACAGGTTGATGCCGGAGAAATTGAAAATCCTTACGCTGCAGAACATCGCAACGAGCCGGAAGGCTATAAATTCTAAATAAGAAAATAGTCTTTTGGCAGCTGTAAATCCTAAAATAAAGATGCACAAAAATTATCAAATGATGAATGAAAGAGATGCCCCGGCGGGGCATCTCTTTTTTTCAAAAGCAATAAACTAATTATAATTTGTCCATGTTCTGCAGGCGTATTTGCACTGCTTCAGTGCCGACTGGCTTACCAGGTTTCCGTCAGCGTCATAAATTGCGACTCTTACCTTGTAATAGTACTTGGTTCCGGTGCTGCCATAGGTGTTAAGGTAGGTTTTTCCTGCCTTGGTTGCCTTTAGCTTGTAGCCTGAGGCTTTGCTCGTGGAACGATAGTATTTATATTTTACGGTATATCCCAGAGCTTTGAGTGCAGCTATGTCGTCGCTATCTGCTTTTGCCGTGATCTTGATATTGCCCTTTGAGGTCTTTGAAGAGGACGCGTTAAATGACATATCACTTAATATCTTTTCTGCCTTAGCTAGTGTTTCCGCATTGTCAGTACTGTCGGCACTCTCCGTAGCCACGCTCGTACTTGAATCGGTGCTTGCTTCAGTGCTTGAGCTTGTGCTAGAACTTGAGCTTGTGCTAGAGCTGGAACTTGTGCTTGTGCTCGTGCCTCCGCTAGAAGATGAGCCTCCGCCTCCGCCGCTGCTTCCGCTCGTCTGAGCCTGCGGCTGTGCAGGAGGCTGCTGTCCATTACCCTGTGCAGGAGGCTGCTGGCCACCTGCCTGACCGCCCGGCTGCCCTTGTTGCTGGCCGCCCGGCTGACCCGGCTGCCCCTGACCCTGAAGGCTAGTAGCCGCCTGGGCTGTTCCTACGCTTTGATTGTTCACATAAAGGGTATATGTGCTTCCCGTTTCAAGTTTATCTGAGGAGAATATTACATAGCCGGCATTTCTTACGGCTGTTGCACTGTAGATGGTGCTTCCGCTAGAATCCTTGATTGTGATGGTGCTTCCTGCCGTGACCATGCCTGCAGACGCACCTCCCATTTGCCCTCCGTTTGTACCGAATGCGATGACTGCCTGGCCCTGGCTCATATTAACACCCATGCCGGAGGCGCCAACTCCGAGGACTGTTCCGCCTGTGATACTCAGCGTTCCGTCGCAGTCAAGAGGCTGGTTGTCACCGCTTGAAGCCGAGAATATTTTGACCGTGCCACCTGAGATTGTGAGCGCGCCGTTGGAGTCGATTCCGTCGCCTTTTTCGGTGTCGATTCTGACATTGCCGCCGGAAATCTCTATTTTGAAATCATAATTTTCAAGATCCGAGTTCGCAGCATTCATGCCGTCATCTTCGGATGTTATGTCAATGTTACCTGAGTAAATATTAAGCTCTGCCGCCTCAAGTCCTTCATAGGCTTCTGTTACGGTGATTGTAGGGCCATCGGTTCCGGCTTTTCCTATATTCATAACATAGTCGCAGTGGATCGCATCATCTTCTGCGCTTATCGTGATATTACCGCTCAGAATATTGAGCTTCTGCTCTGCGTTTATACCGTCATTTACATTAGCGGTTATATTCAAAGTCACGTTTTGAATTGTCAGAGAAGCGTCCCCTTCCTCATCGGTGGTCGCACCCGATTTGATTCCGTTTTTACCGTTGGCAGTTATCTTGATGGTACCCGTGCCTCCGATGGTGACCTTTGAACCGTCTTTACATTTTATAACGGCATTTTCTGCATCTTCATTGTCCGGATAATTATCATCGTTATTTGCTGCAGAGTCTGTCAGGCTGTTTGTCGTGCCTGCGGCTGCGATGATTGTAACCTCGGTGCTTTTGTTGCAGGAGATCGGCGCGGTCGCAGAGCTTGTCAGGGTTAGACCGTTAAGAACAAGGATTACATCTTTAGTCTCTTTTTTTATCTTGATGGAGCCATCGGTGCAGCTTCCCGAAACTATATAGGTTCCTGCCTCATTGATGGTAAGAGCAGTACCGGATACCTTGTAACCGGTATAATCACCCTCAGTAACAGTAATCTCTGAGCCTGAGAAAACAAAGCTTGTCGCCCCGGCTTCCACATATTTGGTCACCTCATATTCTGATGCCGCATAAGCCGCGCTTTCCTGCGGCATCATAGGAGCAAACACCAGCAGAAGTGATAAGATCAGTGCAAGTGCTATCCCGCTAAACATTCTTTTGTGTTTATTCATTTTGATTAACCTCTCTTTCTTAAACTGTGACCTTAGTGTAGCAGGCCGACTTAAAGCTTACCTAAAGGAAAAAATTAAATTTCTTTAGGTACGTTTTAGGTTGGATCTATATAATCTGAAAAAAGAAAAGGAGGTCATTGATATGGCAGACATAATCCAGACAAATTTCAAAAGATACGAAAAGAAATATATGCTGAATAGGCGCCAGCAGGAAAATTTGATGAAACAGATAATGCCCTATATAAAGGAAGATAAATTCGGCAAATACACGATATGCAACATATATTATGATACTGAGGACTGGGAACTGATAAGGCGGTCGATACAAAAACCCGTATACAAAGAAAAACTCAGGGTCAGAAGCTACGGAGTACCCGCAGACGATGGCAAGGCTTTTATAGAAATCAAGAAAAAATATAAAGGCATAGTATATAAAAGAAGAATTACTGCGGAGGCAAAGGATGTGCAGGAAATACTGAGCGGGGCAAGCGGCGTTGAAATAAAAAAGAGCGACGAACAGATTAGAAATGAAATCATGTGGTTTCAAAATTTTTATCGCACGCAGCCCAGAATTTTTATAGGATATGACAGGCAGGCTTTTGCGGGGATCCAGGATAGCGGCCTCAGAATCACCTTTGACACAAATTTGAGATGGAGAGACGAGGAGCTTGACCTAAGATGCGGGGATTACGGCAAGCCTGTGTTGCAGGATGAGCAGGTTTTGATGGAAATCAAAATGCCGGGGACTTGTCCTCTGTGGCTGGCTCATATACTCAACGAAGACAGGATTTATCCGACTTCGTTTTCCAAATATGGCACATGCTACAAAAACTTTATCATAAACAGGGAGGAAATTTTAAGTGCTTAGTTCAATTATTCAATCAGAAATAACAATGTCAACATTCCTTATATGCACGGGAGCATCGCTAGTTCTGGGAATGGGAATCGCTTTAATCAGTATGTTCAAAACAAAATACAGTCAGAGCTTTGCATTTACCCTTGCAACCATGCCGGCGGTGGTGCAGATTATCATAATGCTGGTAAATGGCAATATCGGCGCAGGTGTCGCGGTCGCGGGAGCATTCAGCCTTGTCCGCTTCCGTTCGGCTCCGGGCAGCGCCAGAGAAATAGGCTCCATATTCCTTGCAATGGCAACGGGACTTGCCACCGGTATGGGCTATGTTGCAATAGCCGGAATATTCTTTGTGATCATGGCGGCATTTATGATGGCGCTGACAGCAGCGGGATTTGGCAGCGGCAGCACGGGCGAGCGGATACTCAAAATAACCATACCGGAGAACCTTGATTATGAGGGGCTGTTTGACGATCTCTTCGAAAAATATACGGAATCCGCGACCCTCGAAAGGGTAAAAATGACAAACGTAGGTACCATGTACGAACTTAGCTATGATATCAAACTTAAAAAAGACAACGTGCCAAAGGAATTTATAGATCAGTTAAGATGCAGAAACGGCAATCTGAATATAGTTTGCAGCAGAGCCGAGGCAAAGGAGAGCCTATAGAAGCCTGCCGTGGTAAAGAAGAGCCTTTAGAAGCCTTGCGTTAAATGCCGATTTGAGATATAATAGAAAAAACTTAGGCACAGGCACAAGAGGTAGCAAAATGTCTTTTAACAAACATGATATAAGCCGCAACGCCTGTCAGCTGTTCGGCGGGCAGGCGAGGCAGGGCTATGACTGGTGGTGGCATTCTTTCACGGCGCGGAATGCAAAGACCGGAGAAGAAAAGCCTTTCTTCGCGGAGTTTTTTCTATGCAATCCCGATTTGGGAGGCAGCTCGCCGCTGCTTGGGCAGCTTCCTGAGAACAAGGCAAAGGGCATTCGCCCGTCCTATCTGATGGTAAAACTCGGCTGCTGGGGCGAGGATGCCGTGCAGCTGCACCGTTTTTTCGCGTGGGATGATATAAAAGTGGACTTTGGCATTCCGTTTTCGGTATCCGCAGAGGAATGCGAGCTTGGAGAAAACATGCTGAAAGCCCATGTGAAAATCACCGCCGAAGAGGCAAAGGCTCATCCCGAATGGATGTGCGGCGCAGGAGAAATAACCATGGAACTTGCGCTCAGCAAGATTACCGCATTTAATGTAGGCTACGGCGCAGGCAGGCTTTTCCGCAAGCTGCAGCTGTTCGAAATGTTCTGGCACGCAGAGGGCATGAAAACAAAATTTGAGGGAACCGTAACGCTTAACGGCGAAAGATACATAGTCCGGCCGGAAACTTCCTATGGATATGCCGACAAGAACTGGGGAAAGAACTTTACCTCGCCTTGGGTCTGGCTATCCTCAAATAATCTGACAAGCGAGCTGACGGGCAAAAAATTATCAGACAGCGTCTTTGACATCGGCGGAGGCTGCCCGAAGGTAGGCCCTATCAGGCTTCCGCGCAAGCTCCTTTCGGCATTTTGGCATGAGGGCAGAGCCTACGAGTTCAACTTCTCGAAGCTTTGGACATTTTGCAAAACGAAATTTGACTGCCGTGAGGAAGCAGGCCGCATCCTATGGCATGTGGAGCAGACCGCGGCAGGATGCCGCATGGTAACAGACGTCGTATGCGAGAAAAAAGATATGCTCCTTGTAAACTACGAATCACCGGACGGAGAAAAACGCCACAACAGGCTCTGGAACGGCGGCAACGGCAAGGGAACAATCGAGCTTTATCATCGCGGGAAATTAGTAGACAGGGTTCATGCCGAAAATATCGGCTGCGAATACGGAGAGTATTGTTAAAAGAAGATACATAGGAGTGCATACAAATGAAGAAAATAGGATTTGTCGGAATGGGGAACATGGCGCAGGCGCTGGCAATGGGATTTTTGCGTAGCGGAAAAGAAAGCCCGGAGGAGATTTTCGCCTTTGCCCCGAACCAAAAGAAATTAAGAGAAAACGCAAAGCGCATCGGGTTTGTCCCTTGCGAATCGGCGAGAGAGGCGATAGAAAAGTCGGAGCTTATATTCATAGCCTGCAAGCCTTATCAAGTCCAAGATGTTCTGGAGGAAAATCGCGAGGCGCTGGCAGGAAAGGTGATCGTAAACGTGGCTTACGGCTGGACTCTGGACAAGGCACTCCCTTTTTTGCAGGAAAACACGCATTATCTGCACATCGTTCCAAATACTCCGGTTTCGATATGCAGCGGGATACTACTTGCGGAAGAAGCAAACACCTTGGGCGAGGACGAGCCTTGGGTTTGCAAGCTTCTCAGCTCGGCAGGCGAATATGTAAAGCTACCTACACATTTGATCGGCGCCGCAAACGCGGTGGCAGGCTGCGGACCTGCATTTATCGCCATGATGATCGAGGCGCTGGGAGACGCAGGCGTAAAACACGGTCTTTCGAGGGATCAGGCATATACCCTTGCTTCCGGCGTAATGGCAGGCACCGCCAAATTGCAAAAGGAATCGGGCCTTCACCCTGCGGTTTTGAAGGATCAGGTCTGCTCGCCGGGCGGACTTACGATTCGCGGAGTAGCGGCACTGGAAGAAGCAGGACTTCGGAATGCGATTATAAAGGCCGTGGACGCAACCTTTATTTAGCCCGAATATTTACTCTGAAAAGCAAAAGCCCCCGGAAATACCGAGGGCTGTTTATTTTGTCTTATAACACTACACTCTTAACTCTGTTTTTTCTTACTTGCCTGTTTCTTTAGCCGAGGATCGCCGCTAAATCCTCCTCAGGGGTCGTGGTAGGACCGATGTTGTAATGATCTACCAGGAAGTTAAGCACATTCGGCGAAACGAAGGCAGGAAGCGTCGGGCCAAGGCGAATATCCTTGATTCCAAGGTACAGCAGCGTAAGGAGAATGCAGACCGCTTTCTGTTCATACCAAGAGAGAATGATGGAAAGAGGCAGCTCGTTTACGCCGCAGCCGAATGCCTCCGCAAGGGCAAGGGCAACCTTGACCGCGCCGAAAGCGTCGTTGCACTGACCCATGTCCATAAGCCGCGGCAGCCCGCCGATTTCCCCTATATCGAGGTCGTTGAAGCGGAACTTTCCACAGGCACAGGTGAGAACGATGGTATCATCAGGAGTCTTTTTTACAAGCTCCGTATAGTAATTCCGTCCCGGTCTTGCGCCATCGCAGCCGCCAACCACGAAGAAATGGCGTATTGCGCCGCTTTTGACCGCGTCGATCACCTTATCTGCGACGCTGAGCACCGTGCTGTGACCAAAGCCCGTGGTTACGCAGGTTCCGCCGTTGATGCCGGTAAACGCGGTATCCTCGGCATATCCGCCAAGGCTAAGAGCCTTTTCGATAACCGGACTAAAGTCCTTATCCTCGCCGATATGAACCATTTCAGGATAGGAAACCACCTCGGTGGTGAATACCCTGTCCTTGTAGCTGTCTTTCGGCGGCATCAGGCAGTTGGTGGTAAACAGAATCGGCGCCGGAATATTTGCAAATTCCTTTTGCTGATTCTGCCATGCGGTGCCGAAATTCCCCTTGAGGTGAGGATATTTTTTCAGCTCAGGATAGCCGTGGGCAGGGAGCATTTCGCTGTGGGTATAAATGTTGATACCCTTGTCCTTTGTCTGCTCAAGCAGCTGTTTCAGATCGTAAAGATCGTGACCGGAAATGACAATAAACGGGCCTTTTTCTACCGTAAGGGGCACCGCAGTCGGAACCGGATTTCCGAAAGTCTGCGTATTGGCCTTGTCAAGCATTTCCATGCAGGCAAAGTTAACTTCACCGGTTTCGAGCACAATCGGAAGCAGCTCGTCCATGCCCCAGTCCTCGCCGATGGCAAAGAGGGCTTTCAGGAAGAATTTATTTACCCTTTCGTCGGTATATCCAAGCACTCCCGCATGATAGGCATAAGCCGCCATACCCTTGATTCCGAACAAAATGAGGGATTTCAGGCTGCGTACATCTTCGTCTGCGTCCCAAAGCTTGCTCATATCGTAGTCGTCGGTTCTGCCGCAGGAAGATTCGCAAGCCCCGCAATTCGGGACGAGATTTTCCTTTTCTGCATGAACCTCGTCGATCAATTTTTTGATTGTCTCATCGTTAAAGTTTGCATTTGTAATCGTGGTAAAAAGACCCTTGATTAGGAGCTTGTAGATATTTTCCGTGGCGCATCCGCCGGTGCCTGCTGCGCGGGCAAGTCCGATCAAAGCCCCAATGAGCTTATCCTGCAAATCCGAAACTTCGTAATTTTTTCCGCATACGCCGGCATTTCCGGTGCAGCCTTTGCAGCCTACGGTCTGCTCGCATTGAAAACAAAACATTTTAGAATCCATATTCGGTTCCTCCTTTTACTTTGATTGAATAAGTTATTTTATTTTCGCTGATTTTATTTTCACCAAATTTTTCACAGGTGATTCTTGCTTTTGTGAACTCATTGTATTATGATTATAATAGAAAGTATGTTGTTATGACAACGAAATGTACGGGAGGTAGAAAATGAGAGTACTGAATTTTATCTTTGAAAATTGGCTGCTCCTTTTGTTTCCGGCAATTATAGTCTGCGGAATTATCATAAGAGCTGTCACCCATAAGCCATTTAGGGGTGACATCCCGCCGGTGGGAGTATTCGGGGACCTGCCGGAAAACGTTACAGGCATGAAAAAGCCTGATGGGAAAGTAGGCAAATAAAAATGCGAATATGAATATTACTGCGAGGGCGCTAGCCGTCGCGCTATTTCAGCGACTTATAGTAGAGCATACAGTGGCAATAGCCCTCAAAGGTCGGGTCTTTGATCTGCTCCCTAAACTCCTCGCACATACATTTGGTGGCTTCCGTGCGCTCCAAACGGCACGGGCAGTAGCCGCCGGTCTTTTCGAGCCCTTCTTTTACGGTTTTTACGATTTCCTCGTTCGGATTTAGTGTTATCTTCATTTTGCATGACCTCCATTTATATGACCTCAATTCTTATCAGGCTTTCGCGACTGATCTGATTTTTCAGCTGCCGGAGCCGTTATGCGTATGATGCAAAAGATTCAGCTTCTTGATGTGATGATTTCTGCGTGGTGCAAAGAGAAGGCCGAGGCTGCGATTGTAGGCCTTGAAGCCCAGCACGCCATAGAAAGAATCCTTCATCTTCGCCTTGCGGGTATATTCACGTTCCTTGCCGCCGCAGCTTGCAACCTTGCCCTCAAGTATCGCCGAGATCAAATCGTTGTTAGACGATATCTTGGCGTTAAGCAGCGTATATGCCATGCCTACATAAGCCTCGTTGTGGGCGTCCGAGCCGCCGATACACGGCTTTCCAAGCTTTTTGGCAAGTTCTGCCGCCGCAAGATTCGAAGCGTTCTTTTCGCAGGTGTTGAAGCCCTCGACGAAGTCAACCTTGCTTAGGATTTCCGGATGCTGCTTGAGCTTTTTGAAAAACATCGCGCTGGAGCTTCGGGTTCCAAAAGGATGCGCCGGTCCCAAAATCCCTCCGAAAAGGTGGACGATATTTATGAGCGCCTCCAGCGGAAGCCCCCGCAGCCGGAAAATGCTCGGCCGAATATTATCGGGCATAATGACGAGAAAATGCCCCGCGTCCTTCGTATCGTATTCTAGTCCCGCGAGCACGCAAAAATCCCGGCGCCCAGACCCCAGCCACCTGTTATATCCCTTATATGAATCGTGATCCGTAATTAACATTCCATCGAAGCCCTGAGCGGACAAAAGCTCAATATATCGTTCCACGCTGACACTGGAGTCGATGGAGCCTCCCTTTGTGTGACAGTGCATATCAAATTTCATCATAGATATATTTTAGCACAAATTTCTACAAAAGAAAGTAACTTTTTTTGTTAAATCGTACCCGCAAATGCGTGCGAAAAGAAAAAATTAGAATTATTCTAAAAAAGCTGTTGACAAAAGGAGAATTTTCGTGTAATATAAGTTCAAGAATTAAAATTGTTCTAATTCTAAAAGAAACGAGGTGAGCAAGTGTCAAAATACGGCGAGGAAATTTTGGACATAATATTAAAGTCTAAGGAACATCCCACAGCCGAAATGATTTTCATGGAAATGAAAAAACGAAATTCCAAAATCGTACAGGCGACGGTCTATAACAACCTGAAAGCCCTTGCAGAATCAGGAAAGATTATCCGAATTTCGCAGCCGGGTTTTCCCGACAGGTTCGACAATACCACCCGCCACGACCACATCATTTGCAGTCTGTGCGGGGCGATTTCCGACATCAAGCTTTGCGATTTGACATCTTCCATCGAGGCTCAGTTCGGACACAAAATTGATTCCTATGACTTGCGCATCCACTACCGATGCGAAAATTGCAGGAAGGACAGTGGCAACCAGAACATGGCTAAAAATTAACTAAAGTAAAAATTAAAACGAAAACGAATAATGAAAAATGAAAAGGAGAACATGAAATGAAAGCTACAAAATATGCAGGAACACAGACAGAGAAGAACTTAGAGGCGGCTTTTGCCGGAGAATCACAGGCAAGAAACAAATACACATACTTCGCTTCCGTGGCTAAAAAGCAGGGATTCGAGCAGATTTCGGGACTTTTCCTCAAGACTGCGGAAAACGAAAAGGAACACGCAAAGATGTGGTTCAAAGAACTTAACGGCATCGGCGACACCGCTCAGAATCTGCTTTCTGCGGCAGAGGGAGAAAACTATGAGTGGACGGATATGTATGACGAATTTGCAAAGACTGCCGAAGAAGAAGGCTTCCCGGAGCTTGCGGCTAAATTCCGCCTCGTAGGAGAAATCGAAAGACATCACGAAGAAAGATACCGCGCCCTTCTTCAGAATGTGGAAGCCGCAGAGGTATTTGCAAAGAGCGATGTCAAGGTTTGGGAGTGCAGAAACTGCGGTCACATCGTAGTGGGAACCGCAGCACCTGAGGTTTGCCCGACATGCAACCATCCGCAGAGCTACTTCGAAGTGCACGCCGAGAACTACTAAACAATTGGAGGATAAGAATATGAAAGAACAGAAATTCTATATTTGCAAACATTGTGGCAATTTGATAGCTATGGTTAACGAAAGCGGCGTGCCGCTCATCTGCTGCGGCGAAGAAATGCACGAGCTTATTCCGGGAACAACCGACGGAGCAATAGAAAAGCATGTTCCGGTTTATACCGTAGAGGACAGCAAGGTCACGGTAAAGGTAGGGAGCGTAGAGCATCCGATGCTTCCGCAGCACTATATCCAGTGGATCTTTCTCAAGACAAAATCAGGCGGCCAGCTCGCAAAACTCCAGCCGCAGACCAAACCGGAGGCGGTATTTACCCTTGCCGAGGGCGATGAGGTAGAAGCGGTTTACGAATATTGCAACCTCCACGGACTTTGGAGGGCATAGGAGCGCGAAAGTAACTAAAGCAGCGAAGAATAAGCGAAGAATAGAAGAAAAATATAGCAAAATGCCCGAAAAATCGGTGCTTCCATCTAGCGGGAGCGCCGTTTTTTTTCTTGCCATCACGCCGCGAATTTATAACGCGCGATGTATGCCAAAAAGTGCATGAAAAAACACAAAAAATTGTTGACTATTTAACAAGTCAGAGGTAGAATTTGATTGTCAAATATCAATTATGTATACATTATACAATACCAGGAGGAACCAAAAATAATGAGAAAAGAATGGGAAGGATTTATTGCCGGAAACTGGACCGAAAACATCGACGTTGAAGAGTTCATCACATTGAATTACCACCCTTATGACGGGGACGGAAGTTTCCTCGCGGGAGCAACCGAAAGAACAAAAGAATGCTTCGAAAAAGTGCAGGAACTTTTGGTTGCGGAAAGAAAAGCAGGCGGCACCCTCAAAGTTGACGCCAGCAGAATCATGAGAATCAACGCTTTCGGGCCGGGATATATCGTGCCCGGCAAGGACATCATCGTGGGACTTCAGACAGACGAACCGCTCAAAAGAGGTATTTGCCCTTTTGGCGGAATCAAGATGGTAAGAGAAGAAGTAAAGGAATACGGACAGGAGCTGCCAAAAGAAATCGACAATATGTTTAACTACATAACGACTCACAACGACGGCGTTTTCAAGGCATATTCCAGCGAAATGAGACAGGTAAGACACCTTGGCTACATCACAGGACTTCCTGATGCTTATGGCAGAGGAAGAATCATCGGCGACTACAGAAGATGCGCTCTTTACGGCATCGACCACCTCATCGAAGAAAAGAAAAAAGACCACGAAACAATCGCCTCAAGACACGTGATGGACGAAGAAAACATCAGAACCGCAGAGGAAATCACAAACCAGATCAATGCTCTCAAGGAAATCAAGAAGATGGCAGAAAGCTACGGCTACGACATTTCCGGACCTGCAAAGGACGTAAAAGAGGCCATTCAGTGGACATATTTTGCATACCTTGCCGGAATCAAAGAAGAAAACGGCGCGGCGATGTCCATCGGCAGAACTTCCACATTCATTGACATATATGCAGAAAGAGACCTTGCAAACGGAACTTATACAGAAGAGGAGATCCAGGAATTTGTTGACGACTACATCTTAAAACTCAGAGTGGCTCGTCACCTCAGAACAAACGAATACAACGAATTATTCGGCGGCGACCCGATGTGGATCACAGAGGGTATCGGCGGCGTAGGCATGGACGGAAGACACAAGGTAACCAAGAACTCCTACAGAGTCCTTCAGACCCTTTACAACCTTGGACCTGCACCGGAGCCAAACCTTACGGTCCTCTGGTCGGAGAAGCTTCCTGAACCGTTCAAGAAATTCTGTGCTCAGGTTTCCATCGATACAGACTCCATTCAGTACGAAAACGACGACAAGATGAGACCGTTCTATGGCGAAGACTACTCCATCGCTTGCTGCGTATCCGCTATCCAGATGGGTCAGCAGATTCAGTTCTTCGGCGCAAGATGCAACCTCGCAAAGATCCTGCTTCTGGGCTTAAACGGCGGTATCGACGAAAGAACCGGCCAGCACGTAGGCCCGCAGATGGAACCGGTTGGCGAAGGCCCGATAGACTTTGAGGACGCATGGAACAGATTTAATATCTACCTTGCATGGCTCTGCGAGCTTTATGTAAACATCATGAATATTATCCACTTTATGCACGATAGATACGACTACGAAAGCTCCCAGATGGCATTCTTAAACTCCGAGCTTAAGCGCCTTATGGCATTCGGAGTTGCAGGCTTCTCCGTTGCCGCAGACTCACTTTCCGCAATCAAATATGCAAAGGTTTATCCGATCAGAGACGAAAACGGCGTAATCGTTGACTACAGAACCGAAGGCGACTTCCCGAAATACGGAAACGACGACGACAGAGTTGACGAAATCGCAGTAAAGATTTCCGAAAGAACCATCGAAGAACTGAGAAAGCACCCGGCGTATAGAAACGCAGTTCACACCCTGTCAGTGCTTACAATTACTTCGAACGTAATGTACGGCAAGAAGACAGGCAACACTCCTGACGGCAGAAGAGCAGGCACACCGTTTGCTCCGGGAGCAAATCCTATGCACCAAAGAGACAGCTACGGCGCAATCGCATCCTTAAACTCCGTTTCAAAGATCAACTGGGATACCTGCCAGGACGGCGTTTCCAACACATTCTCAATCACTCCTGAGACCCTTGGCAAGAATCCTGAGGAAAGAGCCGACGTACTCAAGGGACTTCTTGAGGGCTACTTCAAGAGAGGCGCGCATCATTTGAATGTAAACGTTCTTAACCGTGCGGTGCTGGAAGACGCGTACGAAAATCCGGACAAATATCCCAACCTTACCGTAAGAGTTTCCGGATATGCCGTAAGATTTAACGCACTGTCAAAGAACCATCAGAAAGAAGTAATCGCAAGAACCTTCCATGAGACAATCTAGCTGCATAGCAGCAATATAGCAGCAATATAGCTGCATAGTAGCAGGATAGATGAAAATTTGCGAAAGGAAGGTCCGGCGAGATGATAGGAAAAATTCACTCAATTGAGACCTTTGGCGCTGTAGACGGACCGGGCATCCGAACTGTATTTTTTATGCAGGGGTGCCCGGCCAGGTGCCTTTATTGCCATAACCCGGATTCATGGCCTCTCGAAGGCGGCGAAAAAATCGAGGTTAGCCAGATCGTGCACTGGGCGCTGAGGGGAAAGCCCTATTACGGCGGAAAAGGCGGCGTTACCTTTAGCGGCGGGGAGCCTCTTTTGCAGGGGAAATTTCTCACCGAGGCAATGCATGCCCTAAAAAAAGAGGGGATAAACAGCGCGATAGACACCAGCGGGACATACATTGACGAATTCACAGAAGATGCGATCCGTACATCGGACCTTGTGCTGCTTGACATCAAGCATCCAGGCCCGGAAAGGTTTGAGATAATCACCGGAAGAAAGCAGGAAACCCTTTTCGAACTTATCGACATCATCAACCGTCAGCAGAAACACGTTTGGGTGCGCCATGTGGTGGTGCCGGACATAAACGACACTCCGCAGGACATGGAAGCTCTGAACCAGTTTATGAAAAAGATAAGATATGTCGACAAAGTGGAGCTTCTAGGCTATCATACTATGGCAGTCGAAAAGTACGGTAAGCTCGGAATCACATACAGGCTAAAGGGCGTGCCTGCGATGGACGGAGCAAAGCTCATGGAGCTGCAAAAGCTCATCCGCAGGCCTTCCGAGGCTGTGAGCCGCGTGGCACTCCCGTCTTGCAATCTTTCCTCGGTTACTGAGCCTAAGGGCGCGCCCCGCTGAGAAATTATGATTTTTTCACAGAAAAACACGAAAAAATTCAAAAAAACTATTGACAATCAACAAAACGGGTGTTAAACTGCGTATATATTTAATAAATCAAAACCTTTGAGGGAGAAGTAAAACTGATTTACGGTCTCACAGCGAACCCGGGACGGTGGAAGCCGGGCAGATGCAGATTCAGAATAATGGGCTCCTGAGGGCGAGGGGAACGCAAAAGTTCGAAACGAGCGGCAAGTATCTGAGACGAGACTCCTGCGTAAGTGGAGAGGGGCGTGGTAGCGCTCTATTGAGAGGATTTTGCGAAAGCAGGATCAAACAAGGTGGCACCGCAGGTATAACCTGTCCTTGAGTTATTCATGGACAGGTTTTTTGATTTTTGCAAAAGAGAAAGGAGACAAAAAATGAAAAAGACAGCAAAGAAGTTAATGGCAGTACTCATGATTTTGGCAATTACGGTGGCAATGGCGACGGGCTGCGGAGGCGGCGGAAGCGAGCCTTCAGCCGAAACCGAGAACCTGAGAGTGGGGCTTTTGCAGCTCACCGAACATCCATCACTTGATACCATAAGAGAGAGCATAATCGAGGGGCTTGCAGACGAGGGCTATGTTGACGGCGAAAATATCACAATCGACTATAAAAACGGCCAAAACGATATGACGAATATGAAGACCATCGCTCAGGCTTTTGTAAGCGACGGATGCGATGTAATCATTGCAATCGCTACACCAGCGGCACAGGCAGTTCTCAGCGAAACCACGGAAATTCCGATCGTATTTGCGGCAGTTACTGACCCTGTAGACGCGGAGCTTGTTGATTCACTGGAAACTCCGGGAGGAAATGTAACAGGAACCTCGGACGAAGTTTCGGCAGAGGCAATTATGGAACTTGCAAAGGAAATCACTCCGGGATTTAAGACTATCGGCGCCCTTTATAGCGCAGGAGAGGACAATTCCGACTCCGTAATCAAGGGACTCAAAGAATATGCCAAGGAAAACGGCTATGAGGTGGTAGAATCGACCGTTACCAACACCAGCGAGGTTCAGCAGGCGGCTCAGTATCTTGCCGACAAGGCAGATGTAGTTTATTCACCGATCGACAACACCATCGCCTCGGCAATGGCGGTCGCAAGCGAGACCTTTAACAACGCAAAGGTTCCATTCTATGTAAGCGCAGACTCCATGGTTCAGGACGGCGGACTTGCAACCTACGGCATCGACTATACGGTTCTTGGCAAAGAAACCGCAAAGATGGTAGCTAAGATTCTTGAGGGCGCGGATGTTTCCACCATGTCCGTTGTCAAGATGAGCGACATGAATATATATGTAAACGAAAATACGGCAGATGCCATCGGAGTTACGATTCCGGGTAGCATCATGGAAAAGGCAACAGTTTTAGGGAACGAAGAATAATTTAGAATAGTTTGATTGAGGAGAAGTTATATGATGACCTTTGGGGCGCTCCTTGGCTCGGTGGAGCTTGGGATGATATATGCAATTTTGGCGCTGGGCGTGTTTCTATCGTTCAGAACCCTGAATATGCCCGATTTGACGGTGGACGGTTCCATCGTCACCGGAATGGCGGCATCGGCGGTGGTTTGCGCAGGAGGCGGAAATCCTTTCTGCGGCCTAATCGCAGCCTTTATCGCAGGGGCTATTGCGGGACTTGCCACGGGGCTTTTGCACACGAAGCTTAAGATTCAGGCGATCCTCGCGGGGATTTTGGTAATGATGGCGGCATATTCTGTGAACCTCAGAATCATGGGAAAAACGCCGAACATACCACTGACAAAAAGCCTGACCATATATAAGATTGCAGATAAATTCATAAATCCGCAATACGCCGGAATCGTGATAAATGCGCTGCTTCTGGCGATCATAATCGCGCTGCTTTATCTTTTCCTTCAGACAAGGCTTGGCTTTGTATTCAGGGCGACAGGAGACAACGAGGATATGGTAAAGGCCTGCGGCGTCTCTTGCGATGCCATGAAGCTCATGGGACTTGCGCTTTCCAATGGATTCGTGGGGCTTGCGGGAGGAATGCTTGCACAGAACCAGGGCTTTGCGGACATAAACAGCGGCGTTGGAATGATGGTTATCGGGCTCGCTTCGGTAATATTAGGCGAAGTAGTCTTCGGAACGAAAACACTTCTAAGGCGGCTCATTGCAGCATCACTTGGGGCGGTGCTTTATCGAATCTTCATGGCGCAGGCGCTTTATATGGGCATGGACCCGACAGACATGAAGCTGGTCTCTGCGGCAATCGTTGCCATTGCACTTTCTCTCGGACTTTTGGGAGAGAAAAGCAGCAAGCTTCATCTCAAATTTGCCAGGAAAGGAGCCGGTCAAAATGAATAAACTTCTCGAAGTAAACGGAATCACAAAGGTGTTCGGCGCCGGAACGGTAAACGAAAAAAAGGCACTTGCAGCCGTCAACCTGACCATGAATGAGGGTGACTTCGTTACGGTTATAGGAAATAACGGCGCCGGAAAGTCAACGCTCCTTAACTGTATTGCAGGGGTTTACGGGATAGACGGCGGCAGCATAATTCTTGATGGCCAGGACATTACGAAGCTGCCTGAGCATAAGCGCGCGCGGCACATCGGCAGGGTGTTTCAGGACCCGCTAAAAGGCACGGCATTCGACATGACCATCGAGCAGAATCTTGCCATTGCATATTACAAGAATAAGCCCAGAGGCCTTCAGCTTGGGATCACAAAAAAAGACCGCGAATTTTTCAGAGAAAAGCTTTCCATGCTTGGAATGGGGCTTGAGGACCGAATGACCGAAAAGGTGAAGCTCCTTTCCGGTGGCCAGCGGCAGTCGCTGACCCTGTTCATGGCAGTGATTGCAAAGCCGAAGCTCCTTCTTCTCGACGAGCATACGGCGGCGCTTGACCCTGCGGCTGCGGCGAAGGTGCTTGCGCTTACGGATACCTTTGCGTCGGAACCGGGGATGTGTACCCTGATGATAACGCACAACATGAAGGATGCCCTCCGCTACGGCAACAAAACGATTTTGATGAAAAATGGCAAAATCGCCATGGAGCTTACAGGAGACGAACGCAAGGCAATGACCGTAGAAAAACTCATAGAAAAATTCAGCATAGACAGCGACAGAATGCTGCTATAAGCGATAGAATGCGGTGTGATCCCGGCGCATGGGATGCACCGCTTTTTATTGCAGCCTATAGGACAAAAAGCCTTGATAAAAACACCTGAGACCGTTGAACTTTCGGGCCTATAGGACAAAAACGCCAATAAAAGCGCGTAAGACCGCTTAACTTTCGACGGTCTTACGCGCTATATGTCTCGGAACTGTTTTCTGGCCGGGCAAGGGATTTGATAGCCGGGCCACGATTTGGGATAACCTGCTATTTGAACAGGAAAGTCCGCTGCACATATACCTTGCTTGCAAAGGAAAGGGCGAAGTTTTCCATGAGATATTTGTTATCGCGGCCGGGAATCTCCTCGTTTGCGATATGAACCTCACCTGCGAAAACATGAGACAGGGCGTTTTCGATCGCCTCACAGAAACGGTTATAGGTGATTTCGGTGGTTTCGAGGCTGATGCCAAGCTTGATTAGCTTGCCGATTTCTTCCGTGGAATAGCAATTTTTGAGGATGTAAACCACGATAATCATTGCGACGGAGAGCTTCGGATATTTTTTGTTCACCGGTGGATCCACGATTCTTGCTTTTACGTAATTATTGACCATGCTCTTCGTAAGAGGCGCGGCGCCGATCCCCGCAAAGAAAGCGCCCAGCGAGCCCTCTATAAATGCTGTGACCTGATCCATGTACATATCGATAGCCGGAAGCTCAGCCCACCTTGGAATATGAAAGTTTTGAAGCATATTTTTCTCGTCCATTTCTTCACCTCTTGCAATATTTTAGCACAGAAATAGTACCCTGTAAAGGTTGACATTGTATGCTTTGCGTGTTAAGCTAGTATCGAATACTAGGTAAAGGAGAAACCCTATGGATTATAAAGAAAGAAAAGCATTTGAACTCAAAAGAGCCGAGAACTTTATCGCGAGCATCAACGCGATGGACGACCCGGATATTATGTATAAAGTAAGCCACCCGATCACAGACTTCAAGGACATGATGAATAAGAGCGTGGAAAGATACGGGCGGGATCACGTCGCATTCAAACAGCGCTTTGTAAAGAACGAGCCTTTCCGTGAAATCACCTACGGACAGACATTGGATGACCTGAACGCACTGGGAACGGAGCTTATCGAACTGGGACTCAAAGATAAAAGAGTTGCGGTAATCGGCGATAACTGCTACCAGTGGGCCTCATCATACCTTGCAATCACCTGCGGACTTGGGGTTGTGGTTCCTCTGGACAAGGAGCTTGGCGCAAGCGAGCTTGAGCAGCTCATAAAAGAGGCTGACTGCGAGGGAATATTCTTCACGAAAAAATTCCTCAGCATTTTCCAGGACATAAAGGAAAGAGGAGAAACGAATCTCAAAGTCCTCGTAAACATGAACGCCGAGGAGGAAAAGGACGGCGTATTTTCTTGGTCTGAACTTATCGAAAAGGGCAAGAAATTAGTTGCGGCAGGAGATCGCCGCTACCTCGATGCGGAAATGTATCCGGACGAAATGGGGATTTTGCTCTTTACATCGGGGACAACGGGGATTGCCAAGGGCGTAATGCTTTCTCAAACGAATATCTGCTGCGACCTTATGAGCGCGCCGACACTGCTGGATACCAACGAAAATGACACCTTCTTCAGCGTGCTGCCACTTCACCATACATACGAATGTACCTGCGGCTTCCTTATGCCGATGTACAAGGGCGCATGCATAGGCTATTGCGAGGGACTTAAATACATTCAGAAGAATTTGCAGGAAATAAGGCCTACATTCTTTCTTGGCGTGCCACTTATCTTCGAGATGCTCTACAAGGCAATTTGGAAGAACATACGCAAGCAGGGCAAGGAAAAGGCTGTGCGCAAAATCCTTAAGCTCAACAAGACTACATCAAAGGTTGGAATTAACCTCAACAAAATGCTGCTAAAGGACATTTTGCAGGTCTTCGGCGGCAATATGGAAATGATTATCGCAGGAGGCGCGGCAATCGACCCACAGATTTTGCAATTCTTCCGGGATCTTGGGATCATGGCGGTGCAGGGCTACGGCCTGACAGAATGCGCACCTATGGCTGCTCTAAACCAAGACCAGCAGCCTCGTAACGATTCGGTAGGTCATGTGCTTCCGGGAGTTGAGGTCAAGATAGTGGACAAAAACGAGGACGGAGTTGGCGAGATTTGCCTCAAGGGGCCGAACGTAATGATGGGATATTACAATATGCCAGGCGAAACCGCAAAGGTCCTTGTTGACGGCTGGTTCCACACGGGAGACCTCGGCTACCTCGACGGGCCGTATATTTATATCACCGGCAGAAAGAAAAATGTTATCATAACAAAGAATGGCAAAAATGTTTTTCCTGAGGAGCTTGAATATTATCTGGGCAAGGTTTCGCTGGTTTCCGAGTCCATGGTTTGGGCAGCGCGTGACGAATCCGGGCAGGACGACCTTATCGTGGCCACCATCAAGCCTGACATGGAAGAAGTGGAAGCGGCAATCGGAAAGGACGCTGCAGAAGACCCAGCTCAGGTTGAGAAGCTCATGTGGAGCGAGGTTGACAAAATAAACGAGGGACTTCCTTTCTTCAAAAAAATCAAAAGAATCAATATCAGAAAGGATGAATTCGAAAAGACCACCGGCAAGAAAATCAAGAGATTCGTAGAAGCCAACAAGTAGGCGGAAAGGCAAAATCGCGGGGGCGCAATTTTCTTATACCTAAGCATACCCCAAAGCTGCCGAAAATACCATAGGAAGGATGCAATTCATAATTCTGTATATTGACGACCTTTTGCATGGGTGATAAGATATATGGCAGTAAGACTCGTGAAATCGAATCCACAAAGGAAAGAGCAAAAGGTATTGGATAATGAAAAAAGCAATCAGAATCACATTGGCAAATCCCGCCGGAAATAAGACAATTTTCGTGCATGACAAATTCGAGCGTAGCGATTATGCGAAAGTAGCAGAGCAGCTCCTTGCGATGGATGAATTCGCAGCCGAGCAAGTCGCATTCATCCTGGACGCCCCCGAATGTGGACGCGCAGAGGGCAAGATGGAAATGTGCGGCCTGGAATTTTGCGGCAATGCGACCAGAACATTCGGACTGATGGTGGCGCGGCGCCTTGGCATCGCAGGCGCGGGCAAGGTATATGTTGACGTGAGCGGCGCAGACGAAATCCTCACCGTAGAAGTAAATACCGATACGAATTATACGAAGGTGAAGATGCCTGCGTATATCGATATTAAACAATTCGATCTTTCGAAGGTATTTGATGAGGGTAGCGGTGCGGAGCTTTCAGGGACTGCCGCCGTTGATTTTGGCGGAATCCTGCATCTGATACTTCCTAATGTCTCCGCAAGCAGGGAGAATTTCGCAAAGGTAAAAAGCTTCGTATATTCGCATCTCGACCCTCCCGCCATGGGCGCCATGTTCTACTGCGAAAGAGAAAAGAAGCTGACCCCGGTAGTCTATGTAAAGGATGTTGACAGCACATACTTCGAGGGCTCCTGCGCCAGCGGCTCCGCGGCCTGCGCAATAGCCTTTGGCCTGGCAGAGGATGGCAGGAGAGCAGGCAGGACCAGCGGAGACGGCAGAGCCAGCAGCGGCAACAATGCCGGCAGTGACGACAAGGATGCAGGCAAGACCAAAGAATACGCATTTGAGCTTGTGCAGCCCGCAGGAACCATAAATGCCTCTGTCAAGATACGCGGCGGCAGAGCCACCGAGGTCTACATAGAAGGCCCTGTCGAGATCGCAGAGCCTGTATCGGTGGCGATAGAAATTTAGCCGAGGCTCCCGAAATAACACAATAACAGAGAAAAATTGCGAAGACCGCAAAACAAAACCGTCATTTGCGCGTTTATCAAGCAGGAGAGCTGCATTTTGTATCACCCCGCCCACCCCAAATCGAAATTGGCTTTTTGCAATCATTCGTTATAAAAAAGCCAAAATGATATGGAGAAATTATACAGAAAAGCCTAGCTTTAGGGCGTTTTCAGAGCATCAAAATCTTCCAATTGGCTTTTTGCGGAAATCAGTCGAAAATAGCCAAAAAAATACACTCAAAACAGCAAAAAAATTGGCTATTTCCGAAGAAAAGAAGAAAAAAGCCAATTCGTTATCACCGTTGAAAATTTTGCTTGAAGAGGAGCTGGATTTGTGATATAATTCAATTCGTGTCAGCGATGAGCTAGCCGGCGGCGGGCTCGCTGCCGGCGCCAGCTGAATTATATGGAGACGTATCGAAGTGGTCATAACGAGCCGCACTCGAAATGCGGTTGTCCGCAAGGGCACGTGGGTTCGAATCCCACCGTCTCCGCCAAAAGAAGTGCGGTAGTCTGTGATGCAATGGGCTACCGTATTTTTGTTGCCTCCGGCATTTGGTGAATAATTATGCAGCTAGCGCCGCAAGTGTTTTTCGAAAGATACGCTTGCGGCGTTGTTAATTTTCTAACGCTTTCAAGGGGTACGTGCCCGAAAAATCATAGCCACTATTCAAAAAGTATACAGTATAAATATGAATAAAGCTTTTTTACTTTACCCTGATGGGGTATAAAGAAACTGTAAAAATTCAGAAATTATAGCTAGGAGGAGATTGTATGAGTAATTTGAAAAACAGTTCAGGAAATCAAAAATGGGCAATCGTAGGCTTTTTTACTTTGTTCATGATTTTGATGACATTTAACCTCATTGTGTTCCCGGCTTGTGCCATGGATGCAATGGAAAAATACGGCATCGACCAGGCGGGTCTTACGACCCTTGCCTCAGTTACGTCTGTCGTAGGACTTTTCGCGGGATTTATTTTTGGGCCAATCTTGGACAAGCTTGGTTCAAGAAAAACCATCATGGTATCTTTGGCAATCGGCGCGGCACTTTTTTATGTGAGAGCCTTAGTTGCCGGATATGCTATGGCTGTGGTGCTTACATTCCTTGCTTCTTTTTTTGTTGGCGTTTGTCAGGTAGCGGCGTCTAAGGTGCTGGCGACATGGTTCCCGCCAGAAAGCGTTTCGGTGGCATATTCGTTCCAGGCGGCAGGTGCGGGCTTCGGCTCTGCGGGGGCTTTCGCAATCGGTGCGGCTCTCGGACTTGGCGGCTCCCTTATGCTGGTTGCCATCGGCTACACTGTATTGCTTGTTTACTGGATATTTGCAGGCAAGGACGGCCCTATCGCTTCGGCGGCTCCTGAGCCTCCAAAGGGCGCAGCATCTATGGTCTGGAAAAGCAAGACTTTGTGGATGATGTCCTTTGCGGCATCCTGTGCGGTAGGCGCGACGCTACTTACAAATTCCTATTGTATCAACGCTTTCGTTTCAAAGGGCATGGATCCGGTGAAAGCTGCGGGAATCGGCACGGTTCTCAACCTCTCACTTCTGGTGGGAGGCTTCCTTGGAACATACATGATGAGCGCGATCAAGCGATATAATGTTGTGACGCTGATCTGCTTTATCGGCGGCGCGGCAGGCTATCTGCTCGGCTGGTTCTTCCCGCTGGGCGCTATGACCTGGGTTTGGCTGGTTCTGGGCGGTCTTTTCATGGGCGGCACTGTTGGACTTACGACAGGTCGTACCGCGGTTATCCCGCTTACCGGCGAGTTCCCGCCTGAGGCAATCGGAACCGCTGCGGGCGCACTGGAGGCAATCAAGGGCGTGATCACGTTCGTGCTTCCGATCGCAATCGCAAAGATTTTCGTTACGAATTTCAATGCTATTTTCATCACATTTGGCATCCTTTGCGTGATAGGCTTCGTTACCGGCGGCATTTTGGTTCCGGAGCTTGGCCCGAAGGGTGAGCTTCAGCAGAAGGCAGGAAAATGATAAAAAGTTCTCTTGCAGAACAGTTAAAAATCAAATAAAATGATAAGGAGGAAATATCATGAAGGATATGCTAAAAGATCAAGTTGCAATTATTACAGGAGGCGGCTCCGGAATGGGAGAAGCAACGGCTAAGCTCTACGCAAAAGAAGGCGCAAAGGTCGTTATCGCAGATTTTAACGAAGTAAAGGCCCAAAAGGTCGTAGATGAAATTACGAAAGAGGGCGGCGTTGCAAGATTCTATAAGAAGATGGATGTTTCCGACAGAGCTCAGGTTGAAGAAATCGCAAAGCTTACGTTCGACGAGTTCGGTAGAATCGACATTTTGGCGGCATTCGCAGGCGGAACATTCGACGGAAATCCTAATCTGACTCAGCAGGAAGTGCTCGAAAAGACGACGGCCGTTAACCAGTGGGGAATGTATTATTCTTGCTTTGCAGTTGTCCCTTACATGAAGAAGGCAAACTCCGGCAAGATCATCATCTGTTCGTCAAACGGTGCATTCAACCCGACTGCTCCGGCGTATGAATATCACATGGCAAAGGGCGCTTGCGAATCCCTGACAGTAAACCTTGCTATGGACCTTGCAAAGTTCGGCATCCGTGTAAACTGCGTAAAACCGGGACCTATCGTTACGGCGTTCTGGGACGAGCTTATGGAAGACGGCCCTGAAAGAAAGGCTATGCTCAAGGGCATCGCAGAGGTTGAAATTCCTCTCGGACGTACAGGCACCGCAGAAGATATCGCAGGCCCGGCACTTTTCTTCGCATCAGATTTGTCACAGTACATCACGGGACTTTGTATGTACGTAGCAGGCGGTGCAGGATATGTTTACGCTTTCGGACAGTCTTCAATCGCCCATGCAGGAGTAGGCAGATCTGACCTGTAATTTTGCAGCTGCGAAATTTTGTAAGATGTTTTAGGAGAGTGTTAGAAAATGAAAAAAGAAATTGATTTTGGCAAGAGACTTGCAATCGGCTGTCTCAGGCTTCCGATTGTGGACAACGGAATGTCGGCGCTGGGAGTAGATGACTCACAGGTGGATGAGGAGGCGTTTCAGAAGATTGTAGACGTGGCAATGGCAAACGGTTACAACTATTTCGATACCTCGTGGTTCTATCATAACGGAAATTCCGAGAGGGCAATCGGCCACTGTGTTTCGCAGAAATATCCTCGCGACAGCTTCATCCTTTCCGACAAGATGCCGATAAAGTTCATGAAAAGCGGCGCGGAAATGGAGCCGATTTTCAAGGAGCAGCTGGAAAAAATGTGCGTGGACTACTTTGACTTCTATCTGATCCACGCCATCAGCTCCGAGACCTACGAAAAATGGACGAAAGAGGGCTTGTTTGAATTTCTCGTACAAAAGAGAAAAGAGGGCAAGTTCAGGGAGTTCGGGCTGTCGCTGCACGAAACACCGGAATTTATGGACAGGATTTTGACCGAGCATCCTGAGGTGGATTTCGTTATGCTCCAAATCAATTATCTTGATTGGAACTCTCCTGCGATTCGCTCCAAAGAGCTCTACGAGGTGGCGCAAAAGCACAATAAGCCAATCGTCGTAATGGAACCTTGCAAGGGCGGCACCCTGGCAAATCCGCCGGAGGAAGCAGTCAAGCTGATGAAAGAATATAATCCGGAGGCTTCGATTGCATCCTGGGCTTATCGCTTCGTCGCATCGCTTCCGGGAGTAAGAGTAGTTTCTGTTGGAATGCCGAAGATGGAATTTTTGGAAGACAATATGAAGACCTTCGACAATTTCAAGCCTCTTAACGACGAAGAATACAAGATTTTGGACAAGGTTGTAGAGATCATCAACTCGAAGACCGCAATTCCTTGCACGAACTGCAAATATTGTGCGGAGGCTTGCCCGCTGGATATTCCGTCGGGAGAATATTTCATGCTTTATAACGATTTCTATCGCCAGAACAGCGGTGCGGCGGGGACATATTTCAACAATGTCAGCACCCAGGCGTCCCAGTATGGCTTTATGATCGAGAGAAAGACGCCGGCAAGCAAGTGTATCGGCTGCAAGAAGTGTGAAAAGGTTTGCCCGCAGCATCTTCCGATCGTGGAACTTCTTCGCGACAAGGTAGACGGCGAGCTTTGGGCGGCAAACCCTGATGCAAAACTTGCGGATATGACATCAGAACTGTAATCACAGAAAGATAGGCCTATAGGACAAGATGTGACCTATAGGACAAAACGCGGCCTATAGAATAAAAAGCGTTAATAAAAGCGCCTGAGATGGTTGAACTTTCAACGGTTTCGGGCGCTATATTTTTATTACATCTCTATAAAGCATGAACAGGAGAGAAAGGCCTATGGAATCACTATCATGCCAACTCAAAACAGCAAAAAACCCTCGGAAATACTAAAATTCCAAGGGTTTTTCTTTGGTCGGGATGACTGGATTCGAACCAGCGGTCTTTGCGTCCCAAAAGCAACGTGGCAGCCTATATTCGAACCGGATGCCGCTGCACTTTCGGGAGCAGGAGACGCGCTTCTAAAACTCCAGCAGGCCTTCCCTGATTATATTACAGACAAAAAACTCTACGACTTGACGGGAATTTAGGAGACACACCATGCAAGATATCGCGCCACGCCTTCAGAAATCGGTTCTAACGGACTTTTATGAGCAGGTGGATAAAGACAATAGAATAAAGCAAATTTTAGAGGGCAACGACAAGAAGGCAACCTTTGAAGATATCTACAGACTATCGGCGCGGCTTGGGAAAATTGCCGCAGAAAGCCTTGAGAAAAATCTGACCGACAAAACCTTGCCAGGAGGCGTCCTATACTGGAACATTGCCAGAAGCACAATTATCCAGCTCATGCAAGAGGTACAGAACATATCGATCGACATGGCGGAAGCTGTGCAAACGCGGGAAGACAAAAAGACAGGCATCGGAATAAAACCGGTCAGACCGGAATTCAACGAGGAACGCATCGAGGCTGTGATGAACAAGGTTGTGTTCTTATCAAGAATGCCGGAGGTGCCTGAAGTTGGATAAAAAGATATATGAAATTTTGGAACGATCGCTTACAAACATCGCGCAAAACTACGTTGACGAATACATAGATAAAAATGCCGAGTTCCGAGCAAAAACAGGGCTGAAAGAAAAAATAATAAGAAGCACTAGCGGCAAATGCTGCAAGTGGTGTGATAAACTCGCGGGCATATATAACTATCCTGCACCGAGAGAAGTCTACCAAAGACACGATAATTGCGACTGCACCGTAACCTATGTAAGCGAAAAAGGCGCTCAGGACGTGCATACGAAACAGCAACTCCGCAAAGAAGAAGTTACAGAAAGAATCAAAAAAATAGAAGCAATCAAGAATGACGCTGAAGACGGTGAAACAATAAGAGAAT
>CAVCFO010000017.1:0-31041 GCA_963601575.1 bacterium
ATGGGATATCGCAGACACATTCAACGGCCTCATGGCAATCCCGAACTTCATCGCGTTATTTGCCCTTTCGCCGGTAGTGTTTAAGCTCACCAAAGAACACTTCGCAGAAGTCGACAAGCTCAAGGCAAAGAATTAGCCAAAAGCAGAGCTGTAGTACAAAACTACAGAAAAACAAATATAAAATTTCAAATGTAGCGATAAAGTATAGAAAAAGCCTCCGCTTGCCCTACGGCCCGCGGAGGTTTTCTTATGCTATGCCAATTCTTGTGCTATGCCGATTAGTCTATGCCGATTCTTGTGCTATGCCGATCAGTTAAAATTATATTGTGTTACGATCGGTTCTCTTCCCTGAGTTTTGTCGTTGAAGTATTCGTAGTAGCTGATTCCAAGGAACGAGCCGCTGATGTTATAAACGTTGGTAAATCCGTTTTCGATCAGCGTGCAGTTCGCATAATATGACCTCTGGCTGGATCTGCAATGTAGATATACCGGAATATCTCTTGGGATTTCATCCATTCTGTCTCTCAGCTCATTCAGCGGAATGTGATGCACGCCCTTGAGGTGCCCTGCCGCTAGCTCGCCTGCGCCTCTAACATCTATGATATATGCACCCTGCTCTACAAGCTCTCTTACCTTGTCTACATGAACCTGTTTGATTCTGCCGTTAAGCACGTTAAGCCCAACAAGCGCCGCCATGTTTACAACATCCTTTGCGGTTGAGAATGGTGGAGCGTAGCAAAGCTCAAGCTCCTTGAGGTCTTCCAAGGTTCCGCCCATGGTGATCATGGTTGCAATTACATCAACGCGCTTATCGCATTCGCCGGTGCCGATTGCCTGCGCCCCAAGAATGCGTCCGGTAGGAACCTCAAATACAAGCTTAAATATCATATAGTTTGCATTTGGCATCAGCCCAACCCTATCCATCGGGAAAATAAGCACGGAATCGTAGGAATATCCGAGGCGCTTTGCCTCCTTCTCATTCAAACCGGTGCATGCGGCATTCTTTCCGAAAACTTTGATACACGATGAACCGATATATCCCTTGTTGCTATCGATAATCCCAAAGATATGATCCGCAGCCGCTCTTGCCTGCCTCTGGGTAGGTCCTGCCAGTGCGATTCTGCCCGGCGCGTGGGCGAGGGCATTGTAGGATTCGATGGCATCTCCTATCGCATAGATGTCCTGATCGCTTGTTCTGTAGTTGTGGTCAACCCATATTCCGCCGGTCTTTCCGATTGTAAGCCCTGCCTTCTCTGCAAGATCCGTGCAAGGCTTTGCGCCTACGGCCATTATCACGGCCTCTGCCGGAACTTCAAATTCCTTTCCGTCATGTACTGCCTTGACCTTGCCGCCCGCGATTTCAGTTACCGTCGACGAAAGGTGAAGCGAAACGCCGTTATCGTCAAGTTCCTTATGCAAAACCTGCACCATATCATAGTCATATGGCGCGAGGATCTGATCCGTGCCCTCGATAAGGGTAACGTTCTTGTCTATTCTGCGCAGGTTTTCTGCAACCTCAACACCGATAAATCCTCCGCCTACTACCGCGACATTTTTCGTCGAGTCCTGGGTAAGCTTTGCCTGCAGGCGCTCAATATCGGTCACACTACGGATGGTAAACACGTTCTCAGAGTCTATGCCCGCTATGCTCTTCGGAAGAACAGGCTCTGTGCCTGTTGCAAGCACCAGCTTGTCGTAGGCTTCTTCCCTGATCTTGCCGCTACGCAGGTCCTTCACGGAAACTGTTTTTTTATTTCTGTCAATGGACAGTACCTCGGTCCTGGTATAAACATCTATATTGTGTTTTGCCTTGAAATCCTCCGGAAACATCATGATGAGGTCTTCGCTGCTTTCCACTACACCGCCCGTAAAATACGGAAGCGAGCAGTTCGAGAACGAAACGTCTCTGCCCTTTTCGAAAATCGTAATTTCTGCTTCTTCGTTCAATCTGCGCGCTCTTGCAGCCACGGACGCGCCGCCTGCGGAGCCTCCTATAACAAGTAATTTCATTATATTACCTCCCTTGAAAAAATGCCGCTTTGGCATACTTTCTACACTATATTTTAATAGTATCATTTTCGGGGGGCGAATACAATCTGCCTTCGAGGCGATTTTCTTATTATTTTGTCGATTTTCTTGTTATTTTGATGATTTTATTGTTTTTTGTGAAAATATAAACTAAAATTGTCTTATGGCAGATGGCCGGATTTTTGATGTAAGTGCTTTAGAGAAAAAAGAAAGAAGGCGAATAATATGCAAGATTATACCAAATTATCTCACGAGGAAAAGGAAGCTCTCGTTAAAAAGGCGATGGATGTCGGATTTCAGACCGAGACGGACTATGGCAACTGTATTCAGAGCTGTTTGAACGGCTTATACCAAGCGTTCCCGGATCTGGGAATTACGGAAGATATGCTCAGGGGCTGTTTTGGTATTGCGGGAGGCTGCGGATGCTCGCTCCTTGGAACCTGCGGCGCACTGAACGCGGCGGCATGGGCAATCAGCCTTTGCTACGGAAGACCTATCGATGATCTTGGCGGCGACTACGACAAATGCCATCAGATGGTTCGCGAGCTCGTAGAAGAATTCCGCAAGGAATATGACGGAATCCTCTGCTCCGAGGTCATGGTCCACAACATGGGCGCCGTTTATGACTGGAAAACTCCAGAAGGAGATATCGGATATGCTGAGCATAACGGAACCTTCCACTGCGCTACGGCGGTTTCATTCTGTGCAGAGAAAATCGCGCGCATGATCGTGGATGGAAAGCTGAGGAACAACAATTAGAGGATATAAAGAGCATATAAAGATAATAAGCTAAAGGGGCTAGCCGCCCGGTTGATATATCAATAACCGGAGGCTAGCCCCATATTTTTTCTTTGTGCAGTCCGTATCTTTGTGCAGTCCGAATCTTTCTATAGTCAGTCCATAATCAGTTTGTAATAAGTCTGTAGTAGGTCTGCAATCAGAACCAAACTATTGTTCCTTTTACTGTCAAAACTACCGCAATAATCGCAAGAAGAACAAGCACGATACAGATCAGCATATCCCCCGCGTTATCGAAATATTTCTGTCCGGTCTTTTTGCGATGATATAGGTACATAATCGTACCCGGCGCATATAAGATAGTCATCGCTAATATGTAGGTCAGACCCGATGCATATAGCAGCCATATTCCGTATATCGCACCCACAATTGCGATCAGCCACGGTACGAAGCGATTATCTCCCTCGATTTTCCTGTCTTCTCCCTTGCATACAATTTTGAGATAATAGAATGCAGAGAATACATAAGGAACCATGATTGCCGAAGTCGAAAGCGCATAGCACATCTGGAATGTCGCATCATTGAAATATATAATCACAATGAAGAGCTGTATGATAAGTGCGCTTGCAATAACCGCACCGGTAGGCGCTCCGAACTTGTTTTTTCTGGACAGTATTTCCGGAAAAGCTCCATATGCGGACGGGCCGAAGGCACTGTCGACGCAAAGAATCGTATACGAGAACAATGCTCCGCCGACGGAAATTATCAATGCGATGTGTACCAGCGTCGCGCCCCAAGGTCCAACTACATATTCCAGCACTCCGCCCAGGGAAGGATTCGCAAGCGCCGCGAGCTCCTCGGCAGGCAATACTCCCATGGAAAGGAACGAAATCAGGAAGTAAAGGCCAAATAGCGATGCAAACGAGATGATTGTCGCCTGCCCCGAAATTTTCGTCGTTTTTCCTCTTCCGGAAACTACGACCGCTCCTTCGATGCCGATGAATATCCATACCGTCACATAGACTGTACTCTTAACCTGCTCAAGCAGCGACATTTCTCCGGTTCCCGCAAAGTTTTCTGTGAAAATATCCCATCTGAACGCTCCGCCCAGCAGAATAGCAACCACAACAGCCAAAATCGGTATAATCTTTGCGATTACAATTACAACATTAACCACCAGAGCCTCATTCACGCCGCGCAGAACCAGGAGCGAAAGCCCCCACATTATAATAGATGCGATCATGCAGGAAAAAAGATTGGTTCCGTTTCCCAAAATACTCGCATAATTGCTGAGCGTTTCGAAGAAAAGTGTAATAAAGGCAAGCTGCGCCAAAATCGCACTCATCCAATATCCCCATGCGGAGTTAAAGCCGATATACTCGCCGAACCCGGCCCTTGCATATGTGTAAATACCGCTTGTTAAATCTTTTTTTACGACTGAGAGCTTGAAGAAGCACATCGTCAGTCCAAACATACCTACGCCGCAAATCGCCCATCCGATAAGTGTTGCAAGTGTATGAGCGCCGCCCGCCGCGAAGTCTCCGGATAAGCTGAAAACTCCGCTCGCAAGTGTCGTTCCTACGGCAAACATCGCAAGAGGCAATACGCCCAGCGTCTTGTCATTCTGATTTTGATTCATAGGAAAACCTCCTTGGCCTGGCATTTTTAGTTTCATCAGAATAATATTGGTTTTAGAAGCGAAGCGACAGGCAGCTCAAACCGCCGTCAAGCTTTCTGTATTCGGATGTATCAACCAAAAGCGTCTTGTATCCGAGGCTCTGAACAGCTGCAAGAACCGCAGGATATCCCTCCGGAACGATTACGGTATCATTTACCCAGATGCAATTTGCCGCATAAGCTTCGTCTTCCGGGATTTCAACCTTGTTATACTTTTCGAAGTCCGGTTTTGTTACGAATTCCCCGGAAACAAGCATATTGTTGTTTTCGAGATAGTTTACTCCGGTCTTAAGGTGAAGAACCTCCTCGAGTTTAACCTCGGAACAGGTCATGCCGTATTTTGCGAGGATTTCCGTAAGCTGGCGGATGCCTTCTGCGTTCGTTCTTGCGGAGCGGCCGACATAGAAGTGATCTCCTACCATCATAACATCTCCGCCCTCCAGAGTTCCCGGTGCCTTGATATACTCGATTCTGTCCTCCGGGAAGAATTTTCTTACGGCGTCAACGATTTCGAATTTCTCGCCGTTTCTGGACTCTGCACCCGGGTTTGTGATGATTGCACACTCTCTGGTAATCAATGCAGGGTCTTCGACGAAGCACGAATCCGGATATCTTTCGTCTGCCGGAAGAACCGTCACATCTACGTCGCACTGTTTCAAAGCTTCGATGTAGGCATCGTGTTCCTTAAGAGCCAGCTCGTAATCCGGTTTTCCAAGTTCCGGTGCGGAAGTAATTCCATCTACCATAGCTTTGCACGGTCTTCTTACGATTACATGATTAAATTTCTTCATTTTCTTTCCTCCTCACATATGGATTACACGAGATATATAATATATCGTTATATTATATATATAATCTTAGCATTGTCAATGCTTTGAAAATATTTTGTTGAAAGTTAAGGTAGCTTTTTTCCCTGTGGGATTTTCTTCGGAAATGATTTATTCGGAAGCTAAAGAGGCTGCCTGCAGCTGATATAATCAGCTACGGGCAGCCTTTTGTTATTTCAGATTATATGAAAAATATTTCTCTGCCGGGGTCTTATAGAGTGCCGAGGCAAGGGCGCTTGCGATCACCATACCGGCTATGAACTGTCCGCAATTTGCAGGCATGCTGAGGATGCCAGACATTATGTTCCCCGCAAGGACCGCATCGGCTACGCCGTAGCCTGCTACCATCACGAGTCCTGCTATTGCCATTCCGACGATTTCCACTACCGGCACTCCGAAAAGCTTTAGGGTCTTTCCCTTTTTCTTTGCTATATAATCTATGCAAATCCCCATCACGAACGCCATCAGGCCCTTGATAACGAAGGTCCAGGGTGCGAAGGCAACGTAGCCGCCCAAAAGGTCTGCCAGCGCCGATCCAAAAGCCGCCGCTACCGCGCCGTTTTTTCTCCCTACCACAAGCACGCTTAAGAAAATCATTGCGTCACCAAGGTGCACATAGCCCTGAAATGGGGTCGGGATCTTGAATGTATAGGTTGTGAGAAGCACCAGGCAGGTCATCATCGCGGTCATCACGAGGGTATTGGTCTTTTCGCTTATTCTCATCTTGTTCACCTCTTTCGCATTTTATATTGTCTTTGATATTGCTATTATACCTCAGATGTGTTATTATTAAAATGTTCAAAAATAATTATTTTTATAATGACAGTTTGGAGTGATTTGCGATATGCGACCAATTTATATCAATCAAGATAACAGTAATGAGCGTTTTTTATACTTACAGCTATATGACGAGATAAAGGGACGGGTTCTAAGCGGAGAACTTAAAGCGGGGGAAAAACTGCCGTCTCTTAGGACTTTGGCAAAGGAACTTGGTATCAGCATCACCACCGCCTCCCTTGCCTACAATCAGCTACTGGTGGAGGGCTATATCGTCAGCCGCCCGAAGTCCGGCTACTTTATTGCAAGCATTCCTCCTGCCGCATTGCACAAGGCAAATGCAGAGTCTCTCAAGGCAGAGGAAAAATCTCAAAAGGCGGGCGCAGAGGAGTTTTCGACGGGTTTTGAGAAATCGCCAAATTGCGATGCGAGCCCTGCAAATACCGATATGCGCAGATTTGGCGGGATCTACGGCTTTTCTTTCCCCGCAAGCCCATATATCAGCGATCCGGGATGCTTTGATTTTGTCAAATGGAAAAAGTGTTCCTCAAGGGTTTTTAACGAGTATTCCGGCCTGCTGCTCTTTGAAAGCGACCCACAGGGGGAGGCGGCGCTGCGCTACGAAATTTCAAAATATCTGTATTCCTCGCGAGGCGTTACCGCAAGCCCTGACAACATCGTTATCGGCGCGGGGACGCAGCAGATCACAAGTCATCTTTCGCGTGTTCTTCTCAAGATGGGTATTCGGCTTGTTTGCCTCGAGGCTCCCGGCTATCTTCCGGTCCAGAGTATGTTCAGGGACGCGGGATTTTCGATTTCTCACATTCCGGTAAGGCGGGACGGTATTGAGATTGCAAAGCTCCCGGCAAATATCCGATCTGCAGTCTATGTAAATCCATCTAACCAGTTTCCTACGGGAGCGGTTATGCCGGCAGGCAGGCGTTACGAGCTACTCGACTGGGCCGCCGCAAACGGCAGCGTCATAATCGAGGACGATTATGACAGCGAGCTTCGCTATTTCGGAAAGCCTGTGCCGGCGCTGCAGGGGCTCGATAAGATAGGCTGCGTGGTTTATCTGGGCTCGTTTTCTTCGACACTTTTCCCTGCGATAAAAATTTCTTATATGGTTCTTCCGGAAAACATGGCAGAAATTTTCCGCTCGATCAAGCACGAATATACGCAGACCTGTTCAAAGGCGGAGCAACTCACCCTTGCGTTATTCATGGAGGACGGCTACTATTACACGGGAATACGCAAGGTGCGCAGTCTGTACGCCCAGAAATTGCAGACTGCGCTCGCCGCCTTTTCAGTTTATGGCGGCGGAGTTGCGACGCCTATCGACACCCACTCCGGAATCAATCTCACGGTCAAGGTCCGTTCTCAAAAAAAGGCCGAGCAGCTTTGCGAGGAAGCAAAGTCTCTCGGTCTTCAGATGGTTCCTCTGTCGGAAATTACCGATCAGCAAACCAGCGCTCTGATTTTCTATTACAGCAGGCTGCCGCTAGATGAGATAGAGCCGCTGATAGGCAGGCTGCTTGCGCTTTGGGGCGCGCGCTGAAGCCCGGCGGCGCGCCGCCCGGAGCACCAAGCGCAAGCGGGCAGGGCAGGATGCTGCAAGGCCCGCGCCGTTCGCAGTGTTCGGAATAGGCGAAGCGGCGCGACGCCCGCAAGCCCTGGCGCCTCGGTCGCCCCGCCCCGCCCCGCGGGGCGGGGCGCTTTGCCCGCTTCAAGGCTTTCGCCCAAAAGCCGCCTACGAGCGGGCAAAGCCGATTTCGTCGGATGTGGTGTAAACCTCACCCTCGCTATCGACGAAAATCGCCTCGGCGCCCTGTGTTTTCTCGATAAGCTTTTTCCCGGCGTCGAGCCCCAGCGCAAGGCAGCTTGTGGAGAGCGCGTCGCAGTCTGCCGAACAGCCTTTACCTGCGATTATGGTAACGGACAATATATTCGTATCTGCCGGATATCCGGTTTTGCTGTCGAGAATGTGATGATATTTTTTCCCGTCCTCTTCAAAATATCTTTCGTAGGTTCCGGAGGTTACGATGGTCTTATCCTTCGCCGGAACCGTTCCTATTATATCGCCGCTTTCCGAAAGCGGGTCTTTGATTCCCACCTTGAAGTCGCGAGCCTCGCCTTCTGCATTAACCAACGTTCCCGCCTTTCCGCCTATGGTAACGATGTTTCCTCCAAGGTCGATAACTGCGCTGGTGACGCCCTTTTCGCAGAGAAACTCCGTAACCTTGTCTGCGATATATCCTTTGGCGATTCCTCCAAGGTCAAGCTCCATTTCGGGATCCGTAAGCTGCACGCTGTTTCCCTCAATTCTTATCTTGCTGTAGTCCACGTGCTTCATGGTTTCGGCAAGTTTCTCTGCATCCGGCACCTTGCCTACCATTCCCGACTGTGAATCCTCGCCCGATTCCGCCTCACGGAAGCCCCAGAGATCCGTCGCCTTGCCGATTGTAATGTCGAAGGCTCCGCCGGACTTATCGCCGTACTCGATTCCCTTCTCTATGACTTCGATGGTCTCATCGCTCACGGTCACAGGCTCTCCCCCTGCTGCATTTATCCTTGCAATATCCGAGGTCTCGATGGTTTTGCTGAGCATTTTTTCGTAGATGTCGCAAACCTTGAATGCCTCGGTGATGAGCTGAAGGATGTTTTGGTTCAGTTCCTCGTCTGTCAGCTCGGAAAGCTCCCCCTGCTCGTCATGCACTCCAAAGATTGTAACAGTACAAAGTGTGTCGAGAAAGAATCCAGTCTTGCTTACCCCTGCATTTTCGCTCGTTTTTTCGTTGGCGCTGCATCCTGTTTGTGTTATAATTAGGACAAGACACAGCGCGATGGCGCAAAATTTGGCTGACGCGCCTATGGATTTTTTTGAATTTTTCATGTATATTCCAGCCTTTCGTAAGGAGTTCTTAGATATTTTATGATTAAAAAAGCAGATATTGTCTTATTAATATGTCTTGTGGTGCTCGGACTTTTCGTATCCTGGTACTCCATCGCCATGGACAGCACGGGCGAGAGAGTCGTCGTGACCGCGGGCGGCGAGGTTTTCGGAATCTACGACCTAAGCGAGGATCAAGAAATCGAAGTCAGCCAAGACGGCCACACTAACCATATTACCATAAAAGGCGGCACGGTTTCAATGACTTATTCCTCTTGCAAGAACCAGATTTGCGTGCATACGGGAGTGATTTCCCATACCAAGGACAGCATCGCCTGCCTCCCCAACAAGGTAATCGTTGAAATTGAAAGCGGCAAAGGGGGTGATGTTGATGTCATCTCCGGCTAAATCATCTCACGGAAAATCATCGCAACGAAAATCACCTCAGAGAAAATCACCCCAGAGAAATTCATCACAGCCCGCAGATAGGATACGGTCCCTCGCTTTTTCCGCAATGTTTGCGGCGCTGGCGCTGATATTTTCGTATATCGAGGCGCTGATTCCGATACCGATTCCGGTTCCCGGCGTAAAACTGGGGGTTGCGAATCTTGTGATCATCATTGCTCTCTACCGTATGGGATTCCGCCGGGCTCTTTCCATAAACTGCGTGCGCATCGCCTTGGCCGGGCTACTGTTCAGCGGCGTTTTCGGAATGATCTATTCTTTCGCTGGAGGGGTTTTGAGCCTAATCGTAATGCAGCTCCTAAAGCGCACCGGGCTTTTCAGCATGGTGGGAGTGAGCATGGCAGGTGGCGCCATCCACAACCTGGGTCAGCTCATCGCGGCATGCGTGGTTGTTTCGACCGCAAGCCTTATGAGCTATTTTTCGGTTCTGCTTTTCACCGGGCTTATCGGCGGAATCCTAATCGGAATACTTGCATATACAGTAGAAAGCAGGCTCCCTGCTGACATCTGCTAAAGATACACCCTGCCGCCGAAAATTTCCGGCAGGCACCGGTAATAAATCTATGATAAATATAGATAAAAAGAAAAAAAGAAAGAAAGAAAGGAAGCGAACGCATCATGGAAATAAAAAGAGTATGGAAAATATTTTTCAGCGCTACGGGAACCACGGAAAAGATCACTTCTGCGGTGGCTGGTTGCCTGGGTGCAAGCTGCGGGGTAGATGTCTTTACCTACGACTTTACGCTGCCGAAGGCTCGCGAGAGTTTTCCCGCGCTTTGCGAAACCGATCTTGTAATCTTTGGCTGTCCGACTTATGCGGGCAGGCTTCCGAATCTATTGCTGAAGTATTTAGATACAATCTGCGGAAACGGCGCCTTTGCCATTCCTGTCGTGACCTTTGGAAACAGAGCCTTCGATAACTCCCTTGCAGAGCTTGCCGCGCTTCTCGAGTCTCATGGCTTTCATACCATCGGCGGGGCGGCTTTCTCCTGTGAACATTCCTTTTCTGATACTCTTGGCGGCGGCAGGCCGGACGAAGATGACCTCAAAGAAGCCGAGAATTTTGCCCTTTCCCTCTTCGGAAAAATGGTAAAGTCCGCAGCCTTTTGCGAAGAAATACCGCCTATCAAGGCTAGCGGCAAGCCCGATGCCCCATATTATCAGCCACGCGACCGCCATGGCAATTCCATCGACATCCGCAAGGTAAAGCCGGTTACAACCGAAGGCTGCACAAGCTGCGGGCTTTGCGCCGAGCTTTGCCCTATGGGAGCAATCTCGCGCGATGACTTTTCCGAAGTCCCGGGAATCTGCATCAAATGCTGCGCCTGCATAAAAAAATGCCCGCAGTCGGCAAAAGTTTTCACAGATCCCGGCTTTCTCTATCACAAGGAAGAACTCGAAGCCATGTATGGCTCCCGCCGCGCCGCAAACAGCTTTTATCTTTGACAAAATAATCAGCTTCAGGGCACATAAACGGTGCCAGCGCGCGCCCTCGGGTGCGAGGTCAAATGCAAAAGCGGCTCAAGAGAGCCGCTTTTCGTCTGATCAAATCTAGTTATTTAGTTCTGCAGGCGTATCTGCACTGAGTAAGTTCGGTTTTCGCAACGAGCGCGCCCTGTGCGTCATATACCATCACGCGGGCCTTGTAGTAGTATCTCGTACCCTTTGTGCCTGCTGTGTTGGTGTAGGTCTTGCCTGTTCCCTCGATTGTATCCTTGTAGCCTTTCGCCTTCTTGGTGCTTCTGTAGAATTTGTATTTTACAGTGTAGCCAAGGTCTTCGATTTGCCGTACATCGTCTGCATTTACCGTAAGAGTAACCTTGATGTTGCCCTTTTCGGTTTTTGTTGAACGTGCCTTGAGGCTGAGATCACTTACCAGTTTTTCTACGTTTGCGGTTTGCTCTGTAATTACCTTATCGGCATCTTCCTCTGCCATCACAGCGTAGGTCGAGAAGTGACCGGTTTCAAAGGTATAGGTTCCGTTGGCGTTCTTTACGCCCTTAACCTTGTGGTAAGTTCCGAAGTCGTCTATGTATACGCAGACTACAGGTTTTGCGGCAAGTGCTGCATTCAGCTTAACGGTTACGCTGACGCTCCCGCCCTTAAATTCGGTTACATTGCCCTTGGAAGTTACCAGCTTGAGGTCGACTTCTACCTTTGTTTCGGACTGAGCAACGGTTTCAACAACGAGGCTGACTGTGCCGGTGTCTCCTGCCTGCTCTGCTACTGCCTTAACTGCTTCTTTGTCTAATTTTACCTCGGCTGCATCGGATTTGATGGTAACAGCCGCGTCTGTTTCGTTTGCGATTGATTTAACCGTCTGTTCAGGGAGCGCAACTTCTGTTTTGGTTCCTGCCGCGGTTTCTGTCACGGCCTGCGCTGTGGTCGTTGTTGTATTCACAACGACTTCTTCGGATTTGTTTTCAACTGCTTTTTCCACAATTTTCGCTGCGGTGGTCGTGTCAACCGTTGCTGTAGTTGTCTTTGTGCCGTCGGTATTCGTCTTGGTTTCTGACTTTACGGTTGCTGTGGTGGATGCGGTCGTGTTTCCCGTCTTGTCCTCGGTCTTGTTGGTTACGTTATCCGTGGTTGTTGTGGTTGATGAGGAGGAGCCGCCACCGGCGTAGCTTACAGTCCAAGGACCTTTTCCGTCATTTGAGTCGCTGACATAATATCTGCTTGCCAGTGCGCCGCTCGGATCACTCATGTATACGCCGCTTGTTAGGTTAGACTTTGACAAAACGGTATAGGTGTAGTTTTCTTCGCTTCCGTTGCGTTTCACGATATAACTCTCTCCGATATTTTCCACATAGGTTGACGGGTCACCGGTGAATGTCCCGCCTGTGATAGTCAGCTTAGAGTTTGTATCGTCTACACAAACGGCTGGCTGCTTTCCGGTCAGAATCGACCCTCCGCTTATACTTGCTTCCACTTTGCCCGGACCAAATCTACTGGCTATGTAAAATGCATTAGTTGAAGTACTCTTAGTCTCCACCAAGCCCCCTGAGATTTCAACTTTTGCCGTTCCGGCTCCATAGGACGCGTCAATGCAGGCGCCATTGCCCGCAAGCATCTTGCCACCGGTCATCTCAAACTCGCCGCTTCCCACAAGGAAAACATTTTCCCCGCCAGCCTGGTAGAGGGTGCCGCTCTCAAGAATCAGCTTGCCACCGTTCACCATAATTCCGCCGCCATTACACTCCAAGTTAATCCGGCCGTCCGCAGCGCTATCCTTGATCGTTAATTGGCCTCCGTCCCCGACTTTTGTCTGTTTTTTGGTTGTCAGCGTTTTTCCTGCGAGATCAAGTGTAATCGCCTTTCCTATCGAAATTGCTGTTTCCTCAGTTGCATTTTTCATCAGGGTAACGGTGCTGTCCTCCCCAGCATCTTTAAGTGCCCCAACAAGGGTCTTGTAATACTTGTCGCCTGCCTGTGCAACAACATCATCAGCTGCAGTGCAGGCTCTGACAACATACTTCCCATCATTATTCTGTTCCGAGATGGAAGAGTCGGCTACATAGTCGCTCGGGTCACTGGTGAACGTGCCGCCTCGTACTTTCATAAAGTTAGTTTCCGAATTATATCCCGGATAAGCCGGATCAGAATTGTCAAAATACAGATCTTTTCCTGCGTCCAAGACGAAATTCTTATCTCCAACCCCACCCTTTGCACTTCCTGTGCAGTTGAATGTTCCGCCATTGACAGTTACTCTGCCGGCGCGCGCAACAATACCGATACCGTTTGTAATGTTAAACGTACCGCCGTTCACGACCAGCTCATCATCATTCGCAATATAAATACCGCAAGCGATATAACCGCTGGACTTAATGGTTCCGTTGAATGTTCCACCATTTATAGTAATCTTGTTGCCGCCCAATCCGGCTGTTCCGTTTGTGCATACTTGGAAATTATCCGTAGAAGTGAATATTCCGTTGTTAATCACAACCTCGCCGCCTTTGAAAGACGCAATGCAGGTTTCTGTATTTTGGAAAGTTCCGCCGTTAACAATGAGTTTTCCACCCTCACTATTGCCAGATCCAACTGCAATTACACCGTGGCTTTCGTCCGCGGTGTAATTTCCGCTGGAGATTGTCAAGATGGCCCCCTTATGAACCTCTGCAACTGTCTTAACATCCTTATCATCCTTAACTTTCAGCGTGTACTCACCGCCCGCAATAGTCAGATTTTTTTCGACTATAATGGTGCTGTCAACTGTTACATCTGACAGCAGAGTGATGACGGCATCAGCAGTTGCCGCTTCGATGGCTTCTGCCAGCGTGCCATAATGCGTCGTACCTATTGCTGCCTGATGCGTACAAGTGCCGGTGCAATTTTCGGTTGCAGCCGCGAACGCCGCCGTCGGCATGAAGCAGAAAATCATCAGCACGCTCATTAAAATAGCAAAAAGCTTTTTCATTTTCATCTTCCTTTCTTGAATATCCCTTAAAATTTTAACTACATGCGCAAAAATCGCTTATGTAGCTTATACAATTATACCTCTATTGCCTATACAATTCAAGTATAAATTAAGTATATAGGTGGTGGCACATGAACGCTAATATGGATATGAACATGAATTATTACGAAATCGGTCAAAGAATCAGAAAAAACAGGAAGGCTCTCGAACTTTCGCAGGAGGAACTTGCGGAAAAAGTGGGAATTTCCGCGACCCACATGAGCCACATCGAGACAGGAAATACGAAACTCAGCCTTGCAGTTTTTGCAAAGCTTGCCAAGGCTCTTGGGTGTCGCGCCGACGATCTGCTTTTTGAACGCCCCGCCTCATCAAAGCATATTTCCTCGGAAAACATATTGATGACCTTGGACAGCTGCACCTTGCAGCAGCTTCTCATAATCGAAGAAATTATTGTCGCTGCGAAACGCTCCCTGGACAAAAATTTATAAAAAATCTTGAACGGAATTTCAAAAGCCCCGCCGGTTCATCCGGGCGGGGCTTCGTTATTTCATTTTAGAAAGGTCAATCCTATGCTTCTTTTGCAGCCGGAGCTTCTGCTGCCGGAGCAGGAGCTGCCTGTGCAGGTTTTCTCTTGGCTCTCATGTTATTGATAGCCCCTGTAGGACATTCTTTCGCGCAAAGTCCGCAGTTCTTGCACTTTTCCGGATCGATGAAAGCATGGTTGTTCTCAACTGTGATAGCCTCGAACTTACATACCTTCACGCACTTGCCGCAAGCAATACATCCGTTTGAGCAAGCCTTGCGAGTTGCAGCGCCCTTGTCTTCGGAGTGGCACTGAACAACAACTTTGTTCTTTGCCGGAGCAATTCTGATAACGTGCTTCGGACAAGCGCTTGCGCAGGCTCCGCAGCCTGTGCACAGTTCTCTTGCCACAACCGCAACGCCGTCGCAAATCTTGATTGCGTCGAAGTTACAAGCTCTGGTGCAGTCGCCAAGTCCAAGGCAGCCATATTTGCACTGGTTCATTCCGCCATAAAGAGTGGAAGCCGCCGAACAAGTGGTAAGTCCCTGATATTCCATGAGGGATTTTACCGCCTGGGAATTTCCGTTACACATTACGGTAGCAACCTGCGGTTCAGCAGAGCCTGCTTCCATGCCAAGGATCGCAGCCAGCGCCGCAGCGCATTCAGCTCCGCCTACCGGACATTTGTTAGGGCCTACGCCCTCAGGGTCTGCCGCAAGTGCCGCAGCGTAGTCGTCGCAGCCTGCGAATCCGCATCCGCCGCAGTTTGCGCCCGGAAGCTGTTCTCTGAGGTTTGTAACCGTTTCGTCAACAGGTACGAAGAATACCTTTGCCGCAATAGTAAGAATTATAGCGAAAACCAGTCCCATTGCCACTACCAGTAGTACCGGTGTCATAATTTCATTCATCTTCTTCGCCTCCTTCTTATACCAAACCGCCGAATCCCATGAATGCAAGGGAAAGGAATGCGGCCGTAGTCATAGTGATAGGCACTCCCTGGAACGGTGCCGGAATGTCGTTGTTGCCCTCAAGCTTGCTTCTCATACCTGAGAAGATAACCATAGCAAGGAGGAAACCAACGCCTGCGCCGAAGGAGTTTACCAAAGCCAGCGGATAGTTGTATCCAGCGTCGATGTTGTTGATACATACGCCCAGTACCGCGCAGTTTGTAGTGATAAGCGGAAGATATACGCCCAGAGCCTTGTGCAGGGACGGGATGAATTTCTTGAGTACCATTTCTACGAACTGTACCAGTGCGGCGATGATGAGGATGAATACGATTGTCTGCAAATATGCTATGTTCCAACCGTTCAAAACCTGCATGATAGGCCATGTTGCAGCAGTTGCCAGTACCATTACGAAGATAACCGCAACGCCCATGCCTATAGCTGAGTCTAATTTCTTGGATACGCCCAGGAACGGACAGATACCAAGGAATTGAGCCAGTACATAGTTGTTTACCAAAACCATAGCGATTAAAATGCTAACCCACTGTGCCATTATGCCTCAACTCCTTTCTTTTCGATCTTGATTCCGTCTAATTCCTCAAGACATTTTTCCTGATTACACATGCTTGCAAGCGCGCAGCCCTGGCAACCGAAGTCTCTCGGGGTCTTACCCTTGGAAGCAAGGATTTTGTTTACAACTGCGATAGCACACGCATAAACGAAGAATCCGCCCGGAGCCAGCGCGATGATGAGCATCGGATGTTCCGAAACAAACGGGATTGCTACGGTAAGCTTTGCTACCAATTCTTCCGAGCCAAGGAAGAAACCGGAGAAAATAGTTCCGTTGCCGATGATTTCTCTTACTGCGCCGATGCAGGTAAGGGAAAGCGTAAAGCCAATACCCATTCCGATGCCGTCAAGTGCGGAATCCAGAACGCCGTTCTTGTTTGCGAACATTTCGGCTCTTCCGAGGATGATACAGTTAACTACGATAAGTGGCAGGAACACGCCCAGCGAATTGTAAAGCGGTTCTGCGAAAGCCTGTACGATGAACTGTACGAGGGTTACGAATCCAGCGATAAGTACGATGTAGCACGGGATTCTTACTTTGTCCGGGATAACCTTTGCCAGCAGCGAAATTGCGATGTTGGAGCAAATAAGTACTGCTGTTGCGGCGATACCCATACCCATACCGTTGAATGCCGAGGAGGTTGTCGCAAGAGTCGGACAAGTTCCCAGAAGCAATACAAGGTTCGGGTTTTCTTTAATTATGCCCTTAGTAAGGACTGCTAATCTATTTGCTTTTTCGTTCATTAGTTAGCACCTCCCACCTGTTCAAACTGCGTGAGCGCTGCGCAAACTCCCTGGTAAACGCCGTTGGAAGAAATCGTAGCGCCGCTGATGAAGCTTACGGACGAGTCGCCCTTGATGTTATCAGCGTGTGCAAGTTCTGTCTTGCCTGTATAATTCGGATCGAGGTAAGAAGTTTCGTGAGCTTTTGTACCAAGACCCTTTGTGTCGCTATGCGCGGTTACCTTTACGCCGGTAATTGCGCCGCTGGCGTCGATACCGATCATTTCTGTAAGCAAGCCGCCGAAGGACGAGGATTTTACGGTAACTACCATGCCAACGCCCTCTGCGATATAGCAGTCTTCTACATATACCTTGTCGGCTTCCTGAACATAAAGGTCGCCCTCGTATTTTTCAAAAGAAGTTGCCGCCGGAAGAAGCTCTGCTCTTGCAGCGTCCGCGGATTTTGCAGTGTTATCTGCGATGATCGGCGCGGTGATGGAGTTTACATAGGCCAGCGCAAAGGTGATTACGAGGCAGATTGCCACCAGAACAACGCTCGGCTGGATATATTCCTTAAATGTATTACTTTTCATTTTTCTTAGCACCTCCATACATTCTCTTCTGGAAGAAGCTGTCGATAAGCGGCGTCAGGCAGTTCATCAGCAAGATCGAGAAGGATACGCCCTCCGGATACTGTCCGAAAAGTCTGATGAGCATCGTGATGATGCCGCAGCCGATACCGAATACAACTTTCCCTGCAGGTAATAACGGAGAAGTTACATAGTCTGTAGCCATGAAGATTGCGCCCAGCATTACGCCGCCTGCAAGGATGTGGAAAATTGCCATTTGGAAAGCATCTCCCTGTCCTGTTGCTCCGTAATAGATGAGCGAAAATACGAATACGGTACCGATGAAGCAGCACGGGATGATCGGGCTGATGATCTTTTTCCATACAAGGAAAAGTCCGCCTACGATAAGCGCAATTGCACTTACTTCGCCCATGGAGCCGCCTACATAACCCAGGAATAGTTCCATATTGGTCGGAAGCTCTCCGCCGCCCTCCGCGAGGATTCCAAGCGGTGTAGCTCCGGTAACGGCATCTGTCGTCGTCTGGTTCATTCTCGGCAGCGGCCATGTGGTCATTTCCGTTGCGAATGAGATGAACAGAACGATTCTTGCGGTGATGGCAGGGTTTACAACGTTCTTGCCGATGCCGCCGAAAAGCTGCTTAACGATGATGATAGCTACGAAGCAGCCTACGATTGCAATCCAGTACGGAAGTCCCGACGGAACGTTGAATGCAATCAATGTTCCCGTAAGGGCAGCACTGAGGTCGCAAACCGTCTGTTTTCTCTTCATGAGCTTGTTCCAGCCCCACTCGAAGAACATCGAAGCTGCGATGCAAACTGCGGTGAGGATGATTACCCTGAAACCGAAAACGTATGTACTAACCAAAAGCGATGGCACAAGTGCCAGAAGAACCATCAGCATGGTCTTTTGTGTATCAAGCGCGGTCACAATATGAGGAGACGCGGATACGATTAAATTGTCATGATATTTCTTATCCATTAGATTCCTGCCTCCTTCAGTACCGTTTTACCTAAAGTGTTAATGAATCCCAAAGGTCTGTGAGCCGGGCAGATGTAGGAGCAGGAACCGCAGTTCATGCACTGCATTACCCTGAGGTCTTTGAGTGCCTGTGCATCTCTCATTTCGTAAGCCTTTGCAAGAGCCGTCGGGATGAGCTTGAACGGGCAAGCCTGATGGCATCTGCCGCAGTTGATGCAAGCTGTTTCTTCCTTTACGAGGCTCTGAGCGCCGGAGAATGCAAGGATTGCGTTGTTGTTCTTTACCATAGGAACGGCGTCTGAATAGATCGCTCTACCCATCATAGGGCCGCCCATGAGGATTTTCTTCGGTTCAGCCTTGTAGCCGCCGCAGAATTCGATTACGTCGCGCACGGAGGTTCCGATAGGCGCGATAACGTTCTTCGGCTGAGCAACTGCGTCACCGTCAACGGTTACTCTCTTGGTTGTGAGAGGTCTTCCCGTTTTGAAGTATTGACCTACGAAAGCTACGGTAGTAACGTTGTCAAGGATAACGCCCATGTCAGCCGGCAAAACGCCTGCGTCCATTGTCTTTCCGGTGATTTCGTATACCAACACACGTTCTGCTCCCTTTGGATATCTCGCCTGGAGCTTGAAGGTTTCGATATTCGTGATTCCCCGCTCTGCAATCCTCTTATTGAGAAGTTCGATGGCGTCTGGTTTGTTTTCTTCGATTGCGATGTAGCCCTTGTCGAGTCCGATGTACTTCATGATGAGCAGGCATCCGTCCAGAAGCTCGTCCGGATTTTCCAGCATCAATCTGTGGTCAGACGTGATGAAAGGTTCGCATTCCGCTGCGTTTACGATAAGCGCGTGAACGTCGTCGATGTTCTTGGGGTTAAATTTGATGTGGGTCGGGAAAGAAGCTCCGCCAAGGCCAACCAGTCCGGATTCTCTTACCGCCTTAACAAATTCTGCTAAATCCTTTGGCTCTGCGGGAACTTTTACTTCCTCTGATAATTCTTGTTTCTTGTCTGTTTCGATTACAACCAGCGTTTCAAATCCGCCTGCTGCATTTCTCTGCTCCTCGATGGCGGTAACCGTGCCGGATACGCCGGAGTGGATAGGCGCACTTACGAAAGCGTCCGCATCGCCGATTTTCTGGCCGACTTTGACATAGTCGCCCTTTGCAACCAGCGGTTTACAAGGCGCTCCGATATGCTGAGACATAGAAATCTTTACAACATCCGGTGTAGGCATTATTTCCGTTGCACACCCGGCAGTGTGCTTATAATGGCTCACATGGATGCTTTGTAAATGCTTTTGACTCATTGTGTGAGACCTTCCTTTCTAAATTTTATATAAAATCATACGAAATATATTATACTACAACAAAAGACAAAAAGCACTAAGAAATTTCTGTTCTTAGCGCTCTAAAACACATTTTTAACAAAGTTTTCTCAAAATTCAGCCAAATTTTCATCAAGCTCCTGTCGAGAAACCGGCACAAATCCTGCATTGTCGAAAAATTGGACGCCCAGGGCCTATTTCCCGACGCAAACCTTCCCCTCCTCGGTTATTCCTATGACCTTTTCCTTCGCATCCCTTCTTGCCTTTACATAATCGAGGACTTCGCGGGTCAGGATCTCTCCCGGGCAGGCGAGGGGTACCCCCGGCGGGTAAGGTATGATCGACGAAGCGCAGACTCTGCCTGCGGCTTCATCTACCGGAACAAAAATCCTTTCTTTTGGCATTTCTGCCATTTCGAGGACACCTGTCAGGGCATCCGGCTGGTGCATCTTCTTCTTTTTGCTCAAGTTTCTTTCCCTGGCAATCTCAGAGAGCGCCTCAGCCAGCTTCTCAAAGTGCTCCCTTGTATTTCCGATCCCGCTCATGCACATGATGATATTTCCGGTAACAAGCTCGACGAAAATACCCTTTTCCATCAAGAGTTCTTCCAGCTCGTTTCCGTCTATGCCATAAGAGGACATATCTATATTGAGTTTGGTGCGGTCGAGGCCCTTCGTTTCCATTATAACAAGCCCCCGAATCTCTTTAACCTGTGAATAGAAAAAGTCAAGGTTTTCCGCCCACCGGCGAACGAGTTTTTCGCCATTTTCAAGCAAAAGATCCGCGCTGATGTCGAGGCTTGCCATCAGCGGGTATGACGGACTTGAGCTTTCGATGATTTGCAGCTTGTCCTCAAGAATGTTAAGGCACGCTCTGTCCGTGCAGACATTTAGAACCGCGCTCTGCGTCCATGAGGCAAGGGTTTTGTGGACGCTGTTTATGACAATGTCCGCGCCCTGTTCTTCGGCAGGCTTCGGAAAGCCCTCTACTGCGTATTTCGAGAAAAACTTCAGGTGGGCGCCGTGGGCCTGGTCGACGATCAAAATTTTGCCCCGGCTATGTACCTCGGCTGCGACTTTCGCAATGTCGCTGCAAATTCCGTAATAATTCGGCGACGGCAGGATAACCGCCTGTGCCTCCGGATTTTCCGAAAGCAGGCGGGCGATTTCACCTGCGCCGATTCCTCCGAGAACCCCGAACTCGCCGAGGGTCTCGGGATAAGCATATACGGGAGTTATATCCCCCAGCGAAAGGGCGTTAAATACCGACTTGTGGCAGTTTCTCGCCATTATGAGCTTTCCGCCGCGACCTACGGTGGCAAGGATTGCCGCAATCAGCCCGCCGGAGCTGCCGTTTACCAAAAGATACGACTTCTTCGCCTGGTAGAGCCTGCGATATTTTTCCATGGTTTCTGCGATTATGCTCTCGGTCTGGAATAGATTATCCGCCCCTGGAATTTCGGTTATGTCGCAGTCCATGACCGCGTCCAGAAAATCGCCGTAGCCGTTTTCACGGTAAATCAGGGCGCCCTTGTGCCCCGGCATATGAAATGATACCGGCTGCATCGCCGCGTGTTCTATTAAAAACTGTCTTATCCCATTGTTCAATGTATTTACCCTCGTAAAAGAATTGGATTTGTTTTCTGCAAGCCCTTTTATTCTGTCCTTAATTTCAGCACCAGCTCATTTTGGAAGCCCTCGGTGCAGTCATCGCGATATGACCAGCTTTGGCATAGGCCTTTTACCAGCCGTATGGACAGCTCATCGCCCTCCTCAAGTGGATTAAATGCGGGCCCCGCGTAGCGAATCGTCATGCCGGCATCGTTATTTTCTTCGGAATATTCTGCTGTTACGTGTATCTGAATGTCTTCTCCCATTTTTGGCGCCAGCGTCAGCATGCAGATCTCCTCAAATATGTTCTGCAAGCGATAGATGGTTTTTTGACCCATTTCGTGCTTGCGCCCGAACTCCTCGAGCCTTCCGTTGATGCCGATAAAGTCATAATTCGGCGAGTCTATAACCGTTTCAAATACCTTTAGGCGGCGTATGAACTGACGCGTGCGCTCACGCCTTGGGTGTTCAAAAATCTGCTCCGGCGTTCCGTCCTCATAAATCTCCCCCTGATCCATATAGAATACACGGGTGGAGACATCTCTTGCGAACTTCATCTCGTGGGTTACGATCATCATGGTAAGCCCCTGCCTTGCCAAATTTCGGATGACAGCCAGCACCTCGCCTACCATCGTCGGGTCAAGGGCAGAGGTCGGCTCATCAAAGAGGACGATCTCAGGCTCCATGGCAAGTGTGCGGGCGATGGCCGCCCGCTGCTTCTGTCCCCCGGACAGCTCGTCCGGGAAAGACAGCGCTTTATCCGCAAGCCCCACTGTCCTTAGAAGCTCCATTCCTTTTTCATAAGCCTCACTGCGGCTTTTACCCAAAATGGAAACCGGCCCGACCATGACATTTTCGATGATATTCATGTGGTTAAACAAGTTGAAGGACTGAAATACCATTCCCATTCTGCGACGAAGCAGATGCACCTTGCATTTGGGGTCTGTGATAGCCTGACCATCGATAAGGATCTCGCCTGCGGTCGGCGTCTCCAGCAGGTTGATGCAGCGAAGCAGGGTGGATTTTCCCGTTCCGGAAGGCCCGATAATGGACACCACCTCGCCCCTTTCGATTTCTGCATTCACATCTTTGAGAGGCGTGGCGGCAGAATATTCTTTTCTCAGATGACGGATAGAAATCATGGCAGTTTCACCCCCTTTACCTTTCTTTTCTTGCGGTCCGGCGTTACCTTTCGCTCAATCGGAATCAGAAGCGATGTAAGCGCCCACGCAATGATAAAGTAAATAATTGCTGTGCTGATAAGCGGGAAGAACGCCTCGAATGTACGGCTGCGAATGATGTCGCTCATCTTGGTCAAATCCTGCACGGCGATATATCCCACCACGGAGGTCAGCTTGATCAGCGAAATGAACTCGCCCTTAAATACCGGCAGGAACTGCTTTGCAGCCTGCGGCATGACAATTTGAAAGAACGCGCGGTGCTTGGTAAATCCCAGCGCCAGCGCCGCTTCTGTCTGTCCCCTATCAACCGACTGTATGCCTGTGCGGATCATCTCGCATACATAGGCCGCCAGATTAAGCCCAAAGGCGATAACCGCCACCCAGACACCGCCAAGGCCGCTGCCTGCGAAAACAATATAGAACAGGATCATCAGCAGCACCACCATAGGCGTGCCCTGCATTATCCGTACATACACCCTGGCAAATCCCCTTGCCACCGGATATTTGGATAATTTCATGAGGCACAGGCCAAAGCCGAGAATAGAACCCATGATCGTGGCAAGCACGGAAATTATCACCGTCGTTTCGATGCCCTCTACGATGAGTTTCCAGCGGTTTTCACGGATGAAGGTCTTTTCAAAGCTCTCGCATGCTGAAGCCCAGAAGCTACCTGCTTCTTCTTTCTGATCGCCCTGCGCCGCTGCGGCGGTGTCTGCCTTCACCATAACTGTCGTTTCTGACAGGAGATACCCGTCGGAGAACTCAATCTTGTCATATCGCTCCGGTGTGGCATTCATGTTTGCCATGATGCAATCGATATCTCCGCTCTCGGCAGCGGCGACGATTCCGCCGTAGTCGTATATTGAGATTTCCACATCGGCGCCCAGCCAGTATGCAAAACGGTAGACCAGTTCTATGTCATATCCCGTGATTGTTGTGCCCTCGTAGTAGCTGAAAGGCTGCACCACGCCGGTGGTTCCCACCCGCAGATGATAAGTCGGATTTTCCGCGACTGGGATGTCCGGCATCTGATTATCCGCCGTACTCACCCAGCGGTGGTACATATCGTCCAGAGTTCCGTCCTCCCGAAGCTCGTCCAGAAACTGATTGATTTTTTGAGTAAGATTCGGAATCTTTGTTTTCGGAGAGATAGCCACCGCGATGTCCGTATCCTCTCCAATACTTTCATCCAGCAGTTTGACGCCGTCCAGTCCTCCGGCAATGGCAAATTCCATTATAATGCGGTCATAGGCAAAGGCATCTATCTTTCCCTGCCGGACGGCAGTATAGCCGGTCACATTGTCGGTAAAGAGCTGCATCTGTGCCTCCGGCAGATATTCCTCCACTGCGAACATACTGGCGCTGCCCTCCGCAGTTCCCACCTTATAGGCTTTGTCATTGAGCTGTATAGTGGTCGTTATATGCTGCTGCTGACTTGAAGAACAGCCGCATAAAAGAACCAATAGGAGACACAAAAAAATCAGCTTTCGTTTTTTCATCGGTTTTCCTTTCCCCCTCGCGATATGCGCATATTTTGTCTTAAATTTATAATACCCTCTCCGCCCATTCGTGTCAATACGATTCGCAAAGCTCTGAAATACAGGAAGTTCTGGAAGTTCTAGATTTATTTTAGATGCGCAAAAACGGACAGCACTCGCCATCCGTTTTCATGAATATTTTCATTTTTTTCTTAATTTTTGAGACGTATCTCGCGCTGCTCTTGTATCCATGGCAATGCCACGGCATATTACTCCTCGATAGTCAGTATGTCTACAAAACCTGTCACTTCAAAAATGTCCATGATTGTTTCGTTGACGTGTCTTACAACCATTTGTCCCTGCTTTGCCATTGTCTTCTGTGCGGCAAGGATAACGCGAAGTCCTGCGGATGACAGATATTCAAGATTTTCAAAATTGAGAGCCAAAAGCTCGCTGCCCTCGATAGATTCCTTGAGTGCCGCCTCAAGCTGAGGTGCAGTTGTCGTATCCAATCTTCCCGATACTTTGACTTCCAGTGTTTTGCCTTCGGCATTTTGTTCGATTGTCATATTTGTTACCTCCGATTTTCTATGCGATTTTTGTTTATACGAAAATTTATATTGCACGGGTTAGTCGCCTGTAGAAACCCTCTGGCGCTCCACAAGCTCTGCAAAGAATCCCTTCGCCTCAATAAGCTCATCGTACTTTCCGTCCTCGATAATTTTTCCTCCGTCAAGAACGATAATACGGTCGCACTGCTTTATTGTGGAAAGACGGTGCGCAACAACAATTCTTGTGCATTTAAGCTCAGCCAGCGCGTCGGAAACCTTCTTCTGCGTAATATTGTCAAGGGCACTGGTCGCCTCGTCGAAAATAAGTACCTTTGGTTTCGGCGCAATGGCACGGGCTATCATAATTCTCTGCTTCTGTCCGCCGGAGATGCCGCCGGTTCCCTCAGAGATCATGGTATGCATACCCATCGGCATTGCTCTTATATCGTCGGCGATTCCCGAAACTTCCGCCGCCTCCCATGCCTCATCCAGCGTAAGCTGCGGAGCGGATATAACAATATTGGAATATATATCGCCTTGGAAGAGCTTTCCGTCCTGAGTCACGACGCCGAGCTTTTTGCGCAGCGATTGCAAATCGAGGCTCGAAATATCCTTGCCGTCGTAGTAAATGGCGCCTTTCTTAGGCTTTTCAAATCCCAGAAGAAGACGAATCAGCGTTGACTTTCCGCAGCCGGTCCTTCCGACGATCGCCACATATTGACCTGCCTTGATCTTCAGCGAGAGATTGCTGAAAATTGCCGGTTCGTTTTCTTTGTACCTAAATGAAACACCGTTGATTTCGATGTTGCCCGAAACCTTATCCACAGGAGCCAGCACCTCTGCTGCCTCAGGAGTAGCTTCCATAATCGGCTTTGCCATCTCAATAACAGGTTTGATCTGTGCAATGATCGTTGCAACCCCGGCAAGGGACAAAAATGCGCCGGAAACCATTCCGTATGCGGTATTAAACGCATAATAATCGGCAACGGAGACTCCGCTTTTGACCGACATATAATACATTACTATCGTTCCCACAGAGGAGATAGTCAGCGAAAACACGCTGTTTAGCTTGAGTATTGCCGGCGGATTGTAAGTAAGCTGCGCACCCTTTGCAAAAAGATTTCCCCACTTGGAAAACGCCCGCTTTTCTGCTCCGGACAGTTTGATCTTCTGGATACCTGCTACCAGAGAATAGCTGAGTCCCGAATCCTTTGTGCCAATCTCCATCTGACGCTTTGACACGCCCATCTGAACGAATGTGGTGAGCAAAGACAGAAGAACTGTCGCAAGTATAATGAGCAATGCCGGAGCAACTAGCGTCGGTGCAAATGCAAAAATCTGTGCGATATAAATAAGCGAAAAAATCGATGTAAGACCTGTCACAAGCGTCGTGCCCATTATCATCTGGCAAAGCGAGCCGATATACATCGACCTGCCGGTAAGCTCACCTGCGCTATAATCCTTGAAAAAGCTCGTCGGCAGCGACAGCACTCTCATCATTGTCGCAGACTGCACTGCCATCGATACCTTTGTCGTTACCCGCGCACTGAGCAGTGATTTTACCACGCCGAAAAGCGTTGTGCTGATCGAAACGCAGATCGTAAATATCGCAATTGACACGAGCAGCCTTATGCTACTGGATTCGATTACGGTTGAAAATAGAATCTGATTCAGCTTCGGAGTGATCAGCCCGATAAGTGAGACTATGAGCGTCGAGGCTACCACAAGGATGTCGTCAGAGAGGCTGAACGCACTGAAAGCGTAACTCATAAGCGAGGCAATATTCAGCTTTTTGTTCGGAAGCGGATTGTAAAAGGTAGTCGCTTCACTTTCAAAGAGCTCCCAGGTCGTTTTGTTCAGCTTTTTCTTTTTGCCGTCGGTGTCATAGAAGTAATAACCGCCGATTGTTCCGGGAAGAAGCGTAGCAACCCCGCCCTCCTTTTTCTTTGCAAGCATGACGCCGATTGCATCTTTGTACCAATCCTTGTCAAGCTCTACCGTCCTGTACATTATTCCATAAGGACGCAACGCATAGTCAAGCTGCCTCTCAAGATCGGTAATTTTTTCTGGCATCTCGCACGGGCGCTTCCCGAAAAAGCCCAGTATCTGATTTATGGCATCCAGGGAGCGCAAGCGCTCGTCCGAAGCCGAGGCGGATATCCGTTTGCCCGTAACCGAGCCGCTAATTTGTTCAAGCGCATCGGAAATAACGGCATCATCATTTAATTTTCTTTCTTTTAGTTGTTCTCCAAATAAACTCATGATGCACCTCCCTAATCGCTTGTTACGAGCTTCGTATAAAGACCGCCTTTTGCATAAAGCTCATCGTGAGTTCCACGCTCAACAACCTTGCCGTGCTCAAGGACGACTATTTCGTCACAATCACGTATGGTCGAAAGACGGTGCGCCACAACGATAGTAGTAATTCCGCGATCCCTTATTGATTTTACGACGTCATATTCGGTCTTCGCATCGAGCGCGCTTGTCGCTTCGTCCATGATGATTATGGTAGGATCCTGCGCAAGAACTCTTGCGATTTCCAGACGCTGACGCTGGCCGCCGGATAAGTCCCTGCCGCCTTCAATAAGCTTGCCCTGATATCCTCCCTCACGACTCATAATATCATCGTGAATCTGAGCATCACGGGCGGCGAGGATAACCTCAAAGTCTTCGATGGAGTTATCCCACATCTTTATATTGTTTGAGATGGTATCGGCAAACAGAATGATATCCTGATCCACAACCGTAAGGGAACCGGTAAACACATTGCGCCCGATTTCCTGCGCGGTTTTTCCGTCGAACAGAATCTCTCCGCTCCACGGCTGATATAGTCCCGAAATAAGCTTTGAAAGTGTTGACTTTCCGCATCCGGAAGAACCGACAAAAGCCACGCTCTTTCCCGGTGCCAGCTCCAGATTGAAATCCTCGATCAGCGGTGCTTCCAGCTTGGAATATCCGAATGTAACATTCTTCATGATGACATTTCCCGAAAGCTTGGCATCGCTTTGGTCGCCTTCTTCTCCGGCACTGTAAATGCTGTCCTCTGGATATGCCATAACGTCTTCTATACGCTCCATCTCGCTGCGCATTTCCTGAATCGTCTGTCCTGCGCCGATAAGATTGAGGGCAGGAGCGGTAAATGAACCGAGAAAGCCCTGAAATGCAGTTATCATACCAACGGTAAAATTGCCGGTCATGGCAAAATATACGCCGAACATCAAAACTGCCGAATTGCAGAGCAAGGAAACGATGGATGGAATAATTCCGAGATATTGGTTTATCTTTTGATATTTTTCTTCTGCGGCATTTACATTTGCCTGATAGCCCGCCCATCTCTGGAAGAATCCTTTTTCTGCGCCGCTTGCTTTTATAGTCTCGATCATTTCAATGCCGGCTACGGTCGCGCCGGAAAGAAGCCCGCGGTCACGCATCTGGACTCTCGTTATATTTACGCGCTTTGCCGATATGAATCTTGATACGAGGAGGTTAACAAAAATCGACACAACGCCGATAAGTGTCAAGAACCAGCTGTATCTAATCATTACCACAAGATAGAATACCATCATTGCGGTATCCAAAAGAAGCGGAGCAAAGGTGTTCACAAGAGTATTTGCAATGGAAGCGTTGGATTCCTGTCTGCTCGTTATGTCGCCTGCCATTCTCTGTGAGAAGAACGTCATAGGCAAATGCAGAACGTGCCAAAAGTAGGTCGCGTTTCCCACAGCGGCGAACTTGCCATTTATTTTTAGCGAATATACAGTACGAAGCCACTCGCAAGCTATACGGATAAAGGTAAATGCCGATATGGCTATTATAAACGGCATCAGCCATTCGGGATTCTGCCCCGTCAGCAACCGGTCCATAAAGATACGATCGAATGCCGGAGAGATTATTCCGAAAAGAGATGCGATTACGCCCGTAAGCATGGTAAAGGCAACCTGCGCGCCTGCACCCTTTAGCCTGTTTGCCGCAAATTTCAACACTGATTTTTTCTTTCCGCCCGGCTCAAATTCCTCGCTTGGTTCAAACATCAAACAAATGCCGGAAAATGAGCTGTCGAAAGTCTCCATAGAAACGGCATATGTACCCTTTGCCGGATCGTTCAGAACGGCTTTGTTTCCGCGGAATCCGTCAAGCACCACAAAGTGATTGAAATTCCAGTGAATTATACATGGGAATTTGCCCTCTTTTTTCAGCGCCTCCGGTTCAAAACGATATCCCTTGGCGACAAGTCCGTAAGACCTTGCCGTGCGAAGGATATTTTTTGCCTTGGAGCCGTCGCGGGAGACGCCGCAGTCCGATCTGATCTGCTCCAAAGGAACCCATTTTTCGTAGTATGCAAGCACCATTGTAAGGCAGGCAGCACCGCATTCGAGGGCTTCCATCTGCATAACAACGGGGACTTTTGCAACGCCGCTGCGAAGCGGCTTCTTTATTTGCTTTGATTTTTCCATGTCGCACCTCAATTAAGAACAAAAGACATAGGTGAGATGCTTTCGATAACTATTTTTGCGCTGTACGTACCGGCGGCAACCGACTCGTCTTGCGGTTTGGCCGAGATTTCGTAAACCCAGTCCTTATCAGAAACTCCGCCGAGATATTTTGCTCGTTCGCTGCCCGCAAGAGCATCGCAGTCCTTTACTTGAACAGCCTCCGTAGAAACAGCGTCGATAAGACAAGCATTCTCGCCGATTTTCACTTCCTGACCGACTTCGACGGAGGAGATATCCTCCGAGCCTGTCATATAGCAAAGAACCTTGCTTCCGTCTGATATGGCAACGGCATCAATGGTCGTTTCGATTTTACCAAAAGCGCCCCATACACAGACTCCGATAAGAAGAATGATGATTGCAATAAGCGTTACCCAAATTCCGGGGTTTGTCACCCTGATATATTCGTTCAGTTGTTCGGGAGATGAAACCTTTTTTATGGCGTTCTCGCGAAACAGTTCATTTTTCACCGCTTGTATACCTCGCTCTCTAAATTTATACTAATCTTTCCTATAATACCACAAAGGCTACTGTTTATCAAGAACAGCACCTCAAAAGTAAGCCCAAAGCATCTTATTCTTCAATAACCGACAGATTTTCCCATCCGCTAAGCATGTTTACGATTTTCTCATAATATCCGTTCTCGTAGAAGAAGCATTTCGACGGATCGGCTGCCATCTTGTCACCCGAAAGGGCAAGTGCGATCGCTCGGCACCCGCCGCAGCAATATTCAAAATATTTGCATTTGCCGCATTTGGTATTTACTTTTCTCAGAGTGCCCACCGTCGTGCAGACCTCGTCTATGTATCTTCCGCCGGAAAGAAGTTCTTTCAGGCTACCTGTTTTGAGATTTCCCAAAATGTCACCGTGCTGCTCATAGTAACCCGACATCTGATGACATGGGAAAACATTTCCGTTTGCCGCTACAGCTATCATTCCCCGGTTTCCTTTGCATACCGGTATGTTTTCAGAATACTTGCCTTTCGAATATCCCACCGCCGCCAGCAAGAAGCATCTGGTTTTCGGGATCAGCGTGCCTACCTGCCATGCATCTATCTCCATCTCATGTTCTTCGTGGGAATATTCGCGCCAAAGCTCAAGCATTGCATCCCAATACTCTTTGAAGGTCAGTGTCGAACCGTTTGCGTTCTGTTCCCAGCGCGGTGCTTCAGTTGTTCTTATCACGCGGGTTTCCATTACGCCCATTTTGTCGAGCATCCGGACTGTGTCGAGCATAGCACCGACATTTTTTCGGTGAACATTTGTCTGAGCCTTGACAGGAAATCCGTTTTCAATGCACAGTCTCATTGCTCGCAATGCGTCCTCTTCTGCGCCTTTTCGGTTTCTCAGCCAGTCATGCCAGCCTATACCGTCAAATGAGATTTTCATAAGCGGCACGCAGCCGATGCTTTTCATTCTATCAAGAGATGCCTGAGTTATGAAGTGTCCGTTTGTATTGAGCTCATCCACATGCATATCGCGATTATAGATGCCCTCGATGATCTCAAAGAAATTTTTATGAAGCATAGGCTCGCCGCCGGTTATCGTAAAGCCGTTTATACCGCAGTCTCTGGCCTGATCGAGCAGCCTGTTTGCCTCCTCAAGGGACCATTCGCTCTGAAGCGGAGCGTTGTCTGATGCGTTAAAGCAGTGCAGGCAGTTATAGTTGCATTTTCCCGTAATCATCCAGTTCATGGCAGGGAAATAGCGGTTATCGTATGTCTTGTCCTGCCAGTCGTCAAGGGCGTATTCTCCCTTTTGGCAGGGTATCGCAAATCCCGACCTGACGAGATTTTTCAAAAGGTCTGACTCTTCTATGTCATGCTCGCCGTCGCATAGCTTCAGCAGCTCATATTCTTCTTTTTTGAGCCGCTGCGCGTACCTGCTTCCTTTTAGATAAAAAGCGTAAGGAGAACGCACCCATGAACGCAGGGCTATTCTTTTATTCAATATGCAATACATTTAAGCTCCGATTTTTTTAGGTTTTTCGCCGCATAAGGTTTTCTCCTTATGCGGCGCGTAATTGTTACGAATCAGTTACAATCTCACTACCGCAGAGGCTCTCACCGCATGGGCGCTAACTTCAGCTTCAGACTTCTGAGTCAGCTCTGAAATATCAGGTTCATCATCCGGTATCTGAAATGGCAAAGGTTGTGGGTCCCTGCACTGATTGGATCCGCCGGCTACACTGTCAAGTTCGGCATCGGACAGCTCACCCACCGGTGGCTGCAATTTGGCGAAGTATTCTCTTG
>CAVCFO010000018.1:0-30293 GCA_963601575.1 bacterium
CTGTGAGTTGCGAACCTTGTCGCTGAGTCTTGCAATTCTTTCTGAAATCATAATACTATCTCCTTCTTATTTTTTTTCATATAGAAACATTGTTTGCCATACGGTTTTAAGACTTGGTTTGCTGCCCTTACCAGCGACCGGATTTCCTCGTCCTCAGGAACCTCGACATCTTTCAGCTCATAAGGAATGCCAAGGGATGCATACTTCGATTCGCCGAAGTTGTGATATGGGAGCAATTCATATTCTGCGATATTTGCTATATCCTTGATAAAATCCGCGGTTGCCCGGATGTTCTCTTCGGAATTGTTGTAACCCGGAATAACAGGGGTACGAATTATAATCGGAATTCCCTTCGCGGCAATCGCCTTGATATTGGCAAGGATCACCTCGTTTCCGACGCCGGTAAGCTCCTTGTGCACGGCCGTGTCCATGTGTTTGATATCGATAAACATATCGTCGATATAGTCAAGAGCCTTTTCGAATTCCGCAAACTTGCCATATCCGCAGGTTTCCATGGTCGTATGAAGACGATTTTGCTTGCACTTCTTTGCCGTTTCATAAAGAAGTTCCGGCTGTGTAAGAGGTTCGCCGCCCGAGAAGGTAACGCCGCCGCCTCTTATCTCGTAGAAAAAGCGGTCTTTGTTCACTTCCGTAAACAGTTCCTCTGCTGTCTTTTCTTCGCCTACGACCGTTTTCGCCTCAGCGTAGCACACATCGGTGCAGCGGAAGCAGGTTGTGCAAGCATTGCGGTCTATCCGAAGACCATCTTCTCCCGGATGGATGGCGCCTACCTCGCATGCCTTGACGCAAGCCCCGCAGCCTATACATTTTCTCGGGAATTCCATAATCTGTTTTTTGTATGACTGTGACTCGGGATTTGCACACCAAGGACAGTGCAAAGGACAGCCTTTGAAAAAAACGATTGTGCGAAGCCCGATTCCGTCGTGTATGGAGCATTTCTGAATATTAAAAATCAAAACAGCTTCCTCCTTAAATCTCTTTTGTGCTTATAAATGCTTATTAAATGTTAAATGCTTATTAAATGTTAAATGCAAAACGTGTGCCAAGAATTTAACATATTGAAACTTCAAGGCTTTGGACAGGAGGTATGATAGGCCGGAAATGAAATGTATCAAAAATATACATAAAAAATATGAAAAGCGTGACAAAAGTAAACATACGTCAAGATATATGCGTCAAAATGATACATGTATTTGTCTAAAAAGCAGAAAATATATGAAAAATAGCTCATACATATGACTTGGAGCAGAACTTTTGCTTGCAATTTGTGCTCTTTGGAGGCAAAATAATAATATAGGGAGGAATGGCGATGAAACAATACCAAGAAACTGCAGAAAGAGTAAGGCAAAAAATTGACAAAAAAACCAAATTTGCCATCAGCGGTAAGAACGATATAGTTAAAAAAATCTTCACTGTTCTCATAGAAAGAGAGAAAATCGCATCCGACATCTTGATTTTGTGCGCCGGAAACGGCATGATATTGTACTTTGCGGCGGGGAATGTAGAAGAGGGGCTCTCGGGATATTTGCTTCCTGAGGACTTTTTCGAAAATCTTGACAGGGGCCTTCTGCACTACGATGAGATCGGGGGAGGCTACCGGATTCTCTCCGACAACGATCCTAAGACCGCAAAGAAAATAATTGCCATGCAAAAGGATCTGAAGGAAATCATCAAAATCTTCGAAGCGAGCGAATTGCATAACCGTGAGCTGTTGAATTTCCTGGACTTTGCAGACAATGCAATCGCAATATATGATAGGAATGGGTGCCTGATGTTTGCAAATAAGACTTGGTATCAGGATTTCAATGTGCCAAATCCCGAGGATGCAATAGGCGTCCATGTCGGCGATATCATGAAACAATTTCATGTGGAACTGACATATATGGAAAAAGGAACGAAGAAATATAAAATCCTAGATGTCCTGGAGTCGGGCAAGGAAATAACGGATTGCGAAATGCGCGTAAAGAAGCTGACATCCAAGAAGCCTGCCCAGCTCATCCTAAATGACATATATCCTGTAAAGGATGATGAGGGCAACATCTATGGGGTATTTGAGATTACAAGATCGCGCCAGCAGGATATTGCCCGTGCCAGAAAGATGATAGGTCTCTCCGCAGAATATACATTCGAAGACATAAAAGGAAAAAGCCGCATAATGCAAGAAAAAATCCAGCTGGCAAAGGAATATGCAAGGTCATCCTTCAGCGTGCTTCTATCGGGAGAAAGCGGAGTAGGAAAGGAACTTTTCGCTCAGTCCATCCATAATTACAGCCAGAGGAGAAACGGTCCGTTCGTGGCCATCAACTGCGCAAACTTCCCGGAGAATCTAATAGAAAGCGAGCTATTCGGATATGTTGACGGTGCTTTCACCGGAGCTTCCCGCAAAGGCCAGATCGGCAAATTCGAGCTTGCGGATAAGGGAACGCTCTTTCTCGACGAAATAGGTGAGCTTCCATACTTGTTTCAATCGAAGCTTTTGCGCGTGCTGGAAACCTGGAGGATTACAAGAATCGGAAGCACACACGAGATCCCGGTAGATGTGAGGATCGTTGCCGCTACGAACCGTGACCTGGAGAAAATGGTAGCCGACGGATTTTTCAGAGAGGACCTATACTATCGACTGCAGGTTCTCAATGTTGAAATCCCGCCGCTTAGAGAGAGAAAGGAAGACCTAAATTCGCTCGTCGATGCCTTGATTGCCCAGACGACAGATCTAGCAAGCAACACCAGCAAAAAGAAACTGAGCAAAGAAGCCCACAAGCTGCTTATTGCCTATGACTGGCCCGGGAATGTGCGTGAACTGAGGAATGTGGTCAACAGGGCATGTATATTATCAAAGGAAGATGAAATCTCAGCCGAAATATTCCAAAATTGCATATCGCCGAAGAAGCATATATTGACAGGTGATGATGGCTCCGAAATAGGAGGCCTTGAAAAAAAGCAGGCCGAATTTGAGAAGGCGCATAGCAGACTCATGCAAGAAATATTTGAAAGCACAAACGGCGATAGAAGGCAGGCCATCCGTTTTATGGACGAATCCCGAAAGAAATTTGAGAGAATCCAGATACAGCAGATGCTCGAGCTTGCAAATGGGAACAAGAAGCAGGCTGCGGAATACATGGGAGTTTCCAGGAAGACATTCTACCGTATGCTGGAGAAGTACGAAATAAACTAAAAAAAGCTCCGGATATAGGACAAAAAACAAGCTCCCCGCAGAAACTCATCAAGCGATGAGGTGCGGGGAGCTTTTTTAACTTATTTTTCAGTTTGCCGCAAAACCTGCTGCAAGAAAAGGCTAGATACCTAACAGGAAGCCCTCTGGGAATGGATCCTTAGGGTCAAGAATCCAAGTTGAGAATCCTGTTACGCAAGCGTTACCCGTGATACGAGGACGGATAGCCTTTATGCCACCGATTTCGAGCTCTTCAGCAACTTCGCATTTGAAGAGGGAACCGATGATGCTTTCGTGAACGAAGCTCTCGCCGAGTTTGAGCTTGCCCTCATCATAGAGAAGAGCAGCCTTTGCAGATGTGCCTGTTCCGCATGGCGAACGGTCGATAACCTTAGGAAGGCCAACTACGCAGTTCTGGATATCTGCGCCCGGAGTCTTTGGCGGGCCTGCGAACTCAACGTGAGTTACGCAGTTAACGAAATCCAATGTAGGGTGCTTAACCTCAACCTGAGCATTGATATCCTCAGCAAGTGACTGAGCGATGTCGATGAACTTAGCTGCGTTCTTAGGCTCGATTTCAAGGCGGGTAACGGATACAGGAAGGATAGCATATACGTTTCCACCCCAAGAAATATCCATCGTAACAGGTCCATATAACTTGGTATCTACAGTTACATTTCTCTTAAGAACCATAGCAGGGGCGTTTAGGAAGGAAACCTCCTCAACGGATCCGTCAACAACCTTAGCTTCTACATCTACAACGCCTGCAGGAGTGTCGAGGCTGATCTTGGTGATCGGTTCTGTAACCTCAACAAGGCCGGCTTCGATCATTGCTACGGTAACGCCGATCGTGTCATGTCCGCACATCGGCATCCAGCAGCTGGACTCAAAATAAAGGATACCTACATCGGTTCCCGGAGTGCAAGGCTCGGTAATGATGGTAGCAGACATAATTTCGCTTCCTCTAGGCTCATAGCAGAGGAACTTTCTGAACCAGTCCTGAGTTTCCTTCATATAATTGAACTTTTCTGCCATAGTCTTGCCCGGGATATGACGGAAGCCGCTTACTACGGTTCTGGTAGGCTGGCCGAGTGTGTGAGTTTCGATGGTTCTTACCACTTTCTTTGCTTTCATTTGGAATCTCCTTTCGAATAATAGTACATCCTATTATACACCATATAAATCTAGGCTGAGAATAAAAAATGCAATTTTTATGCCAGTAGCTAATATCGAAGATGAGCAAGGCAGACAACCATAATATGTATCAGAATTACACAAATAAAAGTTTTTTTGCGTGTCAAAATTACACAACACAAAAGCTTTCTTGCCCAAAACAAAAAATTAACAAACTGAGGCAAAAAGAAATGTGTCAAAAGTATGCAAAAGCAACCGACTTCGTGATAAAATTGTGAAAAAGACATGATTATCTTGGCAAGAATGTGGTAGCAAGATTTTCATCAAAAAAATTGAAGGATGAAAGGTAAATGACGCATAAACATTGCTATTTCACCACTTTGCACCCATACATCTGACGGGAAAGCACTTTGGCACGAAAATTGCGTTGATATAACGCGTATATCATAGAATCCGGCCGGATTTTATACTCGCATTTATATGCATAAGCTTGTAAGTTATTTTAGAAAAGAATTTTTAAGGAGGGCAATTATGTTAGAAGCATTAAACAATGTCGTAGGCTTTCTGAATGGTTACATTTGGGGCGTCGGAATGCTGGTAATGATTGTAGGAAGCGGAGTGTATTTCACGATTAGAATGCATGGCTTCCAATTCGTGCATTTCAAAGACATGTGGAGCAGAATTATCGACAAACAGGATTCGGATTCGGGAATTTCCGCATTCGGATCGTTCTGTACAACCATGGCAATGCGTGTAGGTACAGGAAACGTAGCAGGCGTTGCGGTTGCAATCTACCTTGGAGGTCCGGGAGCATTATTCTGGATGGTCCTCGCAGGTATGACAAACTCAGCAGTATGTTTCTCAGAGTGTACACTCGCAGTTCTTTATAAGACCAGAATCGACGGTCAGTATCGTGGCGGCGGCGCTTACTGTGCAGAAAGAGGACTTGGCTGGAAGAAGTATGGTACATTTATGGCACTGGTTCTGATGCTGGGTACTTCCATATTTATGCCGGCAGCAGCTACATATACGATTTGCGATGGTTTCACAAACGCACTTCATATCCCGATGTGGGTTAGCGCTTTGGTTATTGCCGGTGTTCTTGCAATTGTAGTAGTTGGCGGAATCAAGCGTATCAGCAGCGTAGCTGAAATGATCGTGCCGTTCATGGTTACTATATATTTGATTGCAACAGTTGTTATACTTATAGCTAATATCACAGAGGTTCCTGCAATGATCAAAACGGTTGTGACCTGTGCATTTGCTAAGAATGCTGTATTCGGCGGAACGCTCGGCGTTGCTATTCAGCAGGGTGTTAAGAGAGGTACATTCTCCAGTGCATCCGGTATGGGCGAAGCTTCTCCTACAGCGGCAGCAGCAGAGACCAGCCACCCTATCAAACAGGGCATGGCAAACGCAGCAGGCGTATGGCTGGATACAGTGGTTGTTTGTACGGCATCCGGTCTGATGATGCTTCTCACAGACTGCTTCAATACCACTACCGGTTATATCGGGAGCGGAGCAGCAGAACTTACCGATCTTGCGGCAGCAGGAACACACGGAGTTATCTTCGTACAGCTGGCATGCAAAACGGTTATGGGCAATATCGCACCGCTCTTCATCGCAATTATGCTTGCACTTTTCTCATTCACTTGTCTGATCAGCTACTACTACGAAGCAGAGACGGCAGCTATGTATCTCTTTCAGGGCGATGCGAAAGAACATACTCGTAAGATCGTTACTTGGACGATGCGTATCGCAATGCCGATTCTGGTATTCATCTGGGGCAACATCGACTCCGGCCTTGCATGGAACCTGTCAGACCTTGCTCTTGGAAGCTGCACATGGATCAACATGCTCGTTGTAATTATACTTTCACCGAAGGTATTTGCACTCTACAAGGACTACGAAGAGCAAATGAAAGCTAAGAAGGACCCGTATTACAATCCGGACAAGCTTTCCTGGAAGGGCGTAGATGTAGAAATGTGGAAAGATATCAACAAAAAATATATCGAAAACGAAAAGTAAAAAACTACTCCTAGAAAAAGGTTTATAAAAAGCTGAAAGATGTGTTATGTAAGGGGCGAGCGGTATGCGATGAGCAGATCGCCCGCTCTTTTTTGTTGCCATTTACGATTCCTTTATTTTTTGTTTTATAACCATATTACCTATAACCATTTAAAACCCGGATTATACTATAGGCGCGAAAAAACAGAGAAAATACGCGAAAAAACACTTGTCTGACAACAAAATAAAGTTGACAACTATATAAAAATCGTTTATAATTAAACAAAGTCGGAGGCTAAGACAAATGAGATACGCAATAGCAATTGATTTCGGAAGCACATTTACCAAGTTAGTCGTCATTGACCTTGCGGAAAAAATCGTAGTTCACAGCGACAAGGTTCCCTCTACCGTGGGAAGCGATGCCGCAATCGGAATGAACAGCTGCTTTGACATCGCAAGGGAAAAGATCGGCACAGCCAAGTTTGAGAAAGCCATGAAACTGGCATCCTCAAGCGCGGCAGGAGGCCTTAGAATGGCGGTTATCGGACTGACAAAATCCCTGAGCCTGATGGCAGGGGAAGCGGCGGCTCTGGGAGCCGGTGCCAAGGTCGTGGCAAACTATATGGGAAACCTCACGGAGGAAAATATAGAGCAGCTAGAAAAAAGCAATGCGGAAATCCTCCTGTTTGGAGGCGGCTACGAACACGGAAATCAGACGATGGTTTTGCATAATGCGAAGCTGATAGCAGAATCAGCTATCAGAATACCGATTATCTATTGCGGAAATTCAGACATTGCAGCCGACATACGAAGAATGATGGTTGCCTGCAAAAAGCAATGCTTCATCGTGGAAAACATGATCCCGAAACTGGGAGAAAAAAATGTGGAGCCGGTTCAGGAAGTCATAAGAAACCTTTTTCTTGAGAGAATTACCGACATGAAAGGCTTTGACCAGGTAAAAAAGCAATTCGACAACGATTTTACGCCGACGCCGAAGGCAGTGCTGGACGCCGGAACGCTTCTCAGCAGGGGCACTGAAAAGCAAGAAGGCCTCGGGCAGCTCATGATCATCGACATAGGCGGAGCAACCACGGATGTCTACTCCATGAACCAAAACAAGAGCTATCTTGGCGCAAAGATGACGGGTCTTACAGAATCCTACGAAAAGCGGACTGTCGAGGGGGATCTTGGGATGAGAGAATCCTCGGAAAGCGTCATCACGGACAAGTTCCTGCCGGAGGCAGAGGCAAAGACCGGAATGACTGCGGCTGAGATCAGAAAGTCAATAGAAAATAGAATGGAAAATCACGATTTTCTGCCGGATAGCGATACCGAAAGAAAGCTGGATAACTGCATTGCGGCGGTGGCGATTCGTCAGGCAGCGCGAAGGCACGCAGGATATGTGCAAAAGGCTTATTCTTCCGGGTGCAAGCTCTTCCAATTCGGAAAAAACCTGACAGAGATAACGACGGTCATCGGAACCGGCGGGATTTTGGTATTTAATCCGGATGCTGCGAGCCTGCTTCGAGAAGTGGAGAAAAAAGAGCAAGACGCGGATATTTTGCTGCCGGAAAAGGTCAGCCCGTATCTTGACACGGAGTACGTGCTTTTCGCTGCGGGACTTTTGCGCGAAAAAGACGAAGAAATAGCGCTTTCCATCATGAAAAACAGCTTAAAACGCTGCGAATAGCAGTTTTTATAAAGAAAAATTTGTAGTAAAGACGCTTCAATGCGGGAGGATGAAATGGAACTGAATTTTAATTGGAAATTTGACATTAAGAATCTGCAAGACATATCGTCCATGAAAACGGACATAGAAAAGGTGGCGGGAGATCTAAAAATCGGCCGCACAAAATTTATGGAGGAAAACGGCGTTTCCTCGGAGAGAGAGTACAAAGAGCGCATGATGAAAGAGGGCGTTATCATGAAGCACTCTGCCATCGGCTATAACACATGGGAAAACACGGAAGATGCGGTGAGAACCGTATTTAATACCCTCAAAGAAAACGGGTCATATATCACTCGCTACGGGGTCTGCATGGACTGGGTTATGGGCGTTCCGGAGGAATTTCGGGACAGAATGCAGCCGGGCTCCGGGGCGATTCTCAAAAATGAAGAAGAATGGATGGCAATCGGTCAGATAGAGGCTGTGCAGCCTCACCTTGGCGACCACATGATCGGATCCCTAAATTCCCTGCACAACGTAATGCACGGCCTGAAAGCAGGAGTTACCACTATCGGAAACTTCTCTCATTACTACACCTACGAATATCCGGGCTTCGACATGGACGAATATCGCACAAACGATATGTGCAAAGGACTTCTTCTCATGGCAAAATTCCGTGACAAGGGGACAATAGTTCACTCCAATTTGGACGACGGTTTCGGAGCGCAGTTCCAGGACATGGCAAACCTTGTTGGCTACGCAAAACTGGAAAGATATATCGCCGAGGAACTTCTGGGAGCGAGAATGGGACATTGCTTCGGCAATCTCTTTAACGATCCTATGGTAAGAATCATCTTCAATGTCGCTATGAGCAAAATCAATACCTACAAGACTCCCGGCTCGATGATATACGGAAATACCATCGACTTTGGCTACAATATGCCGAGGAATTATGCAAACCTCACATCTTACTCAATGGCAGATGCCATCGGACAGCTTCTTTGCCCGACGGGACACGCAATTACGCCGATTCCGATTACCGAGGCGATTCGCATTCCGAACGTGGAGGAAATCATCGAAGCTCACAACACGGTGGATATGGCAATCGAGCAGGCGCATTATTACAAGGATTTCATCGACTATTCGGCAGTTGAAGCGGAGGCGGAGCTTCTGGTTGCCTGCGGAAATGTTTTCTTCGAGAGAGTTTTGAACGCTCTTGATGACCACCATGTTGACATCAATCATCCCGGCGCGATGCTTGCGGCGCTGAAGGCTATCGGACCTGCGCAGCTTGAAACAAACTTCGGCTCCGGAGAGCGCAAGGCAGGCGCAATGCGCGGCAGAGTTCCGGTAAGGTCAACCTCTATCGTAAAGGAAATCGGCAAACAGCAGAATTTCATCATGGGCGAGATTAAAGACCTTGACAAGAAGCCGCTGAAGGGCATAAACCTCATCGTAGCCTCCACCGACGTACACGAATTCGGCAAGGAGATCTGCAAAAACCTCATGATAGAGGCGGGAGCGAATGTATTTGACCTTGGAACCACGGTTTCCGTAAGCGAAGTTGCGGACGCGGTAATCGAGACGGAGAGCCGGGCAATTTTGATCAGCACATTCAACGGAATGGCATACAGCTTCGGCAAGGCTATGACGGACAAGCTGGCAGAAATAAATGTCAAAGTTCCGTTTATAATGGGCGGCAGGCTTAACGAACCGATGGACGGAAACGACGTGCCGGTAGACGTGTCGGATCGCCTCAGCGCAATGGGAATCAATGTTGACAACGATATGCAAAAAATTGTGGACTACCTGAAGGAAGCCCTGAGCATCAGCGCAAATTAGGCGGAAAACGAAAAAATATAATCGAGAAAAAACGCGAAAAGGCGGGGGGAAAAGAAAAGAAAAGCGTAAAAAGACGGGGAAAGCCTTGAAAAACAGGGAGGACTGTGGTACAATAAAGCATAGTTATCTGAATGTATGACAACGAACAAAAAAGGACGGTAGACATGGAAAACAACGAACTGCTCAGCAGCCTTGCGGTGGAGCATATTAAGACACAATCTGATTATCTGGCGGACAAGATCAAGGCCATGATTGTAAGCGAAGAACTTCAGGACGGGTTCACTTTCCCTAACGAAGCGGAGTTTTGCAAGCTCCTGAATGTCAGCAGAAGCACACTTCGCGAGGCTTACAAGATTCTCGACACCCAAGGATTTATTCGCAGAACAAAGCGTGGAACATATATCCGCAGCCGTGAGGAAATCGCAGAGGACGGCAATTTCAGCGCCAGCCTAGAGCTGAGTAATTACAAGGAAATGTGCGAGTTCGTATGTGCACTGGAACCGGAGGCTGTTTGTCTTGCGGCGCAAAAGATTACCGATGAGGAGCTTGCAGCGCTGCATCTTGCCATGGAAGAAGTCGAAGCCTGCGGCAACGATTTTAAGGCTGTGATGAAAAAGAACAAGCAGTTCCATGAGATGATCCGCAGGATTGCCGATAACACGCTGATTATGAGCGCCCTTTCCGCATATTATGACAGCTTTTCGCAGCAAATCGTAGAAAATATATATTCACAGAACGACACGATGGAAAATCTGGAAAAGTTCCTGAGAAATTCTTTGGAGGATCACCGAGAACTTTATGAGGCGATGAAAGCCCACGACGGAGAAAAGGCAAGAGCTATCGAGCTTAGACATCTTGTTGCCGACCTGGAAAAGCACGAAGAATACGAAAAAATAAACAGCAAGCTGAAATAGGCTCTGCAAAGAAGAAAATAAGCAAAACAAAACCTGCGGCGCCGGGGTCCTCGCAAAATGAGCCCCCAAAGCCCCGCGGGTTTTTTGCATCTTTTTCTCAGCCTCTATTTTTCCCTTTCCGGGCCGAAATAGTAGTTCGTACCGTGAGCCGAAGCTTCCGCAAGATATTTTCCCGGGGAAACGCCCACGGTATTGTGAAATGTACGGATAAAATGGCTCAGGTCGTTGAAACCGGCCAGGTAGCAGGTTTCGGTTACCGGAATGCCCCGAAGAAGCAGCTGTTTTGCCTCGGCGATGCGCCTTGTCACAATATATTTGTTTATGGTGGTGCCTGTTTTCGCCTTGAAAATCTTGCAAAGATGGAACTTGCTCATGCCGATCTCAAAAGCAAGGGCATCAAGCGAAAGCTCTTCCGTAATGTGTGCGCTGATATATTCCAGAAGCTTTGCAATAGGGTCGATTCCGGCCTGGGGGGCGGCAGAGGCGAGGCTGCCAATGGGCTTGCTATAAAATCTTGCGGTAAGGGCAAGCATCTCCACGAAAACCAGCTTTCGCATCACGTCGTTTCCGAAATCATCCGAAGTCAGAGCCTCGTAGCGCCCTGCAAGCTCCATAAACTCGCAAAGCTGCTCATCTGAAAGGCTGATCCTATTGGAAAATCCATCGGAACGGCGGTAAACATAGTGCAATAGATCCGATTCGCCGGTGCAGAAAGCTTGCAAAAATTCTTGGTGAAAGGAGAGAACATATCTTTCGTATTTTTCCTTAGGCACGGCTATGGTTCTGTGAACCTCAAGCTGATTGTTCACAAATAGATCCCCTGGGCGCATTTCGTAAATTTTGTCGTCAATGATGAAATGTTGTCCTCCGGAAACGTTTAAAAGAATCTCTATATGGTCGTGGCAATGAAAGTCCATAGAAAAATTACCGTCATCAATCAAATGTTGAAATTCAAAGTCGTTTTGCAAATTTTCCTGCACATAATCACGCATACGAACCTCCTTTAGAAAACCTTTTGAAAGCAAAATGCAAATTATTATCTATGTACAGAATAGCACAATATATGCAAAGTGTAAACTAAGATTAGACAAGTTTTTGCAAACAATATCTGCTATATTATTAACAAAGATAAAATAATTTTGCCCCAAAATTCGCATTCCCTCTGCGGGAAGAAAGGAGAAACAATGCTTACCGAAAGAGTTCAATATTTAAAAGACAAACAAAGAAATACCACGCCGACTTTCAGCTCCGAGAGAGCAAGACTGGCGACAGAAGCTTATCAAAAGTTCGGCGGAGAGCCTAACGTGCTGCTCAAGGCGAATATGCTTTATTACATCATGGAAAACATGACGCTGTATCTTGACAAGGGAGATCTGATTGCCGGAAACTACACCGACAGACCAAGATGCGCGCCGATTTTCCCGGAATTTGCATCCAAGTGGATCGAAGACGAAATCGACACCTTTACCACAAGAACCCTTGACAGAATGGTTGCCTCCGACGAGATGAAGCAGGAGGTTCTGGACATATTGAAATACTGGGAGGGAAAGTCCTTTGACGAGGTAACCGCAAATGCCTGCGACCCTGCGGCAATCGACGCTGCAAACTCCGGCATTCTTTCCATCGGCGGCATGGAAACCAGCACGGGCCACGTGCTTCCGAACTACCCGAAAATCTTCAAAACCGGACTCAGAGCCGTAATCGATGACTGCAAGGAGCGAATCGCAAATACCAAGGTCAGCTGTCAGGCGGACAGAGAAAAGGTTGACTACTGGAACGCAACGATTATTTCATGCGAGGCTTGCATTCTCTACGCTCACAGACAGGCGGAGCTTATGGATAAGCTCGCTTCCGAGGAAAAGGAGCAGGAGAGAAAGAAAGAGCTTCTTACCATGGCGGAGAACCTCAGACAGGTGCCGGAATTTCCGGTAAAGAGCTTCTGGCAGGCGATTCAGTGCGCATGGATCATTCATATCACCATGTGGATCGAGAGCAACGGACACTCTAACTCCTATTCTTCTTTCGACAGAGCAATCAATGAATACTATGCTTCCGACCTCAAATCCGGGAAGATTACAAAGCGCCTTGCCCTTGACATATTGGAGTGCTTCTTCATCAAGAACACGGACATTCTGAAGCTCAGACCGGCATACTTCAGCGAAAGCTGGGCGGGCTACCCGATTTGGCAGAATATGACCATCGGCGGCATCGGCAACGACGGCAAGGACGCCTGCAACGAAGCCACGATGCTGCTTCTGGAAGCAAACGAAGAAGTGCAGACTTCTCAGCCGACCATGTCCCTCAGATACCACAGACATATGTCCGAAGAAGTCTTCAACAAGGCAATTTCAATGATTCAAAGAGGAATGGCTACTCCGTCCTTCTTCAACGACGACGTGTGCATTCCGCTGATTTTGACCAAGTGCGACGGAATCAATATTGAGGACGCCAGGAACTACGGCATGCTGGGCTGCGTGCAGCCGGTTCCGGGCGGAAAAACCGACGGCAGAGCTCAGGTGGGCACGGTAAATCTGCTCAAATGCGTTGAATTTGCAATGCATGACGGATTTGACCCGATGACGGGAAGGCAGACAGGCCCTCACACTGGCAAGTTTGTGGACTTCAAGACCTACGAGGAGTTCTTCGAGGCTGTGCTGAAACAGATCGACTTTTCATTCGACCTTATGCTAAACGCCTATAACTCCGTCGCTGCGATTCATGCAATCAGACAGAATATGGTATTTGCTTCGATGACAATCGACGGCTGCGTTGAAAAGGCAAAATCCTTGCAGCAGGGCGGAGCAAAGTACAACTACTCCGGGGCTCTTGCGGATGCACTTGCAAACGCAATGGACTCACTTGCCGCAGTAAAATATTTCGTATTTGACAAGAAAGAAATCACGGCTCAGGAACTTCTGGATGCCTGCGACAACAACTTCCCGGACGAGGCTTTCCGCCTGAGACTGCTCAACCGCGCTCCGAAATATGGCAACAACGACGAATATGTTGACCTTATCGGCAACAAGATCGTAAGACATATCAACAAATTCCTCGAAGGCTACAGAGACAGCCGCGGCGCAAGATTCGCATTCGACATCGAATCCCAGTCCTATAACATCAAGCAGGGCAAGTGCGTAGGCGCAACTCCTGAGGGCAGAAGATCCGGCGAATCCCTTGCGGACAATGTTTCCCCTGCTATGGGACGTGACGTTCACGGCCCGACGGCAACGGTTCTTTCGGTAGCAAAGATCGACCAGCTCAACACCACCGACGGTACTTTATACAACCTGCGTTTCGATCCGAGATCGATTTCCGGCGAAAAGGGCATTGAAACCCTCGGAGGCGTTGTAAAGACATACTTTGAGTACAACGGACACCACATCCAGATCAATGTTGTGGACGACGATACGCTAAGAGACGCTCAGGCACATCCTGAAAACTACAAGAACCTGCTGGTTCGCGTTGCAGGCTACCTTGCTTACTTCACGGAGCTTGACAAGAGCGTACAGGACAATATCATCTCAAGAACCGTTCACAAACCGGACGGCGGCTGCGGCTGCGGTTGCTAAAAGAGAGGCTAATGCGATGAGCAGGCCACTACTGAAAGGAGAACCGCTATGAGCGAAAATGACAAGGCGTTGCTTGGCGGAATACAAAAATTTTCGACGGAGGACGGTCCGGGCATCCGGACCACCGTCTTTTTCAAAGGCTGCCCGATTAACTGCAAGTGGTGCCACAATCCGGATTTGATAAGCTACAGACCTCAGCTTTTGCATTCACCGGGCAAATGTATCGGCTGCGGAGCCTGTCTGAAAGCCTGCCCAAATGGAGCCGTAAGCGCGGACGCAGGGGGCATACACATCGACCGAAAACTCTGTACTTCTTGCGGCACCTGCACAAAAACCTGCTACACGGATGCTCTGAAAATGTCAGGGGATGAGAGGTCGGTAGCGGAGATAATGGGCGAGATTTTGACGGACAAGAGCTTCTATGACAAGACCGGCGGCGGGGTGACTCTCAGCGGCGGCGAGGTGACTTCTCATGCGGATTTTGCGGAAAAGCTTATAGAGGAGTGCCAAAAAAAGAAAATCGACGTGGCGCTGGATACCTGCGGATATGCGACTTACGAGGATTTGGAGAGACTGGCAAGGGGAAGCCGCTGGATCCTCTACGATATAAAGTGCATTGACTCGGAAAAGCACAGGGAGCTTACGGGAGTGCCAAATGATCTGATCCTGGAAAACCTAAGGAAACTGGCTCAGGATGCGGATTTGAAGGGCAAGGTTATCATCAGAATGCCTCTTGTGCATCCGCTGAACGATTCCATGGAATATATGCATCGCACCTGTGACTTCTTGCAGGAGCTTGAGCTGAAAACCGTCAACGGGATCCCATATCACAGCATGGGACTTTCAAAGACCCGCAGTCTGGGACTTGCTCCCATGGAGTTTGAGACGCCATCCGATGAATATTTGGACGAGATAAGAGAACTGTTTGTAAGCATGGGGCTTTCCTTTGAGATTATGGGCAGAGACTGATAGCGATAATATAAAACCTGCGGAGCAGTTTGCAAAGGCGATTTGCAAGCAAAGAACCGCAGGTTTTTGATTTATGCTCTTTTATGCACTTTTCGGCTCGTGGTTTACGATGATGATGCCGATGCTTACCAGAACAAGGGCTGCGGCATTTGTCAGCGTAAGCACATTCTCGTGCAGGAATATTGAGGAAAACAGCGTTCCGAACACCGGAATGGTAAAGCCGAATATGGCGACCTTGCCAACCGGATTGTATTTTAGCAGGTTCGCCCAAAGATAGAAGGAAACCGTGGTTGTCATGGCAAGATAGAGCAGCAAAAGCCCTGTTTTCATGTCGAAACTTCCGATACTGCCTCCTGCGAACCGGCCGATAAAAATCAGCAGCACGCCGCCGAACATGAGCTGAAAAGACGATATGGTTCCAGGCTTTTCCCGATCCGAAAACATTTTCAGCGTCGCCGAGCTTATGCCGTAAGCGACGGAGCAAAGCAGCACCATTCCCTCGCCCATAAAGCTGAAATCACCCAGCAAATTGCCGTCTTTGAGGTTTACGATGATGATTCCCGCAAATCCGATAAGGCATCCGATAATTTTCTTGCCGTTTAGGTTATCGCCCCTTATCATAAAATGCGCCGCCAAAATAGCGAAAAACACGTTTGAGCCGTTGATAACGGAGCCTTTTGCGCCAGTGGTATAGGAAAGCCCGATGTAAAAGCATATGTACTGAATCGTGGTTTGGAGCAGTCCTTGCAGGCAAATCGCAGGCACGGAGCTGCGCTTTATGGTTGCCGGTTCCTTCTCAATGATGCTGGTCATGCACCAGGACAAAAGCCCCGCCAGCGTAAAGCGATAGCCGGCATAGAGTATTTTGCTCCCTGCGGTAGTGATATTCATAAGGGCAAATCCCGTTTTGATGGCAGGAAAAGCGCTGCCCCAAAGGGCGCAGGTCAGAAGCGCAAAGAAAATCAGCCCCGCAGGTTTTGTAAATATGTTATTTGTTTTCATTTTTGTATAACCTTAGTAATATAGTATGCAAATGTAGTATGTATTAGCAGGCAGACTTTTCATTCCTCCCAAAATACGAAGCGACCTCTGCGACGATGGTGTCGATATTGTTGTCGGTATTGATTCCCATGGCGGTGAGTTTTGCGGAGGCGTCGATAGGAACGTCGCTTCCGTCCATGGCTTCGTTGAGTCTGCCGCCCATGAGAACGTGGACGTCCTCAAGACCGTTATCCTTTAGCGCCGCAAGAAGATCCCTGCCGAAGCTGTAAGCCATGCCGTTATATGTACTCATGCAGAGAACCTTGCTGCCGGTTTCGATCAAATTGTCGATGATCTCGCTGATTGCCACGGAAGTGCCGAGGTCAAATACCTGAGCGCCTGCCTTGCGAAGATAGTTGCGGATTACTTCCTTGCCGAACTCGTGAACGTCGGTAGAGCCTACCACAACTGTGATTCCGGAAAGAGGGCCTGCGCCTGCACCGAAATTCTGCTTTGCCACTGCATCGTCCTCGATCTTTGTGATGGTCTGGACGATGCTTGTCGGTCTTACGGGAACTCTGCCCCGCATTGCATTTATATCATGTTTGCCGGAGCCGAAAGCCGTTTCAAGCTGCTCAGGGCCTATAGCCTTTAGCATGGACATGATTTCTCCGGCGTGGGTAAGGTCAACCCCCAGAGCCTCAAGACCGTTCATCACCCGTTCAAAGAACACGTTTGCGCCGGTTACCAGAACCTCAGCGTCGGAATTTACCTTGTCCCAGTCGATGTAGCGGGCGTAATAAGGCGCTTTTTCGATGACCGTATCCATGGTAAGCTGCGCCTCGATGATTTCTTCAGGAGCAGGGATGCGAATCGCCTCGGTGAAAGGAACCGGAGCAACCGCATAGCCGCTTGGATACATGAGCTGGCAAGCCACATCAGGCAGGGCATAAGCGCAGAGAACGCCGTAGTTTCTGGCAATAATCGGGCCGTAGTCGATGGTGTTGCCGTTGACAAATGTTCCGGGAGTCCCGTTCTTGTTTATCATGCTGAGGGCGCGGTTAAATACGATTCTTAGGAAGGAGTCGCTGAAAAGATTGCCGTAGCAATGAGCAAGATTCCCACCAAGCAGGTCCTCAACCACGTATTTTTCGATCATCGCCCAGCCTAGGAGATTTGCAACGTCGTGGAAAAGAGCGCCGTAGCCGTCGTCAAGATTGCAATGCATACAAACTCCTGCGTCCTTAAATTCACTCATGATTGCCATTGCCTTGATATAATCCTCGGTGCGGTAGTCCTCCATTTCAAGACCCGGATATTCGTAGGTGAAATACTGCGCCAGATTGCCGATTGATGTAACTCCCGCATTAAGGGCGTTGGTAACATTTTCAACGCCGTTCAGGGAGCCGATCATGTGGTCGCCAAGGTGTGGGTGAGCAGGGACAACCTGTCCGAGCTTTTTCCACTCGTCGGGAGTGTTGAGAATAAGGCTTCCGCTTGCCTGAAAGCGATTTCTGTACTGCTCAGGCACACCCATGATCCAGTCGCAGCAGATGCCGAAACGGTCGATGGAGGAGCCGACTTCTTTCAGCCCATTATAGACCTTGCGCATACCCTCGGCGGTGGCTTCCCAGGAGTTCCAGCCGATGACGGAATGCTTCATGATCTTTCCGGCTTTCATCATTTTTTCTTTATATTCGATTTCGGATTTGACGCCGTGTTCTTTCATAAAAAGAGTTTCGCCGATGGTGATTCCCTTTGCGATTTTCTTCGCATCTGCACGAATCGATTGCATATCCGGCAGCTCTTTTTCGTTAAATCTGCGATTTACCTGTATATTCATACTAATTTACCCTCTCTTTTACGCATTTGTAAGCTGTGAAGATTTAGATTGCATTTGCCTTGGCTACGGCATCCTTTACGGATTGCATTACCGCAGACTGGAAACCACAGTCAATCAGAGACTTGTAGCCCTCAATGGTTACGCCTCCCGGTGAACACATGGCGCTTACCATATCCTTCGCAGATGCGCCGGTTTCGTCCAGAAGCATTGCAACTCCAAGCATATTCTTGATTACGATGCTGCGAGCGTCATTGCGGCTGAATCCGGAGTAAACTCCCGCGTCGATAAGAGCGTCTGCCATCTGGTAGAGCCACATCGGACCGGAGCAGCTGTAAGCTGTGAACTCGTTAAACATATTTTCCGCAAGATACATGGTCTGCCCCAGCGAATTTAAGATGAGAGTAACGGTTTCCTTTTCCTCGGCAGTGACATTTTCGTTGAGAGCCACAGCACTGTGTCCGTTCTTTACCTTGTTGAGGGTATTTGGCATTACACGAACGATTTTCTTGTCCTCACCTAACATTTCGCCAAGCTCATCAAGCTTTACTCCCGCCGCGATAGAGATGAAAAGGGCATCTTTTTTGGCCGCAGCCTTTAGGGACTTTGCCACTACCGGAACGATTTTCGGCAGAACCGCGATGATTGCGATATCCGCATTTTCCATGGCAGAGCTTGCGTCTACCAGGGCTTCCACACCATAGGTTTCCTTGAGATAAGCGCAGCGATCGGGATTAAGCTCGCTTACTGTGATGTCGGTAGGTTTTGCAACTTCCGAAGTGATGATGCTGCGAATCACGCCCTCTGCCATGTTGCCGCCGCCGCAAAATAAAATCTTCTTTTTCATGTTTGTTCACGTTTCCTTTCAATATTTTAATTTTAAATATGAACTGTGCGATTTGCAATAAATTTCAGCGATTTACTTTTCTTTTTCTTCCTTGTTCTTCTTTGAATTTGCGAATTAAATTAAAGGCTGTTTGTCTTGCTAAAGCCTGCCATTACGGACTCCATTACCGATGACTGAAAACCTGTCTGTTTCAGGCTGCGCAATGCTTCGATAGTAACGCCGGCAGGGGAGGTCATCATTCCGGTCTTTGCCGATGGCTCAAGTCCGGTTGCATCGATAAGCTTTGCGGCTCCCAGCATGTTCTTTACTGCCATATCCTTAGCAACTGCTCTCGGAAATCCTACGCATACCCCTGCGTCTGTGAGAGCTTCCATGAGCTGGTAGCAGTACAGAGGCCCCACATTGCAATAAGAAGTAAAGGCATTGAAGAGATCTTCGCTGATTTCCTGAATCTGTCCAAGGTACTTGACATAAGCCTTTGCAGTTTCCTTATCCTCTGCTGTGCAATTTGAATTGAAGCACATTGCAGAGTAGCCGGACTGCGTAGCGATCATGGTATTTGGAGTCATGCGTATGATTTTCTTGTCCGCTCCGAGAACTGCCGCTAATTTTTCGATCTTGGTTGCAGCGGCGATGGAAATAATAATCTGTTCTTTGTTTACTAGCGGTGCGAGGTAAGATGCCACATCGGAAACAAACTTCGGAACCACGGCTATAATAACAATGTCAGCATTTTTCACTTCTTCCGAAGGGTCAGCCGATGCGGCGACTCCGTACTTTTCGGTCAGATATGCGCGGCGAGCTTCCACAGGTTCTTTCACCGTGATGCAAGCGCTAGATACATTTCCGTTGCCGATAAAGCCGCTGATAATGCCCTCTGCCATGTTGCCGCCACCGCAGAATACAATTTTCTTTTCCATTTTTTATATTTCCTTTCGTAAAAAAATATCGTTAAACTTATAATTATTGTTATTATATCGACAATCTACCCTGTTGTCAAGATGTCGGACAACAAAAATATTCTAACAAAAGGGCTTGACAAAAAATAAATTATGAGTTATCCTAAATGCAGACATGGTTATTGTCGGACAACACATAATAAGAAGTGAATTGCTGCAGGTTGTGAGCAAAAACCGGAATAGTATATCTTTATCAAGCAAAATATGATACAATCGTCGCAGCAAGGAAGGAGAAAGAAATGTCAACTATTACAATCGTGATGCTGATTGTTTACGCTGTTGTATTCGGCGGCGGAAGCATTTGGTGCGTAAAAAAGTCATTGACAGGCAACAAGCAGCATGAGCTGGCAGAAGGGGTTTCGGACGGATTCGGTTCCAGAATCGGCTACATCCTCTCAACCATCGGTATGGCTGTAGGCGTAGGTGCAATGTGGAGATTCCCGATGCTCTGCGCAAAATGGGGCGGCGGTGCATTCGTCCTTGCCTTCGTAATTATCACCGTAGCGCTGGTAATCCCGGCGGGACTTGCCGAGACGGCTTATGGCAGACTCAAGGGAAAAGAGCATATGTCCGGAATGAGCGAAGAGGGAGGAGTTTTCGGAAAGATTCTCGGCGCCCTTTGCTCCATCGACCAGTTATTCCTCTGGGCATATTACCCGGCGATTCAGGGTCTTGTTATCGTTTATATCTTCAAAACCGCAACTCAGGGCATCGGATACGCTGCTGACTCCGAGGCAGTTTGGGAGAGCATGAACGGCAACCGCATCATGCAATACGCACTGATTATCGTGCTCCTTATCTTCACAGGCTGGATCACCGCAAAGGGTATCAGCAACGGCATCGAAAAGATCTGCAAGGTTATGCTTCCGGCACTTGGGGTTATCCTGGTGGTTCTTGTAATCGGCGTTTGCACCATCGACGGAATCGCAGAAGGTATCGAATATTATGTAAAGCCGGACTGGACGGTATTTGCTAACCCGTCCATGTGGGCAGAAGCCGCCGGCATGGCTCTCTTTGCAGTAGGTCTTGGGCCTGGCGTTCTCTACGGCTACGGCAGATATACAAACAAAGAGCAGGACATCGCTATGGACTTCGTTTCGGTTAACGTTCTTCAGCTTACGATTTGCCTGATGAGCGGATTCGTTATCATTCCGGCAGTCAAGGTATTCGGCTTCGACCCTATGATGGGTAAGGGCATCATGTTCGTTGCACTTCCTAAGGTATTCGAAAGCCTGCCGCTGGGAGCAGTATTCATGATCCTGTTCTACCTCGCGCTTTTGTTTGCAGGAATTTCCTCGTCGATCTCGCAGCTAGAAATCGGTCTTTCCCTTTTCACAGATAAACTCGGATTCAAGCTTACGAGAAAGAAAGGTGCTGTTGCGGCATTCTTCGTTGCTGCGCTTGTGGCAATACCATGTGCGTTTAGCGATTCGTTCTTTGCTGTATTTGACAATATCATCGGTTCCATCGGATATGATATATGCGCTCTGGGTATCGCAATTCTCGTCGGCTGGAAATACGGCGCTGCAAAGATCAGAGCGGCATACAACGAAACCTGCGAAATCAAGTGGGGCAGCTGGATCGATGTTATGTATAAGTACGTTTTCGTAGCTGTTATGGCATTCTTCACAGTTCAGGCGCTCATCGACTTATTCTAAAATAAACAGATAAATATCTAATGTGTACATAAGATTCGAAGCTGCCGCGCTGCCGAAAAACCAATCGGAGGCGCGGCAGTTTTGCATTGTGGGATTTACAAAACCCGCGAGGATCTGACTAAACCCATCCGCTGTACGGCTTCTGCATTACTGCATTGTGGAGCCATTTAATCAATGTGATGAAGTCGAATACCGGCAGCTGAGTTGCGGCCTGAATGTCTGCCGCATAAGGGGGCATATCGCTGCATTCCAGCAGAATTGCGCCGATATCTTTGTGCTTTGAGGTGATTTCCAAAGCGGCATTTACTACTTCCTGCCTTGCGACATTGTTGTCGAAATATCCTCGGTTGTCAAGCACAACGGAGAATTCCTTTGAACTTTCCATCCCCCGGAACACCAGGTCCGAAGAATCCTCGATTCCGCAGTTTTTGAGAAGCTCATCGCTGATGGAAGCACCGTTTGCGGTCAGAACTCCTATTTTCTGTCCCGGACGGAGCAGGGTGCGAATCCACGGAATCTGCACAAGAGATGACATCGCAACAGGGACATCCACTGCTGCGGCAACATCCTTGTGATAGTTTCCGAAGAAGCCGCAAGCCGAGCAGATTGCTCTTACTCCCTCAGCCTCAACCATGTGCTTTGCGGTGGCGATAATATCGTCCTTTACCGTAGGATCAGCGTTGAAAAGCCTTTCGTTTATAAGATTTTTTACCGGCATCATTCTTACCGGAAAATCGTATGTATAAGCATTTACAACATTTCCCGGGATGAGAGGGTAGTTTACGTTTTCAATATATACGATGCCGACCGAGTAGCCGGATATTTGCTGATGGTCAACGCTTGTCATCTTCACATCCCTGTTTGCAGGCGTTACATATCCGAACGGTCTGTTTTCTAAGTATGCGGTCATTTTATTTACCTCCGTCAATATCAAATAATAATCAAATTTTCAAAATTTATTGCCTCGTGGCGCGTAATTGCCGGCACATTGCCTATTCTGCCTCAGGGGGATTGGTTTCCTGCTCCATGAGCTGCCCTGCCTTAACGGCCTTTTGCGTCTGAATGAGGCGCACAACCAGGCATACTGTAAGCACGATCCCCACAAGTCCGCTGATAGGGAACAGGAAGTTAATCAGAGCCGAGAAAGGAAGCACGCTTCCAAGGAACAATCCTGCCAAAACCATGACAATAACAAATGTGTTTGTCTTTTTTGTACCCGATTCTCCCGGAAAAAGCCATGCGGAAAGCACCCACAAAAACCCTGTAGTGGTTGTAAAGATTCCTCCGAAGATGATGATAACATAAGTCCAACTTCCGCTTGGCCACAAAACATCCAGCGCAGCCAAAACAGGGAATGGGCTCATCTTGCCGCTGGCAGTGTTCACAACTTCATTAAAGTTGGAAAGAATCAGTATCATAACGAAGAAAGTACAAAGATAAAGGGCAGCTGTAGTGGCAACGCCGGAAATCACAGCCTGATTCATGGTCTTTGTGCGCTTTCCGAGGGTCAGGAAGAACGGAACACCGTTTACAACCACAAGGGCGGCATAGAGCATTCCCTCCAGCATCGGATTGTTGATGGAAGCAAGCCCCGGAATCCAGCTAAGAGGCGGCAGCGCAAACAGATTTGCCTGATAAACCACGCCGCTTTCTACATACTCAGCCATATTATCGGCTTGGGCCAAATCACAGGCCGGGTGGAATAGTGAAATGATTCCGAATAAAACAACATAAACCAAAAGAATAATTCCGACGGAACCCAAAACTCTCTCAACGGTCTTCAGCCCTCCGATTACGATGACGCCGGATACAAGTCCCATGAGAGCCGAACCGATCCATTGCGGCCATCCCCAGTACTGATTAAAAAGGGAGCCTGCGCCGGAGAACATTATCATGAATGTTCCGAATATGGAAACGAAAGTCCATATTTGAAAGAACTTTCCCAGACCCTTTCCACCTACATACTCATAAGCTGCCGAAGTGGTGTCAAATGTTCTTATCGAGCCTATGCGATACAAACAAATACAGGTGATAAGGGTAATCAGCCCGGCACCGATGAAGACAAGGCTTGACTTTTTCAGTCCCCATGAACCGAAGAATTGCAGCACTTCGTTTCCGGAAGCGAAACCGGAACCTACTGCATAGGCAATGAATGCACCGGTAATCACACAAACGGTTACGAAATTGAAATTGAATTTTTCATTACTGTTTTTCATTGTGTTTTCTCCTTTCAAAATTTCAACGAAAAGCTTGTAATCTTTTCTTGGCTGCATTATACTATAGGCGGATACTTTCGGAAATTAAATGTATTTAATGAGCAATATTCGAATTATGAATACATAGTCCGTTATAATTTTCACTTGCGCCGGAATTATGTTTGAATTTCAATGCAAGAATTATTTTTTACGATAAAAAACATTTATTGTACCTATTATAAAAATGAATGGAGAAAATTGCAATGAATACAATGAACTATCGTGCATTTATCAAAGTTGTGGAGCTTGGGAGCATAACAAAGGCAGCCAAAGCACTGGACTATTCCCAGCCGGGGATCAGCCATATGCTTAATGCGTTGGAAGATGAGGTGGGATTCCCCCTTGTGATTAGAAGCAGAGATGCAATTTTGCCTACGGAAGACGGCAAGAAGCTGCTTGTATATTGCCAGCAAATTGTAAAGAATGAAGATGCCTTTTATAATACGATTTCGTCGATAAACGGAATTATGGCTGGCAGCATAAAGATTGGAGCCTATAACAGTCTGCTGATTAAATTCATTCCGGCTCTTGTTACCAAATTTACGAAACTTTATCCGAAAGTGGAAATTCAGCTTCTCGAAAAAGCAAATTTGGATATACAGACATCCATGACGAATGGAAGCCTCGATGCCGCGTTTATGAGTGATGATGTACCGAAGGGCTTTGAATTTTACCCGCTTTTTTCGGTGCCTGTGGGAGTGATTATGCACTGCGAACATCCCCTTGCCGCATACGAAAAAATACCGATTCAAATGCTCAACGGACATGAGTTTATTATGCCCGGACGTGGCTGGGATGACATATACAATTCGGTTCAGGAAAGACAGTCCTTTACGCCGGTGCCAAAGCATTATGTTGCCAGCGATAATGCGGTGTTCAGCATGGTTTCGGACAATTTCGGAATGTACATTATCTCAAAATTACAACTCCCTCAGCTCCCGCAGAATGTCGTATTTCGGGAGTTTGAAGAGAATATTCAGCGAAATATAGGGATATGCGTGAAGTCTCTCAAACACGCCAGCCCGACACTTAGGGAGTTCGTGAGGATTTCCCTGGAAGAACTAAAGGACAAAGAAGTTTAGGAACGTTTCTGCACAGAGGCAAACAAAACGCCGCAGAGCACCAGCGCCGCGCCGATCATGCCTTGCAGATTAAGAACTTCGTGCAGGAAAACAAAGGCGAAGGCGGCGGAGCTTACCGGCTCCAGTGCAAAGAGGAGAGCCGCATGTTCCGGAGTGGTATATGCCTGAGCCACGGACTGAGCCACGAAGCCGAAAGAACTGCATATAATCGCAAGCCCGATAACAGCAGCCCATTCCCCCGCTGTGGCAGGGAGTGTCGGAGTTTCGAATACAAATGTACCGATGGCCGAAAATATTGCGGCAAAGGCAAGGGACCAAATCCCCAGAAGAAGAGGGTTGTCGTCCTTTGTAAATTTGTCGGTGCATAAGATTTGGCAGGTATACATAAACGCTCCGCCTATACACAAAAGGTCGCCGGAATGGAAAGATAGGGATTCCTGCAATGAAAGAAAGCCTATGCCCACTATGGTAATTACAACGCCGATAACGATTCGGCCGCCTGGGAATTTACGGGTGAGCAAAGCGTGAAAGACAGGAACCATTACCACAGATGTGCTGATCAAAAATCCGGCGTTTGAAGCCGTTGTAGTCTCCATACCGTTCAGCAGAAATACAAAAATTCCAAACAAAAACGCACCGAGGATAGAGCTTCTTTTCAGAATCCTCGGGGTGGTTTTCTTTAGCTCTTTTGGGAATATGGCGGTGATGCAAATGAATGCGATGCCGAACCTGAGAGCCGTCAGCGAAAGGGGCGGCAAACCCTCAAGCCCCACTTTCATCATAACATAAGAGCTTCCCCAAGCGGTGGCAACCAGTGCAATCATAAAATCTGCCTGCGACTGCGACCATCCTTTTTTTTCTGCTACATTCTCCATTCTGTGCCTCCAATAATTCAAGACCCGCGGAAGATGAGAATTGCCGTCATCGGCAAATTGTCGGACAAAAAACTTGCGGGTCTTGCTTTTTTATTATGGTGCAATTATACTGTACTAAAAGACATTTGAAAAGAGAATAAAACTTATGGATGCAATAAGAAAAAGTTATGGATATGCAAAAAGAGAATGAAGCGCAAATCATTTCCGAATGCTGAGGGTGATTGACAGCAAAATTCGCCGATGCTACAATGGCTATCAAAACCGCTGCCGGAAAGCAGAGGAAGGAGAGCTACTTTAATCATGGAAATTTTAATTTTGCGAGAGGATGAAATCCGTCGAACATGCACAATGAGGCAGGCTGTAGACGCGGCGCTGGAGGCGTTGATACTTTATTCCGCCGGTCAATGCGAGATTCCCATGCGCGGCACAATCGCCGTTTCGCAAGGTCACGGAAGCAGCCTGTTCATGTACGGCTACTCGGCTATCGCAGACGCCCTTGGAATAAAAATAGTTTCAAATTTTCCGAAGAATGCAGAGCGAGGATTGCCCTCAACGCCGTCAACCATGGTACTTATGAGCACAGACACCGGTGAAGTCTGTGCTTTGATGGATGGGACATATTTCACTCGTTTGCGAACAGGAGCGCTGTCCGGTGCCGCCACCAAACTGCTTGCCCGCGAAGACAGCAGTGTGTTCACGATTTTCGGAACAGGAGGACAAGCTTTTGAGCAGATCGAGGCGGTGCTTGCGGTAAGGCACATTGAGCGTGTGCAGATTGTAGGGCGCAACCCTGAAAAAAGCGCCAATCTCGTTTCGCAGGTGCAAGATGCATATGATGTTTTCTGCACGGCGGAGATTTCAGCAGAGGAGGCTGTGGCAAACGCAGACATTATTACAACGGTGACGGGGGCATACCGGCCACTGTTTGATGGAAACCTCGTGAAACCGGGAACACATATTAACGCTATAGGCTCCTGTACACCTGAGCAGGCAGAGATTGACCCGAAGCTGATTGCAAGAGCCGGAAAAATTTATGCAGATACGCTGGAGGGGGTTTTGAATGAAGCGGGAGATTTGATACAGGCTCTTGGTTCCGGCACAATAACCGAAGAAAATATAACAGGTGAGTTGGGACAGCTTGTGCTTGGACGGATACCGGGACGCCAAAACAAAGATGAGATAACATTCTTCGACTCTACCGGAACGGCGATACTGGATCTTGTTACAGCAAAGCAAATTTATAACCGGGCGCAGCGGCTTCGCATCGGCAGCAGCATACAGCTTTGAAGCAAGCCATCAAATAAGATGCCAAACAAAGAGATATTGCAGGAGGAAAGACAAATGAGAGAACTAAAAACTATTGAAATGCACACTTGCGGGGAGCCGGCACGAATTGTCTACGAGGGAATGCCGGAACTTCGGGGTGAAACCATGCAGGAAAAAGAGCAGGATATGCGGGAGCATTACGATAATCTCCGCACCGCAATTATGCAGGAGCCCAGGGGTCATCGAAATATGTTCGGTATTGTGCTGACAAAGCCATGCCGCCCGGAGGCGGATTTTGGCGTAATATTTTTTAACGGAATAGGATATGAGGGAATGTGTGGTCACGGAACTATATGCCTTGCCACGGCGGCGGTAAATGAGGGATGGATTCCCGTAACCGAGCCGGAAACTATTATGAAAATCGACACGGTTACGGGTTTGGTGCCGGTGCGCATACTCGTCAAAGACGGAAAAGCGCAAAGCGTTACGCTGCAAAATGTACCCTCTTTCGTCTACAGCGTAGATCAGGAGATACACACTGCTTCCCACGGCGTTGTTCACGCAGATATTGTGTTCAGCGGGAATGTATTTGCCTTGATCAATGTCGATGAACTGGGGATTCCTATGGAACTGATCAATCTCCGTGCATTGACGCAACTTGCGATGGATGTGCTTGCCAATATCAATGCTGAGGTTAGTTTCAAACATCCGACGCTTCCCTTTAGCAAGATAGAATTTATGTTGCTTTATTCCGAGAAAGACGCTGCACCGGGATTTTGCGGCAGAAACTGCATAATTTTTGAGGGCGAACAGATAGACAGATCGCCTTGCGGCACAGGAGTAAGCGCTCGTGTAACTGATTTGATATATCGAGGAAAGTTGGCTGTGGGAGAGGAAACGCTGCACGAAAATCTTATGGGACAGCACTTTGTCGGAAAGGCGGTTACCGCAGAAAAGGTGGGAGATTTTTCGGCTGTGCGTGTGGAAATTACCGGAACAGCATACAAAACCGGCAGCTGCTCCTTCATCATCGACGAAAATGATCCGCTGACCTATGGGTTCCCGTTTAATGCATAGAATTTACAGAAATCGGCAAAACTATTTAAATTTTTGCAGCAGCTAGTAAAAACTGCGTAACTTTTGCAGGAGGATATATGCTCTTAAACAAATACGAGGTTTTTCTGAAAACCGCCGAAATCGGAAATATTACAAGAACTGCCGAGGCTTTGCACTACACCCAGGCTGGGATCAGCCACGCCATTGCCTCGCTGGAAAAGGAAACGGGCTTTCCGCTTTTTATCAGGGGAAGCGGCGGCGTAAGCCTCACCGAGGACGGAAAACGCCTGCTGGGGGCCGTGCAGAGTCTTGTGAACGAACAGAACAATTTGCAGCAGACCATAAACGAAATCAACGGAATTGCCACAGGAACTTTGAGAATCGGGACGTTTTCCAGCGTGGCGACCCACTGGATGCCTGAGATTATAAAAGATTTTCAAAAGAAATATCCGGAAATAACTTTTGACCTTCGCTTCGCAGATTACGACAAAATTGCGGAAATGATTTTGAGAGGACAAATAGATTGCGGGTTCCTCACGGCTCCGGTGCGGGATGGGCTTGATTTTATGCCGCTTTACCGTGACCCTATGAACGTGCTGCTTCCACAGGGGCATCCGCTGGCTGCAAAAGAAAAAATCACCTTGGACGAGGTGAAACGTGAGCCTCTCATCATGCAGGTAAAAGGCTCGGACAACGACATTCGCAACATACTCGGCCAGGATAAGAAAAAATACACGGTGAAATATACCATGAGCGACGACTTTTCGGTGATGGCGATGGTAAGAAGCGGCTTCGGAATTACCATCTTTCCGGAAATGCTCTGGTCAAATTACAAGGCATGCGACGCGCTGGAAATCAGAGCCATGGAGCCCGAACAGTTCCGCATAATTGGAATTGCAACGCTGCCCCGGGACGAAATGTCGGTGCTTGCAAAGGCATTCACAAAGTTCATGCTGGATCGCAGCAGCGGAGAAGATCCGGCAGGGATTTGATAAACGGGCGCGCATAGCCTCTTAGTGTTTCATTGTCGATATCGTCCTTGGCTTTGAAGGTGTTTACAAGCATTCCGGCAATTCCCTCGGTGAGAAAGCAGCAGACAAACTCCCGAAATCCATCGCCAACTTGGATGCCATTTTGCTTTTCGCAGTCCTCGATGATTCGCCTGACGATAGATGAGAAATCCTGATAGAAAAAGCGTTTCATCTCATCTCTTCCGATGCTGTCGTAGGCGCAGTTTAGGATATGGGCGTTTGCTTTGACATACTCAATTATAAAGGACAGAGCCTCCTCGTAGTCGCTCAGCAGGTCGAATTTTTTCACCACCTCGATGGCTTCCTGCTCAAGCGTCCATTTCAGCAAGTCATATATATCCTCAAAATGATAGTAAAAAGTTTTTCTGTTCACATTGCAGTCGGTGATGATTTCGCTGACTGTAATTTTTTTTAGCGGTTTTTTCGCCATAAATTTTTTCAAAGACGCAGACAGCGCCGACTTTGTTTGTAAATTCCCTTCTTCCCTTAACATTGCCCTCTTGCTCCTTTATATGATTGATATGTATTCTGCTATTTATTATACAAATGTCCGGCAAAAAAAGCAAGAAAAAGGGTGTGCCAAGGCCACCTTTTGAACCCCTTTTGAACCGTTGTATCCCGATTTTGCCCCACAAAATATATGGATTTGTCCGTATTTACACATTTGTATGCATATTGACCGTGGAACTTAGCATTTGCGAGGGGTAGACTAAACTGTCAATAGGAGGGGAATATGAGACGCTTTTATACGGGAATAGTAAATCACAAAAAAATCATCATGTGCGTGTTTGCGCTATTGTTTGCAATATGCCTGCTTGCGAGAAACTTCATTTCGGTAAACTACGACATGAACGACTATCTGCCGGAGGAAAGTCTTTCCACCGTGGCTCTGGATGTGATGGACGCAGAATACGAGGGCGGGATTCCAAACGCCAGGGTAATGGTTCGGGATGTGAGCATTCCGGAGGCACTAAAATATAAGGAAAAATTAGAAGCTGTGGATGGCGTTTCCGATGTAACATGGCTTGATGACAGCGAGGACATCTCTATTCCGCAGGAGTTTATGGACGAGGACTTGCTCGAAACCTATTATAGGGATGGGGCAGCGCTCTTTTCGGTGACTATCGACCAGGACAAGCGAATAGAGGC
>CAVCFO010000019.1:0-30178 GCA_963601575.1 bacterium
GGGCACCAGATATTACTACAAAGCCCGCGTGATGGTATATGATGCCCAGGGCGCGCTAGTTGCAAAAACCGAATTAAAACAGTGCAAGTACGCATGCAGAACTAAATAACTGGATTCAATCAGAAGAAAAGCGGCTCTCCCGAGCCGCTTTTCTTCTATAGGCAACGGCGAAGGCAAAACAGCTCACACCGAGCTTCGCGAGGGCCGGCCAGAGGGGTGACTACTCGTTGTTTCCATCTGTTTTATAATAGCTGAAGCTCCTCTTCGATTCGCGCCCAGGGCAGGCCAACCACGTTATCGTAGTCGCCATCGATATGATCGATATGCGCTGCGAAGAGGCCCTGGATCGCATAGGCACCCGCCTTGTCGTAGGGCTCATCGGTATCAAGATATGCATCGAGTGCCTCCTCGCTGAGAGGCTTTACGAAGACCTCCGTGACCTCGGCAAAGACCCGGCCGTTTTGGCTCCCTGCCTCGAGGAGAGCGCAGCCCGTAACAACATAGTGCCTGCCCGCAGCAAGGCTAGAGAGCATGCGGCGCGCATCGGCCCTATCCTTTGGCTTTCCCATGATCCCGTCCTTATATACGATGGTATCCGCCGCTATGATTATAGGCGCATCGCAGGCATCGCACGCGACGTGCGTGCCGGTCACAGCGGGCTCACCGTGCAAGTCGCACGCGCCGGGCTCAGCGGGCGCCTCACGTGCCTCGATATGACATCGCATGCAGGACATGCCGCCCGCTTCGGGAACACTGCCCGCCTCGCCGCGCGCCTGCCCGGTTTCTTTTAGATATTCAGCTTCTGCGGCCTTCGCCTTTTTTAGCGCTAGGAACATCACCGTCTGCCGCATGCCGCATACGGGCGGAATGTTTTCTTCGATGCTTGCGGGCAGGATAATCGGCTCGATGCCGCGCGAGCGCATCATCTCGATGCGGCGAGGCGATGCGGAGGCCAGAATATATATTTTTCTTTTGTCCATTTTTCTACCTTTGACTTAGTTTAGTGATACGAACATTATTGCATAATTTTCACAAAAAGCAAATACCAAAAATATTTACAAAATGCCAAAAATATGATAAATTAGAACGATAGGAACGCGATAGTCTTGCGCGCAATCGGCGCAGGGCGAAATTAGCGTGTAAGGAATTCTGAAAAATATAGCAAATACGAAAAATCGCGATACAGTTGATAATATAAAATAATACAAAATGAAAAAATTAGCAATTTACATCATGAGGCTAGGCCTCGGCCTGATATATGCGGTTCTGAAGCTCATGCCAACAAGACCGAACAAAGTTCTTTTTCTGAGCAGGCAGTCGAACAGCATCACGCTCGACTTTGAGATGACGCAGGACGAGCTCAGAACCGAGGATCCGAATATCGAGATAGTCACCATATGCCACAGGCTCGAGGGGGAGGGGAGCGGTGCACTCGCCTTCGCAAAATCAACCCTCAGAAGCATGTATCACCTCGCGACATCGTCCGTATGCGTGCTGGATGCATATTGGCCTGCGGTATCGATTCTCCACCACAAGAAGAACCTGACCGTAATACAGATGTGGCACGCGCTTGGCAAGATCAAGCAGTCCGGCTATCAGACGCTCGGAAAGGCATCGGGCAGGGGCAAGGAAATCGCAAGGCTCATGAAAATGCACGAAGGCTACGACTATATCATAGCAGGCGGCAGCGCGTGGAACCCGTTCTATTGCAAGTCGTTTAGTACGACCGAGGATAAGCTTGTAAATTGCGGCCTTCCGAGGATCGACTACCTGCTGCAGACAGAGGCAAAGAACAAAGAGAAGGTGCTTTGCGCATATCCAGCGTTCAGAGAAAAAAAGGTGGTGCTTTATGCGCCGACTTTCAGAAAAAATATAGAGCAAAGGTGGCAGGGCCTTGCAGAGATCGCGGGCGAGGAAAGCGATTTTGTCCTCGTAATCAAGGGACATCCGAACCAGCGCATAGAACTGGGGGAGCTTCCGGATAGGCAAGGCATATATACCTGCCCCGAGTTTTCTTCCGCTGAGATGCTGGCGGCGTGCGATTTTCTTATCACCGACTACTCAGCAATAGCAATCGAGGGCGCGGTGCTTGATAAACCCACATACTATTTTGTATATGATTATGAGGAATATCGCCAAAAAAACGGCATGAATATCGACCTTTTTGAGACGATGCCTGGCTGCGTGTTCCGGGATGCGAAGGAGCTTATCGCAAAGCTAGCGGCGGGCGAATATAACGATGATGCTTTGCAAAATTACAGGCGGCGCTACCTCCCGGAGAACCTGGGGACATCCACAAAACAGATTTGCGCGCTTATAATGCAAAATCTCGGGCAGAAGAAATCGAAATAGCGAAGGCGCGAGGAATAAGGAAATAACAATATATAAAAAGCTATATTATAAAAAGATACAAAAGACACAAAAGATATAAAAAATACAAACAGAGGACACAGAGGACTACGATGGACTTTTTCAAATTTACAAGATGGGCAATCAAAAAGATGAAGCTTGCGCTTCTTTATTTCCGAAGAATACTCTTTGCGAAAAACCATTTCAAATGCCCATTTTACAAGAAGATAAGGGCGAACCTCTCGGGCGGATTTCTCGCCGACCAGTGGATGCTCTATGATTTTGACCACAACGATAAGAGCGAATATCTCTCGGAATTCGACTGGTATCGCTCCCGCTACATAAACGAGCCGTTCGACTTCGTATGCAATAACAAGATCGCATCGGCGGAGATACTCAAACAATATGTTCGCGTGCCGGAAAGCTATATGATAAAAAACAGGGGTCACCTCTCGAGCTTTCAAAGCGTTGCGATGGAATATGAGGACGCGCTGAGGCTCCTCAAGGAAAAGGGCTCATACTTCTTCAAGCCCTATGGCAAGGGCAAGGGAACGGGCGTCGTAATCATGACATACGATTACGAAAAGGATACGCCCTGCATCGACCTTGAGCCCATTACAAAGGAAGAATTCATAGACTATCTGAAAAAGCACGACGACTGGTTCCTAAGCGAAGCGATGAAGCAGCATCATTATCTGGATGAGATCTATGATAAGACGGTAAATACCATCAGGTTCATCACGCTGAAGGACCCGAAGACCCACATGTTCAAGGTTTTCTTTGCGGTTCAGCGAATCGGCACGAAGGAGACTATACCTGTGGACAACGGAAGCCGCGGAGGGCTTGTTGCCAACATAGATTTGGAAACGGGGATTCTCAGCGAGGCAAGGTGCCTTCACAACCGTAATGTCTATAAGGTGCATCCGGACTCGGGAGCGCCTATCGAGGGCGTGAGGGTTCCAAACTGGGAGCAGCTCAAAGAAGATATGATAGACCTTGCGAATAAGCTGCCATATATGCACTTTATCGCATGGGACATCCTCATAACCGAAGAGGGGCATTGCATCATCGAGGCGAATACATCATCCGGTGTGAATATAATTCAGCTATGGGGCGGGCAGCGCCACAAGGAGCTGGGCGATTTTTATCGCTACCACGGAGTAATCAAGAAATAGGAAAGCTTATGAAGTACATAATAATGGCAGACGGCAAGGGCACGCGCTGGCAAAACTACAACGACATACCAAAGCACCTGATCAAAATCGGCGGTGAGACCCTGCTTGGGAGGACCGTCAGGCTACTTGGCGAGATGGACGCGGGAGCCGAGGTGATAATCACCTCGCACGACCCTCGCTACGAGTTTGCCGGAGCACGTCGCTACGAGCCAAGGCACAATCTGCTCGAGATCGACCGCTTTACAGAGGAGCTCATAGAGGATAATATTTGCTTCCTCTACGGAGATACATATTATTCTGAAGATGCAATCGCAACAATTGCAGATGCAGAGCCTGAGGATATACTCTTCTTTGGAAACGAGCGGGCGATAGTTGCAATCAAGATCGCAGATGGTGAGAAATTCAAATATCATGTCGACAGGGTACGAAAGCTTTTTCTTGACGGAAAAATAGAAAAATGCATCGGATGGCAGGTCTACCAGTCGTTTCTGGGCCTTGCCTTCGGAGAAAAAAATATAGACGCAAAATTTGTTTTGCTAAAGGATGGTACAGAGGATTTTAACTCCCCTGAGGATTATAACAGGAGGAAAGAAAAGAATGGGATTTAAGAGAAAAGTCCTGGACATGCTGGCGCTGAGATCTGTTTCGAAGGGTTTTACGGGCGGTGAAGCGCGCCGCTGGGTGCGTGAGGTTTATAGACATAAGACGAGGGATTACGGATTTTCGCGCAGGGAGACAAACTGGGCGATAAAGCACGGATTCATGCCGGAGCAGGTTGCGGCGCTCGGAATAAATAACGAGAATGTCGATGAATATATTTCGGCCAGAGATTATTCGTATTTGCGCCCGCTCAATGGCACATACAGCAAGTGGATCACGGACAAGGTAACGGTACATACGATTTTCAAGCCGTTTCGGAGGTACATGCCAAAGCTCTATTTTCAGATCAGCAAGAGATTCGACGAGACTGTCGTAATCCCACTTGAGGATGGCAAGCTTGATGCAAGCTTTGAAGATATCTTTGCATTGATCAAAGAAAAGGGCGAGGTGAGCCTTGCGCAGGCAAACGGCGTTTCAACATCGACGCTTGCATATAGAGACGGCAAATTCAGCTTTGACGGCCATCTCTACGGAGAAGATGCCTTAAGGAAAAAGCTCTCAGAGTTTGCCGCAACCCTGGTTATAAAGGAAAAGGTAAGGACGGGCGACGTGGTCGATAACGGCGTGCTGAACCTGATAGTTTTTAACGAATTTGGGGATAATCCGGTTATCGGTGATGCATATTTTGTTTTCGACGAGTATGAGACAAAATCCGTGCGCACGCTCGAGCAGAGAAAGGCAGACAGCCTGGAAGAAGAGGACGTTCTGGAGGATAGATTTAGGAAGACGCGCGCAGAGGCTGTAGACGAAAAGACGGGGATCTGGCGCGGCAAGCCGGTTCCGCATTGGGACGAGATAAAGGACGTAATAAATCGCCTTTGTATTTTCGTGCCGCAGCTTGAGTTTTTCGGCGCCCAGATCGTAATAAACGATGACGGATTCAAGATCACCGCGCTCATCAATCAGCCGGAATATCCGACCTGCAAGCCGTTTAGCAAACAGACGAGCGCATATCTTTTCAGAAAGGTAGCACAAAAGAAAGAGGCATATTCTAGGAGCGGCACGAGATTTTCACGTGGCGCAAAGAAGGTAAAGCTCAAGGTAAGGGCGAGATTTGCAAAGATCTTCTATCCGAAGGGACTCGTGCCATATCTAAGCATCCGCTGGATAGGCGATGTCTGGAAGGATTTTGTCACAAACAAGGATACCACATTCAGGCAGAAAATGTGGGCATACAGACATGGCTTCCTTTCATATAGGCTTTTGCAATATGGAATTACCAAGGAAAACCACGAGGAGTTCATCTCGGACTTCGAATATAAATGGCTCAGGCACATCAATCCGAAGTACAGAAAGTGGATGGAAGACAAGATTACCGTCAAATATGTCTGCTCGGACTATAACGAGTGCTTTCCGGAATATTATTATCACATAATTTGCAAGAACGGCAACAACAAGGTGATTTCGATGATGGACCTTCCAAAAGGATATACGAATTCCTTCGAAGACATCTTCCGCCTCGTCGAGGAAAAGGGCGTGCTTGCGCTCAAACCCGACGAAGGCTCGCACGGCGACGGATTCTACAAGTTCACCTGCGAGAACGGAAAATACCAGCTAAACTATAAGGATGTGACGAAAAAGCAGGTTCTAGACATACTCGAGGATATCGAAAACCAGTATCTCGTAACAGAATATATCAATATGTGCGACGAGCTCAAGGCAGTCTATGACGGCGCGGTAAATACAGTTAGAATGATCGTATTTAAGAAAGACGGGCGCGAGCCAGAGGTTTGCAATGCCTATGTGCGTTTCGGCTCGAAGGCAACGGGCGCTGTTGACAACGTGGGCGCAGGCGGAATGACCGCAACCATAGATGTGGCGACGGGGCATTTTCATGACGCAAAGATCGTCCGAAACAATTCTATCGAGGACTGCCATATTCATCCTGATACCGGAGTTCCAATCGACGGATATCTGCCGCACTGGGATCAGGTCAAGAAGCAGGTGCTGGATGTAACGCGCTCCATCAAACAGCTCGAATTCTTCGGAGTCGACCTTGCGGTTACAAATGAGGGGATCAAATTCCCTGAGATCAACAGGTTCCCGGACTATCCTGCGGTAGAAAAATATGCGAAAGAGACGAGAGAATACTTGCTCGAAAGACTTGAGGCGAAGAAGCGCTTGTACGGATACGAGGATAACAAGAACAAGACGCTGATTCACCTTCCTGAGAGGAGCTAAATTTGGGTATACTGAAAGAAATTTTGAAGGACCATATTGACTACAGGAAGCAGCTTTTGCGCCTTGCGAAGGCGGATCTAAAAAAGACCTATAGCGGCGCGGTTTTAGGCTGGGGATGGGCGCTCATCAAACCGGCGATACTTATATTCGTATTCTGGTTTGCCTTCACCCTCGGACTTCGAAAGGGCGGCGATGTGGACGGCTATCCGTTCTTCCTCTGGCTGATTGCGGGCATGATCCCGTGGTTTTACATGAGGGATATGATCACGGGCGGCGCGAATTCCATAAGGCGCTACAGATATTTGGTCACGAAGATAAAATTCCCGGTTTCGACCATACCGACCTTTATCAGCATGGCGAATATGGTGGTGCATCTGGGGCTGATGGCGATTCTTATCGGAATCTATATAGCCTTTGGATATAGGCCGACGATATATTATCTGCAGCTGCCGCTTTATATGCTGGAGATGTTCCTATTCTTTACGGTTTGGGGGCTGTTTGCGGGGATGCTGTCGGCGATAAGCAAGGACTTCCTGAATCTGGTAAAATCGCTGGTGCAGGCGCTGTTTTGGCTGTCGGGAATACTATATGATGCAAATTCGATCGACCATGCGTGGATACGGGAGATTTTGCTCTTCAATCCGGTGACCCTCATCGTAAACGGATATAGGAACGCGCTCATAAAGCAGGTTTGGTTCTATGAGAACCCGGCGGAGCTTCGGAATTTTGCAATAATTTTCGTGATCATGCTCGCGCTTGCGCTGTGGGTATATAAGAAGCTACAGAAGGATATACCGGATGTTCTGTAATCCGCGAAAATGGAGACTGATATGACAAAAACGGTAATAGAGTTTGAGAATGTAACAAAGACTTACAAACTTTTCAGAAGCGACAGGCAGCGATTCAAGGCTGTCTTTAGCAAAAATGCAAAATGCAAGAAAAAGATAGCGGTAAACGACTTATCTTTTAAGATAGAAAAAGGCGAAACCGTGGCGCTTTTCGGAAAGAATGGCGCGGGAAAATCCACGATTCTTAAGATGATCACGGGGGTTGCCTATCCGACCAGCGGAAAGATCACGGTCGAGGGCAGGGTCGGCGCGCTGCTTGAGCTTACGGCGGGGTTTGACCCGGAGTTCACAGGACGCGAGAATATTTTCTTTCGGGGGCAGCTCTTCGGGCTGTCAAACGAGGAGATAAAGGAGCTTGAGCCTGGGATAATCGAATTTGCAGACCTGGGGGATTATATCGACCAGCCGACGAGGACATATTCTAGCGGAATGAAGGCGAGGCTCGGATTTGCGATAAATTCTAGCATAAGACCGGAAATTTTGATAGTTGATGAGGCGCTGAGCGTGGGGGACAGCGAGTTCAAGAAAAAGTGTGTGGACAGGATCAACAAGATAGTGAACGAAGAGGATGTGACCTTCCTTTTCGTAACCCATTCGACGGGCGTTGCAAAATCCTTCTGCAAGAGGGGGCTGGTGCTGAAGCAGGGAAAGCTCCTTCTGGACAGCGGAATTGATGAGGCGATAGAATTTTACCAAAAGACTTTGGAAGAAGATGAGAAGAAAAAAAAGAAAGGGAAGGGGATATTTGAGCAATGAGAGAAAGACAAGAGAAACTCTTCAGCCAGAAAAAGGGTCTGAAGCAGAGAATCAAAGAAATGAAAACCTGGCAAAAGGTTACGATACTTGCCCTGCTTGTGCTGCTGCTTGCGGCGCTGATCGTCGGGATCGTCGCCTATAGCTATATGAACAGCCTCGTTGACCAGATGCACGAACCGACAAGCGAGGATTACGACCTGTCGCTGGTGGACGTAGACGGGTATATAAATATTTTGCTCCTCGGGGTTGATAGCCGCGATATGGACAATATCAAGGGAACCCGAAGCGACATGATAATGATTGCCAGCATCAACAAGGATACATACGATGTCAAGCTGACCTCGGTATACAGAGATACATACCTGAAGCTTGGGGACACATCTACTTATGACAAGATCACCCACGCATGCGTATATGGCGGGCCTGAGATGACCATGAAGTCGCTGAACCAGGCCATGGATATCGACCTTGCCAGCTATATCGTCGTCAACTTCAAGACTGTTGCAGATGTAGTCGATGCGGTGGGCGGAATCACGGTAGACGTGCAGGACTACGAAATCTATCAGCTCAACAAATATACGAAGCAGACAGCAAATAATATCGGAAAGAAGGATTATAGCCTTGTGACTTCGGCCGGAGAGCAGACCCTCGAGGGCGTGCAGGCCGTTTCTTACGGACGCATCCGCAAGGGCGTCGGAGATGATTTCAAGCGTACCGAGAGAATGCGCATAGTTGTCTCGAAGGTTCTCGAAAAGGTAAAGACCATGTCCTTTAGCGATGTCAAGGAGATCATCGACATGGCGGTTCCGCAGGTGCAAACGAATCTTACGATGAACGATATCCTGGCGCTTGGAATAAGGCTTCCGAAGTACTCGATTTCGTCGGGGGCCGGCTGGCCATATCAGTGGACTACCGGCACAATAAATAAGATTTCTTATGTTTTCCCGAATGGAATGGCGACAAATACCATTGAGTTCCACCAGGACGTCTTCGGCCAGGAGGATTACACTCCATCGGCAACGGTTACTGCAATCAGTAACGAGATCGCCGCAAGGATCGCAAGCGCCCGGGCAAACAACGAGATAAAGGGCGAAAAGGAAGGCCAAAGCAAGAAGGATGAGACGGAGGAGACGACCGATACCGGGCAGGATGAAAATACCGATGACTCCGGGAATGCGGACGATCCGGAAAATCCGGGAGGAAGCACAGAGGATCCTGTAACTCCTACCGATCCGGTGAGCCCGACAGATCCGGCAGGTCCGACCGATCCGGCAGCGCCGACAGACCCAGAGGCCCCGACCGAGCAGGCCACTCCTACGGAGCCGCAAACGCAGGGCGATACGGTAACGCCAAGTGACGGGGCAGGCATAGCGAGTACGGAAAATTCCGGGCAAGGCACATGAAACGGGGCCGGACCCGGCAGAACAATTCCGGACGAGATTTAGCTTTCAGAGCATAAAAAGCTTGCGAACGCAATTTTGGGGCGTAAATCAATAGAGGAAATGTGAGGACGCCCTTTGAATATAAATTTTGAAAATATGAGGTAAGAAAAATGACAAAAGAAAAATTAAACTGGGAAGATAAGCAGGTTAGAGATACCTACAGACATACGGCATCGCATATCATGGCGCAGGCGATTCAGCACCTGTGGCCGGATACGAAGTTTGCAATCGGGCCTGCAATCGAAAACGGATTCTATTATGATATGGAATGCGAGCACAAATTCGGCGAAGAGGATTTTCTGAAAATCCAAAAGGAAATGAAAAAGATAGTTCAGCAGAACCTGCCGCTTGAGCGAAGCGAGGTTTCGAGAGAAGATGCACTTAAATTTTTCAAGGAAAGAAATCAGGACTATAAGGTTGAGCTCATCGAGGATCTGCCGGAGGATGCTGTTATCACCATGTATACGCAGGGCGATTTTACGGACCTTTGCGCGGGGCCGCATATGGAGTCTACGGGCAAGATCAAGGCCTTCAAGCTCATGAGCGTTGCGGGCGCATACTGGAGAGGCGATTCTAGCAGGCAGATGCTTCAGAGAATCTACGCAACGGCCTTTCCTTCGCAGGAGGAGCTCGATGAGTATGTTAACAAGCTCGAAGAGGCCAAGAAGAGAGACCACCGCAAGATCGGAAAGGAGATGGATCTTTTCATGCTTACGGATGAGGGCCCGGGATTCCCGTTCTTCCTGCCAAAGGGCATGATCATCAGAAACGAGCTAGAGGCCTTCTGGAGAGCCGAGCACAAGAAGAGAGGATACGAAGAAATCAAGACGCCGCTCATCCTAAACGAGCAGCTTTGGAGAACCTCCGGCCACTGGGATCACTATAAGGACAATATGTACTTTACCAAGATCGACGGCGATGACTATGCAATCAAGCCGATGAACTGCCCGGGATCCATGCTTGTATATAAGAGAAAAATGTGGTCATATAGAGACTTTCCGATTCGCTGCGGCGAGCTCGGACAGGTTCACAGACACGAGCTTTCGGGCGCGCTCCACGGCCTCATGAGAGTAAGAACCTTTACCCAGGATGATGCGCATATATTCATGCTTCCTGAGCAGGTAAATGACGAGATCAAGGCAGTTGCAAAGTTCTGCGACGATGTATATAAGCTCTTTGGATTCGAATATCATGTTGAGCTTTCTACAAGACCTGAGGATTCCATGGGAACCGACGAGGAATGGGAAATGGCAGAGAATGCCCTCAGAAATGCTATCGAAGAGATGGGCGTACCGTTCGTAATCAACGAAGGAGACGGCGCGTTCTACGGACCGAAGCTTGACTTCCACCTTCAGGATTCCATCGGCAGAACATGGCAGTGCGGAACGATCCAGCTCGACATGCAGATGCCGCAGCGCTTCGACCTGACCTATGTGGGACCGGACGGAGAAAAGCATAGACCGATCATGATCCACAGGGTTATCTTCGGCTCCATCGAAAGATTTATCGGTATCCTCATCGAGCATTGCGCAGGCAAATTCCCGCTTTGGCTGGCACCGGTACAGGTGAAGCTTCTTACCGTAACAGAAAGATTTGCCCCTTATGCCAATGAGGTTGCAAAGAAGCTTGAGGAAGCAGGGCTTCGCGTGGAGGTCGATGTTCGTAACGAAAAGATCGGCTACAAACTCAGAGAAGCAAGAAACGAAAGAGACAGCTATATCTGCGTAATCGGCGAAAGAGAAGCAGAGGCAGAAACTCTGACCGTTCGCTCGAGCAAGGCAGGAGAGCTTGGAGAGATGTCCGTAGAAGATTTCACGAAGAAGCTTCTTGAGGAGATAAAGTCAAAGGCAATGTAGGTAATGTGAGAAATATAAGGCAAATCGCATAGAAATGTAAAAATAAAACAGCAGATTGTGCCAAAAGAAAGACGAATCATGGCGAAAAATGTCGAAACATTTTTCGCCTTTTTTCTTGACAATGTGAGATAATGGTTGTGAGGAGTGTAAAGCTGTGTGTGTTATATGAGGAGGTAGCAAGAATGGAGAGATTCATGCCGATCATAAGCCGCTGGGATTGCTGCAAGCTTTCCACTAGCGATATTATCTATATAGAAAGCGATGGCCGGCGGGCGAAGGTTGTTACCGAGGGGAAGGAATTTCTGATCTATGCGAAGCTTTCCGAGCTTTGCAGATATTTTGAAAATGACATCAGGTTTTTCCTTTGCAATAGAGGGATGCTGATCAACTTTGACTATGTGAATTCTATGAAGGATCAGGTCATATATTTTAGCGACGGCGGAGAATACCTGATGGGCAGAGAAAGCTTTATCAGAACGAAGCAGACCTTCGCGAATTATCTAAAAAAAACCTTGAATTATTGAAATTATTGCATTCAAAAGACTTGCGCAGTGAGAAGATTTATTGTATAATGCAATGTGGTATGTCGATTAGGCGTGCCGCAAAAATTTAGCACACCGCTCTCTAGAGATGGTTGCCGCGAGTTCCTGAAATAAGGATGCAAAGAGGTCTCAAACGGCATAGACAAGTGCATAGGTAGGGACCTGCAAGCGGTATTTTGCTCGCAGGCGGTGGAAGGAAAAACCAGGAGGAACAAAAATGGCAGTAATTTCAATGAAACAATTACTCGAAGCAGGTGTACACTTCGGACACCAGACAAGAAGATGGAACCCTAAGATGGCTCCGTATATCTTCACAGAAAGAAACGGAATCTATATCATCGACTTGCAGAAGACCGTAAAGAAAATCGACGAGGCTTATGACTTCATGAGAAGCGTTGGCGAATCCGGAAAGCCGGTACTTTTCGTAGGAACCAAGAAGCAGGCTCAGCAGGCAGTTGAGGACGAAGCGGGCAGATGCGGACAGTACTACGTAAGCGAAAGATGGCTCGGCGGAATGCTCACAAACCACAAGACAATCGCAAAGAGAATCCAAAGATTAAACGACATCCGCAAGATGGAAGAAGACGGAACCTTCGAAAAGCTTGCAAAGAAAGAAGTTATCAAGCTCAAAGCAGAAGCAGACAAGCTTGAAAAATACCTCGGCGGAATCAAGGACATGAAGGGAATGCCCGGAGCACTCTTTATCGTTGACCCGAAGAAAGAAAGAATCGCAGTAAAAGAAGCAAGAATCCTCGGAATTCCGATCGTTGGTATTCGCAGGCAGAATGGCAGATGCCATCATCGAAGCAAACCAGGGCGAAAGCTTTGACGAAGGAACTCCGGCAGAGGCTGATGAGGCTGCAGAGGAAGTAGCAGAAGAAGCTGCACCTGCCGAAGAATAATTTACGGGTTTATTAGGAGGAAATAACAATGGCTGTAACAGCTCAGATGGTTAAAGAATTGAGAGAAATGACCGGCGCAGGCATGATGGATTGCAAGAAGGCGCTGGTTGAGGTTGACGGCAACATGGACGCTGCCGTTGAATATTTGAAAGAAAAGGGACTCGCAAAGGCTGCCAAGAAGGCGGGCAGAGTCGCAGCAGAGGGTCTTGTGAAGATCGCATTTTCTGACGATCACAAGGCAGCTGCTATCGTTGAGGTTAACTCCGAAACAGACTTCGTTTCCAAGAACGAAGAATTCATCACTTTCGTAGACGACCTTGCAAAGCTTGCCTTAGGCGCTGAGAGCACAGACATCGAAGCATTCAAGGCTATGGCATTCGAAGGCGCAACAGTTCAGGATGTTTTGACCGCAAAGATTGCTAAGATCGGCGAAAATATGTCGATCAGAAGAATCGAAAAGGCATCCGGAGATGTTATTACATCCTACATCCATGGCGGCGGCAGAATCGGCGTTATCGTTGTAGGAACCGGCGAAGATACAGGTGCAGTCAAGGAGGCCCTGACAAATATCGCAATGCAGGTTGCAGCGATGAATCCGCAATATGTAAGCAGGGATGACATCTCCGCGGACGAACTTGCAGAGATCAAGAAGATCACGCTAGAAAGCGCGCTCAACGATCCGTTCTCGCTCCCGAAGCCAATCTTAAACGAGCTTCTTGACAAGGCAACAAAGGGCGTTTGGGACGCAGCAGACATCGCAATCTTAGAAGAAAAGAGAGCCGACAAGGCATTCAACTTCAACTATTTGCCGAACTTCCTTTCGCAGGAAGCAAAGGCAAAGCTTGCTGAACTTGCGGTTGCCGCAAAGGCAACAATCGTCGAAAACAAGATTTTCCACGGACTTGTGGACGGTCGTGTTTCCAAGCAGCTCAAGGACATCTGCCTTCTTGACCAGACCTATGTAAGAGCAGAGGACGGCAAGCAGACAGTTGCAAAGTATCTCGAATCCGTAAGCAAAGACCTTAAGATTGCAAAGGTTGTACGCTTCGAGGTAGGCGAAGGTATCGAAAAGAAAGAAGAAAACTTCGCAGAAGAAGTTGCTAAGCAGATGAAATAATTTGCCATCGGCAGCAAAAACAAATATAAAAGCTCAAAGAAAGAGACAAAACTAAAAATCGTCAACAATACAAAACCTCGTAGAATCAATAATTTTACGAGGTTTTTTCAGAGGGAACAAAATGAGAAAAGAGTTAAAAAATTTACGCAAAATTATGCGCGATAAGAATATAGATGCATATATAATTCCCACCACTGATTTTCACGGCTCGGAATATGTAAATGACTATTTCAAGTGCAGAGAGTTTGTGTCGGGGTTCACAGGCTCTGCGGGTACCCTTGTTGTCACCGAGGCAGAAGCGGCGCTGTGGACGGACGGCAGGTACTTTGTGCAGGCGGAGGCGGAGCTTTGCGGAAGCGGCATCCGGCTCATGCGTGAGGGCGAGGTGGGGGTTCCGAAGATAGAGGAATGGCTGGAAGAGCAGCTTTCTTTCAAGAGAGCGAGCGCGGGCTCTGGGCAGCCAGAGGCGGATTTACGAATTGCGGAGGGGCAAAACCTCGCAGCCGCAACTGTAGGCTTTGATGGCAGGATAGTTTCCGCGAGGATGGGAAGATCGCTTGCAGAGAAGTTCCATATAATGCACCAGCTCGACCTTGCAGGAGAAATCTGGGCGGATAGACCGGGGCTTTACGGCTCGGAAATCTATGCGCTCCCCGGCGCGTGGAGATGCGAAAGCGCAGAATCCAAGCTTTCGCATCTCAGGTGCGAACTGAAGAAGGCAGGGGCAGATTCGCACCTCATAACATCACTCGAAGAAATCGCATGGCTGTTTAACCTGCGGGGAAGTGATGTTATGCACACGCCGGTCTTCTACGCCTTCGCGCTGATCGAGCAGGAAAGGGCGCGGGTCTACCTTCTAAATGACAGTAAGGATGCTGCGAAGCTCTTCGGCGCAAATGTCAAAACAAGGCCATATATGGCTATATTTGACGACCTGAAGGCACTCGAAGGAGGCACAATAATGCTGGACGAGGAAGGCGTAAGCTACGGGCTTTCCGTGGCGATACCAGGTGGAACCTTGCGAATAAACAGGCAGGATCCGGCAATACTGATGAAAGCCATCAAAAATCCTGCAGAAATCGCCGCAACAAGGCAGGCGCATTTGCGCGACGGGGCGGCGATGATGCGGTTCATTTCTTGGCTCAAAGAAAATGTAGCAAGAGAGGAAATAACCGAAATCTCGGCAGCAGAAAGGCTCTGGGAAGAGCGAAAAAAAGAGGGAGCCTATGACCTTAGCTTTGATACGATCGCAGGCTACGGAGCCCACGGCGCGATCATCCACTACGAGGCAACGCCAAAAACAAACGTGAGGCTAAGGCCTGCGGGATTTCTCCTGGTGGATTCGGGCGGTCAGTACGAGGACGGAACAACGGACATAACCCGCACCATTGCCCTCGGCGAGCTAACAGAGGAGATGAAGCGCTGCTACACGGCGGTTCTCAAGGCGCATATTGCTCTCGCAACGGCGGTATTTGACAGCAAGACCACGGGCGCTGACCTTGACATGATCGCCAGAAAAGAGATCCGGGCGATAGGCCTTGACTATAAACATGGCACGGGCCACGGGGTAGGGCATATGCTCAGCGTCCACGAAGGCCCTGCGAGCATAAGCCCCCGAGGAAAAGACACCCACGTGCTTCCCGGCATGATCATGAGTAACGAACCGGGAGTTTATCTTGAAAACAAGTTTGGCATAAGGCTAGAAAACGAAATCCTCTGCATAGACCTCGGGGGCGGCAAATACGGATTTGAAACCATAACCTTTTGCCCATTTGAGGAAGAAGCCATCCTGCCGGAAATGCTTACGGACAGGGAAAAGGCATGGCTCAATGAGTACCATGCCAATGTATATAGAAAAGTAGAACTTTAAGGGCCAAATTTCCTAGCCTTTGCGCGGGCAGCATATCAGTGCTTGTCGCTCAGCTTGACCTCTTTTTCCGGCAGATTAGAAATGATAACCGCCGCAAATATAGTGCAGCAGCCGATTATCTCTCTGCCGCTCATTACCTCATGGAGAAGCAGCGCGCCGAACAGCACTCCGAAAACGGATTCGAGGCTCATGAGCAGTGACGCTACCGTAGGCTCCGCATTCCGCTGCGCCACGATTTGCAATGTATAGCCAACGCCGCCGGAGAGGCAGCCTGCGTACAAAATCGGAATCGCGCAGTCGATGATATCGTCCCAGTTTGGAGTTTCGAAAATAAACATCGCCATGCAGCCCAGGATTCCTGCGGTCAGGAACTGTATAAGCGAGAGCTTTACGCCGTCATTTTTGGCCGTGAAGTGGTCGCATACCATGATATGCACGGCAAAGCCCACGGCGCAGAGGATAACGAAAAAGTCGCCTTTGGATACGCTTCCGAAGCCGCCCGGCATGGCCAGAAGATAAAGTCCGATTACGCCAAGGCCAACGCAAACCCACATGATGGGCCTTACCCTCTTGCCAAGGAAAAGGCTGAAGATAGGAACGACTACAACGTATAGGGTAGTGATAAAGGCTGCCTTTCCTGCTGTGGTAAATACGCAGCCGATCTGCTGAAGTATGCAGGCGACGAAAAGCGCTATCCCGCAGCAAATACCTCCGCGAAGGACATTCCTGTTTTCTTCTCTTTTTTCCGGGGCAAATAGCGGGCCTTTTCCTCTGTTCATAACAAGAACAACAGGGACCAAAACCGCAGCAGCCAGCATAAGTCTGATGCCTTGGAAGGTGATAGGACCTACATGCTCCATCCCGCTGACCTGAGACACAAATGACGAACCCCAGATCATCGCCGTGATAAGCAGCAAAATGTTAGCTCTTAATTTCTTGCTCATAAAATTTCCTCTTTTCTTCTACTTTTACTTATATATTTCCTGTGTATTATATCTTATTATTTTATCAATTTGACTTCTATTTTGCAACCTGCCTCAGCCGGTATATCCTAACGGCAAGAGAAAGGTTCATATAAAACTCCTGCTCACTTTCGCCGCAGGTACCTGTAAGCTCGCGCATCCTTGCGATCTTGTATCTGATGGTATTCTGGTGACAACCATAGCTTGCAGCCGCCTTTGCGATGTCTCCGCCGCATTTGACCAGCGTGAAGGCCGCCTCCATATAATCCGGCTTATCCATGATGGGCGATAGGTAGCGAAGCATATATTCTTCCATCTGGGCAGAATTTCGGTCGCTTACCAAAATCTCATATACGCCTATATCATCGAAGCTTTCGTAGTTGCGTTCTTGTGCAAGCGATGCAAGATAAGTATTATAACTTTCCCGAAAACACTTGTCAAGGCTCTCAAACGGCCTGTGAACGCGGCTCGCGCAGCAGCTGAAAGGCTCAGGTATATTGAGATAGGATAGGATATCCGATGCCATAATTTCGAAGGCCTTTTCTCCATCCTTAGGGGAGGTAAGTATCATAAACATTCCGCCTCTATATGGGGTGAGGATTCCCTTGTTTCCGATGTTTCGGTTTAGATAAAACGAGCTGCAATATCTGGGAACGTTTTCGCCGAATGTCTCACTATCACCTGCTATGAAATATGCACGGCAATTTCTTTTGAAGGAAATTCGCAGGTTCTTTGCAATGGTGTAAACCTTGTTCTTTGACAGGGCGCCGAGAATCATAGCATCAATATTTTCGTCGGTCAAAAGGTTTCGGTCGTCGGTTTGAATAGCGTCCGAAATTTCGTAAACGATGTTTTCGTAATACGTATCCTTGCCAAAGGTGAAAATCGGGAAATTGTGCTTTTCCGCGTAGGCGATTACCTCGGCAGGAAGCTTTGGATAAAGGATGGTTTTGCAGCCGATACCCGCAGCGCCATAATCCGCAAGAGTCCTTACCATGGGCAGTATTTCCTCGGGTTTGTTGCAGCAGTATTGATAAAGAAAACTGCAAAGAACAAAGTCTCCCGGCGTAAATGTCTTCAGAAAATCGTCGATATATTCGGGCATAAGCTCGTAGTCGAGTATTCCCATGCCTTTGACGTTATTGTCAAGCCCGCCTTCTCCGGCAATGAGCCTCATATGATTGAAGCATTGCAGCTTTGTCAAATCCCGTACCGTAAGAGCCATAACATATTCCCTCCGTCTTGTAAATATTCTATCATTATCACGCGGCAATTATTTTGGAATTATTACAAATATTATAGGATAAAATACGAAAAATTACAAGAAAAATCAGAGCCCAGAGATTATCTTATGAAAAATTACAAACAAGCCTCCGATATGTGCCGCCAGGTAGCACGATGTATCTTCTGCCTATGAGCGTTGCAAGCAGTGCGCAGTGCGTTCATCAAATTTCTGCCAAATTTTCACTTGGATTTTGCAAGGATATTCGTTATAATATAATCAAGGCGGAAAAAAGTTCGCGCGCAAAATTTAGAGCGAATAAGCGAATACAAATCGAAAAAAACCGAAGGAGGCATTACAATGAAAAAATACGATTCTGAAATTATAAGCAAAGCAAAAGAAGCAAAATCTGCCGAGGAGCTTATCACTTTGGCAAAAGAAAACGGTATAGAAATAACCCAAGAAGAGGCTCAGGCTTACTTTGATAAGCGAGGCAAGGCAGGCGAGATATCAGATGATGAGCTTGACCATGTAACGGGAGCGGGAGTCTCCATGTGCGGCACAAAAGATGTGCATAACAAATTCGATTCCTGCGGGGACTTCGTCTGCGTGCGATGCGGCGGAACAGACCCAAATTGCACCTTGAGCAAGCGTTGCTGCAACTGCAAATATGCTACTCGATATACCGATGAGCTTATCAAGTGCACACGATAATAGGTGGGACTTGAAAATGAGCGATGGTATAAGAGTACTTATAAACGGCAAGTTTTTCACATCAAACGACAGAAAGCCCTGGGCTGAGGCCGTTGTTATCAGGGGAAACAAGATTGCTTATGTAGGCACAAGCGAGGGTGCGATTGAATTCGCAGGCATTGATCCTGCGACCGCAGAAGACCTTGACGAAAGGCTTGTTACCCCGGGCATTATAGACGGACATCTTCATTTCTTCGCAGCAAACATGTTCGGGGGCCTTCTCGTATTAAACGGTATGTCCGTAGATGAGATGACAGCTGCCATAACCGAGTTTATCAAGGAAAATCCGGATAAGCCTGCATATACAGGTATGGGCTGGGCGGATGCTGCATTCGGCGAGATAGGCCCTCACAAGAAGGACTTAGACGCAATTTGCAAAGATAAGCCGGTTGCGCTTCTTTCCGCAAGTCTTCATACCGCATGGTGCAATTCCAAGGCACTCGAGGTTGCGGGCATAACAAATGATACGCCGGATATTGACCCTGCAGGCGGCGTTATATATCAGCGCGATGCGGGCGGTGAGCTGACGGGATTTGTTAAGGAATTAGCTTCAGTGGATGTAGTTTTAGGCGCAGCAAATTATTTTGATGATGAGCTTACGGTCAGAACCTTTCGCAGTTTCTTTGCTAAGGCTGCCGCAAATGGCATCACTTCAATGGTAGACTGCGGCGCCATAAGCTTCATGAGGCATCTTATGAGTGAGGAGGTAAACGCATTATTTGATAGAGATGAAAGTCCGGTAAGACTCAACTTCTGCGGATATGCGGGATTGATAGAGATGAAAGTCCGGTAAGACTCAACTTCTGCGGATATGCGGGAGCTACCGGCCTCTATGAAAAGGCATTCGAGGATACTGTCAGGTTCAGCAAGAAGTTTACAAGTGACCGTTTCTTCTGCACCTTCCACAAGCTCATCAACGACGGAACCTTGGAGAATCTCTCCGCCGCTATCCCGAATCCTTATCCTGACGGAAGCGTGGTTAAGCCGATTATGACATCTGCCGCCTTGGCTGAGAAGTTCGAGACATGTGCCAGGGCCGGAATCGACGTCAACGTTCACGCAATCGGTCCGGATGCAGTCCACAATGTGCTGGAAGCCGCCGGCATCGTTCGGGGGAAAGGTTTTGGCGACATAAGGATTATATGCTCGCATTCTGCATATGTATATCCTCAAGACATTGAGCTTTTTGGCAAGTTTGATGTATTTGCAGATACCACCGGATGCTGGATTGCAGCCACGAACGAAGAGACGGAAAAATTAGTGGCTAAGTATACGGAGGCTAGGTCATATCCTGTCAAATCAATTATAGATGGCGGCGCAAGTATGGGATTCGGCTCCGACTTCCCTACAGATCCTACAACTTTTCCGGTTATGCCTAACATCGAGGCTCTCGTTACAAGAAGCCATGCAGGCGAGGAAGGGATATTTGTAAATGATGCGGCAGAGTGCATAAGCATTGCCGACGTAATCAAGGGATATACCATCAATAATGCCTACCAGATGCGTAGGGAAAATGTGCTCGGCTCCATCGAGGTCGGCAAGTATGCAGACCTTACCATATTCGAAAAGAACCTCTTCGAGATAGATCCAAAACAGATACACCATGTTAGAATTTCAGAAACCATAAAGGATGGCATTACGACATACAAAAGCAGATAATTCATATATTTTTCTGAAATAATAAGTACCATCACCGGCATTCGGCATGGCACTCTATGACTCAAGTATTGCACTTTCTGTACTTTTGATTTCGGCTGTTTGGCTTATCCGGAATTGTGCGTTCGATCAGCCCCTGCTCTATGGCCGGATTCAGGTAGTTCTTGCGGAAGGTAGGCTTGTGCGAAAGTACAAGCCGCCGCATCAGTGCTACAAAACCTGCACTGTCAGCCTGCTTATCGGCGGCACCAAGAGCATCATATCTGCATGGCGCCTTGATGCACTTCTATCGGTTCGTCATAATAATAGCATAATGAGGCCCTGAAATCAAGCAAATGCGAGAAGCCAAACTTCCTCTTCTTAAATGAGTAGCTCAAATACATGAATGTATCCGCTTAAGGCTTGTAATAATCAGCGCCAGCGAGACTATAAATGCAATCCAGTCCGCAAATGGAGTTGCCCAGGCAATACCGGATATGCCAATGGTTTTGCTCAGCAAAATCATAAAGACGATATCCAAACTACCCTTACGCAAGAGCGAAAGAAAGAGCGGCTGAATCTTTTTTCCAACTGCCTGAAAAACGGTGATACACATAAAATTAAGCGCGGTCGTCGGACAGGCAAGACAGATGATCTTCAAAAACTTCTGACCGTAGCCGACTGTTTCCGCGTCTGAAATAAAGCTTCCGGCAATGGGAGCGGCGAAGAAGTATAGGAGCAGGGTTCCGCAGACCGCAACGACAAAGCTATAAATAAATGCCGTTTTGATGGCAGACTTCATCCGGATGTGATTCCCGGAGGCGTAGTTATAGCCAATCAGAGGAAGCGTTCCCTGAGTCATACCCTGAGCGATGGCATAGGCAAGGGAGTCTATTTTTTTGGCAATACCCATTCCCGCAATGGCAGTGGTAGAATAACCGGCAACGATATGATTGAGCGCAGTGTTGGAAATGGTGCTCATCATCGTCATCACAAATCCCGGCAATCCCACCGTCAGGACTTCCAAGGGGATATTTTGCTTTATCGAATAGGCTTGCGGATTTAACGTAATAACAGTATTTTTTCGGATGCGAATCAAAAAAACGATGAAATAGACCGTGGCGATTACGTTGGAAATCATGGTTGCCATGGCAGCGCCGGCAATATCCAGATGTAACGCGAAGATAAACAGCGGGTCAAGGGCAATATTCAGAATACCACCCAGCGCCACGCCGAAGCCTGCCTGTCTGGAATATCCCTCAGAGCGAATCAGATGTGCAAACTCCGCATTCATCACCGTAGGAACGGCGCCCACGCCGATCGTCCAGAAAACATAATCCTTGAGATATCCCCATGTTTGCGAATTTGCGCCAAGAATCGGGAACAAGACCGGCTCAAGGAGCAAAATGCCTATACCATAGAAAAATGCAACGATAATTCCCGTCCAGATGCAGAAAGCGGCTGTGCTGAGGGCCTTATCCCTGCGCCCTATGCCAAGACAGCGGGAAATAAGGCTCGAACCACCAAGCCCGAACAGGTTTGAAAATGCAGTCAAAAATACAAAGCAGGGCATCGCAATGGTTGCGGCAGCGACTTGCGGCGGGTCGCCAAGCTGCCCAATAAAGAAAGTATCCGCCATATTGTAAACAACGGTAATGAACTGACTGATTACCGTGGGTACGGTCAGGCTCAGCACAGCCTTTCTGACCGGAGCCTCTGCGAAAAGCAGGGATCTATCATTTTCCAAGGTACTTACGCTCCTGCCTATGAAGTCCGTCAATTGCGCAATCCACAGCAATCCTGTAGCTTTCGTCGGCCGAAACCGGATAGTGAGAGAAGTATCCCGATAGCGCTTCCGATACAAAGCCGTGCATTATTGCTCTCAGAACGCGCTGCATGTGCATTTTCCGTTCCTCGCCTATATTGTATTCATCCAAAACGCGCATAAACGGCTCAACCGTCATAGCGGCCGCTTCCTTCAGAACCTCGTTCTTTCCTGAGGGCATTTGCATAATCAGCTTATATAGTTCTCTATGCTCAAGAGCAAAGCGCGGGTAGCTTTCTGAGAGCGCGATAACAGCACTGTCACCTTGATTTTCGCCGATAGCCGCAAGCAGAAAGTCACGCTGATTTTTTAGTGCGCAGAGGCCAACTTCTGTAAACAGCGCTTCCATACTCTCAATATGCGTATATAGTGACGCTGTTTTTATCCCTAACTTATCTGCCAGCTTGCGCATGGAAAAGCCACTGAACCCATCTTCTTCAATCAATTCCGTAGCCGCATCAATAATGATTTCTTTGTTCAAACCCTTATGAAACATATCCTTTATGCTCCTTCAATCCTAATGTCGTTAGCATCATTATATACTAACACCGTTAGGATGTCAAGGCATGTGATGGCACCGTGCTTCTAATTTATGTGATGGCACCGTGCTTCTAATTATAAACTCGGCACTACTGTTAAAATAGGGAAAATGCCAATCGTCGGAACAAAAACCCGCCAATCGTCGGAATGAAAATCCGCCAATCGTCGTAAAAATTTTTCGCCAATCGTCGGAAAAGTGTAGAATTTTTTGAAATTACGGTGTATACTAAGGATAAAGAATTTATTTGAGGTGAATTTGATGAGAAAATACAGAAAAAGAATTGCCGATGATATTTTGAGAAGAAAACTTGAGGGAAAGGGAGCAGTTCTTATCGAAGGCCCTAAGTGGTGCGGCAAAACAACTACTGCAGAACAGGTTGCAGCGAGTATTTTATATATGGACGATCCGGAAAAGAAGGAGCAGAATATTTCCATGGCTGAGCTCAATCCTAAACGCCTTTTGAACGGGAAAATACCAAGACTTATTGACGAATGGCAGCTTGCGCCGAAACTGTGGGATGCGGTGCGCTTTGAGGTTGACCATCGCGAAGGGCTCGGCCAGTTTATACTGACAGGTTCAGCTGTTCCGGCAGACACAAAAGAAATTACGCACTCAGGTACCGGACGCTTTACATGGCTGACGATGCGAACGATGAGCTTATATGAATCGGGCGATTCAACCGGCGAAGTCAGCTTGCGTGACTTGTTCTGTGGCAAGGAAATTATCGATGGAGAATCTAAAATTTCAATTGACCGCTTGGCATTTCTGGTGTGCCGTGGCGGATGGCCGGCGGCGGTAGATATGCGTGATGAAATTGCTTTGGATCAGGCGCGGGATTATTTTGATGCTGTTGTGCGTTCTGATATCAACAGGGCGGATAATGTACAGAAAAATCCGGAGAAGGTCCGCAGGCTCATGCAATCTTATGCTCGAAACCAAGGAGGGCAGGTGCCGAATACCGTGCTTGCTGAGGATGTTTCCGCAAATGACGAAGCATCTATAAGCGAGGAGACGGTGGCTTCCTATATCAATGCTCTTCGCAAAATTTTTGTTGTGGAGGATATGCCTGCGTGGAATCCTAACCTGCGTTCAAAGACGGCGATTCGTTCATCGGATACCCGATACTACACTGACCCTTCGATTGCAGCGGCGGCCATGGGTATCGGCCCACAGGATTTGCTAAGTGATTTGCGAACTTTTGGATTTCTTTTCGAGACTCTTTGCATCAGAGATCTTCGAGTATTTGCAGATGCGCTCGGCGGGCAGGTTTATCATTATCGCGATAAGGATGGGCTCGAATGCGACGCTGTTGTTCATTTAAAAAATGGCAAATATGGCCTGATTGAAATAAAACTCGGCGGAGATAAACTCATAGAGGAAGGCGCAAATACCCTGAAAGCCATGGAAGCAAAAATTGATACGGACAGGATGAAAGCCCCGTCCTTCCTTATGATTTTGACAGGAACGGGAGACTATCCGTATCGCAGAAATGATGGAGTATATGTTGTCCCCGCAGGCTGCTTGAAAGACTGAGATGATCGCCCATTTTTCTTTGGAAAGCAAAGTTACAGATTCTTATGGAAAGAATAAGCGAATTGTGCTATTATTCTAATTAGATAAAAGATAATATTTTTTCGAGAAAGTGCATAACTTTTAAGTGCCATTCGAGATGGCGTGAGAGGAGAGACTCAGTATGTATACCGACAGAAAGTTTTTTACCAACGAGCCGGAACGCGACTTATACAGCCGATTTGCTGCCATTCTGAAGAGTAACACTCAGTTTTTTGATGTGCTGGTTGGATACTTCAGGACAAGCGGCTTCTTCAAGCTGTACCATTCGCTTGAGAATGTGGATAAAATAAGAATACTTGTAGGATTAAATGTTGACCGCTTTACGGTAAAGATCATTGACAGGATGAAGGAGGAAGTTCGGTATTCTTCCTTCACGCACAAGGAGGCAATGGAGATACTTGAAGAGACGGTCGAACAGGAATTTGACACTTCAGCGACAACTTCTGAGGTGGAAAAAGGCGTACGGGTATTTATCGACTGGCTCAAGTCTGGAAAACTGGAGATGCGTATGTACACCGAATCTCCGATCCATGCCAAGGTTTATATCATGAGAAAAGATCCGGAGAAGGTGCCGGATATGTTCGGCAGTGTGATCACGGGCTCTAGCAACTTCTCTGAAGCCGGGCTTCTTAACAACATGGAATTCAACGTAGAGCTTAAGGATGCTCCCGATGTGCAGTTTGCACTTGATAAGTTTGAAGAACTTTGGGCAAAGTCAGAAGATATCAAGGACACATACATAGAGACCGTTCAGGAGCGCACCTGGATGCGTGATGATATAACGCCATATCAGCTATATCTCAAAACCTTATATGAATTCTTCAAGGAAGAAATCAATGCTGACAAAGAAAATTTTGAATCTCTTTTGCCAGACGGGTATATGCGTCTCCAGTACCAAATTGATGCTGTTACTCAGGCCCGACAGAAGTTAGATGCATATAACGGTGTTTTCATTTCAGACGTAGTAGGTCTGGGCAAAACATATATCTGTGCGATGCTTGCAAACAGCTTTAACAGAAGTACATACAAACTTTTCATATGTCCTCCAGTTTTGGTTGATTACTGGAAAGGTGTGTTACAAGAATTTGATGTTGCACGCTGTGATGTAGTTTCGCTTGGCAAGCTTGATAAGGTTATAGAAAGGGGTACGGATAAATACTCGTATGTTTTCGTGGACGAAGCACACCGCTTCCGCAATAGCAATACAGAGGCGTTTACAGAGCTGCATCAGATATGCAGAGGTAAGAAGGTTGTTCTGATTTCAGCAACGCCGATCAACAATTACACGAGCGATGTTGAAAATCAAATTTACCTTTTCCAGCCTAAGCAAAACGGCACCATCAACGGCATCAAGAATATTGAAGGCTTTTTCCGCAACCTGAATGCGAAATTGGCAAAGAAGCCCAAGGACTCAATCGCCTATATGGAGCAACTCAGAGAAAATTCAGAAGTTATAAGAGACAGGCTGATTCGAGAGGTGATGATTCGTCGCACAAGGAGCGAGATACAGCAGTACTATGCTGATGATTTGGCAAAGCAGGGACTGACATTCCCAAAGGCGGGGAATCCGGAAAAAATCGAATATATCTTTGATGAAGATACCGATGACGCATTCAATCAGACTATCAACATTATCAAAGAATTCAAATATGCCCGCTATACTCCCTTGCTTTATTTGAAGGATCAAAAGAAGTATGCGACGATGTTAGTTGCACAGCGTAATATGGGCGGATTCATGAAGGGGATTCTTGTAAAACGCTTAGAAAGTAGCTTCTATGCCTTCGGTAAAACCCTAGACAGATTTATAGAATCTTATGAAAAATTTATTGATATGTGTGCATCAGGGAAGGTCTATATTAGCAAGAAGGTGAATGTTTACGATTTGCTCGACAATGGTGATACAAAAAAGCTAATGTATTTAATTGAACAGGATGATGTAATGGAATTCGAAACGTCGGAATTTACATCACAGTTTTTCCGTGATCTGCAAGCAGATTTGGGACAGCTCAAGTCACTTCGTAGTATTTGGAGTATGATAAAAGCAGATCCGAAGCTCGCAGAATTCAAGCGTAGTTTGACTACCAACTCATTGATGAAAGAAAAAAAGATAATAGTCTTCACAGAGTCCATGGAAACAGCGCAATATTTGAACGAGAACTTGAAGGATATTTATGGGGATCGGGTTATCTGCTTTAGCGGGCAGAGCAGTCCGGCATTGAAAATTGAGATAGAGGACAGCTTTAATCCGAAATATAAAAATAAAGATAACGATAAATATGACTTGCTGATAACGACAGATGTGCTTGCAGAAGGCATCAATTTGCATCGCGCAAATGTATTAGTAAATTATGACCTTCCATGGAATCCAACTCGCATTATGCAAAGAGTAGGACGTATCAACCGTGTAGGAACGGAACACGATCACATTTATGTATTTAATTTCTTCCCGACTGCACAGAGCAAGAAACAGATGCCGCTCGAAGATCGTATTTTGGAGAAGCTACAGGCATTCCATGATACACTCGGCGAGGATATAAAATATCTTTCGGATGAAGAGGAGGTTTCATCCAAAAAACTCTTCTCTGATTTGAATGCAAATCTTGACACTGACGAAGAAAGCACTAACCCTGAGCTGGCATATCTAGCTATTATCAGACAAATTCGAGACAATGATCCGCAGCTGTTTTCTCAGATCAAGAGGCTTCCGAAGAAGGCAAAGGCCGGGAAATATACTGACCTTATGGATGAGAATGCTACTATCGGATTCATTCGTAAGGGGGCGCTTAAGACTTTCTTCCGCACAAGCGGGGAAACTAAGCAGATGTCATTTATGGAAGCTATCCGCCTGATCCAGTCCAAACCGGATGATAAAAAGGCAAGCATCGGTAGCGATTTCTATGAACAGTTTGATAAGAACAGCGATGCCTTTGATCAGATGCTCGTGGAAGAGGAAATGGTCAGCACCGAGAAGGTTATGGTTGCCGGAAACGATGCCAAGATAATCCGTATGCTAAAGGCGCTAAAGAATGAGCCTACCCTCACTGACGATCAGGAGAAGAAGCTGGATGTCCTGATCAGGCGCTGGGAGAACGGCGAGATTCCGTCGAAGATATCAAAGGAGATCGTAAAGAAAAGCAAGGTAGTTAGAGATACTCTGGAACTGTATTACGAGATTATGAAGCTTGTACCGGAATCCTATTTCGAAGACCGGAAACAGTACCAGACCAAGGTTGATGGGGAAAAACAGATCATCCTATCGTGTTACCTCAAGGAGGCAAAGTAAAGATGAACGCAACAATCCAAAAAATTGAAAGAATACTGACGAGTGCATACGACATCAATAATTATGTTGAGCTAATCAAGGAAGTGTTTCCAAATGTGACCATTATAGCTCCGGACAGATTTAGAGAAGAAAGGAGTAATTTTTCATTCTACATAGATGGGTCCACACATGTAGGAAATTATAAGACACCGAACAACGAAAACATTATTATAATGTCAGTGCAGCTAAAAAGAGCAAACTCAGTCGAGAATGCAAGGAGTAAACAACGTAGCTATGCTAAGAAGCTGATTGTAAATGGGAATGCAGATGCAGCATTCATAGCTTTTTATACCGAGGGAGACCCCAAATGGAGGCTTTCGTTTGTGCGCCTTGATTATGAGATGAAATTCGAAAATGGCAAGCTAAAGGCTTCAGAAAATATGACGCCCGCCAAGCGATATTCTTATCTCGTAGGGGAAAGTGAGCCTTGCCATACGGCAATTTCGCAATTTGGAAAATTTATCAGCGACAGCACCGCTAACCCTGAGCACATTACTCTAGATGACCTTGAAGATTCTTTCAGTGTAGAGAGGGTGACTAGAGAGTTTTTTGACCTTTACAAGGAAAAGTTCCTTGAATTGTGCGAAGAACTTGAAAATATCGAGGATTTCCGTATTGAGGCCGAATATCATAATTTCACTTCGGCTCAATTTGCAAAGAAATTGATGGGGCAGATTGTATTCCTATATTTCCTTCAGAAGAAAGGCTGGCTAGGTGTGAAAGCATGGCCCAAAACACTAAATGATAAGGAATATAAGAATGCTTTCTACGGTTGCGGAGCAAAGTCACGTGAGCTGATTCCGGTTATATACAAGCCAGTTGGTGACGGAACATATAGAGTTTCCGGCAATGGCCTAAAGCATATCAGCAACGATGATGAAGAGGTATTAGCTAATTGTCTTAAGGGAGAACCTTGGGGTAGCGGTCCGCATGATTTTATGAGAAAACTCTTCGAGATTGCCGAAAATAAGGGAATTAACTTTTTTAACGAGCTACTTGAGCCGCTATTCTATGATGCACTCAACAGAAATCGCGGAGAACAAGGATATTGTCCGGCTCTTCATTGCCGCATTCCATTTCTTTCCGGAGGACTGTTTGAACCTATTGATGGATACGACTGGCAACACAACGATTTCCCTATCCCAAACGAAATATTCTCAAATATAAAAGAAAAAGGTAGAGATGCGGATGGTATTTTAGATATCTTTGACCGCTACAACTTTACTATGAGCGAAGATGAACCGATGGAGCGAGAGGTTGCAATCGATCCGGAGATGCTCGGAAAAGTTTTCGAAAACCTGCTAGAGGTTAGCGATAGAAAGTCAAAGGGAGCTTTCTATACACCACGTGAAATCGTCCACTATATGTGTCAAGAAAGCTTGATTAACTACCTGACCAATAAGCTTGGAGTCAGTGAATGTGCTATTCGAGAATTTATCCTTTACGGTGATTTTATGAAGGACGAAGATACCGTTAAGTATAAGCGCCATGGTGGCGGTGAAATGTACATCTCCGACGAATTATACAAGGTCGATAAAGACGGTACCATAGTAGTTAATCGTCTGTTTGAGCTGGACGAAGCCTTGAAAAATGTAAGAGTTGCAGATCCCGCAGTAGGATCGGGGGCATTCCCACTGGGAATGCTAAATGAAATTGTTAGAGCAAGGCAGAATATATCGGCATATTTGGCAATACCAATGAATGATTACAACAAACGAATGATGTATCAGCTGGATCGCTCGCCGTATAACTTGAAGTACGAAACAATTCGAAATTGCATATTTGCGTGTGATTTGGAGCCTTCTGCTGTCGATATCGCACAGCTTCGTCTCTGGTTAGCACTTGTGATAGATGATGATATTAACCCAAACGCGCAGTCGCCTCTCGAAGGACACAAGAATCCGATTCCGCTGCCCAATTTAGAAAGCAATATTATATGTGGCAACAGTTTGATAGATGAGTTTGAAGGAGTAAAACTTGTAAAAGAGAGTACTATTCTCGGAAGCACCGGCGAATCGCAAATCGATTTCGGCTCAAATCAATTCGATGTTATAATTAAGAAGCTAATTGCAGCGCAAGACGAACTATTCCAATGTGACAATACAGAGAAAAAGGCTCAACTTAAGAAGCAAATCGAAGCTCTTAGAGATGAGATCATTATGAGTCAATTCAATGCTTTTGACCCACAAAAAAAAGAAAAATATTTCGAAAGCAAGAAGCTGGCATCAAAGCCTTACATGCTGTGGAAATCCGCCGTATATTCAGTTGCAGAAGACTATAGATGAAGACACAAGGATGAAACTTGGCGATGTTTATGAAAAATGTAAATTTGAGACCTTCGCCAAAACGGGAGATATTTATTGCCTCTTCTACGAAAAAGGTTACCGGCTTCTCCATAAGAAGGGCGTTCTTGCATTTATTACAAGCAATAAATGGATGCGTGCAAGCTATGGGGAAAGGCTTAGAGGGTTCTTTGCGAATAATACGAACCCTATTCGACTGGTTGACTTTGCAGGGCAAAAGGTTTTCGAATCCGCAACTGTCGATGTGAACATTTTGGTTTTCGAAAAATCAGAGAACGAGGGACGCACGAAGGCGTGCGTAATCAAGGAAAACTGCGGAGATAATTTGAGCGTTTATGTTGAGCA
>CAVCFO010000020.1:0-4056 GCA_963601575.1 bacterium
ATGTGGCACAGTCTCTTGCTTGGCAAGTGGAAAGAACTGTTCTTCTGGCTTCCAATTGAAGAACTGATTCAATCGAGACAGCAGGAGTACTATGATGCTCTTGGTGCCGCCGACAAGCAGGCTGACAGTGCAGGTTTTGTAGAACTGATGCTTGAAATTATTCGAGACAGTTTAATGGAAGTAGCAGTTGTTGGTCGCTACACCGACCAAGATGGCGACCAAGTCAGCGACCAAGATAATTCTTCTATAGAACGACTTCTCTCTGTCCTTGGTAATGAAGAGCTCTCAGCGGCAGAACTAATGCAGCGACTTGGACTTTCACACAAGCCTACCTTCCGCAAGAACTACCTGAATCCAGCCATAGAACAGAATCTAATTGAACGCACAATTCCGGATAAGCCAAACAGCCGAAATCAAAAGTACAGGAAGCGCAGTAATTGAGTCAATAAAAAGCGGCAGTGCGCTCTATTTTTGAACGTCTGCCGTTTTTTTGTCCGCATATAAAGTATTCAGCATTTCTATGCTGTCTGAGAGCATATGGCTCCGGTCTGTTGAAAGTCGTATGAAAGGCTGAGTGCCTCCATGTATGAAAACTCGTTTCCCGAATTTTTCCGTAAGATTGAAAAGAGCATACCCGCTGAGAGGATTTTTCTCCGCAAAGTCAAATATGAGTTTCACGGCGGCGTTGTTCTTTACGGTAAGCTTCTGCCCCGGAAGCTTCTCCGTTTCTTCGGCGTGAATCCGCGTTATTGCAAGTTCTCCCGCAAGATAGCGAATGTGGGAAACTTTCACGAGGTTGATGGTCGCCTGAGGTACGTCTCCGAAGCGGTCAAGCATTTCGTCTATGATTTCGTCCTCGTCCTCCTCGCTCCTGACAGAAGCGATTTTTTTGTACATGGAGAGTTTCAGGGATTCGTTTTCGATATATTGCTTCGGGATGTAAGCCGATACAGGAAACTCAATGCTGGCTTCTTCCTTTTCGTCATTTATTATCTCTCCTTGAAGCGCCCTGACGGCGTTATCTATCATCTTGCAATAAAGCTCGTAGCCCACGCTCATCATGTGTCCGTGCTGTGCCGTTCCCAAGAGATTTCCTGCGCCTCTGATTTCCAGATCCCGCATGGCAACCTTAAAGCCTGCACCGAACTCCGTAAACTCCCTTATAGCCCTGAGCCTTTTTTCGGAAACCTCCGTGAGGACTTTATCCTTTTGGTACATAAGATAGGCGTAGGCGATGCGGTTTGAGCGCCCCACCCGCCCTCTAAGCTGATACAGCTGCGAAAGCCCATATCTGTCGGAATCCATGATTATCATGGTATTTGCGTTCGGAATGTCGATTCCCGACTCGATGATCGTCGTCGCCACAAGCACGTTGCTTTCGCCGCTTATGAACCCAATCATCACATCCTCCAGGTTGTGTTCATTCATCTGCCCGTGGCCAACCGCAACCTCCGCCTCAGGTACAAGTTCCGAGATCCGATCCGCGATTTTCTGTATTCCCTTTACCCGGTTGAAGACCACGTATACCTGGCCCCCTCGCCCAAGTTCCCTTTCGATGATGTCCTTTATCAGCATATCGTCCTGCTCCAGCACATAGGTCTGCACCGGATATCGTTCCTCCGGCGGCTCCTCGATGATGCTCATATCCTTGATTCCCGTCATGGACATATTCAAGGTCCTTGGAATCGGCGTGGCAGAAAGAGTCAAAACATCCACATTTTGCTTCATCTTCTTGATGGCTTCCTTGTCCTCAACCCCGAAGCGCTGCTCCTCATCCACCACCAGAAGCCCCAGATCCTTGAATTTCACATCCCCGGAAAGGAGCCTGTGGGTGCCGATGATAAGGTCGATCTGGCCTTTTCCCAGATCTTCGATTATTTTCTTTTGCTGGGCGGCGGTCCTGAACCGCGAGAGAACTTCCACCTTGAAGGGGAACTTCTCGAAGCGTTCTTTCAGGGTATAATAGTGCTGGTTTGCCAGTATGGTCGTCGGAACCAGCACCGCCGCCTGTTTGCCGTCGGAAACGCATTTGAAGAGCGCCCTCGCCGCGACCTCGGTCTTTCCGAAGCCCACGTCGCCGCACAGAAGCCTATCCATGGAAAAAGGCTTTTCCATGTCGCTTTTGATTTCTTCTGCGGCCCTGAGCTGGTCGCCTGTTTCTTCATATGGGAATGCGTCCTCAAATTCCTTTTGCCAAATAGTATCCGCCGGAAAGCTGTGTCCCGGCTGCATCTTGCGCTGGGCATAAAGGTCGATGAGATCCTTTGCCATCACGGCAATTTCCGCCTTCGCCTTTGCCTTGGTTGCCTTCCACTCGCCGCCGCTGAGCTTGTTTATCTTCGGGGGAGCACCGTCCAAACCGATGTATTTCTGGACGATGTCCATCTGCTCCACCGGAACATAGAGCATATCACAGCCCGCATATTTTATCTTGATATAGTCCTTTTTCTCTCCCTGAACGGAAAGCTGCTCGATTCCAACGAACCTACCGATACCGTGGTTTTCGTGAACGACGTAGTCCCCCTCACGCATATCCGAGAAAGACTGGATTTTGCTGCCCCTGTCCTTGAATTTTTTGCGTTTTTTCGGCTTGTGGCCTGCGAATATGTCCGCCTCGCATATATAGCAAAATTTCTCGCTGGGAAAGTCGATTCCCGAGGTAAGACTTCCCTTTTCGAAGCCTACCTTTCCCTCAAGGCCGATTCTCTCCACAAATTCCCGCAGGTTTTCTATCCTTTCCTCGGAGGATGAGACTATGGTAATGCGGTAGCCCTTTTTCGCATAAGCCTTTAATTCCGTCTCAAGCACGTTCATCTTGCCGCCAAAAGAAAGCACCTGCCTTGTGTTCAGGTTATATACTTTGTCAAAATTGTCTATCCCCGCGATCCGTTTCGGAAAAGGCGTAAATACCGCAACATTGGGATATTTGTATGCTTTTCGAAAATCGTTTTCGTCAGAAATTACGGAGGCATCCTTTGGGATTGCCTGACCCCGCGAAAGCATGACCTTGAAGTCTTCCTTCAGTTCAAGACTCCGATGAGTCAGAACTTCCTCTATTCTGTCCGGATCGTCTGCCATCAGCATACCGTCCGCCATATAGTCCCAGATATATTCCGTTTCGTCATAAAAATATCCGATGTAATTTCCCAGAAGCTGAAGATTTGAAACCTGCTCGATATATTCGCAGATTTCGCCTGCGGTTTTTAGGATGTTTTGGGCGATTTCCTCATCCCTTGCGCTGATTTCCTTTGCCGCCCGTTCGTAGTCCGCCCTGAGCTTCTTCGAGGCGCGTTTGAAAATTTCCTCGTCCTTTACGATCTGCTCCGCCGGATAAATTTCAACATATTTTAGATTTTCCACCGAGCGCTGGCTTTCCGGGTCAAAAGTCCTGACAGAATCCACCTCGTTTCCGAAAAATTCGATTCTGTAAGGATAGTCTCCGTCCGGCGTAAACACGTCTATAATGCCGCCCCGGATGCTGTACTGTCCCCGCGTTTCGACGATATCGCATCTTTCGTAGCCCATAAGCGCAAGGCTCTTATTTATCTTGCTTATTTCGATTTCCTCGCCCAAGCTTATTTTCAGAGAGGTTTCCTCGAAATAGCTGTGGGGAGTAAGCTTTTTTACCGCGGCAAAAACCGGCGCGATTACGATGACCGGCTCTCCCGTTCGCAGCGCTTTCAGGGCTTTTAGTCTCTGTATGAGCGTCTCATGGTCTTTTGCCGCAAATCTCAGCAGGAACTGCTCCTCCCCGGAAAGGGTTATGATTTCCTTATCCCTGACAAAAAAAGAAAGATCCAAAGCAAGCCTCCTCGCCCGCACATCTGTAGGTACGATAATAATGCTTTGATTCTTTTCTTTTGCAAGTTCGGCTATGATCGGAGCTGTTCGGCTTTCGGATATTCCTGAAATGTTAATCATTTTTTTCTTCCTTCTTTTGCCTTACATTATACTCGTTCATGGCTTTGTCTATTCCTTTTTCCACGATGCAAGCCGCCGCGTCCGCAGCCCTTGTGAGTGCGTCCTCCAAAAGCTCCTTTTCGCCCTTTGACACGC
>CAVCFO010000020.1:4066-29566 GCA_963601575.1 bacterium
GCCGATTCCCACGCGAATCCGCGGAAAACCGTCCTCACCCAAAAGGTAAATGATATTTCTCATTCCGTTATGGGTGCCGGCGCTGCCTTTCTTGCGGAGCCTGATGCTTCCGGTGGGAATGTCTATGTCGTCGTAGATTACTATGAGATTTTCGATTTCCTCCTTGTAAAAATTCATGACCTCTACTACGCTTTGACCGCTGAGGTTCATGAAAGTTTGCGGTTTTACGAGCAAAACCTTTTGGCCGGCGATTCTCCCCTCGCCGACCAAGGCTTTGAATTTTATCTTGTCGATTTTTATGCCGTACTTCTCCGCAAGCAGGTCTAGGGCTATAAATCCCATATTATGTCTGGTATTTTCGTATTTTCTGCCGGGATTTCCGAGGCCTACGATTATATACACGGGATGCGTTCCTTTCGTCTATATTTTTAGTCAAACAGCACACTGATTGAACCGTTGGTAAATACTCTTGTCAGGGCTTCCGCAAAGAGAGGCGCAACGGAAAGGAAAGTCATCTTTTCCAGTTTCTTTTCCTCAGGAAGCGGAACGGTATTGAGAAGCACAAGTTCTTCGATCGCAGAGGCCGCAAGTCTTTCTACGGCAGGGCCTGAAAGTACCGGGTGGGTTGCAGCCGCAAAAACGGCTTTTGCGCCCAGGTCTTTTATGGCATTCGCAGCGTTGCAAATTGTTCCTGCGGTGTCGATCATGTCGTCGATGATGATGCAGTTCTTGCCGCAGATATTACCGATGATGTTCATGATCTCGCTCTTGTTCGGCTCAGGTCTTCTCTTGTCGATAATGGCGATAGGGCAGTTGAGATACTGTGCAAGATTTCTTGCTCTGGTAACGCTGCCGTGGTCAGGAGAAACGATAACTACATCCTCCATGTCCTTTTCCTGGAAATACTTTGCGATGATAGGCATTCCCAGCAGGTGGTCAACGGGGATGTCGAAGTATCCTTGAATCTGGTTTGCGTGTAAGTCCATGGTGAGGACTCTGTCGGCTCCTGCCGCCATAATGAGGTCAGCAACAAGCTTTGCCGTAATCGGATCCCTTGCCTTTGCCTTTCTGTCCTGACGTGCGTAGCCATAATATGGGATAATTGCGTTGATTCTTCCTGCGGAAGCTCTCTTCATGGCATCGATCATGATAAGAAGCTCCATAAGGTTGTCATTTACCGGATTGCAGGTCGATTGAATTATATATACGTCGACACCTCTGACGGATTCCCAGATGTTCACCGAAATTTCACCGTCGCTGAACTTTGTAACCGTTGCCTTTCCAAGTGGCTTACCCATAATGTCTGCGATTTCCTTGGCTAATTCCGGATGGGAATTGCCCGTAAAAATTTTGTAGTCAGAAAATACTCCGCTTCTCACTGTTTTTTACCTCGTCTTTCTTTTGTGTGTTCTGTGTACTTTTGCTATTTTTTTCTCTTCAAAATCCCTTTTGCAGAAACCCATCCCTGCTTCTTTGTGCCGCGGGCTCTTGCTATGTAAAGAGCGTCACCCTCCACATCCTCCGTAACGGTGCTTCCGGCGGCTATGTAGGCTCCCTCACCCACATTTACCGGTGAAACAAGGTTGCTGTTGCAGCCTATAAATGCTCCGTCCGAAACCTTTGAGCGGTATTTTGCGCTGCCGTCGTAATTTACAAAAACAACTCCGCAGCCAAGGTTTACGTTGCGCCCCACATCCGAATCCCCTATATATGTGAGGTGCGCTGCTTTTGAGCCGTCTCCAAAGGATGAATTTTTGATTTCCACAAAGTCTCCCACCTTGCAGTTTGCGCCGACCCTGCTTCCGGGCCTGATATATGCGAAAGGACCGACCTTCGTTCCTTCACCTATCGAGCTTTCGACTATGACGGAATTTTCGATTTCAACTCCGTCTGCAATCTTTGAATCTGTGATTCTGGTATTCTGTCTGATTATGCAATTTTTTCCGATTTCAGTGTCGCCCTCTAGCCTAACCAATGGGCCTATCACCGAGCCCTCGCCTATTTTCACGCTTTCGTCGATATATGCAGAATTTGCATCTACAAATTTCACTCCGGCCTGCATATGTCTCAGTACAATATTCATGCGCGCTTCCAAAGACCTCTTGCATTCTTCAAGCAGAGCGTTTCTTTTCTTTTCGTCCATGGCCCACCCCTACTTTTCCAAAAGCATTTCGCCGACTTTATAAATATCCCCCGCGCCCATGGTAATGACCATGTCGCCGGCCTGGGCATTTTCGCCGACATACTTTGCGATTTCCTCAAAATCTTTCATAAAAATAACTTCCTTTGTAGGATGAGTCTCCTTGATTTTTTCCGCAAGCTGCTCCGATGAAATCTTATATATGTTTTTTTCTCTCGCCGCGTAGATCTCGGCAAGTATCAGCTTATCCGCTTTGTTAAATGCTTCGGCAAAATCGTCGAAAAGCGCCAGTGTCCTCGTGTAGGTATGAGGCTGAAAAATGCACCAGAGCTTATTGTGCGGCACATTCTGAGAAGCCGCCAGGGTCGCCTTGATTTCCGTCGGATGGTGAGCGTAGTCGTCAACTATCTTTACGCCTTTTGCGGTAGTTCCCACGATGTCGAATCTTCTCTGGGTGCCGTGATAGGCTTCCAGAGTTTCTTTTATAATTGCTTCGTCCACTCCAAGGGTATGACCGCAGGCAAATGCCGCCAGCGCGTTCAAAATGTTATGTTCTCCCGGAATCTGTAGCTGGATTCTTGCAAGGGATTTTCCCCCATGCCAAACCTCAAAGGACGGCATCCCGTTTCCGTCGAAGCGAATGTCCTTTGCAAAATAATCGCAATTTTCGTTAAGCCCGAATGTCACCGCATTGTCCATATCCTTGACGATTCTGTTCACGAAAGGATTTGCATCGTATGCGATGATCGTCCCGTCTTGCGGCACAAGGTGCGCGAAACGGTCGAAAGAGCTTACTATATGCTCTATGTCCTTGAAATAGTCCAGATGATCCGAATCTATATTGAGGATTATTTCCATCTTCGGCTTCAGGCTGAGAAAGCTGTCCATGTACTCACATGCCTCGGTGACAAAATACCGGCTGTCCCCAACCTTGACATTGCCGCCTATTTCCGAAAGGTTGCCTCCCACAAGTATCGTAGGCGACAGCTTCGCCCTGTCGAGAATCAGCGAAACCATGGAGGTGGTGGTGGTCTTTCCGTGGGTTCCTGATATTGCGATGCTGCTTTCGTATCCCTCCATCAAAAGTCCCAGCATCTGAGCTCTGGTCATGATGGGAATATTTCGCTCCTGCGCCGCTGCAAGCTCAGGATTATCCTTTCCCACAGCTGCCGAATAGACCAAAAGTTCAGCGTTTTCGACATTTTCTGCCCTGTGGCCAATAAAAATTCTCGCCCCCTGCCTTGCCAGCTTATCCGTCATATCCGATTCTTTCATGTCGGAACCGGATACGTTATATCCTCTGGACATCAAAATTTCTGCAATGGCGGAGAGTCCTATCCCTCCGATGCCTATGCAGTGAATGTTCTTATATTTATTTAAATCAAGCATAAAAAGCCTCCAATTTTTGCGTCGATTTTATACGTTTATTAGTATAACACAATTTCGGCTTTTGTTATATATAAATTGAAAAAAATTTTGATGGAGAAAAAGAAAAAAGCCAAGGCTCAGGCTTTTGCCCGGTCTTGGCTCTATTTTTTTCTTTTTTTGCTGGATTTTGTATTCGTATTTGCACCGGATTTTGCGGAGGAAACGCCCTTTGCGCTTGCCTTTCCTGCGCCCGGCTGATGTTTGATTACACGAATTTGCGGATTCTTTTCTTTGGCATATTGGCAGATTTCGCTTACCTGGCTTTTCTTGAAAAACAGGGCTTTTTCGAGGCTGCTATAGCCGATATGAAGCCGCACATATTCGTCGTGGCCTCGATCTTCGATTACAATGGCATTTATGTCCTCCCAAGGGAAAAAATCGTACTGGGTCGTAATCTGCATATTATAGAAAATCTCCAGTCCTCTCGAGGTGAGAGCTGCGTCCTTTTCGGTCACCATGGTGATCGAATAAAGTATCGCAAAAATCATGGAAATCACCGCAAGTGGCAGATTTCTGTCCATGGAGGTCGCTCCAAAGATCAGCAAAACAGCCACAAGCACCCAGCCTCCGATTTTTACCCATTTTTTTCTGGGCTTATAGGCGCGAGCCGTATAAATCGGCGGCGGCAGCAAGTCCCAGGGCAGCATTTTTCTCATGTCTATGCGTCCTTTCGTAAAAGGGCGCGTCAGTTTCCCGGCGCGCCCGAAATTTACCGAAAATTAAGCTATGTTAAGCTCCTAAGTGAGTTAAGCATTGATCTTCGGAGCCTTGCCTGCAGCACGACGTGCTTCGAGGCATTCAAGAGCTTTCTGATGAGCTTCTTCAGGAGCTCCCGCAACCTTGCCGGCGCGGGTCTTCCCAAGGAGGTTCGTGTAGGAACCGTCAGCCCAGAATATATTGCGTCCGGTTGCAGCCGTTATGTAAGCGTAAATCGGGTTGATGAGATTTACAAATGCATAAGGGAAGAATACAAACGGGCTCATGCCAAGTACGCCTGTCTGATAAGCGCCGCAACCTGTCCACGGGAACATAACCGCCCAAAGGGTACCTGCGTCTTCCAGAGTACGGGAAAGCATGTTTCTGCCAAGTCCCAGTTCGTCGAACTTGTCTGCATAGATCGGAGCAGGAACGCCGATTCCGAGGAACTGGTCGCACATCGTAGCGTCGCAGAAGATCGATGTAACCAGGGTTGCCAGAATAAGGCTTCCTACGGAATTGATCTTGTGCTTGAGGCTGCCGAACAAACGCTCGATACATCCGCAGCGTTCAAGAGCGCCGCCGTAAGCCAGTGCCACGATAATCAGGTTGATGGTCCACATTGTGCCGTCCATACCACCGGCCTTGCCGAGGATGGAGTCTGCAACTTCGTTTCCTGTTTCAACTTCGATACCGTAGTGGAGCATATTGAAGATATCGCCAAGAGCGCGGCTTCCGTAGATATCAACCGGCTGGAAGATAATCATGAAAAGCGTTGCAACTGCTACTGAAACTGCGATACCAACAAGTCCCGGTACGCGAAGGATACACATGATGATTACGACGATAATCGGAACCAGGAGAAGCGGGCTGATGTTGAAGGCTTCTCCGAAAGCTTCCTGGATGCTTGCCGCAACAGCAGGATCATAAGCGCTGGCGTCGATGTTGAGTCCGAGCACGGTATAAAGTACAAGCGCGATGATCATCGTCGGGCCCGTGGTGGAAACCATTGCGGTTACGTGGTCGAACAAACCTGTTTCTGCTACTGCAGCAGCCAGGTTAGTGGTGTCGGACAGCGGTGAGAATTTGTCGCCTACATAAGCACCGGAAATGATCATGCCTGCCGTGATAGCCGGGTTGATTCCAAGACCTGCGCCGATTCCAAGGAACGCAAGACCGATTGTAGCGGTGGTAGTCCAGGAGGAACCGCAGGCAAGACCTACGATAGCGCAGAGTATGCAGCCTACCGGCAGGAACAGCTTCGGCGTGAGCAGGTCAAGTCCGTAAACGATGAGCGACGGAATTGCTCCGGAAGCCATGAAGCTGGATACCAGGAAACCTACCGTGCAAAGGATGAGAACAGCTTCCATGGAAGCGCTCAGACGGTCGATCATGCCCGCCAGCATTTCTTTGAAGCTGTGACCGCAGGAAATACCTACGATACATGCGACGATAATAGACAATACCAGCGGCATATGCGCGTCATGGTATTCGGATTCCGAGCCGCCCAGGAAGCAATAAAGCATCAGGGCGATCATTGTTACGATCGGAATCAGTGCCACGATGAAGCTAGGCTGCCGTGGCGTCTTGTTTTCGTTTGTCATAATGATACCTCTCTTTAGTTAAATGAATTGATAAAACTTCGTATCGTTATTTTATCACATAATCAACACAAAAGCAAGCAAATCCTGACAAATGGTTTGTATACCTCGTGTGCAGTGCCGCAAAATCCATAAAAAGCCGGCAACAAAATTGCGCAAGCGCGATTCCGCAGGGGTGCTAACCCCGAGGACTAAGCGCGGAGCAATTTATGTCTGCCGGCGTTTATTTAATTGAAATGCGAGTTTGCGCGAGCAGCCAAGGCGCTTCCTCGCGAAGCTCGGGGATAACTGTTTTGTTTTCGCCATACTACAGAAGCTTAAAAGAAAAAGGTTCGTCAGACATATGGCGAACCTTAGAAATTTATATTTGGATTTTTACAGCATATTTTGGTCGAGGTAGTCGACAGCAAGCTGGGCATATAGGCCTGCGCCCTTTACCATTTCTGCCTCGTCAACCTTGAATTTGCCATGATGGTTTGCATAAACGGCATCGATCTTAGGATTGCGCACTCCCACCATGCAGATTGCCCCCGGGATATTTCGCATCATCTCGGAGAAGTCTTCGCCGCCGGTTACCGGCTTTAGGTGCTGTACCTTGCCCTCGCCGAAGGTCTTTGCCACCGCGCCCTGAGCAAGTGCTGATAATTTCTCGTCATTGATGGTCGGCTCTACTATCGGCGTGTATGTGAGCTTGCCCTCGCAGCGATGAGCCGCGCAGACATTCTTTATTATGCGCTCCATGGCCTCTGGCAGATATTCGCTCACCTCCTTGGAGTAGCAACGAGTTGTCCCCACCATCTTTGCGGTATCTGCGATTATGTTCCAGCCTGTGCCGCTGTTAAATGCGCCAACTGAGATAACCGCAGGATCCTGCGGGTCAATTTCCCGGCTTATAATCTTTTGGAGTTCCTCTACCACCGCGCAGCCGGTTGCAAGAGCGTCCATGCCCTGCTGCGGTGCGGAGCCGTGGCTGCCCTTTCCTTTGATCTCGATTTCGAACATATTGGCTCCTGCCATTACAGGCCCCGGAGCCACGGCAACATAGCCGCTGTCAACATCTGCCCATACGTGCAGTGCAAAGCAGGCATCTACGCCTTCAAGAGCGCCGTCCCTAATCATAAGCTTTGCCCCCTGGCCGTTTTCTTCGGAAAGCTGAAAGCACAGCTTGACCGTGCCATTTATCTCCTCTTCCATGTCCTTTAGGATCTTTGCGCAGCCAAGGAGCATCGCGCTGTGGCTGTCATGTCCGCAGGCATGCATCACGCCGGGGTTTGTGGAAGCATAGTCGAAATCGTTTTCCTCTTGCACGGGCAGTGCGTCCATGTCCGCCCGGAGCAAAACGCATTTGCCCGGCTTCTTGCCGCCGATGGTTGCCACGGTCCCGTTGCCGGCCATGGTAACGAAAGGAATGTCCATCTTCGTCAGTTCCTCGCGAATTTTCTTTGCCGTGTTCTCTTCGTGCAAGCTGAGTTCAGGATATTTGTGGAAATATCTTCTCATTTCTATGGTAAAATCAGCATATTTTTGCGCCGCTTTTGCAATATTCATTTTATTTGCATCCTCCCTCTTTGCTGCCGTTTAAGAAATCCACCGTAACCTGTACGAACAGCGCCACGCTGCGCTTGAGGATGCTTTCGTCGATGTCGTATTTTTCGTTGTGGTTGCCATAGCAATGCACGTCGTCATAGCTTCCCATGAATCCGTAAACTCCCGGAATTTTCTCAAGATAGAGTGAGAAGGATTCTCCGCCCATTGTAGGTGGCTGTTCTTCCAGTCCGTCCTCGCCGAAAAGTTTTACGGCGGCATTTCTGCAAATCGAAAGCATATTGTCGTCGTAGTTGATTGTAGGCGGCCACATTTCTTCATAGTCAAGCTTTGCGGTTACGCCAAGCGCCTTTCCTGTATTTTCAACGATCTGGCTGAGATCCTTGTGGAGGTTCTTACGAACCTGCGAATCGAAGGTTCTGAGGGTTCCTTCCATTATAACCTGATTTGCCACGCAGTTCCAGCGAGCGCCGCCATGGATAGTGCCTATTGTCAGTACCAACGGGTTCAGCGGATTGTTTCTGCGGGAAACATAGGTCTGCAAATTCATTGCGATGCTGCAAGCCGCGATAATTGCGTCGTGACCGTCCTGAGGGCAAGCGCCGTGGGATGCGTAGCCGTCAACGGTGATCGTGAACATTCCGCCTGCCGCCATGATATTTCCCTTTGAGAAAGTTGCCTTGCCGCTATGACCCGCAGACCAGGTGTGCATACCGAAGCAAGCGTCCATGCCGTCGAGGCATCCGTCCTTTATCATAAGTGCTGCTCCCTGCAAGGTTTCCTCTGCAGGTTCGAAGCAAAGGTTTATCGTACCGCAAAGCTCGTCTTTCATCTCATTCAAAATCTTTGCCGCCCCCAGCAAAACGCTGATATGCGTATCGTGTCCGCAGGCATGCATGCATTCCGGATTCTGGCTGGCAAAAGGAAGTTCCGTTGCCTCGTGTACTCCCGAAAGCCCGTCGATGTCGGCTCTGAGCATGATGCCCTTTCCCGGCTTTCCGCCGTGGATTACGCCAAGGAGCCCCGTATGATCCGGAAATGTCTTGTATTCGATGCCCATCGCATCAAGATCCGCCGCAATCGCCTTGGTGGTTTCAACCTCGTGCATCGATGGCTCCGGATGAGCATGATAATATCTTCTTCTTCCGATTACATAATCTTCGCTGGCCTGCGCCATTTCCCAAACATTTTTCATTTTGTATACCTCCTATGAATAAAAAGCACCCGCCTGTATGTATGACGGGTGCCGAATCAGCTATTACAGCAAGGTTGCGAATATACCTGCGATAAATACAGAAGTGATCGTTACTGTGATGAATCCGCCAACTACCATGGACGGGAACATTTTGCTCAGCAAGTATTGTCTTTCTTCTTCGGTTTCGCTTACGCCCTTGCAAGTGGATTCTGTGATGATCGCGTCACACGGGAATCCGTATAATGCGGTAAGTCCGTTTGCAAATGCAAGCTCGAATGGCATCTTGAGAATCTTTGCAATGATGAATGCGAAGATGCCCATACCTGCAACGCCTATGAGAATGAGAAGGATCATAGGTCCGATGATTTCCTTAAGCATTGCCGGTGTGCAGTCCTTTAGACCGTCGAATACATACATCATAAGTGCGAACATGATGATCTGGAAGGAGTTTGCTCTGTTCAAAAGGCTTGTGTCGAGGAAGCCGATTGTGGTGAAAGCAACGCCCAGTACCAAAGCCCAGATTGCGCCGCTGATAGTCCCGATTCCTGGGAAGTTAACCGTTCCCAGCTGAGTTGCGATCCATGCTACAACGCCGAGTTTAAGGAGCATAAGCCCCGGAGTGTTATAGCTATCCGGAATCTTAGGAAGCAATTTCTTTTTCTCATCTGTCGGAATTGCTGTCATTCCGGCATTTGCCATCTCGATTCTGTCCTGCTCGGTAATTACGATGGAGCCCTCACGCAGGCCCTTTACAAGCTTCTTGCCGTAGGACTGAAGGCAAACTGCCGTAAGCGGATAACCTACGAAGCCCTGTACGCAATACATCGCGATTGCGAATACTGCCGCAAGCTCAAGTCCTGCTTCTTGTGCTGCCGTCTGCATCATCGTTGCTGCGATGATACCACCTGTTAGAGGCGGAAGACCGGCAATGATAAGCTCTCTATCCATGAACAGACCGCCTACGAAGTAGCCCAGAATCATCATTCCGGCAAGTCCTGCCAGGCAGACAACAATGGTTCTCCACTGTTCTTTCAGCTGCTTGAGGCTGATAACAGTACCCATGTGAGTGATCAAAAGATAAATACCGATTGTGCTTCCGAACGGAATAAGCATTGAGTCGCTTACTACTGTCTTTGGAATGATTGTCCAGTATCCGACAAGCATAACACAGGCTGTTACGAAAACGGATGGGATCCATGCTTTTGTAACTGTTGCAACAACTTCACCGATTACGTAAACGATGCCGCAGATTACAAATGCGAGTACAAAATTATACATAGCGTTTTTCCTCTCTTTCTCTTTTGTTTCTAAATATATTGCCTCCATTTGCAAGCGCGCTATTTTCTTGCAGGTGTGGCATCAAGCAGTCTCCTTAGGTTTTTAATATTTTTTGATGATTGCGAAAGTCGACCGCCCGATAAACAAATGTTAATAAATCTAGCCGGCAGAGCCTATTCTTCTCCGCTACCCAGGTATTTGAGAGCTACCGAGCTCATCGCCGCCATGCCATATGGCATCGCTTCTTCTTTGACCGCGCATTTTGGATTATGAAGCGGAACCAGCTGGCCTTCGTGCCCTGCGAAGAGCATCATATAGAAGCCCGGAGTTCCTGTCATCTTGGTGAAATAGCTGAAGTCCTCGCTGAATGACAGCGGCTTTTCAAAGTAAATGATGCTGTCCTGGCCAAGTGCCTCGCCTACAGCGGCCTCTGCCAGCTCCGTCAGAGCCTCGTCGTTATAGCAAGCCGGATATCCCTCATAATGGTTTATGTCAAACTTGCAGCCCGAAACCTTTTCCATTCCCGCCGCAATGTCGAATACCTGCTTCGTCACATCTTCACGAATATGGTCAAGGTATGACCTTGCGATTCCGCTGAATTTGGCTTCTCCCGGAATTACATTCGGTGCGTCTCCGCTGTGAATGCTGCAAATCGGGAAAATTACGGTTTCAAGCGGGTCAACATAGTGTCCCGGAATCTGCTGAAGCAGCACCACCGCCTGGCAAGCTGCCAGAATCGGGTCTTTTGTTAGATGCGGCGTGGAACCGTGTCCGCCCTTTCCCTTAACCGTTATATCGTAAAGATCTACCGATGTAGTAAGAGGACCTGCAAGCATACCGATTTTTCCGATTTTTTCGTCCGGGAAAACGTGCATGCCGAATATGGCATCTACATGGGGATTTTCCAAGGCGCCGACTTCCACAAGCTCCTTGGCTCCTCCCGGAAGCGTGTCCTCGCTGTGCTGGAAAATCAGTTTAACCGTTCCCGCAAAGTCTTCTCTGTGGTTGCAAAGGATCTTCGCCGTTCCAAGCAGCATGGACGCGTGCATATCGTGTCCGCAGGCGTGCATCATGCCAGGTTCTGCGCTGCTATACGGAAGTCCTGTTTCTTCTGTCACAGGAAGTGCATCGATATCCGCTCTGAGAGCTACGCATTTGCCCTCGCCTTTGCCCCCGTGAATCAGTCCGATGACCGCGGTAGGTACCGGCGAAATTATCTCGTCTACTCCGATTTCTGCAAGTTTCTTTCTAATCAGCTCAGATGTGCGAAATTCTTTGCGTCCGATCTCGGGGTGTCTATGGATTGTTCGTCTTATTTCTACAATTTCTTCAAATATATTTTGTGCTTCTTCGTATAAGCTCATCGCTCTGCCTCCAATTTGTTACTCACAATGTGTGAATTATACTATTATTTTTGTGCCTTGTCAACTATTTGGACAAAGTTATTTTGTGTTTTTGTACATTTTTTTGAATATTTTCTCCTTGACAAATATATTTTATCGTCCTATGATGTATCTAAGATAAGATGAACAATCGGGGGAAATTTACATGAATCGTACGGAAAGAGTCGGTGCAATAATCAAGATTTTAAGCGATGCGCCAAGCAAAACCCAAACGCTGCAATACTTTTGTGACCTCTTTGGAGCCGCAAAATCCAGCATAAGCGAGGATATCAAGGCCGCAAACGAGGCTCTTGCCTTCACGGGCAGCGGCTATCTGGAAACTACCGCAGGTGCAAAGGGCGGCGTAAGGTTCGTGCCGGACATATCCGATGATGCGGTCAAGGCTCTTCAAAAGGAATTTTGCGAAAGGCTGTCTGATCCTGCCAGGATTCTGGGCGGCAACTTTCTCTACACCTCAGACCTTTTCTATGATTCGCAGCTCATACACAGGATTGCGCTGGTCTTTGCGCGCAAATTCAGAAGCTGCGAGGCGGACTATGTGGCTACAGTAGAAACCAAGGGCATCCCCCTTGCTTCTCGGGTTGCCGAGGCCATGAATATTCCTCTCGTGGTGGTTCGACGCGAAGCGAAGATATCGGAAGGCTCAACCGTGAGCATAAACTACTTCAGCGGTTCCTATGACAGGATCCAGCGCATGTCAATGTCCAAGCGAGCAATTGCCCAGGGCAGCAAGGTTCTCATAATCGACGATTTCATGCGCGGCGGCGGCAGCGTGGTTGGCATTTCCGAAATGATCGCAGAATTCAATGCCTCCGTGGTTGGCGTAGGCGTTGCGATTGCCGCTGCAAAGCCTGAGCACAAAAAAGTCAGCGACTATACCTGTCTCATTTATATAGATGACATCCCCGGCGATGCAAAGGTAATTCCGCTCACGCCGAACGAGAATATATTTTAATCTCGCTTATTTTGCAGGTAATTTCGCATAGATTTCGCAAATTTTTCAACAAAATCACACAATTTTATTTTTCTTCTTGTAAATCTTTTAACAATGTTATATAATATACCTTGAGCATAAGCGTTGAAGATATGCTGGAAAGGTGGTACAACATGAACATTACAGACGTCAGACTCAGAAAAGTTGGCGAGGAAGGGAAATTAAAGGCTATTGCTTCTGTTACATTTGATGATGAATTTGTAGTTCACGACATTAAGGTTATTGACGGTCAGAACGGTTTATTCATCGCTATGCCGAGCAGGAAGATAGGAAACGGAGAGTTCAGAGATGTGGCTCATCCGCTTTCGTCAGAGACCCGCAACAAGATAAAGGATGCGATTTTCGAAGAATACGAAAAAGCACCCGAAGCAGGAGACGAGGTCGAAGCTGCAATCTAAATGTATTATAATTGCAATTATTAAACCCGCCATTTGGCGGGTTTTTCGTTTAGCTTCGTACTTATGCAAGCTCAACACGGATCATATTGGTTTTCCCTGTAATGTCAAGGGGAACGCCCGCACTGATTACGACCTTATCGCCTGTGGCAAGCAGTCCCTTCTTTCGCCCTTCTTCGAGGCACCTATATACCAGCACATCTACATTTTGCAAATTTTCTACCATGAGCGGGCGAACGCCCCACAGCATCGCCATCTGATGATAGGTTTTTTCGTGCGGAGTTGCCGCAAGGAGCATCGTAGCGGGGCGGAATTTGCTCATTCGGAGTGCCGTATATCCCGACTTTGTGATGCTCATTATCGCCTTTGCATTTATGTCGCGCGCCAGGGTGCATGCCGCATGTCCCACCGCATTTGTCGTATCCGAAGAATCCATCTCGTACCACATGTTTCCGCCCGGCAAAAATCTCGGGTCATCTTGCTCTGCCTGCTCGGCAATCCTGGCCATAGCGCTGACCGCCTCCGCCGGATATTCTCCCATGGCAGTCTCTCCCGAGAGCATCACAGCCGAGGTTCCGTCGAATACAGCATTTGCAACATCTGTGATCTCTGCCCGCGTAGGCAGTGGGTTCTTTATCATTGACTCCAGCATCTGCGTTGCGGTTATTACCGTCTTGCCGCTTTGCTGGCAGCGCTTGATGAAACGCTTTTGGATGCCCGGAAGCCTTGCAAAGTTCACCTCCACGCCCATATCACCTCTTGCTACCATAATCCCATCGGAGGCCTCGAGTATCTCCTCGAAATTATCTATTCCTTCTATATTTTCGATCTTCGATATTATCTTGATCGTCTCACCGCCGTTTTGCACGAGGAATTCCCGGAGCGCATTGACATCCTCTGCTCTCCTAACAAAGGAAGCGGCAACATAGTCAACATCCTTTTCGATTCCGAAGAGGAGATCCTCCTTGTCTACAGGGCTTAGGTATTCCATGGAAAGTGCAACATTTGGCACGTTTATTCCCTTGTGGTTGCTCACCTCTCCGCCGATTATAACCTCGCATACCACATCGGCTTCGTTGGATTCCAAAACTTTGAGCCTGAGCTTTCCGTCATCGATGAGAACCTCGTCTCCACTCCTAAGCTCCTTCGGCAAATCCTTATATGTAATGGAGGCTCGTCTCTGATTACCCAAAACATCCTCAGTCGTCAGGGTGAATTTATCTCCTGCCTTAAGGGCCACCTTTCCGCCTTCAAAATCCTTTGTTCTGATCTCCGGGCCCTTCGTATCCAGCATTACGGCCGCCGGTATTCCGAGTCCGTCGCGCACCCGTCGGAAGAGGTCGATGGTCTTTCCGTGTCCCTGCCTGTCGCCATGCGAAAAGTTTACTCTGGCAACATCCATCCCCGCTTTCAGCATTTTTTCGATCATTTCCTCGTTGCACGAAGCCGGTCCCAAGGTGCATATAATTTTCGTTTTTCTCATGGCATTTTCCTCATTTCAATTTTATTTTCTTTTATTTTACATCATGTGCAAAAATAATGCAATCAACCTCTTGCCGCTTTCGTCCAAAATGTTATATACTTTTAGGAGCGAAGATTTCGCAAAATATGGATTTACGAGGATTATTCTTATGAACGACGAAAATATGAAAAAAAGGCTGAGAAATGAATGCGCATTTTCACTTATATGCGCGCCGGAGGACGCCGCAAAGATGATTACAGACGGAATGGCTGTGGGAATCAGCGGATTTACCAACGCTGGCTACCCGAAGATGGTGCCCCATGCCCTTGCGGAGCAAGCAAAGGCAGGCAGAAAAGTCAAAATCGACCTGTATTCCGGAGCCTCTGTAGGCCCTGAGGTTGACAGAGAGCTTGCAGAAGCCGGAGTTATCGCAAGGCGAATTCCTTACCAGACAAATTCCGTTCTGCGAAAATCAATCAATGCCGGAGAAATCGGCTACATAGATATGCACCTTGGGCGCTCGCCTGAGTTCGTTGCCATGGGACATGTCAGAAAGCCTGATATAGCCATTGTTGAGGCGGTGGCAATCACCGAGGATGGCAATATCATCCCTACGACTTCAGTAGGAAACACCCCGACCTATGTAGATATGGCTGATGCCGTGATCGTTGAAATTGCGATGGCAAAGCCTTTGGACCTCGAGGGAATGGCGGATATATATATGTGCGAAAAGCCCCCTTGCAGGCAGCCTATTCCTCTTACACATCCGGGGGACCGCATCGGCAGGCCTTATATAAAATGCGGCTGGGACAAAATCAAAGCCATAGTCATTTCCGACAGGAGCGACCTTACCCGCCCTCTTGCGGCAATTTCTGATGATTCAAAGAAAATCGGAGAAAATATAATCAAATTCCTTGAAAATGAGGTGGCATGCGGACGCCTTTCAAATTCCCTTTTGCCGATCCAGTCCGGCGTCGGTTCCGTTGCAAATGCGGTGCTTTACGGGCTAAGGGACTCGGAGTTTGAGAATCTCACATGCTATACCGAGGTAATTCAGGATTCCATGCTGGATCTTATCAAATGCGGAAAGGCTTCCGTGGCTTCTTGCACGGCCATAGCTCCGTCTCCTGAGGCTCAGGAAGAGTTTTTCGATGACATAGAATTTTATAAGGAGCATATCATTTTCCGCCCTCAGGAAATTTCAAATGCTATCGAAGTTTCTCACAGGCTGGGGCTGATTTCCATGAATACGGCGCTGGAAGTTGATATTTATGGCAATGTGAACTCCACCCACGTTCAGGGCAAGAAGATGATGAACGGCATCGGCGGCTCCGGCGACTTCTCGCGCTCCGCTTCGCTCGTCATCTTTACGACCTCTTCAATTGCAAAGGACGGTGCGATTTCTTCTATCGTGCCTATGTGTCCTCATGTAGACCATACGGAACACGAAGTCATGGTCATCGTAACCGAGCAGGGCTATGCAGACCTCCGCGGGCTGACTCCAAAGGAAAGAGCCGTTGCAATCATCGAAAACTGCGCACATCCGGACTATCGCAACGCCCTCATGGACTACTTTAGCAGAGCCTGCACCGAGGCTCCTTGCCAGACACCGCACATCCTGGACGAAGCACTCTCATGGCACAGCCGCTTTGAAAAGACCGGCAGCATGAAATAGATATACCAAAAGGGGCTTTCCTGTCCTTGCGTTTGTTTCTTCATTTTCCGCAAGGGCAGGACGCCCCACTCTTTTTATATGCTTATATGCGACTTGTTATATGCGACTTGCTATCAAATCTCAAGGTTTTTCAGCCATTCTTCTCCGGTTCTTATCTGTCTTCTGACTTCTGTCGGCGCCGTACCGCCAAAGGAAACTCTTGCGTCCACGCAAGCCTTGATGCTGATGTCTCCCAGTGCTTCCTTTCCGATGCGCGGGTCGATTTTTCTCAGTTCATCTTCGGTCAGGTCTTCGAAGTCGCAGCCCTTGGTTTCGCACGCCTTTACCATGCGCCCCACGATGCTGTGCGCCTCACGGAACGGAATCCCCTGCTTTGCAAAATGCTCCGCAATATCCGTCGCATTGAGAAAGCCCTTGCTAAACTGCTTTTCAATCATATCCATGCGAAACTCAGTCTTGTCCAGCATATTTGCAAAGATGGTAATGCTCGATTTCCAGGTATCCACGGCGTCAAACAGGCTTTCCTTATCCTCCTGAAAATCCTTGTTATATGCCAGCGGCGTCCCTTTCATCACCGTCAAAAGCTGCATCAAATCCCCGTATACTCTGCCGACCTTTCCTCTCAAGAGTTCAGCCATATCCGGATTTTTCTTCTGCGGCATGATGCTGCTTCCCGTGCAATAGCTGTCATCGATTGCGATATATGAAAATTCCTGCGAATTCCACCATACAAATTCCTCCGCCCATCTTGACAGGTGCATCATCGAAATCGAAGCGTCGCTCATAAATTCTATCATATAGTCCCGGTCGCTGACGCTGTCCATGGCGTTTTCGGTAGGTGCCTTGAAGCCCAAAAGCTCGGCGGTGCGATGGCGGTTTGTGGGAAGCGTGGTTCCTGCCAGAGCGCAAGCCCCCAGCGGGCAAAGATTCATGCGGTCGCGCGCATCTATCAAACGCTCCATATCCCTACGAAACATCTGAAAATATGCCATAAAGATAAAGCCGATCGTGATAGGCTGTGCATGCTGCATATGTGTAAATCCCACCGTCAGCGCGTCTGCATACTTTTCCGCTTTTTTCAGAATGACCGACTCCAAATAGCACAGGCCATGCAGGATGTCCTCGATTTCCTTTTTGAGATAAAGCCTGCTGTCAATCTGGCACTGGTCGTTTCTGCTCCTTGCCGTGTGGAGCTTTTTGCCAACCTCTCCGATTTCTTCAATCAGGCGGCTCTCCACCGCCATGTGAATGTCCTCGTCCTCAACGGAAAATGTGACCTCGCCATTTTCGATGCGCTTTTCGATGATACTAAGCCCCTCGATAATTTGGCCCGCTTCTTCTTTGCTTACAATACCCTGCTCTCCCAGCATGGTAACGTGAGCGATACTGCCCTCAATGTCTTCCTTATACATGCGCCGGTCGAATCCTATGGACGCATTAAATTCTTTGACTATATCGTCCATTTCCTTTTCGAACCGTCCGCCCCATAAACTTGCCATATGTAACCTCCTGTGTAAAAATCTCCGTCATGGTTTTGAAATTATATTTTGATTTTGTGATTTTCCATATCAAATTTCTCTATAAATATAGCATTTCTGCGAGAAAAAGTCTATCACGAAAATTCAAAAGTGTGTATAATATATTTAGTTTAACCAATTAGTTTCTATGATACATAAGATATAAGGGAGGCAAAAATGGACGAAAAAAAAGAATATGCATTAAAAAAACATGCCGAATGGAAAGGTAAGCTTTCTATCCGGTGCAAATGCCCGATCACAAACAAGGAGGAACTGTCGGTTGCCTATACGCCGGGAGTTGCCGAGCCTTGCCTCGAAATACAAAAGGATGAAGCACTTGCCTATACCTACACCGGCAAAGGAAATACCGTTGCGGTCATAACAGACGGCACGGCTGTTTTGGGGCTTGGGGACATCGGACCTGCCGCGGGAATGCCGGTTATGGAGGGAAAATGCGCCCTTTTCAAGGCTTTTGCGGGAATCGACGCGGTGCCGATTTGCATAAATAGCAAAGACCCGGACGAAATTGTAAATACCGTCTACCTCATTTCCAAGAGTTTCGGCGGCATCAACCTTGAAGATATCAGCGCACCACGATGCTTTGATATCGAAAAAAAGCTTATCGAAATGTGCGACATCCCGGTATTCCACGATGACCAGCACGGTACGGCAATCATCACAAGTGCGGGCATTTTGAACGCCCTGAAAGTCACAGGAAAGAAATCCGGGGATCTGAAAATCGTCATCAACGGAGCCGGCTCTGCCGGAATTTCAATCGCAAAAATGTTTATCCGACTCAAATTCGGCGATATCATACTCTGCGACCGAGAGGGAACGATATATGAAGGCGCGCCATACAATAACCCCGAACAGGAAAAGATGGCAAAAATCACAAACAAAGACAATATCGCAGGCACCCTTGCCGACGCTCTAAAGGATGCGGACATTTTGGTGGGCGTTTCCAAACCCGGAGCCGTAACTCAGGATATGATCCGCAGCATGGCGAAAGACCCTATTGTATTTGTAATGGCAAATCCTGTTCCCGAAATCATGCCGGACGAAGCCAAAGCTGCAGGCGCAGCCGTTGTAGGCACGGGCCGTTCGGACTTTCCTAATCAGGTCAACAATGTCATCGCCTTTCCGGGCATCTTCCGGGGAGCATTGGACTGCGGAGCCCCTCGCATAACCGAGGAAATGAAAGAAGCCGCCGCAAGAGCCATCGCCTCCGTCATTCCGGAAGAAGAATTGTCCGCAGAATATGTTTTGCCTGACGGTTTCAATCCTTTGGTTGTAAAACGGGTGGCACAGGCCGTTATGGATTGCTACAAGAAGCAATGCGAAGAATCTGCAAAATAACTTAGAGAATAGAAAAACGGAGGATATAAATAATGGAATATCGCATTGAACACGATACAATGGGCGAAGTCAAAGTTCCTGCTGACCGCTACTGGGGCGCGCAAACCCAGCGAAGCTACGAAAATTTTAAGATAGGCACTCAGCGCGTTCCCGGCGAGATTATCGCAGCTTTCGGTATTTTGAAAAAAGCCGCTGCACAGGCAAACCTTGCCCTCGGCGTACTTGACGGAGAAAGGGCCTCTGCGATTCAGCAGGCGGCAGATGAGGTCATCTTGGGAAAACTTCAGGATCACTTCCCTCTCGTCATATATCAGACAGGAAGCGGCACTCAGTCAAATATGAACGTAAACGAAGTAATCGCAAATCGTGCAAACGAAATTCTCGGAAAAAGCATCATTCACCCCAACGACCATGTAAACAAGTCCCAGAGCAGCAACGATACTTTCCCTACCGCAATGCACATTGCCGCAGTCATGGAAGTAGAAGATCATCTGCTTCCTGCTATTGATGAGCTTGCCAAAATCTTTGGACGGCTTCAAGACGAAAACAAGGATATTATCAAGACCGGAAGAACCCATTTGCAGGACGCAACTCCCCTTACACTTGGACAGGAAATCAGCGCATGGCATTCGATGCTTATTGAAACGCGGGAAATGCTCGAAGCATCGCTTGATGGCGTTCGCAAGCTGGCGCTTGGCGGCACCGCGGTTGGCACCGGGCTCAATGCTCCGAAAGGCTTTGCAGAGCTTTCCGCCGAAAAAATCAGCGAAATCACCGGCAAGCATTTTGAAACCGCCCCTAACAAGTTCCATGCTCTTACAAGCAAGGACGCCCTGGTATTCTGCCACGGCGCAATGAAAGCCCTTGCCTGCGATCTGATGAAAATCGCAAATGATATTCGCTGGCTTGCAAGCGGCCCCCGCTGCGGCATCGGCGAAATTACCATTCCGGAAAACGAGCCGGGCAGTTCCATCATGCCGGGAAAGGTAAATCCGACACAGTGCGAAGCCTTGACAATGGTATGCGTGCAGGTCATGGGAAATGATGCTGCCATTGGATTTGCCGCGTCGCAGGGCAATTTCCAGCTCAATGTTTTCATGCCGGTTCTGATTCACAACTTTTTGGAATCGGCGCGGCTTTTGACGGACGCCATGCATTCTTTCAGTCTTCACTGCGCAGCGGGCATTCGCCCAAACCGTGAAAAGATTGCAGAAAATATGCAAAAATCTCTCATGCTTGTAACGGCGCTGAATCCGCATATAGGCTACGAAAATGCCGCAAAGATCGCAAAACTCGCCCATAAGGAGAACCTTACCCTGAAAGAAGCCGCCTTGAGGCTTGATCTTGTCAGCGAAGAAGACTTCGATCAGTGGGTTGACCCGAAGAAAATGGTTTAACATAGGAGCCTTGCTATGAACGAAGAAAAAACTATGCAAAGACGCGCGCCTTCGCCGGAAGAAAAAGGTGCAAAAGGGCAGGCGCTTTCATCTACAGAAAACGCCGCCCAGGTCATCAAATTCGTGCTGTTTTCCGCGTCGGCGGGAATAATTCAGGCGATTACCTTTGCGCTGATGCACGAGCTGACGGCGTTTTCCTACACGCCCTGCTACCTGACGGCGCTGACACTATCCGTGCTTTGGAATTTTACCCTTAACAGGGAATTTACATTCAAATCCGCAAACAATGTGCCTATTGCCATGCTCAAAGTTGCCGCCTTTTATTGCGTGTTTACTCCCCTTTCCACCTGGTGGGGTAACGCGCTGACGGACATCGGCTGGAACGAATATGCGGTGCTTGCGGTGACCATGGCGGCGAATCTTACGAGCGAATTTCTCTATGACCGCTTCTTTGTGTATCGCGGCTCCCTGAATACCAACAAACGGGCGCAGCGGCGCGAAAACTAAAAAGAATCAGGACTCAAAGGAGACTAATATATGAACACGATTGACGAAACGACAAATACAAATAAAGGCTGCGAACCTGCCGGCGGTGCAGGCTGCGCCGCCACAAAATCCGCAGGAATCGGCGGCTCCGGCATCTATCGCTGGGACGACCCAAAGGAGATAAATGCAAGACTTGCGAGGCTCACATCCCAGCCGATTTGGGAGGTTAACGACGATTACTACGAAAATACGATTTTGAAATATTATGACGAAAAATGCAAGAAGTCCAAGGCAATCTACGAAGAAGCCAAGGAATATATTCCGGGAGGCGTTCAGCACAATTTAGCCTTCAACAAGCCTTTCCCCGTTGCATTTTCAAAAGCCTGCGGTGCTTATCTTTATGATCAGGACGGCAACGAATACATCGATTTCTTGCAGGCAGGGGGCCCGACGATTCTGGGCAGCAACTACGAACCTATTCGCAAGGCTGTTATGGAGCTTCTTGAGACCTGCGGCCCGGTTACGGGGCTTTTGCATGAGGCGGAGCTTCTTATCGCAAAGGAAATCAACAAGCATATGCCGAATGTGGAGATGTTCCGTATGCTGGGAAGCGGCACGGAATCCGTCATGGCGGCCCTTAGAATCGCAAGAATCGCGACGGGTCACAAGCGCATAATCAAAATCGGCGGCGCATATCACGGCTGGTCGGATCAGATGGTCTACGGGCTGAAAATTCCGGGAAGCCGGGGACTGCTGGAATCCCACGGGATTCCAAGCCCTGCTTACGCAAGAACCGACGAAGTAAGACCTAACGACCTTAATATGCTGGAGGGAATGCTCCGCAGAAACAAGTTAAAAGGCGGCACGGCGGCTGTTATCGTGGAGCCTGTTGGCCCCGAAAGCGGCACCCGCCCCGTTGCCTTCGATTATAACAAAGGTGTTCGCGACCTTTGCGACAAATACGGCGCACTGCTCATCTTCGACGAGGTCGTTACGGGCTTCCGTGTGGGACTTTCCGGCGCCCAGGGTCTGTTTGACATCGTCCCTGACCTGACCGTATTTGGCAAGATAGTAGCAGGAGGCTACCCAGCGGCAGGAGGCGTAGGGGGCAAGAAAGAATATGCCGGTCTGATGGCGGCAGGGCTTGCCAGCGGCAAGCACAGAGCTTATGTAGGCGGCACCCTCGCGGCAAATCCCCTTTCCGCTCTCGCCGGCTACACCGCAATTCGCGAAATCGCCCGCACGGGAGCCTGTGAAATCGCAGGCCGCGCAGGAGACAGGCTTGCGGACGGACTCAAGGAACTTACCCAGCGCTACGGACTTCCTTTCGTAGCCTACAACCAGGGCAGCATCGTCCATCTGGAATGCACCGGCGCAATGAGCTTCGACTTCTCGTCCTTTAGCTTGGCAAAATCCGCTATGGGACTGCTAAGAAACAAGGACATGATGTATAGGCGCAAGGATTCCATGGAAAGAATGGGAGCCGCATACATGGCAAACGGCATCGTAACCCTTGCAGGCAGCAGGCTTTACACATCCATGGCAGACACGGACGAAATCATCGACGAGGCACTTAGCCGCTTCGAAAATGTATTTAAGCAGGTTGTAAAAACAGATAAATGCGGAAAATAATGTCCCGCCCAGGGGCAGCGCATGACTTGCGGTACAAGCCGCAGAGGGAGGAACTTATCATGGCAAGTGAAGCAAAAGAAGCGCGTTATATTCTCGCCCACGACATGGGGACAAGCTCGGACAAGGCGGTTTTGGTGGATTTCGACGGAAATATCATCGCCACCGCGGTGGAGGCCTATCCCACATATTACCCGAATCCGGCATGGGTTGAGCAGGATCCGCAGGACTACTGGCAGGCGGTATCAAAGGCTTGCAGGCGCATAATTTCGGAAAACAATATCGACCCGTCTTCTATAAAAGGCATAGTTTTTTCCACTCAGGCGCAGGGAATCATCCCGGTGGACGAAGCCGGCAACGCGCTATATAACAACATCACATGGGTTGACGGCCGCGCGGAAAAACAGGCGCAAAGCATAATGAAAAAGCTGGGCGGCAAGAAGATTTTTACCTTGACGGCAGGAACTCCTATCATGGGCAAGGACTGCATTGCAAAAATCGTCTGGCTCAAGGAAGAACGTCCGGACATTTATAAGAAAACCTACAAAATCCTCGATGTAAACGGATATTTGAAATTCAGGCTTACGGGCAAAATGGTCACAGAGCTTTCGGGGGCATCATCCTATGGGCTTGACCTTAAGAAAAAGGACTGGCTGAGCGTAATGAGGTTCACAGGCGTTGACATGGAAAAGCTGCCGCCACTTGTATGCAGCACCGATATCGTAGGCGGCATTTCAACGGAAGCTGCCGAGGCTTCCGGCCTTTTGGAAGGCACTCCGGTGCTTGGCGGCTGCGACGATGTTCAGGCTGCGGCTGTCGGCTCCGGAATGTGCGGTGACGGAGATTTGCACATTTACCTTGGTACCTCCGCTTGGGTTGCCTGCGCAAGCCGCACCGCCGACAAATTCAAGCACGGCGCGGCGGCGATTCAGTCTGCGGACAAGGAAATGAACCTGATTGCAGGAATCACCGAGTCTGCCGGAGCGAATATCCAGTGGATCTGCGACGAGTTCTTCGCACGGGAAAAAGAAGAATACGGCGAGGGAATTTATGCCTATATGGATAAAGTCGTTCAGAATATTCCGCCGGGAAGCGACCATCTTATCTGCACCCCGTGGATGCTTGGTGAACGCTGCCCTGTTTCCACCACCACCACCAGAGCCACCCTTTTCAATATTACTATGGTTCATACCCGCGAGCATCTCATGCGGGCGGTTTACGAGGGAATCGGCTACAATCTCCGCTGGATTCTTGAAAACTATAAAAATGACTACGGATTTTCATGCGATAATTTCCGCATAATCGGCGGCGGTGCTCTGGACGACGGCTGGATGCAGATGATTGCCGACATTACAGGCAAGCATTTTGCGGTGGTTCGCGACCCTCGAAACGCAGGGGCTGTGGGAGCCGCCGTGGTGGCGCTCATCGGGCTTGGCGAGCTTCCGGGCTTTTCTGCCGCAAAGGATTTCGTTAAAATCGAAAAAAGATACAGCCCGAATCCGGAAAATGCAAAGGTTTACGACAAGCTGTTTTCCGACTACAAGAATGTATTTCGCTCCCTCGAAAAGGCTTATAAGCTGGCAAACGGAGAGCGTTTTACGGAGGCTTAGATGCGGGGCGTTCATAGCTTTCGGTGATTTGATATAGAGGTTAGATATGGAAAAAATTTTTGAAAAGATTGAAGATTTAGGCGGAAAAGGCGGCGGTTTTGCCCTCACCTCACGGACGACATATTGCATGGAGTGGCTGAAACGAGGCGAGGCGCTGATCCCCTCCCTTGACGATATGGCGCAGATTATCGGCACAAAGGCTCCGGTAATCGACGGGCGCAGGGACCCGGAAAATGCAAAAGCCTCTCTCATCAAAATTCTCGGAAATAACGCCGGTGGCTTTGTAATCACCGGGCAAGATGAAAATGGCAACTTTGCGGGATATACGCTTACAATCGGACGCACCCAAAAGGAAGCAGAAGTTGCCCTAAGCGTTCTTGAAAAATCCGCGGAAGTCACCCTTCTTGCGGAAAAAATCGGCGCACCATGCCACATAAACATGTTCGAGCGGAAACTGATGCGAACGGTTTACCTCAAAAAATATTCAAAACCCAAGGCTTTCGTGGGTTCAAATCCCATGGAGGGCGACGGGAGCCGTGAGTTTGCCCTTAGGCAGCAGCTTGCAGACTACGGCAGAAAGCTCGTTTCCTGCGGTCTTGTTCAGGGCACATGGGGAAATCTTTCCGCTCGGCTTGATACGGAATATATGCTGGTTACTCCCTCCGGCATCGACTATGAGGCGCTGTCTTGCGGGGATATGGTTAAGGTGAACATAAGGACTCTGGAATATGAGGGGAAGCTAAAGCCCACCTCAGAAAAAGGGCTTCATGCCCAGGTTTATCAAAACCGTCCGGAAATCGGCGGCGTTATCCATACACATTCCAAGTATTGCAGCGTATATGCAGCAGCCCGCAAAGACTTGCCTGTTCCGGAAGAAGCGGCTTTTGCGGCGTTTTCTGAGACTTCGGTAGATGCGGCTGCGGAAGCAAACGCTACGGCAGCCGAAACAACCGGCGGCTTTACAAACCCTGTGCGCCTTGCAAAATACGCACTTCCCGGCACAAAGGCTCTCATAAAAAATACCGCAGCCGCCCTTGGCGAAAACTACGGTGCGATTATGTCAAACCATGGCATGATTGCCTGCGGGGACACCCTCCCCGCCGCCTTTGACAGCTGCGTAAAGTTAGAGGCGCTAGCACGTGATAGTATTCCAATGCCCGATGATGAATAAAAAATCCTTTCAGCTCTGTTTTCTGAATAAATTTTCTCTGAATTATTACTCAGAATAATAAGGGATAATCAATAACTTTTTCGCCTTTTCAATTTGACTTTAGACGCTTTTTTAGGCGATGTTCTTTTCTTCAATCAATTTTTTGAGCATCTTTGACGCTTCTACCGATGTTATGCTATATGTCATTTTGTCAGAACAATTCTACCCTGCCAAGTAGCAGGTCGATCAGGTTGCAGTGGAAGATGCCATTGTCATCATAAAAGTTGTGCGGCACATCCATTCGTACGATGATCTTTTTGAAGAAATCTTTAGCAAGCATCAGTGATGACAGCTCTGATGACTCTTTTTTTTCGGTATTCATACGAAAAGCGGACTGAATATAGATTTTCTTGTCCGCGTCGTTTACAACAAAGTCGATTTCTTTCTGAACCTTGCTGCCTCCTGTGCGGTCGCAAACCACACCGACGTCAACGGAGTACCCGCGCCGCAGAAGTTCGTTGTAGATGATGTTTTCCATGATAT
>CAVCFO010000021.1:0-28997 GCA_963601575.1 bacterium
TTGGGGTATCGCCAAGCGGTAAGGCAACGGATTCTGATTCCGTCATGCGCAGGTTCGAATCCTGCTACCCTAGCCAATTCGGCGACATAGCCAAGTGGTAAGGCAGAGGTCTGCAAAACCTTTATTCCCCGGTTCAAATCCGGGTGTCGCCTCCAAATTAGCTAAGAAAAACCTTAAAAGCGAATCAAAAAACCGTTGAAATTTCAACGGTTTTTTGTTATAATCGTAAGAAGACGGGGAAAATAAGCACGTTTTACGATGTTTACAGCTTGTACCAATATGAGTCTTTATATGCAAAAAACACGCTTACAAGCGTAGATAAGCTCACCGATAAGCTCACCAAAGCAAAAAATAAGCTCACGAAAAAATAAGCTCGCAAAATGGAAGTTTTTATGAAAATATGCAGTGCATTAGGATGTAATATAGGTGATATTTGCGAGTTTGTTGAGGAGAATAGACATGCCTAAAAAAACAGAAGAGCAAATATCATATAACATGAATCGTGTAAAGAATAAAGGATCGGAAATAGAAATTCTTTTGCAAAAGGAGCTGTGGCGCAGAGGAATGCGATACAGAAAAAATGTTAAAGAAATTACAGGAAAACCTGACATAGCTTTTATAGGTAAAAAAATAGCAGTCTTCTGTGACAGTGAATTTTGGCACGGATATGATTGGGAAAATAGGAAAAAAGATTTTAAGTCTAACACGGAATTTTGGATACCTAAAATAGAAAGAAATATTCAAAGGGATATAGAGGTAACAAATGAATTAGAAACTCAAGGTTGGACTGTGATTCGATTTTGGGGAAAAGAAATTAAAAAGAATGTTTCGGGTTGCGCCGACGAGATAGAAAGGATATGGAAAGAAAGATGAAGAATTCTTTAAGATCAATAGATTTATTTGCAGGAATAGGTGGGATCCGGATAGGTTTTGATAATGCTTTTGGTGAACAGATTCGTACTGTGTTTGTTTCTGAATGGGATAAATTTGCTCAGAAGACATACGAAGCAAACTTTAAAGACGATTTTAAGATTGCAGGAGATATTACTAAAATTGATGAGGAAAATATTCCGGAGTTTGATATTTGCCTTGCGGGATTTCCATGCCAAGCATTTAGTCTTGCCGGCAAGCGTATGGGATTTGATGATGATTACAAGGGATTATGCAGAGGGACATTGTTTCAGGATGTCGTAAGAATTTGTGAATATCATAAACCAAAAGTGATATTCTGTGAAAATGTAAAAGGACTTACAATTCACGATAGAGGGAGAACCTTTAAGGTTATAACAAAGGCTTTTGAACAAATAGGATATACAGTATATAGCAAAGTTCTAAACAGTAAGGACTTTGGCGTTCCGCAGAATCGAGAACGAATTTATATTGTTGCATTTAGAAATGACATCGATAGTAAAGGCTTTAAGTTTCCGGAAGGTGACAATGATAAAACGTGCATCAAGGATATTCTGGAAAGGGCACCCATTTCCCCCAAGTATTATTTAAGCGATGTTTATGTGGATACTTTGAAAGCGCATAAGGAAAGGCACAAGAGTAAGGGGAATGGTCAGAGCTTTATGCGTTTGCAAGACTTTTGAAGGAAGGTAAGATGTATGCGGCAGATGAGAATGTAAATATGATAGAGGATGTGTATTTCCCTATCTTGAAGATTCTCAGAGAAGAAAGTGCTGCAGAAGAATTTGCGTATGAACCCGGACAGATTATAAAAATTTTCAGAAATGGTGAGTTGATAGATGAGGTTTCGGTGGAAACAGTGGCTGAAAATGCCCAGCTCTTGTTCGATAAAATCTTTGAAGGTGGAGCTACTTCCGGAGCATTTGAAATCAATGAAATTGATGAATTCCTTGATTCAATGCATGTTACAAAAATTAAGGCATCATCAAGTGAAAAAGTTGATATGACTTTGCAAATACATGATATAAATACAGGCTTCAATCCAATTGTAGGATTCTCTGTAAAATCTGATGTTGGCTCCCCTCCAACATTACTAAATGCGGGTAAGAATACAAGAATTCGCTATGAGGTTAAAGGTATAACAGACGATGATATGCGTGCAATCAATGCGATTGATAACACTGTTAGCAGAGAATACATGAAAGAACGTATGTCGGAACTTTGCAGAAAAGCAGATGATATTGTATTTGTTAATGTAAAAGAACAAGTTTTTGAAGACAACTTGATTCTGATTGATAGTTTGTTACCGTCAATATTTGGTGAGATGGTCCTGTTGCATTATAAGATTATTGCAAACGGTACATATGACTGCGAATTACTTATAGATATGTTGTCTGAATTTAACCCGCTGGGTTATAGACAAAGTAATGTTTATCGCTATAAATTTAAGAAAATGTTGACGGCAGCAGCTCTTGGAATGACTGCAGGAAAAGAGTGGGATGGTTATGAGGCTGCGACAGGCGGATATATAATCATTAAGAAAGACGGAGATGTACTGTGTTATCATTTGTATAACAGGGATTACTTCGAAGAATACTTGATGAGAAATACTCAATTTGATCGCCCATCTGCATCAAGACATGATTACGGATATGTTTATAAAGATGGCGAAAGATATTATATCGACCTGAATATACAGGTGAGATTTAAGAGTATTAAAAGTGCAAGCGAAATGTACTCTGACAAGTGGTATGAAAAAGCAGACAGGGTAATAGAGCATGCAAGATTTGTTTATAATGGCGAAGAAATTACAATTTAAGTATAAGGGAAAAGGAACTGTAAGTAATAGATGAAAAAGCGCTCAAAAGTTATAATTGTTCTGGTCAAGCCTTTTTGTAACATTTCAAGAGACCATGAAAAAAAGTCTGTAAAATTCTCAGCAGCTAAGTAGCCTTCTATGGTAAAATAAAATTATCATTTGAATTCCGGTTTATATTGTCAGCAAGCGAGGCACCCACAATCCGGCGGAGGCTACGCTTTCAAATTACCATAGAAGGAAAATTTACAGAAAAGTTTTCACAGGCTCGCAGTGAAGCAAAAACCGTTGAGAAGTCAGTTTTCACAGGCTCTTTGCAACTTCATATCATTTATCATTAGAGAATCGACTATGCGAATTTTCATATGCTCTACGGATATTTTCCGCAAGCCCGTCCGGGGTCAATGCTTTTGCTGTGTCTTCGCTGCCGTCTTTCATGGCCTGAGTGTAATACCAGCACTTGTAGGTGAGCATATCCAATGCCTTATGCAGCTGCCGAATTTCAGCTTCAACACGCTCCTTTTGCTTATAGATAAGTTCAAAGCGGTTGGAATAAGTGGCAGAGCCTTCTGCGCACCATTCCATAAAGAGTTTAATGTCCTTGATTTCAAGACCGGATTTTTTCAGACATTCGATCACCCTGAGCGCTTCAATTTCATTATCACTGAATTTGCGGATGCCGGATTCTCGTGTAAGCTGGGGGAAAAGCCCCTGCTTATCGTAATAGCGGAGCGTGGAAATAGGCAGATCAAACATCTGTGCTACTTGTCCAATCGTATACATGGCATGCCTCCAAAATTTTTTCAAAAATATCTTGACCTAAAGTTAGGTTTAGGGATTATTATTAGTATAGCATATAAAAACATGTGCTTCAAGATATGAAATCAAGGAGGTATATCGCCATGAAATTTGAGAACAAGGATACTTTTGAGCAGAACAATATGTTTGGCACAGGCGAAGCAAACACAGCATTTGCTGAATATTTTATCGGGGAATCATTCTTAAATCCGCTCACAGACCCGAAGAAAGGACCTTTTGCAGCCAATGTAACCTTTGAACCGGGATGCCGTAACAACTGGCATATCCACCACGCAAAAAGTGGCGGTGGGCAGCTGCTTATCTGCACCGCCGGAGAAGGTTGGTATCAGGAAGAAGGAAAAGATGCCGTCAGCTTGCAGGAGGGCAGCGTAGTGATGATATCTGCAAATATCAAACACTGGCACGGAGCAAAAAAAGACAGCTGGTTTTCACACATTGCCGTTGAAGTCCCCGGAGAGGAGTGCAAAAACGAGTGGTGTGAACCGGTAAGTGATGAGCAATATCGCAAACTGAAGTAATAAGGAAGGAAAATATATTTTTTCGACAGAAAATGCCGCCGGGAGCTGATTACAGCTTAGTTGAGAAGTCAACGGCTTTTGTATATTTTAGGTACAATTCAAAGCGTTGTTTTGGCGCATAAAAGTAAAAACACAAGTTATCAAAGCACAAACTACCTTTTCTGCAAAATGTGACGCGATAACTTGATTTTTTTTTGACCTTTGAGTATAATAGTATTATCCGATATCTAAGGAGATGATTTTTGTTATGCTGTTCAAAAGGGAGAAATATTTGAAAAAGATAAGGCCGTTTTACAATTCCGATGATATTATTAAAGTAATCACGGGCGTTAGGCGGTGCGGGAAATCAAGCCTGATGGAAATGATTGCCGACGAGATAAGACAAAGCGGAGTCAGCGACGATAATATTATCTATTTAGACCTTGATAAGCGTGAGAACCGCAAGGTAAAAACGCCGGATGAGCTTGAAGCGCTTATTGAATCAAAAATAAAAAATCCGGAACTGAAGTATCTCTTTATTGACGAGGTTCAGAATGTTGAAGGCTTTGAAGATGTCATAAACGGCTTTCGTTCCGAGGGTGGAATTTCTATTTTTATTACAGGCTCGAACTCATATTTGCTGAGTGGAGAGCTTATAACTAAGCTGACAGGACGGTATCTTGAATTTGAACTGTTTACGCTCAGCTTTGAGGAATATGAGCAAATCAAAAGGTTTTACGGCAAACCGGTCAACCCGAATTTAAGCCTGGAACTAAATCAGTATATCCTTGAAGGCGGATTTCCGAGAACGATGCAAATAGACGATCTTGCAGCAAAGAGAACCTATGTTACCGGAGTAGTAAACGAAATCTTTGAAAAAGATATCAGGCGCAGGGTAAAAATCAAAGATAAAGCAGCCTTCGAAGCGGTAAGAAATTATGTGATCAACAATTTCGGAGCGACTACGAGCGTAAAGAGCTTATCAGAAGCTCTTCAAAAAAGTGGCATCAGGATTACGAGGGCAACGGTTGCAAAGTATATCACGGCGCTTGTTGACGCCAAAATACTGTACGAGTGTAGCCGTTTTGACATGAAATCAAAGAAAGCCCTTGCCGGCGAGAAGAAATATTATCTTGCAGATTTGAGCTTTTACTTTGCGGGAAATACCGACAACAGAATCAATTTCGGCCCTGTCCTCGAAAACATTGTATATGTGTACTGCCTTAGCCTTGACTATTCTGTCAGTGTCGGAAGAATCGGAAAACTTGAGTGCGATTTTATTTTGAGAAGCACAGAAAACGAATATTCTTATGTTCAAGTTGCATACACGATCATGCAGAGCGAAGATACGGAAAACCGGGAATATAGACCACTTGAGCGCGTCAATGACAATTACCCGAAATATGTGCTTACAACCGATTATATGCTGCAAAAACGAAATGGCATCAAGCATATCAATTTGATGGAGTTTATGATAAACGAATCAAAATTTTAGCAGCGAAGCAAAAACCGTTGAAAAGTCAACGGTTTTTTCTATAATCATAAGAAACATGAAAAACGCAATGCCGGCTTAAGCTCAACCGAAAAGAAAACAGAAAGATGGACTGTAATCAGGAATTGGTGGCTCGAGCTGAGTTTGATGGAACACAGGACTGGGTGAGACATCAGAATCAAGTAATAAATGAGGGTGGAAGAAACAAAGTGGAATGTTCTTGGGATTCTGAGACCGGTCTATTTAAAAATGTATCATCAAGATTGAGAAGAAAGAGGTAAACGATGACTAGATATGATTTGTATTGCATGATATTTTTAGCGTTGGACGCAGATTGTATTTTTAGCGTTGGACGCAGATTGGGATGAAACTCATAACGCGGAATTAGGAAAATATTTAAGCGATGCTAATCCGCTTTTGTTTTCAGGAGAAGATTCGGCTATAAGTGATGTATATACTGAATTTTGCAATATTATTAAAGATGAAGTTATTGCAAAAGAAAAAAGCTTTGATTTAGCAAAAAAATATGTAACACATTTGGACAACAGAGCTGTCACAGAATCATTTGATTTATTGGAAAAAGCTCAGTGGCAAGATGCAATAAATACATATTTGCATGAAAAATACGGTAATAAATGAGCCCGTGAAAACTCTGCCTTTTCTGCTGCAAAGAACCGGCGCTTTGGAGCCAGACCTGGAAGGCATATCCCAGAAGGTATTGACTGACAGCCTGAGACAGATGATGGATGACGGTCTTGTATATCGGCATGATTATCAGGAAATGCCGCCGAGAGTTGATTACAGCTTAGTTGAGCAATCAACGGTTTTTGCATATTTTAGGTACAATTCAAAGCGCTTGCATTACTCTTCCACTTCTATTCCTTTGAGAATCTGCTCTACCAAGCGTGACTTAGGATCGACCCTCTTTTCGATCATGCCGACGAGCCGTGTCAGGATGCCGGAGATTACAAAGTAGATGATGGCCGTAAAAATCAGAGCAAAGAATGCCTGATAGGTACGGGCACGCACGAGGTCGGAGATTTTTGTCAGATCCTGGATAGCGATATAGCCTGCCACAGATGTCTCCTTAATTAGGGTGACAACCTCGCTTTTGTAGATCGGCAGGAAGTGCCTGGCTGCCTGAGGCAGCAAAATCTTGAAAAAGCTCTGGTTATTGCTGTAGCCCATGGCAGTTGCGGCTTCGTACTGGCCGCCTCCGATTGCACCGAAGCCTACCGAGAGCATATCATACATCGCGCAGGCAAAGATCATCGTAAAGCCGACAATCGCAACAAGTGTTCCGCTGAGCCTGGTGGAGCCGAAGATGATATAGTAGAGGATCATCAGAAGCAATACCGTCGGCATTCCTTGAATCAGCCAGAGCATGGCATTTGTCGCGCCATTGATAATCGGATTTCCTTTGCGGCAGAGGATAAAGACTGCGAAGCCGATAACCGTTCCGAGGATGATGGAGCTCAGCGTTATAAGCAGCGTAATGCCCGCACCGGAGGCAAAGAGCTTCCAGCGGCTTTCCTTGATAAAGGTATTTTCAAAATTGTCCTTCATGCGTTCCCAAAAACCGGCCTGTCCATCGGTTTGTCCCGGTACGACCATGAAAATATCGCAGCTGTAATAAACATCTGAAAGACAGGCATTGTCATCTCTTTCGTCGCTTAAGATGATGTTCATGCCGATATCGTATTTGCCGGATTCCGCACCGGGGGCGATGGACTCAAAGGACACCCTCTGGATATTCGGTGTGTAGCCGTATTCCCGGCAGAACCGAAAGATGAAATCCACATCGTAACCGCTGTCCCCTTCTTCGTTGACATAAGAAAAGGGTTCATAGCCCCCCTCGCAGGCGATAGTCAGCTCTCCGTTTTCACCGGTAAAGCCGCCCTGCTCGGTTTTGCTGGTTTCTGCGTCAAAATCCTTGACCCAGTAGGTGTACATTTCGCCCAGCATACCGTCTCCGCTTGGGCCGTGGTTTGCAATAAATTCGTTGATTTGAGCCAGGAGCTTTTCCTGCTTTTCGTTGTTTCCGATGATGACAGCCGCCTCACAAATCCCGGCACTTTCTTTCATTGCCGCAAGCTCAGGATGTGCTGCTACCGTAGCGTAATAGCCGACTTCCTCGATGAGGTAAGCGTCGATTTTCTGTGAATTCAAAGCCAAAATCATGTCCTGGGGCATGGTAAAATACTGAATTTCCGCATCCGGACATTTGTCTGCTATATGTGTTTCGTAAAGGCAGCCGGTCTGCACACCGATCTTTTTCCCGTTGAGGTCTGCGATGGTCTGATATTCCTCTGCATAAGCGGCAGACAGGGCACCGGTGAAAAGTATGCAGGTTACAAAGAGCATCAGCAGGAGGGACGCATAGTTTTTCGTTATTTTGTTATTTTTCATAGGGTTATGCTTCCTCCCATCTGAAATTGATTTGAATTAGATTATTGTAAATGCCCTGAGGTGGTTTAATAATTTGGTCAACCATTTCGACAGTGGACTTTTCGAGCATTTCCAGGAACAACTCATTGTCCGAATCTGTCGGGTCATGATGCTCGCCTTGGTAGCGTATGCTGAGGGTGAGCAAGTCCATCTTCTCCGAATAATCGACACGAACCAAAACCTGTGGCTCATCCGTCATTTCCATGACATTATTGACAACGATTTCCTCCAGTGCAATTTGCAGGTCACTGATTCTCTCATTTTCAATCAAGAGCTTTTCGGCATATTGCTGCAGCTCGTCATAAGCCTCGGTAAAGTCGTAATCAACAGTTTCGATTTTATAGGTCAGCGAAGTGAGTCGCTTGATGAATTTGATGGTATTGGGCTTTTGGGGATGCTCAAAAATCTCCTTTGGAGTGCCTTCCTCATAGATGCCGCCCTCGTCCATGAAAAATACGCGGTTTGCGATTTTCCGCGCGAAATCCATTTCGTGGGTTACTATCATCATCGTGATGCCGGATTTTGCCAGCATACGAATAACTGCCTGAACTTCTCCGATCATACCCGGATCCAAGGCGCTGGTGGGCTCATCGAAGAGGATGATGTCCGGGTCCATGGCAAGGGTTCTGGCAATGGCGATACGCTGCTGCTGCCCGCCGGAAAGATCCTCCGGATAATTGAGCGCCTTGGAACTGAGGCCGACGGTATTCAAAAGTGACATTGCCTTGTCGTAGGCTTCCTGACGGGAGCGGCCCAGGAGGGTTACCTGGGGATTCATGATGTTTTCAATGACCGTCAGATGTCCGAACAAATTGAATGACTGAAATACCATACCCATCTTTTTACGAATCTCGTTAAGGTCGCAGTTGCCGTCGTTGATGACCTGTCCGTCCACGATAATCTCACCGGAAGTCGGCTCTTCCAGCATATTTATGCACCTTAGCAGGGTGGATTTGCCGGTACCGGAAGGCCCGATCACGGAAATCACATCGCCGGAGCTTATGGTAACATTGATATCCTCAAGGGGAGTAATGTCTTCAAATTCTTTTCTTAGGTGTCTGAGTTCAATCATTTGGCGTATTGCTCCTTCACTGCTATTTGATGCGGCATAGCCGGAACATCATATCAGCTCAGTATACAACAGAATTCGACATTTCGCAATGAAAAATTAGAAATCTTTTCTTTTCAAAAAATATGGCGAAAACAGGAGGAATGTTGTATAATTTTGGCACGAGACTTGCTTTAGTTAAGGGCAAGGGAGGAGAGGCTATGAATATCAATGAATTTTACGACACTCTAGATACTTTATTTGCGGAGAAAAAAATCGGCGAGGCGGAAAAGTTTCTGCTGGAAAGCCTTGGGAAAGCTGAGTCGGAAAGTGATTTTGCCCTTGTAATTGCGGCGGCAAACGAGCTTGGCGGAATTTATAGGGTGCTTTCAAGATACCAGGAGGGTGCGGCGCTGTACGAAAAAGCGCTTGATACCCTCAGAAAAACCGGAGGCGCTGGAGGAGAAAATTATGCCACCACGCTGATAAACTACGGCACTATTCTCAGCATGGCGGGGAAGCTTGAGGAAGCGCTGAGCCGCTACAATGAGGCGGTAAGAACCTTGCAAATGCAAGGAATCGAGGGTGATTACCGGATGGCGGCACTCTACAATAATATGAGCGGACTTTACCAGAAAAAAGGCGATTTGAACGCGGCGGCGGCATACATTCATAAGGCTTTGCTGATTATAAAAAAGCTTTCGGACAGCGAAGTTGAGGTTGCCATCAGCTACAGCAATCTTGCGGGAATTTACATTCGCCTCGGAAACCTTGCGGACGCGGAAAAATACGCACAGCAGGCTGTCTCATGCTTTCGTCAGATTTCCGGAGACAGTGATGTTCACTACTCTGCTGCGATTTGCGCTTTGGGAGAGGTATATTTTGCAAAGGGCGAGTACGAAAAGGCAGAGGAAATGTTCAAAGAGGCGCTGGGGCTTATCGCAAGGGACTACGGAAAGGATAATGACAGCTACAGAGTTGTGTCGCGAAACTTGCAAACGTGCCAGGCAAAGATCGAGGGAGAGTAAGAAATGCAAGGACTGGAAATTGCGGAAAAATACTTTGAGGAGTACGGGATAGATACAGTGATGAGCGCCTGCCCGGCGGCTGCCGCCGCCGGCCTCGTCGGCGAAGGCTCCCAGTGCTTTGGCTTCGACGACGAGATTTCGCGGGACCACGATTTCGGGCCGGGCTTTTGCATTTGGCTGCCCGCCGAGGATTTTGCCCACCACGCCGCGAAATTGCAGGCGCTCTATGAAACTCTGCCAAAGGAGTTCATGGGGCTTTCCACAGACAACATACAGGATAGGAGCCGGGTGGGAGTCATGCGCACCGACCAATTCTATTTCAAGTATATCGGACTTTCAGAGCCTCCAAGGACGAATCGGCAGTGGCTTTTTTTGAAAGAAACAAGCCTCGCCGTCTGCACCAACGGAAAGGTTTTCGATGACGGGGAAGGGGAGTTCACGGCGTTTCGAGAGGCGCTGCTCGCCTACTATCCGGAGGACATTTTGCGCAAGAAGATCGCCGCAAGAGCCGCGGTAATGTCACAGGCGGGTCAGTACAATTTGCTAAGATGCCTTGACAGAGGCGACCGGGTAGCGACTCTGCTTGCCCTCGCAAAATTCGCAGAAGCCTCGCTTTCAATGGTATATCTATTGAATCGAAGGTATATGCCTTTTTACAAATGGGCTTATCGAGGCGCGAGGCAGCTTGAAAAAATGCAGCCTGCGGTAGCAAAAATCGGAGAGCTTTGCGCAGGACTTGACGGGGGAGAGGCGAGCATCGTTACCCTCAGAGATAAGGCATTTGACCTTACCGAGTCTATCTGCAAAGAAACAGCACGGGAGCTGAATTTGCAAGGCTTTTCGGGCTCTGGCAGCGCGTTCCTTCAGGATCATCTGGGGGAAATCATGGGAGGAATAAGAGAACCGGAGATCCGTGCCCTGCCGCCGATATTCGACTACGGATATTAGCGGGAAGCGGAATATACCATAAAAGCATCGCATTTATGGTATATCCAAATCAGGAAGGAAAGGTGAGAAAAGTGAGCGAAAATATCCTAAAAGCAGCCGTTCAAAATAACGAAAAAATAAGCAAAATCATCGAAATCGAATGGAATATGTTTCAAAATGTGAATAATATCGGCGGCAGGGCATCATGCCAGGACGACCGAGAAACCTTTGTGATCATGCGCAGAAGCCAGTTCGAGAACTGGCCGGAGGAACTCCTGTCCGCATATCTTGACTACATCGAAAATGCACAGCGCACGGGACGCAATCTCATAGCTGAAAAATACGGACGCATGATGCGATATACCGAGCCGGGCTATTACGAAGAAAACATAAGGCCATATATCCCCGCGCTTCCTGCGCATTCGGAGCAGATGATTGAAGAAATAATCGAGATCATCGTCCCATGGGAAAAGGACTTCGCGGCGCAGTATCCGAAGCTTGGCAAGGCGAGCCGCCCCGTTACCGCAGAGGGCGACGCAAGCGGATTTACATCCATGGAAACATATGCACGGGGCGAGCTTGGAACATATTCTGAGGAGCTTCTTTCGCTTTATCTTGCATATATGAAAAAGCTGAAGGCGGAGGGCAAATCCATATCAGTGATGGATAGGGAGGTAATGAGCCGGCTCTACGGCTACGATTCCATAGAAGAAGCAGAAAACAGTTTGTGAAAGCAAACTGTTTTTTTCAAAAAAATTTGGGACCGCATGCGCAGTCCCGGAAGGCATTTATTAAGAAACTCTAATGAGCTTTAGCTTGCGATGTACCACACGCGGCAGGGTCTCACACAAAAACTGCCGCGCGCATCATCTAGGAGAACTGTAGGTGAAAAGAAACTCTTGGCACTGTTTCTTTGCTCCTTCAATTTACTATATAATAGCACACAGCAAACCTGTTGTCAAGCATTATTTGTTGTCTGACAACGAATATTTTTCTATAAATCGATACATTGTCTGCCTGGTAACTCCCAAAAGCTCGGAAGCCTTGGTTTTGTTGCCTTCTGCAAGGCGCAGGGCTTCTTCAAGCAGGGCTTTTTTTGCTCTATCAACTTCCGCTTTTTTCTCATCGAGGGTATTTTTTTTCAAATTATTAGATCTATTTTCCCTTGGGACATTCAATCCGGCGTTCAATCCGCTCCACGTCTCAGATTCAGCCATGCGCTCGGAACTTTCTTCATCTTCGGCGCCGATGGCATAGCCCTTGGAATAAATGGCGGCGCGAAGGATCCCTTCGTCGATCTGGCTTCCCTTTGACAGAATCGCCGCCCGCTGAATCACGTTTTTAAGCTCCCTGATATTTCCCGGCCATGAATATTCCAGCAGGCTCTGCTTCGCGGCGCGGCTCAGGGTTTTGACTTCGCCGCCGCTGACCTCCGCCGCCTGCTCAAGAAACGCCTCCGAAAGGTCGATAATGTCCGAAAGGCGCTCGCGCAGCGGCGGAATCTCAACTGTAAGAACCTGAAGCCTGTAGTAGAGGTCTTTTCGGAAAAGCCCCTCGTCAATCATCTTTCGTAGATTCCTGTTCGTGGCGGCGATGATACGGACGTTTACGAGGGTGGGTGTGTTGCTGCCGATTCGAGTAACCTGACGGGTTTCAAGCACTCTCAGGAGCTTCGACTGAAAATGGAAGGGAAGCTCCCCGATTTCGTCGAGGAAAAGGGTTCCTCCGTCCGCAAGCTCAAATTTACCTATTTGTCCGGACTTTGAAGCTCCTGTAAAGGCACCCCCAACATAGCCAAAAAGCTCGCTTTCTATGAGATTTTCCGGGAAATTTGCGCAGTTAATGGCGACAAAAGGCCCGTTTGCCCTGTCGCTCTCGTTGTGTACCGCCTGGGAAAAAAGCTCCTTGCCTACGCCGCTTTCACCGACAATCAAAAGGCTGTAAGGATTTGTCGCATATTCTTTCGCCTGTTTTATAGCGCTTTGCAGGGCAGGGCTTGTGCCGATAATCGAATCAAAGGTGTATTCCGCTGAAAGCCCCATGATTTTTTTTGTGGATGTGAGGCTGACCTGCTGGGTCGATGAAATTTCAATCATTCCCTGCACTCTGCCCGCAAAGTCCTTGATGGGATACATATTGTAGGAAACCAGCTGCATACTGTTAGAGGAAGACTCTGCGGTAATTCCCACCTCCCAATCCAGCATTTTCTTGCCGGTGCGCAGAACGTCAAGCATTTTCGGTCGATTGGAGTCGGTTTTCATAGAGTGAATTTTGATTCCGGATTGCTTGATTATGTCCAGAATATTCATGCCGATGAGAGATTTCAGATCCTTGAGATGCATGTCTCTCAGGTAAGCGGCGTTGCCGTAGACAAGGCAGGCATTTTTGTCATAAATCGAAACCGCATTATCCGTGAAGTCGAATGCGTCCACAATGAATGCCAGACTGCGAAGCTCCTGCTCCGGCTCTTTTACTAATTCCGATATGATTTCCGATGGTTTCATAAAAATCTCCGTTCTGCCCCCATGAGAACATGAGTCGGCGTTTCGATAGAATAGATCATTTTCTTTATCTTACCACAAAAAATGCGTGCTTGGCAACAATCCTCCGAGGGAAAGCGCCCTGCGCGCATCTTTTTTTGACAGTTTTCACTTGTTTTCAGTGAATTTCGCCGGATTTTGCATCTTCTCACAAAATCAGTCAAGCAGAAACCCCTCCGGGAAAGGATCCTTTGGATCCAAGATCCATGTTGCAAATCCCATTATGCAGGCATTTCCGGTAACTTTCGGAATGATTGCGGGGATTCCGCCAACGGTGGTTTCCTCAACAATCTCGCATTTGAAAATGGAACCGATGATGCTTTCGTGGTTGAAACTTTCGCCAACCTTAAGCTTGCCCTCTGCAACAAGGAGTGCGGCTTTTGCTGAGGTTCCTGTTCCGCAAGGGGAACGGTCAACCACAGTAGGAAGCGCCACTACGCAGTTTTGGATATCTGCCTCAGGACTCTTTGGCGGGCCTGCAAACTCAACGTGAGTTACCTTGTTTACGAAAGGAAGTTCAGGGTGTTTGATTTCTACCTGAGCGTTGATATCAGCCGCAATCGACTGAGCCGCAGCGATGAGCTTCGAGGCGTTATGCGGATTGATCTCAAGACCGACTTTTTCTGCAGGAAGGATTGCATAAACATTGCCGCCCCATGAAATGTCAAGGGTGAGCTTCCCAAAATCCTTTGTGTCAACCGTAACATCGCGTTTCAGCACCATGGCAGGAGCGTTAAGAAAAGACACTTCCTCCACAACACCGTCATTTACCTTGGCTTCCACGGTGATGACCCCTGCCGGTGTGTCGAACTTGAGCGTTGTAAGAGGTTCCTTTACCTCCGCAAGTCCCGATTCGATCAGGGCTACCGCTGCTCCGATGGTATCGTGCCCGCACATCGGCAGCCAGCAGCTTGCCTCAAAATACAGCACTCCGAAATCCGTCCCCGGCGTGCAAGGCTCCGTAATCAGAGTGCATGACATGATTTCGCTTCCGCGCGGCTCATAAGCCAAAAGCTTGCGGAAACTGTCCTCGTTGTCCCGCATATAAACAAACTTTTCGCCCATGGTATTCCCCGGGATGTATCTAAATCCGCTTACGACGGTGCGTGTCGGATGCCCAAGGGTGTGAGTTTCGATCGTTCTGAACATTTTTCTTGCTTTCATATCGATTTTTCTCCTGTCAATAAATTTTATGTAGATGTAATAGTAATAGTAAGCTAAATCTCATGCAAAAATCGAACCAACTTTTGCTCTGAGGAAAAATATAACATAAATTAGCTTTCCCGGGACAAATCTTTTGCCCGGCGGAATTCCTCCTATGTAAAATAAATATTACACCGAACGGCGTGACCCAGCTAATTGTGTAATAAAAATATTACAAACCCAAGAAAAAGAGGAATTTATGAGGCAGGTCGCGGGGGAATTTTGTAACAGCCTAAGATAAATGTAACAAAAATATTACAAAATAAAGGAAATATCCCTTGGCACGACTCTTGCTCTTTATAATAATGTCAAAAACCCATATAGAAACGAAAACGAATAAGAAAAATTTGGAAGGAGCAAGAGCAATGATTTTTAACATACAAAAATGCTCGATACATGACGGGCATGGGCTTAGAACCCTAGTATTCATGAAGGGCTGCCCACTGAGATGCAAGTGGTGCGCAAATCCTGAATCCCAGTCTTACCTGCCGGAAATCATGGAATCACCCAGCAAGTGCATAGGCTGCGGAGCCTGCATGAGAGCCTGTGGAGAAGGTGCGATATCGATCAAAGAGGATGGACCGAGAATCGATAGACAAAAATGCGTAAACTGCTTCAAATGCACAGATGTATGCTATGCCGGCGCAAAATACCTTGAGGGCAAGGAGTATACGATCGAGGAGCTTTACAAAGAAATTGCAAAGGACAAGATTTTCTACGATATGAAAGGGGGAGGCGTTACTTTCTCCGGCGGCGAGCCCCTGACCCAGCCTGATTATCTTGCCAAAATCGCAAAGATGTGCAAGCAGAAGGGCATTCACGTCCAGCTGGAATCCTGCGGCTGCGGAAACTATGAACAGTTCAAGGACGCCCTGCCATTTGTGGACGCCATGTTCATGGACATAAAGCACATGGATTCGGAGGTACACAAGGAACTCACCGGCGCAGGCAACGAGCTGATCCTAGAAAATATCCGCAAAATCGACGCTTTCGGAGTGCCGATAACCATTCGCACACCTGTGATTCCGGGCTGCAATGCCGACATTGAAAATATAAGAAAGACCGCAGAATTTATCAAAACTCTTCCCGGTGTCAAGGAATACGAGCTTCTCCCTTACCATCAGTTCGGAGTGGGTAAATACAAGGCTCTTGGCAGAGAATACGAGCTTGCAAATACCCAGCCGCCGACAGACGAAGAAATCCGCGCCCTCGTAAAAGCGGCAAACGATGTATTTGCAGGCAGCGGCAAGGTCTGCTTCTATACAAAAGACAACGCCCGCGAAGTAGTCATGTAGTGAGGCGAGAAGGAGAGGCAAAATGAATCTCGGGAAAATTTTCAAAGACCTGGACAAGACTTTTCTGCTGAAAAGCCTGAATATCATGCAAAATGCATTTTCCGTATACGACGAGAATCTCAGGCTCGTCTATGCAAATGACAGCTATTGCCAAAATATGTTCATAGACGATCTTACGGAAATGCTCGGAAAAACCATTCAGCAAATCGAGGAGCGTTGCGGGGTCAGAGTATTTGCAATGCAGGCGAACAAGGAAAAGCTTGTACTTCCGGAGGTTCTCAAATACGGACTCTCCTTTGTCGATTGGGAAGTAAAGCTTTACAAGAAGGACGATCCGCAAAAGTCCAAAATGGTGCTCTTCGATATGTATCCGATCATCGATGACAGCGGGCAAATCAAGGGCGTCGTGGAGGTTTCCCATTCGCGGCATTCCGACATACACAAGGCCAAGAAGATGCTCGGATTTACGGCGCAATATACCTTTGAAAATATTTGGGGTGAAAGCGAGAAAATCAAGGAATTGACCTGGCAGGCGGCGCAATTTGCTCAGAGCAATTTCAGCCTGCATATCTATGGCGAAAGCGGCGTTGGAAAGGAACTTTTCGCCCAGGCGGTGCACAACGCAAGCGAATTTCGCGGCGGCCCCTTCGTTGCCCTTAACTGCGCAAGCTTTCCCGAAAATCTCATAGAAAGCGAGCTCTTCGGATATGTGGCGGGAGCATTTACCGGAGCCTCGAAAAACGGCCAGATGAGCAAATTTGAACTAGCAGACGGCGGCACTCTCTTTCTCGATGAAATAGGTGAGCTTCCGCTGCCGTTTCAGGCAAAGCTGCTGCGCGTTTTGGAAACAAATACGGTCACAAGAGTAGGAAGCTCCGTATCCATTCCGTTTAGTGTCCGAATAATTTCGGCAACAAATCGCAAGCTGGAAAAAATGGTGGAGGAGGGAACCTTCCGGCAGGATCTTTATTATCGCCTGCAGGTTTTGAGCCTCGAAATTCCGCCGCTCCGCGAAAGAGGCAGGGATGTGCTGCTCATCGCAAATAGACTCCTGGAAAGCAGCGCGAGGCTAAATCAAAAGAAAAAGCTCGAATTTTCCCCGGAGGCGGAGGAAGAAATGCTCCGCTACGACTGGCCGGGAAACATCCGCGAATTGAGAAATACAATGAGCCGCCTCACCGTTCTTTCGAAGGGAGGAATAATCAGAAAAGAAGATTTGGAAGCGGCCCTCTATAACAAACCGCTTGCGCAAACGGCAGGACGATTCGAGCCAATGAGAGATGCAAACACCGAGAAAATAAGTGAAAAAATAGATGAAAATGCCGCGCCAAAGGAGCGGATAGAAGCGAAACGAAAGGAAGTTGCGCTTGCAAATATCGAGCTTATAAGAGAAGCCATGGAGCTTGCCTGTGGAAACAAAAACGAGGCGGCGGAGCTTCTTGGAGTATCCAGAAAAACCATGTACAATATGCTTCATAAATACAATTTGAAAATCTAACGGCCATCAAAAGCCATCAAAAGCTATTCAAAGCCACCAAAAGGCAATCGATCCGGTGTAAAACATTACACCACATAAGAGCCGGTGCAGGGATTTACACAAATAATGTGCAAATTCTTACACCGGTTTTGCTTTGCAAGAAAATCAGGAGAAACTAAAACCGCAAACGCTAGTAAATTCAACGCATTCAGACTTTGTTATTTTTTTATCCAAATTTGGTACGGCTTTTGCGATTATATATGGCAAGAAAAATTTATTTTATTTGGAGGCAATAATTATGGACGAAAACAAAAAGAGCGGATACGGTTCCCGAATCGGACTGCTCTGCGTACTGGTAGCAGGTTCGGTGGGAACCGGCAACATGTGGCGCTACCCAAGGCTCGTGTGCACATACGGCGGAGCCTTTGTAGTGGCAACCATCGTCGGACTTATCCTGATCGCGATTCCGCTTGTTATGAACGAAAACTTCATGGGCCGTGCTTCGAGACACTCGGCGCCGGGAGCATTCCGCGATCTGCTGGGGCCGCAATACACCTGGATGGGTACCTTTGCGACCATGTGCTATTTCATGATGCACTGTAATTATACGGTTATTTTGGCATGGTGCGTGCGCTATACCTTTATGTCGGCAACCGGAAGCTATTTCGGGGTGGAGGACAAGATGGCACTGTTCAATTCAGTGGCATCGAAGGACCTTTGGACAGGGGTTTGCTGGGTAGGAATCGTGGTTCTTGCATGGTTCTTTATGAAACGCCAGTCAATTATGGAAAAGATGACAAAGTTCATCGTGCCGGCAATGTTTGTAATTTTGATCATTATGATCGGTTTCTCAATGACAAGAGAAGGCGGCATCGAGGGATATAAATATTCTTTCTCATTTACCCTCGCAGATCTTATAAATCCAACTATTTGGCTTGAGGCTCTCACTCAGGACTTCTGGTCACTGGGTTCGGGCACAATGCTTTGCGTAACGATGGCAAAATTCGCTCACAAGGAAGAAGATATCGTTGTAAATTCAAATGTTCAGGCATTCGGCGACAGCTCCTTTGCAATGCTTGCAACCTTGTCGGTGCTGCCTTGCATCTTCTCCTTCGCAGGAAGCACAGAAGAAGCCGTAGCGCTTGCAAAGAGCGGAAACAACGGTCTGACCTTCGTAGGGCTTTGCAATTTGTTTGAAAGCGTAGCAGGAGGAAGAATCCTGGGGACCTTGTTCTTTGCCTGCCTCGTATTTGCTGCATTCTCATCGGTATGCGTTGCGGGCACGGTATTCGCAGGTCCGCTTATCGACTGCGGAATCAAGAGAAGCAAAGCCGTTGCCATCGTTTTGGCGGGACACCTTATCATTGCGCTGCCGTGCTTCTTAAACCAGGATGTCCTTTCCAACCAGGATACGGTTTGGGGCTTTGGCATCTTTATCGGCGGAACATTCAGCGGACTGTTTGCAATGAAATATGGCGCAAAGAAAATACGCAGGATGATAAATGCAGTCAGCGACAAGCAGCTTGGCAAGGCATTTGAATACATGGTAGGATTGCTGGCGCCTATCGCCTGCATAATAATCATGGTAACATGGCTGATCCAGTCCATCGGCTGGGACCCTGAGTGGTACAATCCGTTCAGAACCAGCAGCACCATGACGCTTCTCATCCAGTGGGGTATTGCCCTGATAATCTGCCTTGCGCTTAACAAGACCATCAACCGCAAGACTCAGGGCGTGTTCTACGATCCTGACAGCGAGGAGTTTCCTGAGATTCCGGATCAAATCATGGAGCAGGTTTAATTTAGAACGAAAAGGAGGCAAAATATATGTGGATTTTAAGTATGATATTATGTCTTTCAATCGTGTTCGGACCTTGTATCTACTATCTTGGCGTTGCGCTTAAGAAAAGAGGTTAGGCAAATCACCTCGGACAGCCGAAAAGTATAGACAATCAGAGAAAGCCGGGGAAGTCTCCTCGGCTTTACTTTTAGAAAAAAATCGAAAAATATTGTCAGACAACAGGGCTCACGACTCAAAAGTGGCACAAGTTTTGCAATATATTTTGGCATATAAAAAAGAAAAAATCTTAGACCAACTGAGAAAAATATTGTACAAACGAAAGGAGAACATTATGCTAACAGAAAGAATCGAAAGACTCAGCAAGAGAGTCCGCGACACCCAGGCAACCGTTGACCTGGACAGGGCAAGACTTATCACAGAATTTTATAGCCAGCCTTCCATGGACAACTTCATCTTAAGGAGAGCAAAGGCATTCAAGTACTACCTTGAAAACATGGAGATCTTCATCGACGAGGACGAACAGGTGGCAGGTCACCAGGGGAGCCGCATCCAGTCGGTTATCATGCATCCGGATACGACCAAATGGCTTTACGACGATTTTGACACCCTGGATAACAGACCGTCAGACAATCTGGAATTTCGTTCCGAGGAGGACAAGGCAGAGCTTAGAAAGATCGTAGAAATATGGCACGGCCATACTTTGGGAGATTTCACCTCCGCTCTTTTGGACGAGGACATGAAAGAAATGATCGCCGCGGGCATCATGACCCACGGAATTTCCCAGCAGTCAACCATGAACCACTCGCCTGATTACGAACATTTCATCAAAAGGGGTTACAGATATTATATCGACCAGTGCAAAGAAAAGCTTGCAGAGCACAAAATCAAAGACGTTTACGATATGGAGCAGGTGATTACATGGAAGTCCATGATCATCGTCATGGAAGCCATCATCGGACTTGCTCACAGATATGCGGATCTGGCAGAAAAGAAAGCCGCAGAATGCACGGACGAAAAGAGAAAGCAGGAGCTTCTGACCATGGCGGAGAACTGCCGCGTTGTTCCGGAAAACCCGCCAAAGACTTTCCTGCAAGGCACTCAGATGGTATGGCTGCATCACCTTGCAATCACACTGGAAGCTTCCGGCGGAGACCACAACCTCGGAAGATACGACCAGTATATGTTCCCGTTCTTCGAAAAGGAAACCGCAGAGGGTAAACCGGAAGAATATTTTGCGGAGATCATCCATGAGTTTAAGCTTAAAGTCATGGAAATGTGGAACGTAAGAAGCTACGCAGAGTCCATCGCAGACCCGGGCTGTCCACTTTGGATGCACATAATCCTCGGCGGCCAGAAGACCGATGGAAGCGACGCATGCAACGAGCTTACCCGCGTATTCCTGCGCTGCCTGCTCGACCTTCAGACAGACGAACCTTGCATTTCCTTCCGTTACCATCCGAATGTTGACGAAGAAACATTTAGACTCGCGATCAAGGCGGCAAGAGACACCGGCGGACACCCGGCATTCTATAACGATACAACGGCGATCACATATTTGCTTCAGCTTGGCTTTACTCTCAAAGAGGCAAGAAACTGGGGTATATGCGGCTGCATCGAACCGCAGGTTCTGGGAATTTCCGATTTCCAGAGCAATCCGGGATATTTCAACCCGATCAAGATTTTGGACATCATGCTCCACAACGGCTACGATGTAAACACAGGAAAGAAAATCGGCCTTGAAACCGGCGACCCGAGAAACTTCAAGGACATCGAGGATCTCAAAGACGCATTCCAAAAGCAGATTCAATTCTTCATGGGTCGCTTCGTGGAAATGTACAGCAGAACCCTTGCATGGCACACATTTACCCTTCCGACCATCACAGGCTCAACCCTTGCGGTAGGCTGCATGGAAAAGGGCAAGACCTTGCAGGAAGAAGGCTCAAACCACCACTATACCGCGATTGCAATCACCAGCATGGCGAACGTTATCGACTCCATCGAAGCTATCGATGCCTGCGTATTCCAGCAGAAAGCCATCACCATGGACGAACTGCTCGATATGCTCGATCACAATTTCGAGGGCAATGAGGACAAGCGCCAAATGCTTCTTAACCGCGCACCGAAGTTCGGAAATAACATAGAGGAAGTTGACAAATATTCCTACTGGCTCATAGACATGCTTGATACCGAGGCGAAGAAATATCGCGACCCGATGGGCGGGCCTTACACGCTGGTTGTTGCGACACAGGCTTACAACGTAGAACTCGGAAAGCTGGTAGGCGCTACCGCCGACGGCAGACTGGCGACTACGCCCCTTGCAGACAACGCCTCCCCGATGGCAGGCATGGACGTAAACGGACCAACCGCGGTAGTGAACTCGCTTGCTTGCTGCGACCCTCTGGTACCGGAAAGCGGAATGCTCTTTAACCAGAGATTTGACCCGCAGGTTTGCGCAGGAGAAAAGGGACTTGACATCATCGAAACCGTGTTCAAGGCTCACTTCGCAAAGGGGGGCTTTCACATCCAGATCAACGTACTGGACGACAAGACCCTCAGAGCGGCGCAGAAGGAACCTGAAAAATACAAGAACGTGCTTGTAAGAGTTGCAGGCTACTCGGCATACTTTGTTGATCTCAGCGAAGAAATCCAGAACAATATCATCGACAGAACGATCCAGAAAGGACTGTAATGTCAAAGAAGTTACAATTTACCCCAAGTTATAAAATTGTAAAATTGCAAGGAGTATGAAATGTTAACACAGAGAATAGAAAAAATTAGGGATAGAATAAGAAATACCACACCGACCATCTGCCTCGACAGAGCAAGGATCGCCACGGAGTTTTACAAAACTCCGTCGGTGGAACCTTATGTTCGCAGGAGAGCGGAGCTTTTCAAGCTGGTAAACGAAAAGAGACATATATATATTGAAGAGGACTCGCTTCTTGCGGGAAGCATCGCCTCAAGAACCCACGCCGTTCCGGTTTTCCCGGAAATGATGAACTGGCTTTCTGAGGCTGTTGAAACCTTTGATACCCGCCAATTCGATCCGTTCCAGTATATGCCGGGCGAAAAGGATGAGCTGAGAGAAATCGCAAATACATGGAAAGGTCATACTTTCGGTGACTACACCGACGCAATCATGACAGAGGAAGAGCATGAACTGGTGAATGCAGGGATTTTCACTAGAGGCATCCAGCAATGCTCCACCATGTGCCACGCACCTGACTATGCTAACCTCGTAAAGAGAGGTTACAGATACTATATCGACGAGTGTAAAAAGCAGATCGAATCTCTAAACGACCAGATGACCATCGAAAACACAGACCAGAGAATCAAGTGGGAAGCGATGATTACCGCTATGGAATCCGTGATAACTCTGGCTCACAGATATGCAGAGCTTGCAGAAAAACTTGCCGCAGATTGCAAGGATGCTGAGCAGAAGAAAATGTACGAAACCATCGCAGAAAACTGCAGGGTCGTTCCGGAAAATCCACCGCAAAGCTTCCTGCAAGCGGCGCAGCTTGTGCTTTTCACCCACGATGCTCTCATGACGGAAAACATGGGCTACATCCACGCATTGGGAAGATTCGACCAGTATATGTACGACTTCTACAAAAAGGACATTGCAGCAGGGGTTCCTGAACAGGAAATCGCAGATATCATCCACGAGTTCAAGCTTAGAATCGAAGAAATGTGGTACCTCAGAGACGAATTCGAGTCCGGTGCATATCCGGGATGCGCTCTTTACATCCAGATGACCCTCGGCGGTCAGAAGGCAGACGGCACTGACGCCTGCAACGAGCTGACAAGACTGATTCTGCGCGGTATGGAAGATTTGCAAACCAAAGAACCGCCGGTTTCCTTTAGATACCACGACAATGTAGATGAAGAAACTTTCCGTCTTGCAATCAAGGTTGCACTTACGGGCGGCAGCCACCCGGCATTCTTCAATGACAACAACGCTATTCCGGCGCTGATGAAGCTTGGATTTACTTTGGAGCAGGCGAGAGAATGGTGTCTGCTGGGCTGCACCGAGCCTATCGTTCCGGGAATTTCCGACTACCAGTCGATGCTTGGATTCTTCAATACCATCAAGGTATTCGAAGTTACCCTTTATGGCGGGAAAGACCCTGTATCAGGCAAACAGATCGGCCCTGTAACTCCGGAAGCAAAAGACTTCAAGTCCATGGAAGAACTCAAAGAAGCATATCTTACTCAGCAAGCCTATTTCATCAAACGCTTTGTCGAGAAGTTCAACCGCATGGTTTCCGTTCACGCATATACCATGCCGACGCTCGTTGCATCAGCATTTACGCAAGGCTGCATCGAAAAGGGGAGGCTCCTTCAGGACAAGGGCGCAGACTACAGATGGGACGCTATGGCTATCACAGGTCTTGCAAACATCGTAGACTCCCTTGCAGCAATCGAAGAATGTGTATTTAACAAGCATTACATCACGATGCATGAGCTTATGGATCTTCTCAAGACCGACTTTGAGGGCAGGGAAGATCTTCGCCAGATGCTTATAAACAAAGCGCCAAAGTACGGCAACGATATCGAGCAGGTTGACAAATACGCACAGTTTGCTGCCGGCAGCGTAGACGAAGAAATCAAGAAATATACAGACGGAAGAGGCGGCAGCTTCATTTCCGTATGCGCAACCCAGTCCTATAATGTTCAGCTCGGTAAGAACATCACGGCGACGCCGGACGGCAGACACGCATTCACACCGCTTGCAGACAACGCATCACCGATGATCGGCTGCGACACCTGCGGCCCGACGGCGGTTGTAAAGTCGCTTGACTCCATCGACCAGGGAAATCTTCAGGCAGGAATGCTGCTCAACCAGCGTTTCGACCCGCAGATTGTCAAGGGTGAAAAGGGTATCGACATTCTCGAAACCGTACTCAAGGCTCACTTCAGCATGAAGGGAAGCCATATGCAGATCAATGTAGTTGACAACGAAACTCTACGGGACGCTCAGAAGCATCCGGAGAACTACCGCAACATGCTGGTTCGCGTTGCCGGCTACTCTGCATTCTTCGTAGATCTTGAAGAAAATATTCAAGAAAATATTATAGAAAGAACGATCCAAACAGGTCTATAACCCTTGAAATTGAAATAGGAATGTTGTAGAATAGAGCGTAGAGAATTACAAATACAAAATAAAAACATCTAATCAAAAAAGGAGAGAATGTTATGGCAAAAAAGGGAGATTGGGTACGCATCCATTCAGTTGTACTCAAAGCAGATGACAGAACTGCAAAAATTCCTGATGACACAAAGAAGTGTGACTTCGAAATGTGGACAAAGGGCTCTTTGCTTGATAACGAGGCAAAGGTCGGCGATACTGTCAGCGTAGAAACCGCTGTAGGTCGCCTCGAGAAGGGTGTGCTCATTGAGGAAAATCCTCATTATACACACAGCTATGGTGATTTCGTACCGGAGATCATCGAGATTGACAAAATTCTCAGAGAAATCATGAAATTCGGAGGTGAGGAATAATGGCACTTGCAAAAGATTATACTTCAGTAATGGGAAGATCCGCAGATATCATGAAAAAATCTCTGGGGCTTGACTTCGACGAGTTTGAATCGGGTTCTGTAGCATTTGACTACGAAGAACTCATGGAAGCTACGGGATATACCATCGATCAGGTATGCGCAATCCAGTCAAAGACCGGAGTAGGAAACACTCCGCTTCTCGAACTGAGAAACATCACGAAGCTGGCTCGCAAATATGCGAAACCCGGCTACGGCGCAATGATCCTCGCAAAGGACGAGGCTGCCAACCCATCCGGCTCATTCAAGGACAGACGCGCAGCATGCGCAGTTGCTCACGCAAAGAAGCTGGGTTACAAGGGCGTAATCGCAGCAACCTCCGGAAACTACGGTGCAGCAGTTGCATCGCAGGCAGCTATGCAGGGCATGAAGTGCATCATCGTACAGGAATGCTATGACTCCCACGGCGTAGGTCAACCGGAAATCGTTGAAAAGGCGAGAAAGTGCGAGGCTCTCGGAGCTGAAGTTATCCAGCTGACCGTAGGACCTGAGCTTTTCTACGAACACCTTTCGGTATTGGAAGACACAGGATATTTCAACGCTTCATTATATTCCCCGTTCGGAATCGCAGGAGTTGAAACTCTGGGATATGAGATTGCGACCCAGTGCCGCGAAAAATATGGCAAGGATCCTGCAATGGTTGTCTGCACACAGGCAGGCGGCGGTATGGTTACAGGAACCGCAAGAGGCCTCATCAAGGCAGGCTCAACCGATACACAGGTTGTAGCAGCATCCATCGACCTTACCGGTCTTTCGATGGCATCCGATGACGACTTCAACAAGAAGAGCTGCACCACAGGTCATACAGGCTTTGGCGTACCTCACGCAACGAATCCTGACACAGGTGATGTTCCAAGATCCGCAGCAAGACCGCTTAGATATATGGATAGATATGTTGCTACGACTCAGGGCGAGGTTATGTTCATGACAGAGATGCTTGCAAACCTTGAGGGACTTGAAAGAGGACCTGCAGGAAATACGGCTCTTGCAGCAGCATTTGCACTCGCTCAGGAGCTTCCGGAGGATGCTATCCTCGTTGTAACCGAGACAGAGTATACCGGAGCCGGCAAGCACATCCAGCCGCAGCTTGACTTCGCAAGAAAGAACGGCATCGAAGTAAGATTCGGCTCTCCTGACGAGGATGTACCGGGCAAGAATGTAATTTTGCCGAGCGATCCTAGCCTCTTCAGAACAAAGGATCTTGACCTTGGCCACATGAGAAAATCTCTCATCAAGAAATCGGCGGTAAGAGCAAACGGAAAGCCGCTCACAGCAAATGACGTAAAATTCCTTGCCGCAGATTGCAGGGCAGACGAAGCCTACGTAAAATCAGTACTTGACGAACTTGGAATTGCATACGAAGCATAAACTAGTTGAGTGATAATAAATAAAAAGATGTGTTAGAGCCAAAGCCGAGGAATGTGCACAAGCATGCTCCTCGACTTTTTATATAATTTACATGCGAGGCAAATAGCGTCCGAACGCCCGAAACACTTCCGAGACAAAAGCAAAACACCGCAGGATTTCCACTGCGGTGCTTTTATTAAGAATGGGTATGGTCTAAATTCCTTTTGTTATTTTTTCAATCATTTTAGAGTCCGGTCTGGATGGTTCTCTCAATGATATTCTCCTGAATGTTCTCTTCGAGACTTACGAAGAATGCGGAGTATCCTGCTACACGAACAAGCAAGTTGCGGTAGTTATCCGGATGCTTCTGAGCGTCACGGAGAGTTTCGTCATCAACAACATTGATCTGCATGTGGCTTCCTCTCATGCCGAAGTGAGCCTTGAGTACGGTTTCGAGAATGTCGATGCCTTTTTCGCCCTCTACGATTTGCGGATCAAAACGCTGGTTAAGAAGCATGCCTGCCTGATAGTGGCTCTGGTCGATGGAGTCGAGCGACTTTACAACCGCAGTCGGTCCGCAGGTATCGCAGCCGATCATCGGGGATGCGTTGTCTGCAAGCGGTGTGAAGGCATGTCTGCCATCAGGCGTTGCAGAGATGTTCTTGCCGAGCTGAACGTTGTAGGACTGAGTTGCGCATAATGATGTGAACACTCCTTCTCTGCCGCTGATGAACTTCTTGATTTCGATGTCTGCGCTCTCTGCTACGAACTTCGCAAACTTGTCGGCCTGCGGATTATCATTGCCGTACTTCGGAGCCTTGTTGATGAGCATCTGGCGAAGGTTTTCCTTGCCTTCAAAGTCTGTCTCGAGCAGATCCATCAGTTCATCCATCGTGATATAGTGCTTGTTGAATACGCACTCATCGATAGCTGCGAAGGAGTCTGCAATATTTGCAAGTCCTGTTACGGCACTTACTTCCCATCTGTGGTCGCAACCCTTATCCTGAAGGAGTCTGCCCTTTTCGATACAGCCCTGGGTGAATGCGGATGCGATGAGGGTAGGAACCGTATATGCGTGAACGGAAACCAGACGATTGAACTTGCCAACGAATCTCTTGAGGAAGAATCTTAGCTGTACAAGATATGCATCCTGAAGCTGCTCAATGGAAGTAAATGTTCTTACATCGCCGGTCTTCGGCCCAAGCTGCTTGCCGGTTACCGGGTCAACGCCGTTATGAAGCGTGATCTCGAATACCTTGATGGTATTGAAGAAGCCAAGCATCGACTGGTAGTCGGACTGCCCGGGAACGATCGGTTCTGTACAACCGGAAGGGACCCAATCTCTTGCCTGCTCGAGGGTGAAACCGAGATCCATCAGGGCAGGGATTCCGTTGTTGTCGTCGAAGAAAGCAGGGTGGCTGCCGCCTCTGAGTGCAACCTTGATTGCAAGTCTGAAAGTTTCTTCGTCAACATTGTCATGATATCTGAAAGAAACAGGCGGTTCCTTGGTCTGCAAATCTTCCATGCCATGGAGAATGAGGCGAGTGAGGTCGTTACAAGCATCAGTTCCGTCAGGCTTCTGGCCGCCGATTGCCATCTGGATGTAGAGAGCGCATCCAGGATATGCTCCGGATTCATATTCGTCTCTTAAGTACCACATTTCTTCGATTCTGAGCTTGAGTTCGTGGATGATATCTCCGATTTCCTGCTCAGGAACGCCTGCTGCGAGGTCCTTTTCGTAGAACGGATACATATATTGGTCAAATCTTCCGATAGGGTGAATGTAGCCCATGTTTTCGGTCATGATTGCATCGTGGGTAAGGAGCACAAGCTGCGCAGCCTGCATGAAGTTCTGCGGAGGATTTTCCGGAACAACGCGGCAGTTCTCTGCGATGGTCTCGTACAGCTTCTTCTGCTTAGGATCATTGCAACCGGCAGCAAGCTCATCTGCAAGATCAGCATATCTGTGAGCCAGAGTGATAACAGCTTCCATCGCCGTGATCATGCCTTCCCACTTGATCCTCTGGTCGGTATTTTCGATGGTCATATCGTCGTGAAGAGCTGCAATTTTCTCCTTACATTCGTCGATATAGTATCTATAACCTTTCTTAACGAGGTTTTGGTAGTCAGGTGCATGGCACATTGTAGAACATTTCTGGATACCTCTAGTAAAGAGCCCCGCATTTACCAGTTCGTGCTCTTCTTCTGTCATGATAGCGTTGGTATAATCGCCAAAGGTGTGGCCCTTCCAAATTTGCGCGATCTCTCTGAGCTCATCCTTTTCGCCCGGCATATACTGATACGGGTCGAATTGGCGAGTGTCAAATGTCTCAACTGCCTCAGGAAGCCAGTCGATCATTTCCGGGAAAATCGGAACCGCGTGGGTTCTGGAAGCAAGGCTGCCTACGAGAAGGGAATCCTCCTCGATATAGATTTTTCTGGTCTCGCAGTAAATTTTGAAGAGCTCGGCTCTCCTGCGAACGAATGGTTCCATTGAAGGAGTCTGATAATACTTCGTCACGATTCTGGCTCTGTCGAGGCAGATAGTCGGTGTGGTATTTCTGATCCTGTCACGAATTTTCTCAATTCTCGGTGATAACATGAGTTGTTCTCCTTTCGATGTTATAAAAGATACGGCTATCATTAAAATTCTCTTGCGGGAATCCCATTACGAAATCCCCGCATAAAATCATTTTACAGTCCCGTCTGAATAGTTCTTGCGATGATGTTATTCTGGATCTCTTCGCTGAGGTCAACAAAGTATGCCGAGTAGCCTGCTACACGAACGA
>CAVCFO010000022.1:0-28603 GCA_963601575.1 bacterium
GAGAAGCGCTGCCATCAAGACTATGTAAACAGCAATGCGGACTGCCTTGTTATTCATATCAATCTCCCTTGTTTTACTGATCCATTCAGCAAGGGGCTGCCGCACTCGGATGTTCCCGCTGTGCAACAGCCCCTTATGCTTATTAGAAGACCCTTTATTGTTTACTTCACAAAGATTCTTTTTTGCCGAAATTCGACATCTGCACATTGCAGTCATTATCTCATCTTCATCCACTCCCCAGTCGTCATCGCTGTATTTAAGTTGTATACTATATTGCTACTGGCCGTGTTCCAAACAGCGCTTGCCCCCTGCAAAGAAGAATTTGCAGCAAAGAATTGCCCCCATGTAGTACCTTCTGTGACTTTATTTCTTATTCCATCATATTAGAACTCATCGCCGCCATTCTTAACGGTCACATTACAAGTTGCTTGTTTTCCGCCTGCCGTCGCTGTAATAGTAGCATACCCTTCCCCAACAGTTGTAACCACTCCGTCCGGGCTTACGGTAGCCACATTATCATTATCTGTGGTCCATGTCACAGTCTTATCTGTTGCATTAGCCGGTGACACGGTAGCTTCAAGTGGTACAGTCATATCAACTTCGGCGCGCACATCGTTCATATTCAAGCTGACAGAATCAACTGCAACTGTCGCATTGACTACTTCTGCTTCAAATGTGATCACATCGGAATATGTACCCGAGGCAGCCTTTGTCACATCTGTTGCATTCGCCTTTGCGTACACGTTCTTTGTGGCGCCAGTAGTGCCAGTATTCGCTTCTTCCTCTGTAAATTCCCAAGTTGTCGCAGCCGTTTCTGCGGCGCTGTCGGAGTAGAGCCCATAGCCGATGGTTGTGTCCACACCGCTTGCTGTCATATTCCAGTTGTTGGCGGATGTCGCTGTTACGGTGATCTTCTTGCCTTCCTCCAAGTCACCATTTGTGATCTGGATGCCCCCCGAAAGCGCTGTAGCTGTGCCGTCACTGTTCAGCGTTGTCGCCGACGGAACCGTCATTGTATAGTTGTTTTTCGGCGCAACTGTAATCGATACTGTCGTTTCGTTGCCTGTCGCAAACGCCGGCACTGCCGTCGCAAGTGTCATTGCAGCAGCCATGGCAAGTGCTAAAAATTTGTTCTTAATCATGTGTCTTCCTCCTGACTTTTCATTAAAATAATTAAAATATCTGTATGATAGTGCTTTTGCGCACCAAAAACAGCGTGCTACAGGTTATCACCTATACCACGCTACTATACATTCTATATATAATTGTTCTGCGAAAGGGCGTACTTATACCGCTGTGCTGTGCTGTGCTGTGCTGTGCTGTGCTGTGCCAGTATACGCTGCATTGCTTGCAGTTGTCAAGTCTTTTTTGCTCAGTACGCTCATAAATTTCTCCCAAATCATATCAGTGTTTCATCTCTTTTGTGATGTTCTTCTAAAAACTAGAATAGTATATCATAGCACTACCGATAATATCAAGTGCTTTTTTCTTTTTTGCTGAGAGCCCGGGAGTTATAAATCAAACAGTTTTTTCATTTCGGACTGCATCGTGCCGTTCTTTGCATATTCCAGAGTATCGCAAAGGCGGATATTGTTTTTTTCGATATGGATTTCGCCACTGAATCCGAGGATATAGCGCAGGCATATCCGATAAATGATCTCTGTCGGTGCGCAGCCGTATACCTGCCTTGCAAAGATATGATTCAATCGTTCGGCATCATCGGGATATAGCATTTTCATGCGCTTGCTCCGGTAGAGCCGGCTCACGATCTCCGTAATATACATTCCGGACTTCATATACAGGTCGGCAAATGTCGCATCGGGATCGTCAAAGCAGCCGGGATTCTCCTGCTCAAGCCTGTCTGCCATATCCCTGACCACCTTTTTGGGCGTGAATATCTGATTTGTGCGCTGGTGGGGGATAAAGTCAAAGATGTCTCCCTTCTGATCAGGCTCAAAATAGTTCGCAAGCTCATTGCGCCTCTTCATGAACTCCTGCACGGCATCATTAAATACGACCTCGTCAAAGAGGTGGCCGTCAAAGTGCTTCTTTTCGCCGCTTTCCGATATATAATCGCCTCCGTCACGCAGCATACGGAACTGATCCAGGCTCACACCCTGTCCGTTCTGCGGATTGACGGTAACCTCCCAGAACACATCATCTGGCACAAGGCTGTCAAAGTTTGCAAGCGTGGTATTCTCATCGCCATAAGCCATGAGGAATGCCGGAATCGTGCGAGAAAAGCCTCGCAGATGGTCACGGACGCTGCCCTCGATAGAATCCTTTTCGGCATTTAGCTTCTGGGTCTGTACCGTTTGGACAATGGTCTGGGCAGCCTTTTTGACTGCCTCCTCGCTATGGAGCCTCTGGCTTATGGCCTCGACCATATCGCTATAACTCTTAAGACGCCTTGCGGCATACTCCTCATCAATTTGCGTGATCTCATCCATCGCAGCACCGGCGTCCTGTGCCTGCCGGATTTTGTCAATACGTTCTCTCACAAGCTGATGATCCCGGATCGTATAATCGCCATATTCGCACTTTACGACCGTGTCGGTAGTTTCCTGAATCTTGCGCCGGAGCTGATTCTGTGTGGATTTTTTCAAATCGCTGCCATATTGGATTCTTGCCGAATCCATAAGGGAGCTTGCGATCGGTTTTGAAAATTGCTCGCGGAGGAAGTTTAGCTCGTCCATCCCTAGATTCGGAGTTATTTCTGCATTTTTCTTGATTTCCTCTGCGGCTACCGCAAGCTTATCCTCAACATTCGCATAAAGCTTATCGCCGAAAAGCTCGCTTGCCATACCGATGACCTGCTCTCTGGGAATTTCGACTTCGCCTGCCGCATTCAGATTAAGTGCGCCTGCCGTAGTCTCATCCACCTCAACGGATGGCAGCAGCCTAGGTTCTTCTATCGCCTGCATATTGTTGATGATATCGATAATCTCCTTCGGCGCGCCGAAAATGCCGCTGATGTTTGCAAACAGGAAATTGGACATGAATCCTCGCTCAACTACTTCTCTTGCATGGATGCGGCGCGGAATCGTGAGAACCTTCTCTGCGTCTAGCTCTATCATCGAGCCCTCATCGTCTTCGCCATAAACCGGAAAGAAATTCAAAAGCTCTCTGACATGCTGCCTTCTGCTGTCAAAATCGCCCTTCTGGCCCGATGTCTCCGGTATGAGGTCGTTAGCAAACTGCTCGAAGATCGTAAGGGTACGAGCCGGGTCAAAATCGAATACATAGGCATTCTGTTTCCTGTAGGAATTGCCTTTTCTATCCTGGAACAGGCATGGGTTCTGCGCGCGGAAAGCCGCCTGCATATAGAGCGCGGGGCTTGCCATGTTTGAGAGCATGAGAACCGCCGACCACTCAGGGATCGTTACGCCCGTAGTCAGCTGCCCCACAGACAGGGTGATTGTCTTATCATATTCTGATATCGCCTTTGTGACCTTGTCATATGACTTTTCGTTTTCATCATCATCATCCAGTTTTCCGTCGCCTGCCGCAAGTATGACCTCGTAGTCCTTGAATATAGGATGAAGCTTCAGCTTCCTAGCCAGAGCCTTTGCGCTGTCAACGCGATTTAATATCCAGAATGTGTGCTTTAGTTCCTCCCGAAGCTGCGGCGTTGAGAACGGAAACTTGTCCTGACGCGTCATGGCATCGAGGAACTTATTCACATCCGCATCATGCACAAACTTCCCGGACTCATTCGTCTTGAAAAATTCGTTCAGGTCGAAGGCGAATTCTTCTATATCATCATCTATAAGCTCTATGCCCTTTTTTACCCTGTCACGGACAATATCGGACATCTGATAGGTGAAAAGGGAAAGCCTTGGCAGGTTGGCATAGGGATTCTCTGCCTCGTTTTTATCATCCCAGTCGCGCTTCTTTTTCTGCTCGTCGGCATATGTCCAGTTGTAGATGGCATCCCTTGGGAATTTGTCATTTGCAAGCGCCTTAAACGGCGTTCCCGATAGGTGCAGCGTCCACTTGCGGCGGATATGATTAAAGGCTGTATCGGTCTTATAGGTGTCGATGCCCTCGTGGGCCTCGTCTACGATCATGACGTCCCAAAGCATACCGATGTATTTGCCGTGCTCATCCTTCTTATCGCTAAGTTCTCTGAGCTTGTCGTGATGCCCGCCAAAGTAGATGGAGCCCTTCAGATCCTGCAGGCTGACAAATTCGATGCAGCCTTTTGTATTATCATCGAGCTTTTCTATGTATTCCTCGCGGCTATAGACAAACTTTCTGTCCTTGATACCGTCAACATTGCTGACAAAGATATAGCCGGAGCCTGGGCCAAAGAAGGTCTCATAATCCTCATACCATGAGTTTGCGATGGCAGGGCGGTTCGTGACGATAAGGATGTTCCGCGCGCCGAGCTTTGTGCAAAGGTCATAGGCTGAGAGGGTTTTGCCAAAGCGAGGCTTGGCATTCCAGAGGAATTCGGCATTCTCGTGACCTTCGAAATAATCTGCAGTTCTCCTGACAGCATCCATTTGTTCATCGCGGAGCCTATATGGAATTGCAGCATCGGAATCGCCTTCAGATATCATGCCGTGATTCTGGGCAAAGTCGATAAAATCACAGCGGGCGGCATTCGGCTCGATCAGAAACCACTCCGTCCCGGATTCTCGGCAAATACCGAGCTTCTTTAGATAAGCATGAAATTCTCTATCCGTGAACGTGCCATAGGGCTCCGTCATAAATGCAGCCCTCAGCGCCCACCAGGTCTTGTGAGCAACGCCCGCCGTGTGGGTCTGCTCGTTGATGCGCGTCTCCACATCCCGCTCGGTAAATCCGATCTTCGTCCAGCCCTCATGTGCCGGCACTCCCGGCGTGGTATATGCATAGCACTGCGGAACGACCTTCGCAGCCGTTCTAATCTTGATCGCTGCCATTATGCCATCTCCTTTACATGCGTCTCTATAAACTCGATTTCAGTCTCATCCAGTCCGTACTTTCGATATAGCTGCAGGTCGATGTCATGGATAGATTTTGACCAGTCGATGTCGGAGGAGGCGGTGAAGTCCTGGAGTGGGACATGCCGCCATTTGTCTTTTGTGTTATCCTGTGTGATTTTCAATATTCCTAGCATTGCCCTGGCAAACTTGCCTTGGATATATTTAAGACAATTATTAGCTTCTTCATAGGTGTCAAAAGTACCAATGGATAAGAATGTCTCTGTTGCCCCGATTAGGGGTTCCCCGATTAGGGGTGTTGACAGCACCTCTCCAAGAGCACCGCTCCCATTTGCTTTTGGAATGAAAACCTTATACTTGTAGAAATTTTCAGGGGGATCCAAATAATCTTTTCTGCCCCAATAATAGCATCTTTTATTAGAAATTACACCCAAGTATTTCACATATTTATATTCATCTTTTGGTTCATCTGCAAAGAATACGATGCCGGACAGTTTGCTGAATGCTCCAGCTCCCACATCTTTTTTGTGACCGGCAGACTGGATCTCAACTATTTCCGGGTGTTCCTCTAAAGCTTTGTTAGAAAGTTTATATACTCCCCTTCCGGAAATAATATCGTTTAAGAAATCTTTCGATATAGCAGTTATCTTTTTCAAGATTGAATTCAGCTCGTCAAATGCGGTAAAAGTCCCGATTGCTCCGAAGTTTTGTTCAGCATCTCGATAGGTAATTGCCACCCCGCCCTTGATATCCGTGTTAGAAAAAACATTCTTGGAATTTGGTTCATAATGAAGCACTTTGAAATGCGGATCGTTCAGCATTTTTTCGTTCCATGCCTTTGGGGTGCTGCCAGCATCGAAAAGAAAGCGGGCTGGATGGATGAGTTCTACTTTTTCTGCCACTTGATAGGTAGCGTCCATAAAATAGTTATATACGGGCTTTGCATAGTTACCGTTATCGCCTGAATTTTCAAAGTCCTCGTTATATGGCGGATTTCCGATCACATAATCAAACAGTTTCTTTCCCATGGCTACATCTCCTTCAGCTTTTTGAAAAGTATGGAATTTTTGCTTCTCCAGTCAAATATCTTGCACGGCAGGGCCTCCGGCTCATCGGCCGCGCCTGCGCCCATATCCTCTAGCATATCGAAGAATGTCATCTGCTTAAACTCCTCATACGGCTTTCCGAGCGGCACGGTATCCTTGAGTCCGTCCATCTGCCATATGTTCCAGGCGATCTTGTTTGCCACCTGCTGCAGGAGCCTCTCACCGGGCTGATGCTCCCAGCGTTCTTCGTAATAATCCGTAAAGGTCAGAAGCAGGTTTGCCCTTGCTATCAGCACATTGTCGCCCTGATATTCATATCCGTAGCAGGACTCGAATGCCCGGAGCACCCATTTTAGCCAGTCCTCATAGCATTCCGTATTTTCGTTTACGATTCTTAGCTTTCGGTCGAGCATTCCGATTCGCCGCATGGGCGGCCGGATCAGCTCTCCGCTTGAAACATCATAGCGAGAAACCAGATATGGAGCCTCTCCGCAGGTGATCTCAAGCCGGCGCGAGTCCACATAGTGCTGCCATTTCTTTTTTTTCGGAAATTCGATCTTTCCTTCTGAAACAGTCCATGTATGGTCAGAATTCTCCGTATTAAACACGCTGCTATATCCGAACCAGTCCTCATCGCAATGGTTGTTCATCCGGTTGCAAAGCCATGCGGGCGTGAAGACCTCCGCCTTTTTTCGCGTCCGCTCTGCCTGCGCTTCCTGCGATTTCTGTATGCGCGGGCGGATGATGCCTGCTCGCCGCAAGAGGGCGTCTTCAGCCAGATGCACCTTGTCCGTGAATCCTTCGCCGAGCTCCTCATAGGTATCTGTCGCCCATATGATATTCTTCTTTGTTGTTTTGTCCTGAAGCAGCACGTCCAGCACCTGCACGACCGGATAGCTGCTGATATCTATCAGTTTTTCCACGAGAGGAAGATCCTCCTTAAGAATCAATGTCATTAAAAGTATTCTGTCCTTCTTCGCCGCAAGATACGGCATTGTTTCCGTTTTCTGTGCGGTTTATGGTATCAATAGTATATCACAGATCTATCACTTCTTTCAAGCGTTCTTGGCAAGGCAGCTCATCTGCCTTGCAAGAGGCTATTTGATCGCCTCGAATGCGGTGCCCAGGGCCGCAATCAGGTCGTCCGCGTCTTCGATGCCGATGGAAAGACGAATTGTGGTTTCTTTGATTCCCTGCTCCGCCAGTTCCTCTGCTGTGAGCTGGGCGTGGGTCGTGCTTGCCGGGTGAATTACCAGCGACTTTACATCTGCAACGTTGGCAAGGAGCGAGAATATCGGAAGATTGTCGATGAATTTTTGTGCGTCGTCTGCACTCCCCTTGATATCAAATGTGAATATGGAGCCTGCGCCATCCGGAAAGTATCTCTCGTAGAGGGCATGGCTCGGATCCTCCGGAAGCGATGGATGATGAACTGCCTCAACCTGGGGATGATTATTCAAATATTCTACTATCTTGAGAGCATTCGCCACATGCTGCTTTACCCTGAGAGAAAGGGTTTCCAGTCCCTGCAGGAAGATAAAAGCATGGAACGGCGAAAGGGTAGCGCCGGTATCCCTCAGAAGAATCGCTCTTATATATGTAACAAAAGCTGCCGGGCCTGCCGCCTCCGCAAAAGAAACGCCGTGGTAGCTCGGATTCGGATCTGAAATCCAAGGATATTTTCCGGATGCCTTCCAGTCAAATGTTCCGCCGTCCACGATCACGCCGCCGATAGCAGTTCCGTGGCCGCCGATGAATTTGGTTGCGGAATGTACCACGATATCCGCGCCATGCTCGATAGGGCGAAATAGATATGGTGTTGCAAATGTTGAGTCAACCACCAGCGGAATGCCGTGCTTATGGGCGATATCTGCTACCGCCTCGATGTCTATGATATTGGAATTCGGGTTGCCGAGGGTTTCGATATAGATTGCTTTCGTATTTTCCTGAATCGCAGCCTCGAACGCCCCCTCTTCTTCCGGATCAACGAAGGTTGCCGTGATGCCGGACGACAGCGGAAGCGTGTGAGCCAAAAGGTTATATGTTCCGCCGTAGATTGTCTTGGAAGCTACGATATGTTCGCCGCTTGCGGCAAGCGCTCCTATCGTATAGTTGATCGCTGCCGCGCCTGATGCTGTCGCCAAAGCTGCTGAGCCGCCCTCGAGCGATGCGATTCTCTGCTCAAAAATATCCTGGGTCGGGTTCGTGAGCCTCCCGTAGATATTGCCTGAATCCTTTAGGCTGAAACGGTCTGCCGCATGCTGCGCGTTATGAAATACGTATGAGGTGCTTGCGTAGATAGGAACCGCCCTCGCGTCAGTCGCAGGATCTGCCTGTTCCTGTCCGATATGCAATTGTTTTGTCTCAAAACTCCAGTTTCTTGAATCTTTTATATCTGTCATTTGATTTCCTCCTATTATATTATATATTTCGTTTATATATTCGTTTTGTTTGTCATCTATTCCCTATTTTATCAATATCTTTTATTCAAAATATTCAAATCTTGTCCTTATATAAATCGTAAGGCGTAATCTGGTAAACATAGTAGTTAAGCCAGTTAGAGAAGAGCAGGTTTGCGCAGCTTCTCCATGTTGCCCTCGGCGCCTTGTTAGGGTCGTCATCCGGGAAATAGTTTTCCGGAATGCAGGTGCTCGGATCTTTTTTTATGTCCCTGAAATATTCCTTGGAAAGGGTACCTGGATCGTATTCTGAATGTCCCGTCACGAAAATCCGGCTGTTTTCCTTATCGAGAATTAAAAAAGCCCCCGCCTTGTCCGACTGCGCCATAATCTTCAGCTCGGGATGCTTTAGGATATCTTCTGTCTTAACCCCCGTATGTCTTGAATGAGGCACATAGAAAACATCGTCAAAGCCTCTTATTATTTCCTCGTCATCCGAAAGCAGCTCGTGGCGGAAGACTCCCGAAAGCTTCTTGTCAAAATCATATTTCTCGATTCCATAATGATAGTAAAGCCCAGCCTGCGCCGCCCAGCAGATAAACATCGCCGAGGTCACGTGGGTTTTGCTCCACTCCATGATGTCCGTAATTTCGTCCCAGTAGTCGACGTCCTCAAACTCCAATTTTTCAACCGGAGCGCCGGTAATGATCATTCCGTCGAAATAGTCGTGCTTTATCTCCGAGTAAGACTTATAGAACTTTTGCAAATAATCATCCGTGGAATTCTTGTACTCGTGGGAATCCATGCGTATAAATGTAATCTCCACCTGTAGCGGTGAGTTGGAAAGCAGTCTCAGAAGCTGAAGCTCTGCATGCTCCTTTTCCGGCATAATATTGACAACAGCGATTTTTAGCTGTCTGATATCCTGACTTTGGGCCCGGTCTTCTGCCATGACGAAGATGTTCTCCTCGTTCAGCTTCTGCACCACAGGCATCTGTTCGTTAATTCTGATTGGCATTTTGTCTCCTTTCTAGTCTCAATTATTATATCTTTATTTTTGTGAGTTGCCAATAGTTTTTCGCAATATTTCACGCTATTTTCATTCTTTTTTTGTTCGTTTCAACAAAAAATACGCCGCTGCATTTTGCCCCTGATGCAAAATATCGATGCGCCTTTTGCGTCCAAAGCCTTGCAAAAGCGACTTTTTCGTGATAAAATACACATAATAACGAGGTTAGGGAGGTTCACAAATGATAACAGGAAAAAAGGACAAGGGAACAGTTGACGTTACGGTAACGGTAGATGTTTCGAAAATCGTCAGAAATGCCGCAGTTGCCGGAGTTCTGATCGTAGGTATCATTTTCGGCTGCAGCACCTACAAGAAGCTTCTGGACTGGGAAGACTGCGACTGCGACTGTTGCTACCCGGACGAAGAATAGGTGCCGGCATCTTAAAAGCACTTGCAAATCACATATGCATTGCATAGCAAAACCCCAGGGGGCGATCCCCCGGGGTTTTCGATTGCGATCTTTGCTTTTGCCAATGTGTGAGTGATTATCTCCTGCTAGTTTTGCTCTGTGAGAGGTCGCATGTCTCTATCCTCTGCAAGCACCGATGCCCCGAGGTTTAGCGATGCCTTCTCAAGCTCCTGGACGATATTATTTATCTGCGCGAGCTTATCCGGCGAGATTTGGCCTGTTACGGCATTTTCTGCGCCGGCGATAACGGTTTCGATTTCGCCTCTTATGGATGCGAGCTTATCCTTTAGTTTTTCGACATCCTCCTGGCCCAGTGCCTCGCGGATAACATCTTCTCTTGTGAGTATTTCGCCTGTTTCGAGCTCATATTCTGTATTTCCGTTTACGACGATCGGATCGTAACCGAAGACTTCCTTTGCCTTCGATGCGAAGTCAAGCTTTGACTGAGTCTCGCCATGTACGAGGAAGATATGCTTCGGTTCCTTCCGGAAACCGCCCAGCCAGTCGAGCAGGCCCTTCTGGTCTGCGTGTCCCGAGAAGCCTTCGAGATTGTAAATTTCTGCGCCGACCATGATCGGCTCACCGAAGAGTTTGACTTCCTTGGCTCCCTCAACAAGGAGCCTTCCCAGCGTTCCTTCTGCTTGGTAGCCTACGAATACGATGCTGTTTCTGCTGTCCCAGAGGTTGTGCTTGAGATGATGACGGATTCTTCCCGCCTCGCACATGCCGCTTGCGGAAATTATGATCTTCGGGCTCTTGTCTTCGTTTAGCATCTGAGAATCTGCGGTATTTCTTGTGAATTTGAGGTTCGGAAAGTCCAGCGGATGGTCGCCGCTTAGGATATATGACTTTGTCTCCTCGTCGAATACCTGTGCATTCTTCTTGAAGACCTCCGTTGCCGTGGTCGCCATCGGGCTATCGATATAGACATTGACCTTGCCGAGGACATCTGCATATTCGGGATGATGCTCATAGAACATATTGAACTGATAGATCAGCTCCTGGGTTCTTCCTACCGCAAAGGACGGGATTATAACGCTTCCGCCGCGTTTTATTGTCTTCAGTGTGATATTTATGAGCTTATCGATGCTCGTGGCATTTTGCGGATGGAGTCTGTTTCCGTAGGTGGTCTCCATGATGACAAAATCGGCTTTTTTGATCTTGACAGGATCGCGCAGAATCGGCCTGTTTGGAACTCCAAGGTCTCCCGAAAATACGAGCTTGGATGTAGCCTCGCCCTCTGTTATCCAAAGCTCTGTTATCGCAGAGCCGAGGATATGCCCCGCATCGTTAAATACTATCTTCATGTCAGGATTTAGCTCCACCAGCTGATCGTAGAGTATCGGCTTTACAAGGCCCAGTGCGGCCTCGGAGTCGCGAATCGTATATAGAGGCTCAACAGGCGGCTTGCCCGTTCTGAGATTTTTCCTGCTTTGCCACTCTGCATCCTTTTCGTGGATGTAGGCGCTGTCCTTTAGCATAACATCAAGGAGATCTGCCGTAGCATCAGTGCAATAGATCAGGCCCCTAAACCCGCGCTTTACAAGGAGCGGGAGCCTTCCGCAGTGGTCGATATGCGCATGGCTTAGGATTACGCACTCTATATCGCCGGGGTCGAATGGAAATGCCTCCTCGTTCATCCTGTCCATTTCCTTGCCGCCCTGAAACTGCCCGCAGTCCAGGAGAATTTTGTGATTTTCCGTTGAAATCAAATGGCACGAACCGGTTACGCCGGTGGACGCGCCGCAGAACTTTACCTTCATTTTGTATCCTCCTCCCCGTGGAAATCCGATCCTTCGGTAATATGCAGGTGGTATTTTGAGGCGAGCTTGAATAGCTTCCAGCGTTCCTCCTCGCTATGAGATGGATGATAGCATTCGACGCCCTTTAGCCCTGCCTTTTTCAGGCCGGCGATCAGGCTCTCCATGTTTGCCCAGAAGATGCCTGATCCCCGCTCTCCCATTCCGCGGATTTTCGCAGGATGGGCAATTACTGCCATTCCGCCTGCGTTTGAAATGAGATTTATCGCATCGATAGAATAGATTTTTTTCTTATGTAATGATTTTATCTCCGGTGATTCGAGGAGCTTGCCTGGCTCGAAGGCTTCTGCAAAGTCCTTTATGTATCCCTTTGCAACCATCTGTCTGGCGATATTGGGCTTTCCGACATAGCCTCCTGCGCTTCTTGACTCAAGCTCCTTCATGTCAATATCGTATCCCATTTCGTGCAGCTTTTCCCCAAGCAATGCATTGCGCTCTTTGCGATATTCCTTGAACTCTTCGAGCGTCGAGCGCAGAGTCTCATCCTCTGGGTCGAAATCATATCCCAGCATGTGGATGCCGATTTTGATCGTCTCAGGGCCGTTTTCGCCCTCTCCCGCGAACTCGTGCTGCGTTGAGATTTCAACACCTGGGACAAATTTTATTTTTAGAGCCTCAGCGGCAATCGAGGCCTCCTTCAGACCGCCGATACCGTCGTGGTCGGTTATCGAAATGATGTCGTATTCGGCGTCTTTGTACTTCCGCACCAGCTCTACGGGAGTCATGGTCCCGTCGGAATAGCACGAATGAATGTGATAATCAACTACATAGCTCATTTTTTCCTCTCCTTCAGTAGAATATTCTCGGCGGTTTCGTTAGCCGATAGTTAATATATATCGCAAGCCCGAAGATGACCAGCGACATTATTATCAGAAAAATCGCCGCGGTGGACATAAATTCGTGTCCGAGTACCATCAGCAATTTTGAGTCTTCTGCAAGCTCTGTCATCTTCGCCATTTCGCAAAGCCAAAGCCTGCCCTTGTTTGTGAGCAGCACCACCGTTTCGCAAACGGTAATCAGCCCACCGCAAACTGCAGCCACTCGAAAACTGTTTCGAAGCAGCTTCTTGCATCCTGATTTTATCATATGCCAATAGATCCCCACTGTTATAATTAGGCTTATGGTGCAAAGCAGGGCGCTTATATCAATCCATTTTTTGACCCGCAGCATATTATAGCTGTCATCCTCGTCAAATATCCCTTGCAAATCGTATCCGGTATCCTCATAAATCTGAAACTCGCTCGGCCGCCATGAATTGAAGAAATGCGCAATATCATTTGCAAAATCGCTGCTTGTGATATCTACATACAGCTTCGAAACCGCGGCGGAATCGTTGAAATAGAAGGAATATACCTCGGATGTCCTGACTACCGCATTCTGTGACAGCGTAAGTAGAAATACAGTTATTGTAACAGTTACCAGTATAGAAAGCAGGATACTTCCTTTTCTCATCAATACTTCCCCTTTGTTAAAAATCGGGGGCAAGTGCCGCCATGCAGGCGGCCTTTACCCCACGCGAAAAAACTATTTGATGATCGTGCAAACCGTATCAGAACCGCAGCCTGCTGCATTTCCTTCGTCAGTGTCAAGATGCACTTCTCTTTCGTGCTTTGCGCCTGCTCTTACGAGAACGTTCTCGAAGATGAGGCCTCTTTCGCCTTCGATCTTGATGCTTACAAATTCGCCGTCCTTGACTCCCGCTTCTGCGGCCTGAGCGTCATTGAGGTGAACGTGTCTGAGCGCAACGATTACGCCGTGGTCGATTTCGATTTCGCCGCACGGTCCGATGATCTTGCAGCCCGGAGTTCCTTCAAGTTTGCCGGATTCTCTTACCGGAGCCTTGATACCGATTGTTCTTGCGTCTGTCATTGCAAGTTCAACCTGAGTTTCTGCTCTTGCAGGTCCAAGAACTCTGATGCCCCTCAGAGTGTTCTTCGGTCCTACGATGTCAACCTTTTCTTCACATGCGAACTGACCCGGCTGAACCAGCGGTTTGGTCGGCGTGAGCTCGTGTCCCTTGCCGAACAAAATCTCAATGTGCTCCTTGCTCAGGTGCAGGTGTTTGTTTGATAATCCGATTTTTACTTCGTATGCCATCTTATATATCTCCTTTTCAATTAAAAAATATTAAACTGATTCTGGATGCCGCCTAGCCTTCGAGATAGCTTATGTACGGCAAATTTCTGTATTTCTGATCGTAGTCGAGGCCGTAGCCTACTACGAAGAGATTTTCTATCGAAAAACCGACATAGTCCGCTTTCAGGTCAACCAGCCTTCTGGAAGGCTTGTCAAGAAGCGTGCAGATTTTGATGCTCTTCGGGTTTCTGTCGGCGAGGTGAGCCTTTAGGTGCTTCAGCGTCGTTCCGGTATCCACGATATCCTCGATTATGATGACATTCTTTCCATAAATGTCGCCGTCAAGGTCTTTTCTGATTTTGACAACACCGGAAGATGTTGTGCCAGAGCCGTAGCTTGATGCCGCAATAAAGTCGATTTCGGCGTCGATTTTGATATTTTTCATCAATTCCGCCATCCACATAACGGCACCCTTTAGGGTTCCTACAAGATAAACCTGCTCTCCCTCATAGTCGCGGCTGATCTGCTGGCCGATTTGGCGGGCTCTTTGCGAGATTTCTTCACCCGAGAGTAAAATCTTTCCTACTTGGTTATTTTCCATTTTGTTTTTCCTTTTCTTCGTTTTTGCCGTCATGCTCGACGGTAAAATCTACTCCTTCTATAATATTTTTGTGCTTGAAATCCTTCGAATAATCCACGGTCTTCTCGCCCAGCCAATATTGGTCGAGGGTGTCCTTGAGGTGCCAGATGATCCATATCCACAGCACCAGGTCATCGAGAAATCCGAAAGGAAATAGCACCGGCGGGATCAAATCCACAGGCAGAACAAGATAAATAAGCCCGAAGACAACCAGCGCCTTCTTGCGGAAAGGCACGGTCTTATCCTTCATCATGCTTACTATCGCTCTGAGTCTTCCTCTGATAAATGTCCAACTGAAAAACTGCATTTAGTCCTCCAATATTTTCTCAATCTCGCACAGGAGATCGTCGCAGCCCTTTTTCTTCAGGGCGCTCACGGGGATAACTAAATCTTCTTGGCCGAGCTTCAGCGTGGTTTTGATCACCTTCAGGCATTTTGCGAGCTCGTTTGATGAGACCTTGTCGGCCTTCGTTGCAACGATTAGCCCGTCAAGACCGTAGTGCCTGAGATATTCGTACATCTGTATGTCCTGCGCCGACGGCATGTGGCGAACATCCACAAGCTGCACTACCTTTCGGAGGCCCTGCCTGTTTTGGAAATATTCTTCCATCATCTGGCCCCAGTTTTCGGAAACGCTCCTTGAAATCTTCGCATATCCGTATCCCGGCAGGTCCACGATTCGAAACTCGTCATTTATGCGATAAAAGTTTATCGTCCGGGTTTTTCCGGGCGATCCCGAAACGCGCGCGAGACTCTTTCGGCTTGTGAGAAGATTAAGAAGTGATGACTTGCCTACGTTAGATCTTCCCGCAAAGGCGATTTCGGGCATGCTATCCTCCGGATATCCGCTCCTTTTGACCGCAACAGCTTCTAATTCTGCTTTCTTTATAATCATACTACATTTCCTATCATTTTTCCATAGCATATTTCAATGCTTCTTCAGCATTTTTTATAAGCACAAAATCAAGCTCTTTTCTCACGCTCTGCGGGATATCCTCGATGTCGGCCTCGTTTTCTGCCGGGAGCAATATGGTCTTGATTCCGGCTCTGTGTGCTGCCAGAACCTTTTCCTTGATTCCTCCGACCGGCAGGATCTTGCCGCGAAGGGTGATTTCTCCGGTCATCGATACATCCTTTCGAACCGGAGTTTCCGTAAGCGCCGACATGACCGATATGAACATGGTAACTCCGGCAGAAGGCCCGTCCTTTGGAACAGCGCCCTCGGGAACATGCACATGCAGGTCGTACTTTTCGTGGAAATCCTCGATGCCATGCCCTGCTGCGATCGAGCGTATGTATGTGATCGCAGCCTGCGCGGACTCCTGCATAACATCTCCTAGCTGCCCGGTGAGCTGAACCTTGCCCTTTCCGGGAACCAGCGCCGTTTCTATATATAGCGTGTCTCCGCCAACCTGCGTCCAGGCCATTCCGGTGGCTACGCCCACCTCGCCTTCACCCTCCGCAATATCGTAGCGAAAACGCTTCTTTCCAAGGTATTTTTCCAGGCAGGCAGGAGTGATCTTAAATGATGTTCCCTTCTTGCTGACTATCTTTCTGGCTACCTTTCGGCAGAGACTGCCGATTTCGCGCTCGAGATTTCTAACGCCCGATTCTCTGGTATAATAATTTATCAGGTCGCGAAGCGTCTTTTCGCTGATTGAGAAGTTCTTCGGCTTCAGTCCGTGAGCCTTGAGCTGCTTGGGGATCAGGTATTGCTGCGCGATTTTTACCTTTTCTTCCTCCGTATATCCGGAAACTTCGATAACCTCCATTCTGTCCAGCAGCGGACGCGGAATCGTCTCGATGCTGTTAGCCGTGGTTATGAACATAACCTTCGACAGGTCAAATGGCACCTCCAGGAAGTGATCCGTGAATTCCTTGTTCTGCTCAGGGTCAAGTACCTCGAGCAGTGCAGAAGCCGGGTCACCCTTGAAATCTGCGCCTATCTTATCCACCTCGTCGAAGAGAAATACCGGATTATTTGAGCCTGCATCCTTGATGAGCGAAATGATTCTGCCCGGGATCGCTCCGATATATGTTCTTCTGTGGCCTCTGATCTCCGCCTCGTCCCGAACACCGCCAAGGGACATGCGCACAAAGTCTCTTCCGGTCGCCCTTGCGATGGAGCGGGCGATCGATGTTTTGCCCACTCCCGGAGGGCCTACGAGACAGATGATCGGGCCTTTTATTGCCTTGTTCAGGTGGATTACCGCAAGATATTCAAGGATTCTTTCCTTTACCTTTTCGAGTCCGTAATGGTCCTCATTCAAAATCTTCTCTGCCTTTTTCAGGTCGGAATTGGTCTTCTGTGACTTCTTCCAAGGCAGAGCGAGGATTGTCTCGACATAGTTTCTGATGACTCCGCTGTCCGCAGAGGATGGAATCATCTTCGTAAACTTGCTTATTTCTTTTTTTACTTTGTCATTGATCTTTTCCGGGAGTCCGAGCTTTTCAAGCTGCTCCAGCCATTCTGCCGCCTCGCTTGCGGCCTCTTCACCATATCCGAGCTCGCCCTGGATTACCTTCATCTGCTCGCGCAGGATATATTCCTTCTGATTCTGCTTTACGCTTTCCTGGACCTTTTCCGAAATGTCCCTCTCGAGGCGCAGGATCTGATTTTCCTCGAGCAGAATTCTGTTGAGCACCGTAAGGCGCTTCTTGACATCCGCCTCTTCCAGAATTTCTTGTTTGAGACTTATCTTAAGGTCAAGCTGCATTCCGAGGGTGTCTGCGAAAATATCCGGCTCCTGGATTGAGCTTATCAAATCGTAAACCTCGTCCTTGATATTCGGCTGCAGGGATATATACTCATCGAATGCATCCAGAACCGAACGCATCATTGCCTGAACCTCAGGTTCCTCAGGATCTGCCGGTATTATATCCATCTCCTCGGCCTCGCAGAGTATGAACGGCTCCTCCGTTATGATGGAGTCAATCCTGGCTCGATACTGTCCCTCGACCAAAACGCGAACCGCATCTCCCTGGATTTTGAGCATCTGCTTTACCCGCACAACCGTACCGACCCGGTAGTAATCATTCGGCGTTGGGAGCAGAATGTTATCGTCCTTCTGTGAGGTCAAAAATAGCAATTTATCTGTAGCCATGGCATTTTCGAGAGCCTTGACGGATTTTTCCCTGCCTATGTCAAAATGAAGAATAGTTCTCGGGAAAACCGAAAGCCCACGCAGCGGAACGCATGGCATTATCAATCTTTGTGTCATAGTCCTCCTCCAATGGAATATAGAAAACAGGCGACCGAAGCCGCCTATATACTTCTGTATTTACGAGGCCTCTGCCTCGCCTTTTGCTCCTGTTACCAGAACAGGTTCCGCGCCATCCGTGATGGTGGCTCCGGTTATAACGCACTTCGTTATGTCCTCACGCGACGGAATCTCATACATGATATCCGTCATGACGCCCTCCAAAATGCTTCGCAGGCCTCTTGCTCCGGTCTTTCTCTCGAGAGCCTTCTTGGCAATCGCCCTGATGGCGTCCTCCTGGATTTGGAGCTCTACGCCGTCAATCTTGAATAGCTTCTTGTACTGTTTGAGGAGCGCATTCTTCGGCTCGGTGATGATTCGAACGAGCGCATCCTCCGAAAGCTCTTCCAGAGTAACCATTACCGGAAGCCTTCCGATAAATTCCGGGATGAGGCCGAATTTCAAGAGGTCCTCCGGTCTTACCTGCGAAAGGATCTTCGTCTCCTCAGGCTTTTCGAGCTTGATCTCGGAGTTGAAGCCGATGACCTTTTCGCCCATCCTGCGCTGAATTATCTTGTCGAGGCCGTCGAAAGCGCCTCCGCAAATGAACAGGACATTCGTCGTATCGAATTGCAGGAATTCCTGGTGCGGATGCTTGCGTCCTCCCTGCGGCGGCACGTTTGCAACCGTTCCTTCGATGATCTTCAGGAGTGCCTGCTGCACGCCCTCTCCGCTTACGTCTCTGGTAATGGACGGGTTCTCTGAGCGGCGTGAAATCTTATCGATTTCGTCGACATAGATTATGCCTTTCTGCGCCTTTTCTATGTCCCAATCTGCAGCCTGCAGGAGCTTCAGCAGGATGTTCTCAACGTCCTCGCCGACATAACCGGCCTCGGTGAGAGCCGTGGCATCAGCGATTGCAAAGGGTACATCGAGGATTTTCGCAAGGGTCTGCGCCAGCAGGGTCTTGCCAGAGCCCGTAGGCCCTATCATCACGATATTGCTCTTTTGGATTTCTACATCGTCATCTGCAGCGCTTGCGCTGGTGATTCGCTTATAGTGGTTATAGACCGCCACCGCAAGAGCCTTCTTTGCCTCGTCCTGCTCGATAACATATTGCGAAAGAATATCCGTTATCTCCTTCGGTTTTGGAAGCCTGTAGCGTCCGTTTTGCGCTTGCGGATCGTCATAATTTTTTTTGAGAACGTCGTTGCAAATCTTGACACATTCGTCGCATATATATACTCCGGGGCCTGCAACAAGGCGGTTTACCTGACTTTGCAGTTTGCCGCAAAATGAGCACCTGAGCTGCCCTTCTTCATAATTATTCATACTTCTCCCCCTGTTATCTGGCGCTTATCACCTTGTCAATGAGTCCATATTGACAAGCTTCTTCTGCCCCCATAAAATTGTCTCTGTCCGTATCATTTTCGATCTTTTCAAGCGGCTGTCCCGAATTTGCCGCCAGAATTTTGTTGAGCTTTTCGCGGGTCTTCAAAATCCATTCGGCATGGATCTTGATATCCTCCGCCTGTCCGTTCACTCCGCCCAGTGGCTGGTGAATCATGATCTCTGCATTCGGAAGCGCAAATCGCTTTCCCTTCGTTCCCGACGAAAGCAGGAACGCTCCCATGCTCGCCGCCATGCCCACGCATATCGTAGAAACATCCGGCTTGATATATTGCATAGTATCATAAATCGCCATTCCGGCGGTAACAGAGCCGCCCGGGCTGTTAATGTAGATGCATATGTCTTTTTCCGGATCTTCAGCTTCCAGAAATAACAATTGTGCAACTACAAGGCTTGCTATATGCTCATCGATCTGTTCCCCTAAGAAAATTATTCTGTCCTTGAGCAGCCTGGAATAAATGTCATAAGACCTTTCTCCCCTGCTGGTCTGTTCAATTACATATGGTACTAATGCCATCCTTTTTCCCCTCTTTTCCGTTTCTTGCGCGAAACTATTTAATCTTGGCATTGTCGTAGATGAAGTCGATTGCCTTCTTTACCTGCAGGTCCTTCTGGAGGAATGTCAGGTTCTCAACGCCTATCATTTCTTTGATCTTGTCTGCCGTCATCTGGTATTGAGCTGCCATAGTTTCGAGTTCTTTTTCGAGTTCCTCTGCGGAAACCTCGATCTTCTCTGCTTCTACGATGCCCATGAGGATGATTCTGGTCTTAACGGCTTTTTCGGCCTCTGGTCTTACTTCTTCTCTAAAGTCAGCCATGTTCTTGCCGGTGAATTCGAGATACTGTTCTACTGTGATGCCCTGGTATCTCATCTGCTGGTTGAGCTCGCCGACCATGCGGTCGATTTCGTCTTCTACCATTGCCTTCGGAACTTCAACCTCGTTGGCCTCAACTACTTTGCCGATTGCAGCGTCTTTCATCTGATTTTCTGCCGAGGACTTGGCATAGGATTCGAGTCTTTCTCTGTTTGCCTGCTTGAGTTCTTCCAGCGTGTCATATTCGCTTACGTCTTTTGCAAATTCGTCGTCAAGCTCCGGAAGCTGTTCTTCCTTGATTTCGTGAACGAGGCAGTGGAAAACTGCGTCTTTTCCCGCAAGATCCTCTGCATGATATTCTGCGGGGAAGGTAACCTTTACGTCGCGTTTTTCTCCCGGAGTTGCGCCGATGAGCTGTTCTTCAAAGCCCGGAATGAACATCCCGGAGCCCAGAACAAGTTCCTGTCTTTCTGCTGTGCCGCCCTCAAATTGCTCGTCTCCTACGAAGCCTGCGTAGTCAAAGAGAACGGTATCTCCTTCTTTTGCAGGTCTTTCAACAAGAAGCATTCTTGCATTTCTCTTCTGAACTGCCTTGAGCTCGTTTTCTACGTCTTCGTCCTTTACCTCCTGAACGACCTTTTCTACTTCAACGCCTTTATAGTCCTTAACTTCTACGATCGGGAAGCAGTCTACTGTGATTGTAACGGTAAAACCCTCGCCCTTTGCGATTTTGCTGAATTCTGCTGCGGGGCTGTCGATAACCTCAAGGTCAAGTTCGCTAAGAGCATTGCCATAGGACTGTCTAAAGAGTGCATCGATTGCATCTTCGAAGAAGATTCCCTCGCCGTAGTGCTTTTCGATGATGCTTCTTGGAGCCTTGCCCTTTCTGAAGCCCGGAATTTCGAACTGATTCTTGGCATCCTGATAAACCTTGATCTGCGCCTGCTCAAATTCTTCGGCGGTAAATTCCATCGTAAATTTAACTGCGTTCTTATCTCTGGAAATAAATGTTGCTTTCATTAAAATATATCCTCCTAAATGTATAGTAACCTCTGATAATCCTTTTCATTATAACTCTTATTACCCTCAAAGTAAAGAAAATATCAGCTTTTTCGCAAAATTTTGCGCTGATTTTGCGCAATTTGCCTCACAAATTTCACAAAAAAGAAAAAAAGGCTTTATGCAAAGCCCAAAATTTCTAAACCACGCTGGTATTTGCTGCGATTTCCCGGTCTGAGACGGTATTTTTCTTCTAATTTTCGTCCCAGAGCGATCATATCGTCCTTATCGCCGGTATAAAGTTCGATTTCCAGCTCCAAGATCGGAAGGTCTCCCTTTGCGGTCTTTATTTCGCCCTCGTCAACGGAAAGCACGCTGATGGAGGCGCCGGTGTCCACCCGAATCTCCCTGCGGACATAGTTCATCTCCATGACGGGCATGAGCCTCGTATTTCCTACTGCAGATGCAATTTCGTCATATATCTGGCTGCCTCTAAATACATCTATGGTAGGATTTTCCGCAAAGTCCTCTTCCACTGCAACGTTCAGCTCACCGCGAATATGAAGTCCGTCCTCTGCGCTTCCGCCCCACTTGAGAGTCGCAACGCATTTTGAACCTTCGAATCTCGCGCGGAAAGCCATTTCCTTTTTCATCAGGGCGCCATCCTCCGTATCCAGATATATAGCGCGCATAGGAATTACGGCCTCTGAGCCCTCGTCCGTTATCTTTTGAATGTATTTGTCGCTAAAAATCGCATCCTTTGAGCCTTCGTCCTCAAAAAGATATTTCAGCTCGATTTCCATCTTGTCCTCCTGTACTTTGCCCTTCAATAAGATATATATACACCAATTGCTATTTTGCAAGCAGTCTTTTGCAAGTGACCTTTTGCAAGCAAGCTTTCACCTGCAATCTTCTGCAAGTAGTCTTTTGTAGGCAGCCTTTTCCTCGCCGGCTCAGTCCTTTTTTCTAGTCAGATCTACGATTTCGCCGAATCTTCCCAAGATATAGTCGTAGTTGCTGCGCTTGTGCGGCAGCATGCAGCCCGAGCAGTCCTTGAAGCCGAAGGCTGTCATCTTGTAGTTTCCGCCGCAATCCTCGCCCAGCGCATAGAGCGGGCAGTAGCAGAATAGGCAGTTGAAATTTTCTTCGTCATCGGTCTGGTGACAAGGGAAAAACTCGCAATCTCTGTGCTGAAAAAACTTGAAATTTTCCGTATTTACCTGTTTGAATTCCTTTTCCATCTCACATATTCTCCTTTTTTATTTTTTTCTACCTGTAGTTTCATTCTATATGTCAACATATGTCAACACTTTTATCATATATTAACACTTCTATCTATAAATGCCATATTTTATTTTTATCCTCTCGATCTTTTTTATCATGGGATGACCGAGAAAGAACATACAAACCGACGCAAGAGCTGCGTGGGTCAAATCATACGGAAGTCCCGAAATATACAAAAGCCTCAGCGAATTGAAGCTCACATCGAAGCCGATGGTATAAAACATCGTCGCCATATTCATTATCCCGCCGTAGAGGATAACCGTCGTCTCAAAGGTGAATACCGTTATCGTTATGCTGTTTACCGGCAGCCGTCTCCTCTGCAGAATCGTTCCTATAAGAAGCCCTGCTGCGCCGAATGCGTAGACCCTCCAGCCAAAGAATGTATCATCATCCCCCGGGACAAGCAGGTACGAAACATAGGCCAGCACCAGAAAGCCCGCAAGGGAAAGCACGGGCGCTGCAAGCGCGGTGAAGGTGCCGGCGGCATCTATCCCCTGTTTTTTCTTCCCGATGGCAAGGCGCTCTGCCGTAACCTTGCTAAATGCAAGCCCCGCAAGGAATCCGAGGAGCCCCCAGCAGAACATCTGCCAAGGTGTATACGGTCCCTGACCCTGATAGAAGTTGCATACAAATCTAGCCAGCGCTCCGACCAGAAATCCTGCCTCCGGCCCCATGGAAATCCCCGCAACTATTACAAGCGCAGTTCCGATGGGTATCGCCGCAAGGTGAAATACGATATGTGCAAATGCCGTAATTGCGGTCATGACGGCAATTAGCACGATTTCCCTGGCCTTCGGACGCCGTTTTTCGTATATCATGAAAAACGGCAGCATCGTATATAAGATGACAAGCAGGCTCGTTACCATGTACTTCGTGCTACCCAGAAACCGGACGCTCGCCCAGAGCGTGGCCGGGATCAGCACAAAAATCATTATGGCAGAAACTGCGGTTCTCTTTCGGTGCGCTTCTAGTTGGCACTCGTCGTAACCCATTCTACCCATTCGGCCACCTCCTCCCAAGTTATCGCCTCCGGGAACCAGCTTCTTGCGATGCGGTTTGCTGCCGTGGTATAAAAGCTGTTACCCGCGAAGAATTCCGTAGGATTTCCGATAGATACTATATCACCGTCGAAGGCCATGGCGCAGCGGTCCGCATATTCTGCACAAAATTCCACATCGTGCGAGACCATGAATATGGTAACGCCCGCCTTCGTGAGCTTTTTGAGTATGCCTGCAAGTGTGATCTTGAAGAAAGGATCCAGCCCCTTCGTCGGCTCATCAAGGAGCAAAATCTTAGGCGCAAGAAGCAAAATTTTGCCAAGTGCCAGTCTCTGCTGCTCACCGCCCGAAAGATCATATGGATGAGCCTTCCTGAGATGCTCGATTTCCATTAGGCGCAGCATGTTCTCTATCTTCTCTGCCTTCTCTTCGTCCGGCATATCTATATAATATACCGCCTCCAAAAGCTCCTCTTCGACCGAGATTTCCGTGAAAAGTGCCTGCGGATTTTGCGGAACCATCGCAAGTCTCCCGCCAAAAAGCTCCTTTAGGTTGCTCTTTTTTACCTTTATGCCGTCCACCGTGATGCTGCCTGACTGTGGAGCGAGCTGCCCGCTGATAGTCTTGAGCGTGGTGCTCTTGCCGACGCCGTTTCCGCCAAGAAGGCAGAACAGCTCCCCGCGCCTTATCTTTAGGCTGAGGCCTCTTAGCACATCCGGCAGGTTCTTCTCGTAGCGAAACCAGAGATTCTTCGCTTCGATTATAATTTCTGTATTTTCTTTTTCATTTTTATTTTTTTCTTTATCTATATTATCTATATTTGTATTTTTGCCTATATTCTCCGCCTGCTTTGCAGCCTTTCGGATTCTATCTCCGGAATTTTTCTCTCCCAGAATCTGCTCCAGCCAGAGCCTGCCGTCTCTTATGGTAAGCGGCGCGATTTCCCTGCCCTCGCGCAGTAGCCCGGGCGTCCCGTCTGATTTGCACTTATGATATATCTTCATGACCGCAGGCAGTCCGTAAAACATCGGATGCCTGTCATCCTCGCTCTTTCCTGCGAGGTAGTCTCCCACATTCCAAGGCGTATCCATGGCGATGATCTTTCCCTTATCCATAACCATTACCCGGTCGGCCATGGTAAAGAGCTCCTCCAGGCGATGCTCCGAGATGATTACCGTGGTCCCAAGCTCTCTATTTATGCGGTATACAACCTTTAGGAACTCGCTTGCCGCTATCGGGTCAAGCTGTGAGGTCGGCTCGTCAAGTATCAGCACCTTCGGCTGCATTACCATGATCGAAGCCAAATTCAGAAGCTGCTTCTGTCCGCCGGAAAGCTCCGAAACATCCTTTCGAAACCATGTCTGTATATCAAAAAAGCTTGCCATCTCAGCGACACGACGCTTGATGGACTGATTATCAAGACCCAGGCTTTCAAGTCCGAAGGCAAGCTCGTGCCAGACCTTGTCCGTGACTATCTGATTATCGGGATTTTGCTGCACAAAGCCGATTTGCGAGGCGTTCAGTCTGTCATCAAGCTCTGAGATATCCGCACCCTCGTAACATGCGGTCCCCGATTTCTGCCCATATGGAATCAGATTTTTCTTTAGCTGGCGCAGCAGGGTACTCTTGCCGCAGCCCGACTTGCCACAGACAACGACAAATTCCGAGGATTCAACCTCGAAGGAAATATCGTCCAGAGCCTTTGAATTTCCTGTCGGATATGTAAAACTTAAATTTCTAACCTCAATCGTTGCCATTTCTTTTCTCCCGTGATGTCCAGTATCATCGGTGCCGCAAGGAGCACCGTAAAGCTTGCGAGAGTGATTATTCTGAGCATGTCCCACTCTGCAAATTTGATTACCGGATAAAAATATATGTTAGTCCTGCCGAGTGCGCAGCCGGCAGATGCGATTATCCCCGTTACGAGTATCACGATAAGCATCCGATAGTCTGCCGGCGACATCTTGAAAAGATGAAAGCTCGTCCTTCCGTGCAGGCCATAGCCTCTTGCCTCCATGGAATCCGAGGTTTCGATGGAGGCCTCCAGCGACCATGAAATGAGTATCGAAATCTCCTTGCAAAGCTGCCTGGTCTTCACAAAAAGGCCCTTTTGTACATGGCGCCCCATGCATTCCTGTCCCATCTTGATCTGCCGAAAGCGGCTCTTGAGAAGCGGTATGAACCGAAATATCATTGAGAGCGTAAGCCCCAGCACGGGCGCCGCCTTGCCGAAGAGATATATCAGCTTGTCCGAAGACATCACAACATTGAAGCTCGCAAACCAGACCACCACGGCGCCCAGAAGAAGCGCCGCCGCCGTCCCGTAAGCGATCGCCTCCAGGGTTATCCTGCTGTCGTTTAAGAAAAACAGCACCGTCGCCCCGTTATGGGTGAAAAGTCCGTTTATCACGGTCATGACGATCACGATTGGAAGCAGAAAAAAAAGATTTGTCCTTGCCTGCCGCGCTCCTTTTAGCAGGATCGAATATGCCCACGCAAATCCGGTCGTCACTGCCAGAAATATCGGGTCAAGCGAAAACATCGTGATTCCGATTGCAAATGCATAAAATATTATATTTACCGCCGGGTGGCAGCCGGAAAATCTGCTGCTCTGCCCAAGTCCGTCTTTGAACATTTTTTCTCCTAAAATATAAGTCTTGCCCGTATATTCTACCATCTCGGCCGGTGAAAAGCAAGCCCCCGCGTGCGAGGTCTATAGCAGCCTGCCCTGCGAGCCGTTTTTTTGCTTAATAATATGTAGAAAATTTTCGAAAAAACAAGATTTTTGCCTTGAATTGTGGTACAATATTTTAGTTATTTGCCATACGGCAATAGCCACTCAATCAGAACTTCAGAAAGGCATAAGGCATAACACATCATGGTCATAATCGTAGAAAAAATTATTTCAATATTTTTAATTATGGCAGTCGGTTTCATCGCCAATCGCTTCGGAGTGCTGCCGGACGAAAGCAGCAAGTACATGACGGATCTTTTGATAAAGGTTATAACTCCATGCATGATAATTTCGTCCATAACATCCAAGGAGCTGACAGACGAAACGCTCGTCGCGACCATCGAAACGCTGATCATCGCGGTAATGTTCTTCGTCCTTGCGGCGGTTATAGGTTATCTCATGTGTAGATTCATCTTGCATGTAGATAGCGAGGATTTGGGCATGTATGCCTTTACCTTCGGATCCATAAACAGCGGATTTATCGGCTTTCCCATCACGCTGGCCCTCTTCGGCAGCGATATCCTGTATCTGATGGTCATTCACAATATAGCGCTGACAATCTACGCTTATTCCCTCGGACCGTCGATCGTGCATATCGGTTCCGAAACAAAAAAATCTTTCGATATCAAATCATTTTTGCATTCGTTTTGCAATATAAATGCAATTATTTCGCTCATAAGCATCATAATGCTTTTTTCGGGGCTTCACCTTCCGTCGGCGATCTTCGAAACGACCGAAACTATCGGAGATGCTACGGTTCCGGTTTCGATGCTGCTGGTCGGAGTGCAGCTTGGTGGTTCAAATCCTATCAAGATGCTTGCACATGGCAAGATGGTCGCAATATCTTTTGCAAAGATGCTCTTGCTTCCGGTTTTGACATTCCTCGCTGTCAACTGGCTTCCGATTCCGGATGGCGTAAAGCTGTGCATGACCTTCGCTGCGGTATTTCCTGCGGCGGTTGCGGCTGTTCCCGTTACAGCGCTTGAAGGCAAGAATGCCCTCTCATGTGCTGAGGTCGTTGCCTTCACTACGCTGCTTTCGATCGCGACCATCCCTGTGTTCGCAGCATTTCTTACCGAATACTTCATGTAAGAATATTATCTGTAATTTCTGTTCATGCGATGGCAGTTTCCATGAGAGCAAAATAAGAGCAAAAGAAAACACGCATCGGCGAGATAGCCTTTTGCGTGTTTCTTTTGTGTGAAGTGCTAATAAAAATGAAGAAGAATTGTTTATTTATAATGAAACATATCATTATACAATTATTATATAGGATGCTCTATTTTACAACTGTGCTGCATCCTCTCCAGATGCCCATCTTCTTTGCAGATTCGATCAATTCGTCACGGAAGTCAGGATGCGCGATCGAAACGAGGAGTTCTGCTCTCTCCCAGGTTGTCTTGCCCTTAAGATTTACTGCGCCATATTCTGTTACGATATAATGAACTCCGCTTCTCGGTGTGGAAACGATGGAGCCTTCTGGAAGTGTTGCTCTTATCAGAGATTCTCTTGTGCCATCCTTCAGCGTTCTGGTTGAAGGCAGGCAAAGGAAGCTCTTGCCGCCGTTTGACTTGAATGCGCCCATAACATAGTCAAGCTGTCCGCCTGTACCGCCGATGTGCTGAAGTCCTGCAGATTCGGAGTTTACCTGCCCGAAAAGGTCAACCTGAAGGCAGCTGTTTACGGATACCATCTTGTCATTCTGAGAAATTACGTCTACGTCGTTTACATAATGAACAGGCCCTACCTGCATCATCTGGTTATCGTCAATCCAGTCATAGAGTTCCTGCGAACCCATAGCAAATGTATAGGTCATCTTGCCCTTGTTGATTTTTTTATTTCCTGTCAGCTTTCCGGCCTTGAACAGGTGAAGATATGCATCTACGAACATTTCGGTATGTACGCTCAGGTCGTCGATGTCGGATTCAGCAATGAGCTTACCTACATAGTTAGGGAATCCGCCGGTTCCAAGCTGAAGTGTGCTTCCGCTTTCGATGAGCTTTACGATATGCCCTGCCATCTGCTTTTCTACTTCGTTTGCTTCTTTGGCATTGATGGTCGGAAGCGGTGTGTTGGAACCTTCTACAACATAGTCTACCTGGCTGATGTTGATGAAGTTCTCAAATCCGTGATTTACGATCATATTTTCGTTTACTTCTACGATTATCTTCTTGCAGTTTCTGAGAATTCCCCAGTATTCTGCAACCTGCGGTCCAAGGTTAAAGTTTCCGGACTTGTCCATAGGTGCAACCTGAAGCATCGCAACATCGAATGTCGGTCTGCATTCCTCGTAGAATTTCGTATTCTCTCTGAACTGTACCGGCAGGAACCAGCAGTTACCTGCTTTGTTGCACTTTCTCTCAACCGGCGTAAAGTGGCTGCTTGCATAATGGAAATGCTCTGCCTTCGGGTCTGCCTGAAGTACAGCCGGCGGCTGTGCATAGCTCCACATTGTGGTGCAAATCGTAACGTCCTCAAGCTCGTTTACTCTCTTTGCAAGTGCTGTATCAAGGTCTACAACAACTCCGCAGAAAAGTCCATAGTGCAGGTAGTCGCCTGATTTTACAATTTTGACAGCCTCGTCTGCGCTAACCAGTTTTTTCTTATATTCTTCCTGTACTTGTTCTGCAGGAAGCCATTCCTTAACTAAACAACTCATATTTTCGTCATCCTCCTAATATTCCATCAAATTGCTACATCATCTCGATTATCACGGTAGTTCCCATGCCGCCGCCTGCGCAAAGGGATGCAAGTCCGTACTTGCCGCCGCGTC
>CAVCFO010000023.1:0-28066 GCA_963601575.1 bacterium
AAGACCTCGGCTATACTGTAAAATACAAATTCTACAGAAGCACCAAGAAGGCGAAAGGCTACAAGGCAAAGATCGAAGGAACCGGCAAGACCTATACCAACACATCCGGCAAAAAAGGCACCAAGTACTACTACAAGGCCCGCGTGATGGTATACGATTCACAAGGCACGCTCGTTGCGAAGACGGCACTCACCCAGTGCAAATACGCGTGCCGTACACGCTAGATGCTTGGTAGAATCGCCCGTGGCGTTGTTGGCTACGGCGAGATTCCGCTTCGCTGAAAAAAACATATGAAAAGCCGGCAACAAAATTGCGGGAGCGCGATTCCGCAGGTGCAAACAAGAAATGTTTGCACCGAGGACTAAGCGCCGAGCAATTTATGTCTGCCGGCTTCTATTCAATTGAAATGTAATTTGCGTGCCAGAGCAATTTATGTCCTCGAAGCCTCCACGCGAACAGTTTTTCCGGGCGCATTCCAACGACGCTGAAGAGAAGTGGACAGCGAGCGTAGAGACAAAATTGCGGGAGCGCGATTTCGCTTCGCGAGCAAGAAAATATATGAAAAGCGGCTCCTCTGAGCCGCTTTTCTTATTCCGCGTCAGCCGCATCCTCCGCATCCTCCGCATCCTCATCATTCGCCGCCGCAAGCTCGCCTGCGCTGCATGAGAAGTAGTCAAGATACTCGCCGGTCACAAGATATACAGAATAATCGTCTGCGCGAGTTGCGTAGTATTCTCCTGTGACCTCGTTTAGATCGCCCGTCAGGACTTCAACGGTCTCGCCATCTGCAGTTTCAAACGAAATCCGGCTGTCAGGCTCGTCAAGCCCGTACTCTGAGTAGTCCGTCACATCCGTGAGCTTTCGGCTCGCGGTGATATTTGAGATGGCATAGGCCATTTCGTTTATCGTATCCTGTTCAAGGGCAAAATCCTTATTGCCGGTCCAGGTCCAGTTTCCATCCTCGTCCTTTTCCAGTATGTATTCCGTATCATCGTAGCTCCAGGTGAGCTTTGAAACATCATCAGATGATACCGAAACAAAGCTTAGCGCCTGGCTGCTTTCTGCTTCATCGGCATCCGTTGCGGCCTTTACCGCAAGAGCATATCCGCCGACGGCAAGGAGCAGGCAGCCTGTGAGAATCGCAAACTTTACCGGCCGGCTTAGCTTTTTTTTCTTTTTATCCATGGATTTTCCTCCTTCTTACCCAAACATAGATTCCGGCTGCGATAAACCCGATCGGAATGATCCCAACCACAACCATCGTCCAGCGGCCAGTCTGTGCAGATGTCAGAGACAGGTATTCGCTGGTTACGGTCTTTGCACGAATGGAAACGGAATCCTCGATTTCGCACATCCAGCCTATGGAGTTAAGTATAAGATCCGTATTTGCACCGGAAACTGCCGTGTCAATGCTTTCCTCGGCAATGGTGCTGCTCCCAAACCAAACCACTTTGCTGCCGTCTGCAGAGGATTCGGCTGCTGCCGCAAGGGCAAAGCCCTCATCGCCTGCATCTATATCGCCGTCTTCTTTCTCTGCTTTTGTGGCGCTTATGCCATCAAGCTTTGAGTAAGCGCTGCTCGTGGTAGAAAGAAGCGCGGTCGCCTCTATTTCGGATGCAGAGCTGATCTCAAGCCCCTGTGCCACCGGAATGAGTATATAGTAGCCGCCCTCTGCAATCGGGTCGGTGATCTGGTGGCTCTCAATCTCAGGCATCAGGTAATTCGGGTAGTTTCCCATGAAATAGCTATTGTCATCCTCCACAACCATGCCCTCCACAGCTTCGATTCCGTACTTTGCCATCATGCCCTCCAGGTTTTCGAGGTTCTCGGCATCACAGTCGGTGAAAAGCATGAGATTTCCGCCTTCCGAAAGGTAACTTTCAATCTTTTTTATCTCCTTTGCGGAAATATCCCTCGCGGGGCTATATATAATCAGCGACTCGCAGTCCTGAGGAACGCTGTCCTCAGAAAGAAGATTTAGCTCCGAAAGCAGGAGATTTTCGTTTTCCATGCTTGCTTCAAGGCTCGTCGGAATCGTATCCTCGCCGTGCCCCGTCAGGTAATATACCCGGCTTTGCGCATCCGTAGAAACATAGTTTATCGCAGAGGTAAGGGCGCTCTCCCCGCCGTATTCAACCGTTTCGTTGTAATTCTCGTCATAGGAATAGCTAAAAATGTCATAATAGCTTATAAAGCGGGACTTGCTCTCATCCGAGTTGACCACCACGAGACTGTTGTTATAAATCTCGCCGGAGGTATACTGCCCCGCAAAGCTTGGATTTTCAACGGGATCGACCTTTTCGTAGGTGAAATTTTTGCTAAGGTCTGCGTAGCTTTCAAGAAGATGCAAAACCGTGTCGTCCTCGCTTCCGTCCTGCACGATCCAGTAGGCTTTTACCGGTTCTTCGAGGCCGGTGAGAATTTGCTCCGTCTGCTCGCTTATGGAATACAGGTCATCGCTCGTCATGTCGAAGCTGGTATATTTTAGCGGCAGAGCCGAAACAGCCATGTTGATGACCACAAGTATTGCAAGAACCACAGCCGTAGTTCCCACGGTATAGGTTCCTATGCGAAATTTTTTCTGAGCCGCCGTATTTTTGATTTTTTCTTTCAAATTTAGCTTTGCCATTAGCTCCACCTCCTTTTTTCAAGGCTTTGGATCGTCAGGAAAACGAAGAGCGCAATTGCCGACAGGTAAAATACCACATCGCTTAGGTTCAGTATTCCGTAGACGAAATTGTCCAGCCTGTCAAAGAGGCTGAGGCTTGCGATGAGGTCGCTCCCAAGAGGCAGATATGTTGCAAGGCTGCTGCTCAGAAAATTGATAAGCATCACCAGAAACGATATACCCGCCGCCAGAGGCTGACTCTCCGTAAGGGAAGAAATGAACATCCCAAGGGCAAGGAGCGAGCCACCCAGCAAAATAAATCCAAGCATCGCCGCAGCGCTTACCCTAAGCGAAACGCTGCCATATAGCTTCAAAATCAGCGGATAAAGGCTTGCCGGAATCAGCGGAACTGCGAAAACAGCAAGCAGAGCAAGGTATTTTCCTGCGACGATTTTCGGCATTCCGATAGGCAGGGCGTATAGGAGCCTGTCTGTCTTTTGCTTTCTTTCCTCCGCAAAGGTTTTCATGGTTACGATAGGCGCAATCAAAAGAAAGATAAATGCAGTATTTCCAAGCACATATTCGTAGTTTGGATAGTAGCCCACAAGGCATACGCTCATGGTATAAATTCCGATAATCAGCAGCAGAAAAGCTGCAAAGGCGTAGCCCGTTATGGAAGTAAAATAGGATCTAAATTCCCTGAGAAAGATCGCTTTCATCTTCTGCCGCCTCCTTTCTACCCTGCGCTTCGGCAGCCTGAGCAGGTGACGCTTCCGGTTCTGATTCAGAGGCCGAAGTTTCCGGCTCAGTCTCAGCTTTTGGTACCGTTTCCGGCTCTGGCTCCGAGTCTGTAGCCTCCGGTTCAGTCTCAGCTTTTGGTACCGTTTCCGGCTCTGGTTCCGAGTCTGTAGCTTCCGGTTCAGTCTCGACCTTTGGTGACATTTCAGGCGCAGGCGCAGGCTCCGTGTCTGTAGTTTCCGGCGCAGAGCCTGCTTCCGGCGCAGAGCCTGCTTCCGTCGCTGTTTCTGCCTCCGCATCCACGCTCACAGCCGCAGTTTGGACCGTCTCCGGAAGCGGAATCTGATCCACGCTTGCGATTTCGCCGGTAAGCTCCAGGAAAATTTCCTCAAAGCTCATAGGCGCATACTTTTCTTCTAGCGCTTCCGGCGTGTCGTCTGCCACGAGCTTTCCCTTTGCGATAACCAGAAGTCTGTCACAAACCGAGCGGACTTCCGACAGAATGTGGCTGCTGAGAATTACGGTATGCTCCTTGCCAAGCTCCTTGATGAGCTGGCGAATTTCGATAATCTGCCTTGGGTCAAGTCCAACGGTCGGTTCGTCCAAAATGATGATTTCCGGATCCCCTACGAGAGCCTGAGCGAGCCCCACTCGCTGCATATAACCCTTGGAAAGGTGCTTGATGAGTCTGCCGGAAACATCCGCAAGCTGGGTCAGGGCGATAATTGCCGCTAGATGCTCATCCCGCTTTTCCTTTGCGACATTCTTCGCCGCGGCGACGAATTTCAGATATTCAATTACCGTCATGTCAAGATATAGAGGCGGCTGCTCCGGCAGATAGCCGATGCGGCTTTTGGCTTCCTTTGCGTCCTCGAAGATGTCGAGGCCGTCGATAGAAACCTGGCCGCTTGTGGCAGCAAGGCATCCTGTCAGGATGTTCATGGTGGTGGATTTCCCGGCGCCGTTAGGCCCCAGGAACCCATAGACGTGCCCGGGCTCGATGGTAAAGGTCAGGTCGCAGACGGCTCTGCGCCCGCCATAGTCCTTGCACAAATTTTTCACTTCAATCATTGCGTGCGTCCTTTCATATAAAATAGAATAAATCAAGCTTTATTCTAAAGCTTGATTTTTCAAGGGTCAATAGGCTTACGCAATAACACATTTATATTTTAGACATGCAACACTTACGCGACAAATAGGCGCGTAAATCTTCAAAAAAACCACGAAAAATTCATTTGTTTTTTTTAGTTCTTTAGGCTCTGCATAGGAGCCGGGATTCTGCCGCCACGGTGAATCATCTTCGCAGAGGATTCTGTATGCAGCTTCATCACAGGGCCGCGGCCAAGAAGTCCGCCGAAGTCAAGCTCCTCTCCCTCGGAAAGGCCGATTGCAGGGATGAGACGAACCGCGGTGGTCTTTGAATTTACCATGCCGATTGCCGCTTCGTCTGCGATTATGGCGGCCAGCGTTTCTGTTTCCGTTTCTCCCGGAACCACGATCATGTCAAGTCCCACGGAGCAAACAGCCGTCATTGCCTCTAGCTTTTCGATTGAAAGGCAGCCTGATCTTGCAGCCGCTATCATGCCTGCGTCCTCGGTAACCGGAATGAAAGCTCCGGACAGCCCGCCAACAGAGGATGATGCCATAACTCCGCCTTTTTTCACCGCATCGTTTAGCATTGCAAGAGCCGCGGTAGTACCGTGAGTTCCGCACTGCTCAAGGCCGATTTCTTCCAGTATATATGCCACCGAATCGCCGACCGCAGGAGTCGGAGCAAGGGAAAGGTCGATGATGCCAAAAGGTACTCCCAGCATACGGGAAGCCTCGGTTCCCACAAGCTGACCCATACGGGTGATCTTAAATGCTGTCTTTTTGATCAGCTCCGCAACCTCGTTAAGAGGCGCATCGCCCGGGAGCTTGGAAAGAGCAGAGCGCACGACTCCGGGGCCGGAAACTCCCACGTTCAGCACCACATCAGGTTCGCCTACGCCGTGGAAAGCACCCGCCATGAAAGGATTGTCCTCCGGCGCATTGCAAAATACTACTAGCTTTGCGGCTCCTATGCACTGGCGGTCCTTTGTCAGATTTGCTGCTTCCCTTATTACCCCGCCCATGATGCGAACCGCATCCATATTGATTCCGGCTTTCGTGGAGCCGATGTTTACGGACGAGCATACAAATTCAGTCTCGGAAAGGGCGCGAGGAATCGATTCGATGAGCTCTCTGTCTCCCGCGCTGAAGCCCTTTTGGACAAGAGCGCTATAGCCTCCGATGAAGTTTACACCAACATCTTTTGCCGCGCGATCGAGGGTCTTTGCATATTTTACCGGATCGCCGCCACTTGCAGCTACCAGCATCGCGATAGGGGTAACGCTGATTCGCTTATTTACGATGGGAATTCCGTATTTTTTTTCGATAAATTCTCCTGTAGATACCAAATCCTTGGCATTTGAGTAAATTTTGTTATATATTTTTTCGCAGGAACGGTCGATATCGCTATCCGCACAGTCAAGGAGCGAAATGCCCATTGTAATCGTCCGGATGTCGAGATTCTCCTCCTGAATCATGGTTATGGTTTCCATGATATCGTTGAAATTTACCATTATTGCATAGCCTCCGTCTCTAAATTAAATTCTGTGCATCGAGTTAAAAATATCCTCATGCATTACATGAACTACCATGTCTGCAGCAGCTTCGCCGAGGCTCTTCTGAAGAGCGTCGATCTCGCATGTCATTTTGCTGATATCGATGACCATTACCATGCAAAAATATCCGTCCAGGATTGACTGGGTAACCTCCAGCACATTGGCATTTTTGTCCGCGCAGGTGGTGGAAACGCGCGCGAGGATTCCAACCATATCTTTGCCGACTACTGTTATAACTGCTTTCATTTGTATATCTCCTTAAATCTTATTTTTGACCGGCGCAGGCTCTGCGGGGCAAAGCCTTACCGAATATTCATTGTCTTTTAGGGCCTCGTCCTTAGCAAGGCGAAAGCGGATTTGCGGATACTTTTCCGCAAAATACTTTCGATTGCAAGCCTTGTGGCCCGAAAGGTTATTATAACATCTTTCGTTTGAAATGAAAAGGACTTCGGCGCCGGAAAGGGCATCATGCAATGTATTTTTTGAAGTACTTGACGTGGTAGCCGAGCAGAGCAAATCTTTTAGCTCGCGCTCTAACCTTTCACGGGCGATCCTGCCCTCCACGAGCTGGCGAAAAGCCGGGTGGAACGCTGTTTCCGATGCCATGATGTCGCTTGATTTTAGCCCGACGCGGATGATATTTATCCCCGCATCATCAAGAATTTCGTACATCGCCTTTGAACGATTGATTGCATCTTCTTCGGAGAGGGGGCTGTAAAGCCCTGCAAGCATCATGTCGTGAAGCGCGGTGTCTTTGATAACGACCGTAGGGTAGATCCGCGCAATCTCAGGGGCGAGCTTAACGGTCTGGCGAGCCGAAAATATGCACTTTTCGAGGGTATCGCCGGGAAGCCCCGCCATCAGCTGTATGCCGAGGGTGAAGCCGTATTCCTTGATGAGTGCAGAGCTCTTGTAGACGATATCCGCATTGTGACCTCTGCCGGACAGCCTGAGAACCTCCTCGTCAAAGGACTGAACACCAAGCTCGATTACATCCGCTCCGTATCGCGCAAGATTGTCTAGGATCTGGGGATTGATATAGTCCGGGCGGGTGGAAAGGTGAATCTTGTCTATTTTCCCCGCATCCTTATATTCCTTTGCCAGGGCAAGAAACGCGCTCTGTTCTTCGAGCGGGATCCCTGTGAAAGATCCGCCGAAAAAGGCAAGCTCCACGGTTTTTAGGTTCATGTTTTCAATTGTCGAAAGGTATTCTTCGATAGTTCTTCTTGCGTCTGCTACCGTAACATCGCCATTCCTTGCGGTAATTCGCTTTTGATTGCAAAATACGCAGTCGTTTGGGCAGCCGCGGTGAGAAATAAATACCGGAATAATCGCATGAGTTTTCATAATATATCCATTATACATGAAATTTTGCAAAAAGACAGGGAAAGCACGAAAAAATAGAGGAACATTCACAAAAAGATGTGAAAAAAGATGCAAAGGCAAAGATTAAAAAGATGCAAAGGCAAAGATTGAATTGATATTGGCCGAGTTTTCTGATAAAATCGAGGAGACGGGAGGACTTGGCAAAATGAGAATCGGAAACGACTGGGACAGCGTTCTTGCAGACGAATTCAAAAAAGAATATTATGGAAGGCTCAGAGAATTTGTCGAGGCAGAGTACGAAAGCCACCGCATCTATCCGCCAAAATCCGATATTTTCAATGCGCTATCCGCCTGCTCATACGAAGAGACGAAGGTCGTAATTCTCGGGCAGGATCCATATCATCAGGAAGGGCAGGCTCACGGGCTTTGCTTTTCTGTAAACCGCGGAGTAAAGATTCCGCCCTCGCTTGTGAATATCTATAAGGAACTGAAATCCGACATGGGCGTCGAAATTCCAAGCTGTGGCTGCCTTGCGTCATGGGCCCGGCAGGGGGTGCTTCTTTTGAACACGGTACTTACCGTGAGGGAAGGAGAGCCAAACTCCCACAAGGGCAAAGGCTGGGAAATCTTCACAGACGCAATCATCAAAAAACTAGGTGAGCGGGGAAAGCCCATGGTTTTCATCCTTTGGGGAGCAAATGCCAAGGCGAAGCTGGAGCTTGTTACCGAAAACCGCCATCTGATTTTGACAGGATCTCACCCAAGCCCGCTGTCGGCGCATACCGGATTCTTCGGCGGGGCATATTTTAGCCGCGCAAACAGATTTCTTGAGCTGGAAAATCGGGAGCCTATCAACTGGGCAACCGTTTCAGATAAATAAACTATTAACTAAAGCCATAACAAATTTAATTAAACTGATCAGGAGGGGAAAAATGATTGGAATTATTATCGGCATAATCGCGGTAGTTCTCGTAATTTATGTGATTTCGGGTTATAATGGTTTTGTAAAACTCAAAAACAAATGCGAAGAAGCCTTAGCCACCATGGACGTCTATCTCAAAAAAAGATACGACCTCATACCAAATCTCGTTGAGACCGTAAAGGGCTATGCATCTCACGAAAAGGAAACTCTGGAAAGGGTTATCGCAGCGAGAAACCTGGCTCAGGGCGCGACCACCATCCAGGACAAGATCGCAGGAGAAACTGCACTTCAGGGGACACTCAAGAGCCTCTTTGCTATTGCAGAAGGCTATCCTGACCTCAAAGCGAACACAAATTTCCTTGATCTTCAGAATCAGCTCAAGGCTGTGGAGGACGACATCGCAAATTCCAGAAAGTATTACAACGCGGTCATCAAGCAGTTCAATACGAGGTGCGAAATGTTCCCGTCAAATATAATCGCATCGATTTTCCACTTCGAGAGAAAGCCGATGTTTGAGGTCGAAAGCGCTAAGGAGAGGCAGAATGTTCAGGTTAAATTTTAATAGAATAAACGGCCTTGCAAGGAAAACACTGATTTTAGTGTTTTCTTTGGCATTTGCGGGGATAACGGCTCAGGCGGCACTTGCCTATACCACGGAATCCTTCGATGTGGATGTGATTGTGGGCGAGGATAACAGCTACGATTACACAGAGACCATCAAGGTAAACTTCGATACGCAGAAGCACGGGATCTATGTATATATTCCGGAAAGCGGCATAGAGGGTCTAAACACCCCGGAATTTTCGATCCCGGACCAGCGTGCCCCAAAGATAAGTGACGAGTGGGTAAACGATTGGAATTATGAGATCTATAGCGATAACGGTTGCACAGTCTTTCAGATCGGCGATGCAGGCAGCACCGTAACCGGGGAGCAAACCTACGAGCTTGGCTACCGCATGAGCATTGTGGACGACAAGGATACCACGAAGGATTTTATGTATATTGACCTCTTGCCGACAGGCTGGGAAACAGCCATTGACAGCGCGAGTATTCATGTTACCATGCCAAAGGATGTAGATCCCGATGATATTGAAGTATATTCTGCTAGCTACGGCTTTGCAGATACGGTATCCAATGTCAGCTGGGAATGTACAGACGACGGCAGGGAAATAACCATCACGGGCGAAAATCTCGAAAAAGGGCAGGGCGTAACCATATTCGCACAGCTTCCGGAGGGCTACTGGCAGGGGCAGCTAAACTATGACGGCGCGCTCCCTATGATACCGATCGTATGCGTAATCTTTGCGATAGCTTCGGTACTTCTTTGGCTGATATTCGGACGGGACGAAAAGATCATCCCTACGGTAGAATTTTATCCGCCGGAGGGGCTTACTCCTGCGGAGGTCGGGCTCATTGCGGACGGAAATGCGGACAAGGGCGACATCCTTTCGCTCATAATATATTTTGCAGATAAGGGCTATATCGCCATCGAGCAGCTCGGCAAAAAAAAGTTTGCGCTTCGAAAACTCAAAGAAATCGACGGGACGGAGAAAAAGTTTGCAAGGATTCTCTTTGAGGGGCTGTTTAACGGTGGCGACTATGTGAAGCTTGAGGATCTTGATGAGAACTTCGGAGACGCTTATCTTGCGGCCCAAAGCTCGCTTGCGGCGCTTTATAGCAAGTCGAAAAACCGCCAGAGGACTGTTTCTTCGGCGGTTTGCAGATGGATCGCGGCATTTCTTGCGGCATTGATGATTCCTATCGCATCGCTGTTTGCAGGAATCTATAGCGGAGAGTTTGTCGCATTTGCAATAGGCGGACTAGTTTGCACCCCCATTGCCCTGATAATGCTACTATTTCTTTTTTCCACAAAGGACAAGGAATTTGTGCTAAAGAAAGGGAAAAAGACCGCGCGTTTTGTTATCTTCGGGAGCCTGAATCTCGTAGCGGTATTGATGTCAGCGGCGATGATATATGTAGATACCGCGAGCGTTTTGTGCACGGGGATATTTCTCATTTGCGAAGTCATATGCGAGCTAGCGGCATGCATGATGGAAAAGCGAACACAAAAGAGCACGCAGCTCATGGGAAAGATCCTCGGACTGAAGAACTTTATCCAGACCGCGGAGGCGGACAGAATAAGCGCGCTGGTCGAGGAAAATCCAAGCTATTTTTATAACATCCTGCCTTATGCCTATGTGCTTGGAGTTACTGACAAATGGGCGAAGAACTTTGAAAATATAAATATCGAAAAGCCGTCATGGTACTATGGCGACAGCACGGATGATATGCTTTTTAGCGCGTGGTTCTATTCTTCGATGATGAGAAATTGCAGCCGCGCCGTCGCAAGCAATATAAAGATCGCCGCTGATGATGTGGACACGGGAAGCGGCGGATTCAGCGGGGGCGGCGGCGGGTTTACCGGCGGAGGCTTCGGTGGAGGCGGCGGCGGCTCTTGGTAGCCGAAATGCTTGTTAAAATCTCAGAAATATGTTACAATAATGCGGAATGTAGAAAAAACGAAAAAGGCGGACAGATATGACATTTGCGAAGATATGTTTGGCGGTTCTGGTTTGCATCCCGATGGCTTTGCTGGTCTACTTTTTCCTAAAGAAACTGGTAGACGAGATTAGATAAATTACTTCAGGAAAAGAGGAAGAGGCAATGAAACCGCTGAGAAGAGGAATTTTCATTTCAATCGAGGGACCCGACGGATCGGGGAAATCCACACAGATTGAGAATATCAAGGAATTTTTCAAAGAAAAAAACATAGATTTTGTATTTACCAGAGAGCCCGGAGGCACCGCAATAGGCGAGCGCATCCGAGAGATCATTTTGGACAAACAATATAGAGAGATGGACTATATGACAGAGGCAATGCTCTATGCGGCGGCTCGCGCGCAGGATGTCGCTCAGGTCATCAGGCCGGCCCTCGATGCGGGGAAGGTCGTAATTTGCGACCGCTTCATCGATTCAAGCCTTGCATATCAAGGCTACGGCAGAGGCCTCGGAGATGCGGTCAGTCTGATCAACGGCTACGCGGTGGGAGAGTGCATGCCGGATCTGACATTCCTCATGAAGCTTGACCCTCGGGTTGGAAAGCACCGGATCAAGGAAGAACTGCAGGACAGGCTCGAGGCCGAGAAGGAGGCCTTCCACATGGAGGTCTACAAGGGATATCTTGAGCTCGAAAAAAAATACCCGGCTCGCATAGTCGGAATCGACGCATCGGGAAGCGTAGAAGAGATCAAGGCCAGAATTTACGAAAAGCTCGAAGAAATAACCAAATAGGCGGAGGAAAGCACATTGTCGTTAGGCGATTGGAAGGACGATCAAAAGTTAATAGAGCGAATTTCCGCGGCGATCCGATCGGGAAAGGTTTCCCATGCATATATAATCGAAGGAAAGACGCCATCGCGAAGGGAAGCCTTCGCAAGGGATTTTCTGAAGGCGATTTGCTGCAAGGAGGCTCCGGGGATCGGCTGCGACGAGTGCGCAAGCTGCCGCAAGATTGCTCACGATAACGCAGAGGACCTTTATGTTCTAAGAGCCGAGGGCCTTTCGGTCAGTGACAAGAAGGTTTCGGTCTTGCAGGACAATCTCAAGATGAAGTCTGCGGGGGATCGCAATATGGCAATTATCGCCGATGCCGACACCTTGACGGTATGGGCGCAGAACCGATTTCTCAAGACCCTCGAGGAACCGCCCGGAAATGCTATTATCTTGCTTCTTTGCGAAAACAAGGAGAACCTCCTTCCGACGATCAGGTCCCGCTGCATTTTGTATAGACTCGGAGGATTCAGGACCGAGGATGCGGAACAGGAGATTGCAAATGCCCTTGTCACAGCGCTGCTTGAGGGCGAGAAGTTTTTTTATCTCAAGCGTATGCTTTCCGGAGGTATCAAAGATAGAAATGATGCCTTTAGGCTTCTGGACGGGATGGAAATCATATATCGAAACTTCGCCGTCGGAAGCGATGCGAGAGGAAATTTGATAAGGCGCGAGGATATTTTCTCATATATCGAATTTATCCAGCAGGCAAGACGCGACATAATAGCAAATGTCAACTATAATTATGCGCTCAAAAATATGATAATAAAAATTGGAGGAATATATGGTTAAGGTTACAGGAGTCAGATTCAAGGCTGCCGGCAAGGTCTATTACTTCGATCCGGAAGGATTTGATCTGAAACTGGGTGATAATGTAATCGTCGAAACGGCGAGGGGGATGGAACTTGGCAAGGTTGCCATGGAACCTACGGATGTCTGCGAGAATCAAATCGTGGCCCCCTTAAAAAAAATAATTCGAATCGCGAGCGAAGACGACCTTGCAAAGCACAAAGAAAACGAGAAGAAGAAGCAGAAAGCCATGAAGCTCTGCCAGGAAAAGATAGAAAGACGCGGCCTCGAAATGAAGCTTGTGGATGTTGAATATACCTTTGATAACAGCAAGGTAATCTTCTACTTCACGGCGGACGGGCGCGTGGACTTTCGCGAGCTTGTAAAGGATCTTGCGGCCGTATTCAGAATGAGAATCGAGCTTAGGCAGATCGGCGTTCGCGACGAGGCGAAGATGATGGGCGGCATCGGAAGCTGCGGCAGATCGCTTTGCTGTCACAGCTGGCTTTCCGATTTTCAGCCTGTGTCCATCAAGATGGCAAAGGTCCAGAGCCTTTCGCTAAACCCCGCGAAGATCTCGGGAATATGCGGCAGGCTCATGTGCTGCCTCAAGTACGAAAATGATATTTATACGGAGCTTGCCCGCGGCATACCGGATGCCGGCGAAAAGGTTAGGACGCCGGATGGAATGGGCAGGGTCGTAGACTCAAACCTCCTGGAGGGCAAGGTCAGAGTGCGGCTCATAATGGAAAAAGACAAGAATTCCGACGAGGGCGAAAAACTCACACCGGATATCTATACATACAAAAAAGAAGAAATCAAACGAGCACCGCGCCGCAAGGACAAAGGCCGCAAAGAAAATAATAATATCTTCGATGGCCTGGATGCACAGACCGTCAAAGAAATGGAAGAACTCATTAAGGATTAGAAGATGGCTGAGAGAGTTGACAATATCGGATTCGGAGGGCTTAGGCTGATACAGGACCCGGAGGAATTTTGCTACGGTGTGGACGCCGTGATCCTGGCTGATTTTGCGGCAAAGCACGCAGGCTCGCATCCGGATGCCATCTTCGACCTGGGAACGGGAACAGGTATAATTCCGCTGATCCTATCCGAAAAGACGAAGGCGAGCCTCATCGGGGGCCTAGAGATACAGGAAGCATCGTTTCAAAGAGCCGTGCGAAATGCAAAGATGAACGGCCTGGCAGAGCGCGTCAAGTTCTTTAGAGGTGATGCAAAAACAGCAGCGCATGATGTGCTCGCAGAATATAGGGGCAAGGTTGACCTTGTGACGTGTAACCCTCCATATATGCAAGGCACAGGAGGGCTGAAGTGCATGAACATGGCAAAGAGCATCGCAAGACACGAAACAAGCGCGGATCTTGAGGATTTCTTTGCATGTGCGGGGGCGCTCCTAAGACCGGGCGGTGATCTTTTCATGGTTCACCGGCCATCGAGGCTTGCGGATATCTGCTGCTTCGCCCGAAAGCACGGGCTCGAACCTAAGGAAATGCGCTTCGTCAGCCCAAACAGCACGGGGGCCGCGAATATAATTCTCATCCGCTGTGTCAAGGGCGGCGGCAAGGAGCTCAAGGTGCTTGACCCTCTGTATGTTTATGACGAGGACGGAAATTATACCCAGGCGCTCAGATCTTGCTACAAATAGGTCGCATGCAGAAGGGGAAACAGGAATATTTTTTCATAAAAGGTTCTCCCTCAAAGATTATAAAAAAATGTGAAAAATTTTCAAAAAAGATGTTGCAATTATTTCCAATATTGGGGTATAATAAGGTCAAGGAAGTTAAGGCCTGTTTTAATGCAAAGGAGGTATTTGAGGAGAAGAAATGACAGTAATGATCACACCGAAGGGCGCAGTGCTTGCGATAATTGCCATCCTGGTGATTGTAATGCTTATTTACATCATTGCACTTATCAGAAAGCTGATAAATAGCCTTAAGAAGCTAGACGGAGTTCTGGATGACGCCAAGAAGATGACGCAGATAGCCTCAGGCCGCGTAGAGCAGGTTGACGGCATAGTAGAAGATGTATGTGAAGTGGCATCGCAGGCGGTAGAAGCAGCCAAGGGAAATCAGGGCAGCATCGCAGCGGCAACAAACATAATAGGTGCAACATCCTCGCTCGTTGGGCTCTTCCGCAGAAAGCGCAAAGCAGAATCTACATCCAAAAAGCCAAAGAAAAAGAAGGCCCAAAAGGAAGAAACAAAAGAACAATAATCTATTTTATTAACTAATTTTTTTATGTGGAGGTAAACAAAATGAAAGCAACAGGAATCGTAAGACCGGTAGACCCATTGGGAAGAGTAGTTATCCCGGTAGAACTCAGAAGAACTTTTGACATCAAGACAGATGACTCTCTCGAAGTTTATGTAGACGGAGACTACATCATGCTCAGAAAGTACAACCCGTCTTGTATCTTCTGCGGAGATGCCAGAGATGTTATGGACATCAAGGGCAAAAAGATCTGCAAATCCTGCCTGCAAGAGTTAAAGAAACTCTAAGCATCGGAGGATCGAATTGGCTAAATATGTCGTAAAACAAAGCGAGCCTCTGAGAGGCGAAGTCTTTGTCAGCGGAGCAAAAAATGCCGTCCTGCCACTTATGGCGGCGGCGCTGCTTGCTGAGGAAGAATGCATAATCAGGGATGTGCCGATGCTCCGGGATGTGGCATTCATGAAAGAAATATTGATGTCGCACGGGGCAAGAATTACTGAGCTTGAAGAGAATATTTTGGCCATTGAAACCAAAGATATTACATCTACGGAAGCAAAATTTGAACTTGTAAACAAGATGCGAGCCTCAATTCTCATAATGGGGCCGCTTCTTGCGCGTAAGGGAAGGGCGAAGATCCCTCTGCCCGGAGGCTGCGCAATAGGCGCAAGGCCGATAGACCTTCATCTGAAGGGACTAGAGGCACTGGGGGCGGTTATTACAGTAAGCTGCGACGAGGGATATGTAGAGGCGGTAGCCGGCCCGCAGGGCCTCATCGGCGACACGATCTATCTCGACTTTCCGAGCGTAGGAGCGACCGAAAATATCATGATGGCGGCAGTGCTGGCGCAGGGCACGACCTATCTTGAGAATGCGGCAGAAGAGCCGGAGATAGTTGACCTTGCGAACTTTCTGAACAAGATGGGCGCAAAGATCAAGGGCGCAGGCACGGATACCATCAAGATCGAAGGCGTTACGAGTCTTCACGGCGCAAAGCATACTGTCATTCCCGACAGAATCGAGGCGGGGACGTTCATGCTCGCGGCTGCGATTACCCGCGGCTCGCTCAGAATCGCAAATGTGGTTCCGGCGCACCTCAAGCCCATTATCGCAAAACTCCGCGAGTGCGGGGTGCGCATCGAGGTTGGAGACGATGATATGATCGTTAGGGGTGATTTGGGGCCGCATGTTGCGACCGATATCAAGACCCTCCCGTATCCGGGATTTCCGACCGACATCCAATCACCGTTCATGACCTATCTTGCGACGGTGGAGGGAAAGAGCACCGTTATCGAGACCGTGTTTGAAAACAGGTTCATGCATGTTGCCCAGCTCAACAAGATGGGAGCAAGCATCGAGGCGATGGGAAACAAGGCTATAATCCGCGGGAATGCGAAGCTTCGCGGCTGCGAGGTTATGGCAACAGACCTTCGTGCGGGGGCCGCGCTGGTTTTGGCGGGGCTGGTTGCCGAAGGGCAGACGGAGATATCCGAGATTTATCACATCGAGCGAGGCTACGAAAAATTCATCGAAAAATTCGAAAAAATCGGAGCAACCATCACAAAAATTTAATTTACGCATGTAGGACGGAGCACTATGCTTCGTCTTTTTGCATGTGAATTTTGCGGCTTATTTGTTTGCGATTTGCCGATTTTCCTTGATTTCGAGTCGTCCTCATTGTATTATAAAAGATAGAGAAAATTTCAGCACATTTATCGCATTTATACGAAAGGAAACGGAATGGCAGACTTAAAATATTTACGAAGATTATCCAAGGATTATCCGAACATCATGGCGGCATCGGCCGAAATCATCAATTTGAAGGCGATACTGGCGCTGCCGAAGGGTACGGAATATTTCCTCAGCGACCTTCACGGGGAGCACGAGGCATTCATCCATATGCTAAAGAGCGCGTCGGGAACCATCAAGGCGAAGATAGACGAGCATTATGGCCAGCTTAGCGAAAAGGAGCGCGACGACCTGGCGGCACTGGTCTATAATGCCGAGGCAGAGATCGCCCGCCGCAAAAAAAGCGAGCCGGACTTCGACCGGTGGTGCATAACAGCGATATATCGCCTAATTACAATTTGCAAATCCGTTTCCACAAAATATACACGATCCAGAGTTCGCGCGCGCCTTCCAAAGTACATGGACTACAGCATCGACGAGCTTTTGCACGCAGACGACGAGGAAAACAAATCCCACTACTATGAGCAGATCATAAGCTCCGTGGTAGAATGCGGAATCGCCGAAAAATACATCATTCGGCTCACAGAGACAATCAGCAGCCTCGCGGTTGACAAGCTACATATCATCGGAGACATCTTCGACAGGGGAGCGCACCCGGACGAAATCATGGACTTTCTCATGGGCTATCACGACGTTGATTTTCAGTGGGGAAATCACGACATCGTCTGGATGGGAGCGGCGATCGGAAACTGGGCTTGCATGACAAACCTGCTGAGAATGAATATCAGCTATAACAATTTCGATATGCTAGAGGTTGGATATGGCATAAACCTAAGGCCCCTTGCGACCTTTGCGGCAAGAGTCTACGGAAACGACCCTTGCGAATTTTTCCGACCGCATATCCTAGACAGAAACAAATTTGACCCGGTAGACGAGGATCTCGCGGCGAGGATGCACAAGGCGATCGCAATCTGCCAGTTCAAGGTTGAGGGGCAGAGAATCAAGGCACATCCTGAATATAAGATGGAAAAAAGGCTGCTCCTCGACAAGATAGATCTCGCAAAAGGAACAGTCGAAATCGAAGGGAAGACCTGGCCGCTTCGGGATACGAACTTCCCGACGCTAGATCCTGGGAACCCGTACGAGCTGACTCCGGAGGAGAAGGACATGCTAAAGTCACTGGAGGCATCCTTCCTAAACTCCGAGAAACTCCAAAAGCATATCAAATTCCTCTATAGCCACGGCGCGCTCTATACCAGGGTCAACGGCAACCTGCTCTACCACGGCTGCATTCCGACGGGCGAGGACGGAGAGTTTGAAGAGGTTGAGCTTAACGGTGTCAAGCTAGCAGGAAAGGCCCTCATGGACTACCTGGACGATGAGGTGCGCAAGGCATATTTCGAACCGAACAAGGCAGGAGAGATCGGAAGATCAGGAGACATAATGTGGTATCTGTGGCTCGGGAGCAACTCACCGCTCTTTGGCAAGGCGAAGATGACCACATTCGAACGGCTTTTTGTAGCCGACAAGGCGACCCACAAGGAATATACCAAGCCATATTATACATATATAAAAGAAAAATCATTCTGCGAGAAAATCCTCGAAGAATTCGGGCTCGACAAGAAGACCGCAAAGATCCTAAACGGCCATGTCCCGGTAAAGATCAAGGACGGCGAATCGGCCATCAAGGGCGGAGGACTCTTATATGTAATTGACGGAGGAATTTCGAAGGCATACCAGAAGCAGACAGGAATCGCAGGATATACCTTCATCTTTAACTCGCGCTTCATGGCGCTCGCGGAGCATAAGCCATATAGCCCGCTGATGCCGGACGGAACGCAGGTATTTAGCTCTCCTGTAATGAGAACAGTAGAAGTCATGCCGGAAAGACTTCTGATAGCAGACACCGACCAGGGCAAGGATTTTGCGGACAGAATAGAGGACCTAAACGACCTGGTCGAGGCATTCAAGACCGGCCAGATCAAGGAAATATATTAGACAGCACTTCATAAATTGCGAAAAATATGCTAAAATATATTTTGGACACTTGAGATATTTGAATGATACATAGGGGGAAATTTTGGAGAAAAACGATTTAGTAAAAAAAATGAAAGCAAAGCGCACCCGAAAGTACGCGCTGATTGCGCTGGCATGCGTCATTGCAATTTCAACCATTGTAGGACTTAGCATAGAGGATAGGGACGCTAAGCTTACGGACGGACAGGGCAATACCGTCATTGGCACCGGCGAAGATGTCTATGACAGAGCCGCAGAAGATGACGAAAATGCGGACGCAAAGGATGCGGATAAGGACGACGGCGATGCGGACGATAAGGACGCGGATAAGCCGGGAAAGGATAGCGCAGGCAAAGACGCTTCTGCGAAGAAGGATAAGCAAAATCTAGCAGGCAAAAAGCTTACCGAAAAGGAAAAGGAGAAGCTCACATCAGAAGACATAAAGGTCGATAACAGCGACGACTTCACTGCATCCAACGGCGGAAATGTCGCCCTGAAGCCCGAGAAGGCGGAGCCCGTAACCGTGACACTGGAGATTCGCTGCGATACGCTATCAAGCGACATGAGCAAGCTCGAAAACGAGTCGATTCGGGATTACATACCGGGGGATGGCGTGATACTCGAAAAGACTACATACAAGGGCACGACGGATAATACCGTATTCGATGCCTTGAACACGCTCTGCCGTAACAACGACATTCAGCTCGAGTTCAGCTATACGCCGCTATATGCCTCATACTATATAGAGGGCATAAACTATCTATACGAATTTGACGGCGGGCCGCAAAGCGGCTGGATGTACAAGGTCAACGAGTGGTTCCCGAACTACGGCTGCTCTTCATATTACCTTCACGACGGGGACGTGATAGTATGGTGCTATACCTGCGAGGGACTGGGCGCCGATGTGGGAGCTGGCGACTGGATGAGCTGATTCAGAAAGCTAAAAAGATATAAAGCATCAAGAAAAAGGAGACTTTACGAATGACAAGAACAAAGAAAAAATACCTCAGCCTGCTACTGAGCTTTGCAGTCGGGTTTACGATGATTTTCGGCTCTGCCGGATTTGCACAGGCGGCTTCTTATAGCAAGGTTAAGGCCGCATTCGAAAAATGCGGAGACTATTTATATAACGAGGTTACAGAAAAGGCTGACGGCACCGAAGGTGATACCGGAGTCGCAAGCTACGGCTCCGTTGGCGGCGAGTGGCTTATATACGGCCTCGGACATGCCGGATACAAGATCAGCGACAAATATCTTGCATCATATAAGCAGTCAGTGCTCGCTGCCCTTCGCGGCACGGCAGGGATATTACATGCCAAGAAATTTACGGAATATTCTAGGGTCATCGTTGCGCTGAGCGCGGTAGGAATCGATGCTACGAACTTCGAAGGATATGATCTCACAGCACCTCTTGCGGACTTTGTGAATGTGAAGTGGCAGGGGATGAACGGGCCGATCTGGGCTCTGATAGCCCTCGACTCAGGAGATTATGATGTGCCAGTGAGGACGGATTCCTATGCTTATGGAACGCTGTCGCCGGATGAGACAGACAGGCAAAATACCCGCCAGAAGATGATAGATTATATCCTCGCAAATCAGTTCGATGACGGCGGATGGAATGTCCAGCCAAGGAGCGAAGACCTGACCGGAAATAATGCGGTGTCGGATGTTGATATGACGGGAATGGCGATGATTGCGCTAGGCCCGTATATGTCGCAGACAAAGGTGAAGAAGGCAATCGATAAGGCTATCGCATGTCTTTCGGATGCGCAGCAAGGTGACGGCGGATATCAAAGCTGGGGAGCATCGAACTCCGAAAGCTGCGCCCAGGCAATCTGCGGGCTCCTTGCCTGCGGGGTGAACCCGAATACGGATTCGCGCTTTATCAAGAACGGAAACAGCATCCTCGATGCCCTGATGAGTTTTTATACCGAAGAAACTGACAAGGAAACAGGCGAGGCTATATGCGGATTCCGCCACGTAAATACCGCGAGCGGCGGATACGAACCAACATATAACCAGATGGCAACCGAGCAGGCATATTATGCACTCGCATTCTTCTATAAATCCGTGCCCGCGCAGACTAGCATAACAAAGGCTGCCAAGGCCGCAAGCGGCAAGATCAAGCTGACATGGAAAAAGGCATCGATCGCAACAGATTATGTAACTCTAGGCAAGGGCAAGACCAATGCGCCTTCCGGCTACCAGATAGTCCTTGCAACCGACAAGAACTTCAAGAAGAATGTCAAGAAGGTTACCATCACGAGCGGCCATGCCCTCAGCAAGACCGTAACGAGTCTAAAGAAGGGCAAGACATATTATGTGAAGATCCGCGCATATAAGACCGTAAATGGCAAGAAGATTTACGGAATATATAGCTCTGTAAAAAGCTGCAAAGCATAAAAATGCAAGGCAGGGCATAGCAAGAGAGCATAAAGTAAACATAAAAACAAAGAAAACATAGAAAGGAAGCATCCATGGCATTTGCGCATCTGCATGTACATACGGAATATAGTCTCCTCGACGGAGCCGCCAGGATAAAGGATGTGGTGACCCGTGCCAAAGAGCTTGGCATGGAAAACCTGGCCATAACCGACCATGGCGTGATGTTCGGCGTGATTGATTTCTACAAAGAATGCAAGAAACAGGGCATCCACCCGATTATCGGCTGCGAGGTCTATACTGCCGCGCGCAAAATGACAGATAAGGATGCGGAGAAGGACAAGAGGCAGGGGCACCTGATACTCCTTGTCAAAAACGAGGCCGGATATAAGAACCTCATCAAGATAGTTTCGGAGGGGTTCATCCACGGCTACTATTATAAACCAAGAATTGATAAGGAAGTTTTGAGAGCGCACAGCGAAGGGCTGATTGCGCTTTCGGGCTGTCTTGCAGGAGAAATACAGCATAGGCTCCTTGCAAGGGATTATGCCGGCGCCCGCGCAGAAGCCGAGGCGCTTCTTGAAATTTTCGGTGAGGGGAACTTTTATCTTGAGCTTCAGGATCAGGGACTCGAAGAGGAAAGAGCGATACTTCCGGATATGCTAAGGCTGTCCGCGGAGCTTGGAATCCCGCTCGTTGCAACAAACGACGCCCACTATGTAAGGCGAGAGGATGCAAAGGCTCACGACGTGCTCCTTGCGATCCAGACGGCGACGACTCTAGATGACGAGAAGAGAATGCGCTTTCCTAATGACGAGTTCTATCTCAAGAGCGAGGATGAGATGCGAAAGATCTTCGCATATTGCCCCGAGGCCTGCGACAATACGAATGTAATAGCAAACCAGTGCAACTACGACTTTCGCTTCGGAGAATATCATCTGCCGGAGTTTAGACCGCCCGAGGGAAAGACAAATACGGAGTACCTGAGAGAGCTTTGCTATGCGGGCCTTTATGACCGCTTCGGCGTGGTATTTGATGGCGAAAGGTTCGCAGATGATGCGGCGGCCCGCTACGAGGAGGGAAAGGAATATTCTGCGCAGCATACCCCGGCCCAGCTTGTGCAGCGCCTGAATTACGAGCTCGGGACAATAGAGAGCATGGGATATGTGGAATATTTCCTGATCGTATGGGATTTTATCAACTATGCGAAGCAAAATGGCATCATGGTCGGCCCGGGCAGAGGCTCGGCGGCAGGCTCCATAGTGGCATATTGCCTAAAGATAACGGACATCGACCCGATCCGTTATAACTTGATATTCGAAAGATTTTTGAATCCGGAACGCGTGAGCATGCCGGATATTGATATAGATTTTTGTTACGAACGCCGCCAGGAGGTCATAGACTATGTGACGCGCAAATATGGCCAGGGCAGGGTTTCTCAGATCATCACCTTCGGCACCATGAAGGCCAAGCAGGCCGTAAGGGATGTCGGCAGAGCGCTTTCGGTAAGCTACGCAAAGACGGACCAGATCGCAAAGGCGATACCGTTTGACCTTGGGATGACAATCGACAAGGCTCTTGTAGCCAGCCCGGATCTAAAGAACCTGTATGAAAGTGACGAAGAAACAAGGCATGTCATCGATATGGCAAAGGCCATCGAGGGAATGCCGAGGCACGCATCTACACATGCGGCAGGAGTCGTAATTTCAAAGGCCCCCATAGACGAATATGTGCCGCTTTACCTATCAGAAAAGGGACCGACAACGCAGTTTACGATGACCACGATTGAGGAGCTTGGGCTTCTGAAGATGGACTTCCTCGGCCTTAGAAACCTGACCGTAATCCGCGATGCGCTCGAGCTCATAAGACAAAATCACGGCGAGAAGATCGATTTTGCGAAGATGGGATATGACGATCCTGAGGTTTATGAGATGATCGCTTCCGGAAACACCAGCGGGCTCTTTCAGCTGGAAAGCAGCGGTATGACCCAGTTCATGAAAAACCTCAGGCCAACATGCTTTGAGGATATAGTGGCGGGGATTTCGCTCTATAGACCAGGTCCGATGGATTCGATCCCAAAATATATCGAGAATAAGAAGAACCCAAAAGGGATAAAATATGTTGACGATTCTCTTGCGCCGATCCTCGATGTAACCTACGGCTGCCTTGTATATCAGGAGCAGGTTATGCAAATCGTGCGTGACCTCGGGGGATATAGCTACGGCCGCTCGGATCTTGTTAGGCGTGCGATGTCAAAAAAGAAAAAGGATGTAATGCTTAAGGAAAAGGAGTATTTCATCGATGGAAAGCTCGACGAGGCAGGGAATATCGAAATCCCGGGCTGCATCAGAAATGGCATCAGCAGGCAGGCGGCGGAGGCCATATTTGACGACATGGAAAGCTTCGCACAGTATGCCTTCAACAAATCTCACGCTGCGGCATATGCCGTGGTAGCCTACGAGACAGGCTATCTAAAAAAGCATTACCCGGTGGAATTCATGGCGGCGCTTATGACATCGGTAATGAGCGATCCGAAGATGATAGCAAGATATATCCGAAATTGCACGGACATGGGGATAGAAGTATTGCCGCCGTCGGTCAATAAGAGCAAGCTAAAGTTCAGTGTCGAGGATGGCAAGATCCGATTCGGACTTCGCGGAATCAAGAACGTAGGCGAAAATGTAATCGATGCGATAATTACAGCCCGCCGGGAAAAGGGCGAGGCAAAGGATATTTTTACCTTTATAAATAACCTTGAGATATCGCAGATAAATAAGCGCGCCATAGAGTGCCTGATAAAGTCCGGAGCCTGCGACTGTCTCGAGGGAAACAGAGCCGCGAAATTGGCAGTCTATGAGGGACTCGTCGAATCGGCACAGAATTCCTCGAGGAAAAATCTAGCGGGACAGATTTCGCTCTTTCAGACGGAGACTGAGGCTATGAATACCGCAGGCGCGGTAGCAAGGCTCCCGCAGGTTGCGCCTTTCCCGAAGAATATAGAGCTTGCCATGGAAAAGGAAATGCTGGGTGTTTATTTGACGGGTCATCCTCTCAATGCCTATAGGGATAAGATAGCAAGGATTTCGTCCATCACAAGCGATGATCTTGCAAGCGTGGCAGAATCCATGGAAGATGAGACAGGCACGCAGCAGCCTCACGTCGGCGAAAATAAGATCCACGACGGGATGACCTGCATCCTCAGCGGAATGATCACAGGAAAAAAGACGCTGATTACCAGGAGTAGCAAGATGATGGCCTTCGTTGACCTTGAGGACCTGTATGGCATAACCGAGGTGGTTATCTTCCCGAACGTCTATGACAGGTGCGCAGAATATATTCAGGACGACAAGGTCGTGGCCGTCAAGGGAACGCTGAATTTCAAGGAAGACGAGGCGCCGAAGGTTCTTGCAGATGAGGTGCTTGATATAGAGACGGCAATTGAGCAAGGCTTCTTGCAGAAGGCTCCGCAAAGAAGCAAAGAAAGCGCCGGAGGCTACGGGAATAAGACAGCAGGAAGCTATGGGAACAAGGTGGCCCGCGGCCAGAGACGCGAAAAACCGGAAAAACCGGAGGAAAAGCCGCTGCCCCGCGCGCCGCTTGGGATGATCAAGCTCCGTATCCCGGAGGATATGGACGAGAGAATGACCCTTGAGGAAATCAAGGTAAATCTTAAGAGGCACAAGGGCGACTATGAGGTCTTGATATATCTTCCGAGTGGAAAGACCTTTAGGACCCGGCAGGAGCTTTGGGCCGAGCCCTCGGATATGCTCAGAAAGCAGATGTCTGCGATTTTGCGGCCCGAAAACGTGAAGTTCTAGGCGGCAATATGATCGGCAGTGAGAAAATCAAAGCAGATATAGGATCAATTATAGAGGAAGTGAGAACGTGAAAAAGATCATAGAAATAGATATGTTCAAGGAATATGTGGGAAAGCTTATTTTCCGATGCATAGTATTCCTGGCGGCGCTGGCGGCATACATATTCCGCCCGAATGACAAGTGGTGGGTTCACATAGTATGGGCCATCATGATGGCGAGCATGCTGCTGCAAATGTTCCCCGAAAACAGGCGAATCACCATGGGAAGCAAGAAGGGATTCCCCCGGCATTACAGGCAGGCAGAAGGCTATAGCCAGCTTGGGATGTACCAATATGTCCAGAAGAATAACCTGGCGGCGATACGGGTGCTACTTCTTTGGCTGAGCTTCAATGCGATCTTCGGAATACTTTATCTGCTAAAGATTATCGGCGTGAAGGAGCTGATATTGCTCTCGGTATTCTACTACATGTGCGATTTGATATGCGTGGTAGTATGGTGCCCGTTCCAAAGCTTTCTCATAAGGAACCGCTGCTGTGTCAATTGCAGAATCTTCAACTGGGGATATTTTATGATGTTCACACCGATGCTGTTCATACGAAACTTTTTCTCATGGAGCCTGTTCTTTACCAGCATATTGCTGATGCTCAGGTGGGAAATCACGCTCATAAAGCGCCCCGAGCAGTTTTGGGAAGGCTCAAACGATGCCCTCAAATGCGAAAATTGTAAAGACAAGATATGCAAGCTGAAGAAGCCAAAATACTTTGATTAAGAATAGGGAGAAAAAAATTATGTCTGATATGATTTTGTATATAAGCATCATCGCTCTTGGCGGAGTTATCGGAACGAAGGTCCGTGCATATGAGAGCAAGCTCGGCTGGACCGGCAAGGTGCAAACGCTGGCGATTGTGGCACTGGTTGTCCTCATGGGAGCCAGAATGGGATGTAACGAGCAGGTAATCGAAAACATCGGGACAATCGGTATTACCGCTCTTGTGATGACGATTTCCATCGCCGTATTTTCGGTCCTGTCCCTTTTCATAGTAAGAAAGCTTGCAGGCTTTGACAGAGAGGCAAACGTGGTCAGGAAGAGCGTGCAGGCTGCAAAGACCAGGCCAGGTAGCCAGGCGCAGGTCCTGGCTGAGGCAGAAAAACAGGCCGAGGAAGAAAAGGGCGGAATAAACAGGATGACTGTGATCATATTCATATCTGTCATAATCGGAATGGCTCTGGGATATTTTGTAGCCAGGCCGATTTATGGAGACAATATAGAAGCCTTTGACAATGCCGCGAGCGTCGGAATCAAGATAGGACTTTGCCTGCTGATGGTTTTCGTGGGCCTCGACCTTGGGATCCAGGGCGAGGTATTCAAAATGCTGAAGGCGGCTGGGCTAAAGATTTTGCTCTTCCCGGCTGCGACCATCATAGGCACGTTTATAGGAGCTGCGGCCTCAGGACCGCTGTTTGGGCTTTCGCTGAGAGAATCCATGGCCGTGGGCGCAGGCTTTGGCTGGTACTCGCTGGCTCCCGGGATAATCATGGAGGCGGGGCTGATTCAGGCATCCGCGGTTTCGTTCCTGCATAATGTTTTGCGCGAAATCACGAGCATTTTGATCCTGCCTATCGTAGCATCAAAGGTCGGATATATTGAGGCGGCCTGTATGGCAGGAGCGCCGTCAATGGATGTTTGCCTGCCGGTTATAAACAAGGGAACGAAGGGAAAGGCTGTTACATATGGATTCATAACCGGAGTAATCATGAGCTTCCTGGTACCGGTGCTGGTACCGCTTGCGCTTAGCATATTCTAGGATAAAGAGAATCAGGAGGTATAGCGGAAAACGCAAGACCTTACGAAAGGAGAGCAAAGAGATGAGCGATACAGGGAAGAAAAAGAAAATTTCCATCGGTATGGAGGATTTCAAAGAACTCATTGATAAAGACGGGTATTTTGTCGATAAAACCCTGATAATAAAAAAACTGATTGAAAAAAATGCAAAGGTGACGTTGTTTATGCGCCCTCGTCGCTTTGGCAAAACCCTCAATCAGTTCATGATCAGGCGGTTCTTTGAGGATGAAATCACCGAAAAAGGTGAAAAGATGGACAACGGCTATCTATTCGATGGGCTGAAAGTCACCGAATGCGGCGAAGAAATAATGAAACATCAGCAGCAGTATCCGGTCATTTTTTTGAGCCTCAAGTCAGCGAAACAGCCGAATTTTGAAGAAGCGTATAAGAAGCTTTGCGGGGAAATTGCAGGAGAATTTCGCAGGCATCAGTATCTTCTCGAGGGGAGCAGCCTGGCAGATGATCAAAAAATTATCTTTCAAAAGATTATGACAAAGCAGTCCGACTACAGTGAATACAACATCGCACTGAAGTTTTTATCGGAATGCCTGTGGCAGTATCATGGCAAAAATACGATTATTCTCATCGACGAATATGATGTACCGCTGGAAAATGCGTATTTCAGAGGCTTCTACGATGAAATGATTGACTTTATCCGCGCCCTCTTTGAGTCGGCACTCAAGACCAATCCGTACCTTGAAAAAAGCGTGATAACGGGGTGCCTGAGAATCAGCAAGGAGAGTATTTTTACGGGGCTGAATAACTTAGAGACGGACAGCGTCCTTCATACACGCTACGGTGACGCTTTTGGATTTACCCAAGGAGAAGTAGAGGAGCTGCTCGCATACTATGATTTGAACGAACAGCTTGATGAAGTAAAGAAATGGTATGACGGTTATCTTTTCAATGATTTTGAAATCTATAATCCGTGGAGCATACTCAAATATGTCAATGACCACAATGATCATGTGACGCAGTTTCCGCTTCCGTACTGGTCGAATACATCTTCCAACAGCATTGTGCGAGAGATGATAGGCGAAGCAGACGAGGAAGCGAGGCGCGACCTGGAAACGCTCATGGACAGCGGAACGATTGAAAAAATTGTTCATGAAGACATTACCTATGCAGACATTCATAAGTCGCAGGACAACCTTTGGAACTTTCTGTTCTTCACCGGATATCTGAAGAAACTGGGCGAATGGACAGACGCAGAGGGAGACATTCATCTCAAGATGGCAATCCCGAATATGGAGATAAAAAAGATTTACAGAGAGTCCATTACCGAGTGGTTCGACCAAAGAATAAAGAAGAAAGACCGCAGCCCGCTCGTGCGAGCGCTGGAGGACGGCGACTGCGAAACGGCAGAAAACTTCATCAACGAGCAGCTTTTCGATACCATCAGCTATTTTGACTATGCGGAAAGCTACTACCACGGCTTTATGGCAGGGCTTCTAAAAAATGCAGGCAGATACTCGGTCTATTCCAACCGCGAGAGCGGAAACGGCAGGCCCGACATCGTGATGACGGAATCAAAATTCAGGGGCAGAGCGATGATTCTGGAGCTGAAAATTTCAGACACGATTCGGGGAATGGAAAAGAAGTGCGAGGAAGCGCTCGCGCAGATTGAAGAGAGAAAATACGAAATTCCGCTGGAAGAAGACGGATATCAGCCAATTCTGAAATATGCCATCTGCTTCTTCAAGAAAGGGTGCATGGTGAAGAAAGCGGAATA
>CAVCFO010000024.1:0-26897 GCA_963601575.1 bacterium
TCGTTCGTGTAGCAGGCTACTCGGCATACTTTGTTGACCTCAGCGAAGAGATCCAAAATAACATCATCGCAAGAACTATTCAGACGGGACTGTAAATTGCCCCCTTTCGATAATTCAAAATGCTTCTAAGCAAAATCCGCCGGCATGAGGCCGGCGGATTTTGCATATCATATAATATTGAATTTCGCATTTGAATTTCGGGCTGTTTCAATCTGTTTCAATTCGTCTTTACTTCCCCTGATATTCGTATTTTGTCTTGCCGAGGAATGCCTTCATGCCCTCTTTCTGGTCTTCGGTGCCGCAGCATACGCCAAATGCCTCTGCTTCCAAAGCGCAGCCGCTAAAGAGATCCAGATGGTAGCCCTTGTTGATGAGGGTCTTGCAAGCCATTACCGCAACCGGTGCGTTGGAAGCGATTTTTTCTGCGAGAGCCTCGGCCGCCGGCATAAGCTCCTCAGGCTCAACAAGCTTCTGCACAAGTCCCATTCTGTAGGCCTCGTCTGCCTTGATATTCTGTGCGGTCAAGATGAGAAGCGATGCGTTTCCCGGCCCTATGATCTTCGATAATCTCTGAGTTCCGCCGAATCCAGGCGTGATGCCAAGACCTGTCTCAGGCTGCCCGAAAAGCGCCTTTGTGGAAGCGATTCTGATGTCGCAAGCCATGGAAATTTCGCATCCGCCTCCCAGCGCAAAGCCGTTTATCGCTGCGATTACAGGCTTTTCGGTCTTTTCTATAAAGTTCATGACCTTGTGACCTTTTTGCGCAAATCTCTTTGCCTCTACAGGGCCAAGGGTTGCCATTTCTGCGATATCCGCCCCTGCCACGAAGGATCTTCCTGCCCCGGTAAGTATCACGCATCTTACGTTTTCGTCTTTGTCGATAACGCTGAATACATCAAACAGCTCGTCAAGAACTGCAGAGTTAAGGGCGTTGAGCGCCTCCGGTCTATCAATTGTAACTGTCGCTACCTTGTTTTTTACTTCATACTTGATTGTCTGATACATCTCTTTGTTCCTTCCTTTTTTGCAGAAATATTCTGTTAATAGTTTAACACCTTTGGCTGCCATAATCAAGAGTGTGAAGTGTTTTTATTCAAAAACACAAAAGCGAGCAGCCAAAGGCTGCCCGCAAAACTTTATTGTCTTAGATCAATCCGCCGATAGATACGAACAGCGGTGCAAATACTACTGCAACGATAGTCATAAGCTTGATGAGGATATTGATGGACGGACCGGAGGTATCTTTGAACGGGTCACCAACGGTATCGCCTACAACTGCTGCCTTATGAGGATCGCTGCCCTTGCCGCCGTAGTTTCCTTCTTCGATATATTTCTTTGCGTTATCCCATGCGCCGCCTGCGTTTGCCATCATGATAGCAAGAAGTACGCCGGAGGAAAGTGCGCCGCCAAGCATTCCGCCAAGAGCCGCAGGCCCTAAGATAATTCCTACTGCCAGCGGAGCAATGATAGCCATGATGCCCGGAACTACCATTTCTCTGAGTGCTGCCTTCGTGGAGATGTCTACGCAGTTTGCATAGTCAGGCTTTGAAGTTCCTGCCATGATCCCTGCATCGGATCTAAACTGTCTTCTAACTTCTTCGATCATCTGGTTAGCTGCCTTACCTACGGAGTTCATGGTCATAGCCGAGAACAGGAACGGAAGCATAGCTCCGATGAAGAGTCCGATGATTACGATCGGGTCAAGCAAGCTGATAACCTCAAGGTTCGTAACTGCCGCATATGATGCGAACAGAGCCAGAGCCGTAAGAGCTGCAGAACCGATTGCAAAGCCTTTGCCGATAGCTGCCGTCGTATTACCTACGGAGTCAAGCTTGTCTGTGATTTCTCTTACTTCCGGAGGGAGCTCGGACATCTCTGCGATGCCGCCTGCGTTGTCGGATACAGGGCCATATGCGTCAACCGCAACGGTCATACCTGTTGTCGAAAGCATACCTACTGCGGAAAGTGCGATACCATAGAGTCCGGCGAACTGGTAAGCTACATATACGCCTACGCAGATGAGGATGATTGGCCACAGGGTGGACATCATACCTACACCAAGACCGCTGATGATGGTAGTCGCAGCACCGGTCTGAGACTGCTCTGCGATCTTTTGTACTGATTTATAGTCACCCGAAGTGTAAACCTCGGTAATCTTGCCGATTGCAATACCTACAACAAGTCCGGCGATGATAGCGATTGCATATGTGTAGTCGCCGAGCATCTGCTTGGAAAGGATAACCGTTGCAATGATTACGATCACGCCGCTGATATATGTTCCCATGTTCAGCGCCGATGCAGGATTTCCGCCTTCTTTTCCTCTTACGAGCATGATTCCGATTACGGAAGCAAGAATGCCTACTGCGGAAATGATGAGTGGGAAGATAGCTGCTGTAGCTTCTGAGAATGTAGCTGTCTCTGCAGCGCTTTGCACTGCAACTGCAGCCAGCGTTACTGCGGAAATGATCGAGCCTACATAGGATTCGAACAAGTCGGAACCCATACCTGCTACGTCCCCTACGTTGTCGCCTACGTTGTCGGCGATAACTGCAGGGTTACGAGGGTCGTCCTCAGGGATGCCTGCTTCAACCTTACCAACAAGGTCAGCACCTACGTCAGCAGCCTTGGTATAGATACCGCCGCCAACTCTTCCAAACAGAGCCATGGAGGATGCTCCGAGGCCGAAGCCTGTTACGCATTGCACTACTGTCGCAAGGTCAAGAACGCACATTACGATTCCAAGTCCGAAAAGGCCCAGGCCGGATACGCAAAGACCCATAACGGCACCGGAACGGAAAGCGATCTTCAGAGCCTTGTTCATTCCGGATTCCATAGCTGCGTTAGCCGTTCTTACGTTACCAAGGGTTGCAACCTTCATTCCGAAGAAACCTGCAAGTACGGAAAGCAGTGCACCGAATACATAAAGGCAAGCTGTTACCCAGTCGATGCAAACACCGATCAAAACGAATAACACGACAATAACGATAGCCATTGTCTTGTATTCTCTTCTCAGAAATGCCATTGCACCTTCTCTGATGTAGCTGGCAATTTCCTTCATCCTGTCTGTCCCTTCGTCAGCCTTCTTGATCCAGGATGCCAAGCAGAATGCTACGACAAGACCAATTACGGCTGCGATGACAGCAAAATAATTTGTCATAATAATACCTCCTACTCACTAACGCCGAATAAGAGGCACATTCTTGTACCTCTTGCCGATAGTGAAATATAATAAATTTAATCAAAAACTAACTAACTCGTGCGCCCATTACTCGAATAAAGTAATGATAACCAGTGAAAGAACTACGAAAAGGATTGCGCCGACAGTCGTGACTTTTTCCAAAATCGCTTCGTAGCCTTTGCTCTTTTTCTTTCCGAATAACTGCTCTGCGCCGCCGGCGATCGATCCGGACAGGCCTGCGCTGTTACCGGACTGAAGCAGTACGCTGGCAATCAAAACAATACATGATAATGCAAGCAACACCATCAAAAATGTCTTCATCTCTTACCTCCTACTTTTATAACTTGTTTATTTTACCACAGCCCATATGCTAAAATCAAGCTAAAAGTTCACAATTTCAATAAATTTTAGTGGATCGAGGCTTGCGCCCCCTACGAGGGCACCGTCGATCTGTTCCATACTTAGAATTTCCGTTGCATTTTCGGGTTTCACGCTGCCTCCGTACTGGATTATTACCCTGTCTGCTATTTCCTCATCATATATCTGCGCAATCTCTTTTCTGATAACCTCGCACATATGATTTGCCTGGATCGGCGTCGCCGTTCTTCCGGTTCCGATAGCCCAAATCGGTTCATATGCTATGATAGCCCTGGCAACATCTTCTTCTGAGATCCCCTCGAGGGCGTTTGCCACCTGCTCTGCGACAAGTTTATCCTGATAATCGTGCTCCCTCTGGTAGAGGTCCTCTCCTACGCATATTATCGGGCTGATCCCCGCCGCCAGGAGGGCTTTTGCCTTGAGATTTACCGTTTCGTCGGTTTCGTTGAAATACTGCCTGCGTTCGGAATGCCCCACGATGCAATATTCTATGCCGATTTCTGCCAGCATCGGTATCGAAATCTCGCCTGTATATGCGCCCTCACTCTCGTAGTGAACATTCTGTGCGCCGAGTCCGATTCCGCTCCCGCGAAGTTCATCTGCCAGAGATGCAAGCTGAGTAAATGGTGCGAATATCGCTACCCTCACATCGCTCGGCCGATATATTTTCTTGAATTCCTTTGCAAATTTCTTTGCCTCTGCGGTAGTCTTGTACATTTTCCAGTTTCCCGCAATAAAGGGATAACGCATGTTTTACCTCGCTTTTACTTTCTCTATTATTTATCCTCTATTTATCCTCGATGACAGCAACGCCAGGGAGCACCTTGCCTTCGAGGAACTCTAGCGATGCGCCGCCGCCCGTTGAAATGTGCGTCATCTTGTCCTTGAGTCCAAGCTTTTCGCATGCAGCCGCCGAATCTCCGCCGCCGATGATCGTCACCGCACTTGATTCTGCCAGCGCTTCTGCGATTTTCTTCGTGCCTTCTTCGAAATTTTTCATCTCAAAGACTCCCATCGGTCCGTTCCAAACCACCGTTTTGGCATCCTTGATGGCTTCTGTGAACAGTTTGACTGTTTCAGGCCCGATGTCCATTCCCATCATGTCCCTCGGCATATTTTCCTTCGCATAGATCGCAAATTCCGTGTCTTTTTTGAATTCCTTTGCACAGACCGCGTCTACCGGAAGGAGCATCTCAACCCCGAGCTCTTCAGCTTTTGCAATAAGCTCCCTTGCAAGTCCTACATTATCCGCATCTAGAATGGAATTTCCGATTTCGTATCCCTCGGCTTTGAAAAAAGTATATGCCATGCCGCCGCCGATGATAAGCTTATCGACTTTTTTAAGCAGGTTTTCGATTACCGGGATCTTGTCTCCGACCTTCGCTCCGCCCATGATTGCAACGAATGGGCGAGCGGGATTTTCGAGTGCATCGCCGAGGAATTTTACTTCCTTTTCGATGAGAAAGCCCGAAACGCAAGGCAGATAATCTGCAATCCCGGCAGTGGATGCGTGAGCCCTGTGCGCCGTTCCAAAAGCATCATTTACGAAGATATCTCCAAGAGATGCAAGTTCCTTTGCAAAATCTGCCTCGTTCTTCGTCTCTTCCTTTCGGAATCTGACATTCTCAAGGAGCATTACATCGCCCTCCGCAAGGCTCTGCGCTACAGCCTTTACCTTTTCGTCAACCACCGCGTCTGAGGCTGCGAATATCACCTTTGTATCCAGAAGCTCGCCTAGCCTCTTCGCAACAGGAGCAAGGCTGTATTTTGGATTCGGCTCGCCCTCGGGTCTTCCGAGGTGCGACATGAGTATAACCTTCGCGCCGTGCTCCCTGAGGTAGTTTATCGTAGGAAGCGCAGAGACTATTCTGACATCGTCGGTGATTTTGCCCTCCGAAAGCGGCACGTTGAAATCGCACCTTACGAGGACGCGCTTTCCTTTAACTTCTATATCCTTAATTGTTTTTTTCATTTTATATGTTCTCCTCCGAAATTTTGCCTAATATTCCAGGGCGTTACTTGCAGTCAACCGCATGCATGTGCTTCAGCATGTTGAGGAGGTTGGTCGAATATCCGAATTCATTGTCATAATATGCGATGAGTTTGAAGAAATGGTCATTGAGCTCGATTGTTTGTCTGGAGTCAAAAATTGATGTGCAAGGGTCGCCCACGAAATCGCCGGATACAACCTCGTCGTCCACATATTCCAAAACACCCTTGAGATAGGTTTCTGAGGCTTCTTTGATTCTCTGTCTGAGCTCAGGCCCGCTGGTCGGGGTATTGAGTACAACATTTACATCGATAACCGAAACATCCGCCGTCGGAACTCTGTATGATATGCCTGTCATTTTGCCCTTGAGTGAAGGAATTACAAGGCCCACGGCCTTCGCTGCGCCCGTTGTGGAAGGAATCACATTGCCGAATACGCTGCGGCCGGTTCTCCAGTCCTTGAGTGATTTTGCGTCTACGACCTTTTGCTTTGCGGTTGCCGCGTGAATGGTCGACATGAGGCCTTCCTTGATGCCATAATTGTCTTCGATGACCTTCATGAGCGGTGCGAGGCAGTTCGTCGTGCAGGATGCGTTGGATATTACCCTCATAGCCGTTTTGTATTCGTTATGATTTACGCCATAAACGAATGTTGGAGTCTCGTTGTCCTTTGCCGGTGCGGAAATGATGACATGTTTTGCGCCCGCTTCGATGTGATCCATCGCCTTTTCTGTCGTTACATAAGCTCCCGTGCAGTCTATAACATAGTCTACGCCCGCTTCTTTCCATGGGATTTCGGAAGCATCCGAGAATGAATAAACATCTACATGCTTTCCGTCAATATAAATCCCCGACTGGTCGTGGTCGAGGCTCTTTGGAAATCTTCCGAAAACCGTGTCATATTTGAGCATATATACCATATACTCAAGATCAGCATTTCTGAGGTTGATCGCTCTGATTTCAATTTCCGGCATGTCCATAGCGGCGCGAATCACCACTCTTCCGATTCTGCCGAAACCGTTAATACCTACTCTAATCGCCATTTTTTTCTCCTTCTAAAACATTCGTAATGACAATGTTTATTTTGTATATTTTAATATCTTTTCCGTTTGGAGGAAGATAAGATATTCATGCATTCCCGGTATTTTGCAACCGTACGCCTGGAAATTTCTATGCCCTTTCCGCTCAGGATTTCGACCATATCCTGGTCGCTATAAGGCTTTTTCGGGTCCTCGCTTTCGACGATTTCTTTGATGAAGGTTTTGATGCTGTTCGATGACATGCCTTCGCCGCCTGCTCCCGTAACGCCGCTTGAGAAGAAATATCTTATCTCGAAAACTCCCCTCGGCGTTTGCATATACTTTCCGTTTATGGATCTGCTTACCGTAGATTCGTGTATGTCAAGAGCCTCTGCAACCTGCTTGAGATTCAACGTCTTCAGGTATTTCGAGCCTTTGTCGAGAAATTCTTTCTGGTAGTCCACGACGAAAGCCACAACATTGTAAATCGTCTGGCGGCGCTGCTGGATGCTCTTTATGAGCCACATTGCAGAATTATATTTGTCATTCAGATACTTAGAAAGCTCGGCATCCTCGGATGCCCTCTTTGCAAGGCTCATATAATATGAGCTTACCATCAGATGCGGTATCGTTGTCTCGTTTGTGAGAACCTGATACTCGCCGTCGATCTTTTCTACTATAACATCCGGGACAACATATTTGACCGTTTCTCCCGTCGAAAATCTCCTGCCCGGCTTTGGCTCCAAAGTTCTGATGAGATCCGTAATCATCTGAACCTGGGCTATCGTCAGTCCCGTCGCCTTCGAAACCTTGTTGAGCTTATTTTCTCCGATATCCTCCAGGTGATGCAAAATTATATATTCAACGGATTCCTCCAAAAGCCCCTTTGCGGCAAGCTGCAAAATCAGACATTCTGCCAGGGTCCTGGCCCCTACCCCCGGAGGCTCAAAGGTCTGGATGACATCCAGAATTTTATCTATGTGCTCCTCGCATATACCGAAGAGTTTGGCAACATCCGAAAGCGGGACGGTAAGATATCCGTTTTCGTCAATTGACTCTATCATATATCTTCCTATCTTCATGTCCCGGCCCTTGAGCTTGGAGAAGGTAAGCTGCAAGAGCAGATAGTCCTCCAGCGTTTCCTCTTTGCTTACGAATTGCTCAAATGTAGGCTCATCCTTATCCTTGCGATGCTCCCACTGCTTATAGCTGATATCGTCATATTCAGCTTCTTTGACTTTTTCGCGCAAGTCAAAATCGGCCTCCTCTGCTTCTTTTTTGTCCAAAGATTCGGACTTTGAGACCTCCTGTTCCCTTTCGTGCTTTTCGTCTGACACTCCGTACTCAAGCACAGGATTTTGCATCAGCTCTTCCTGTACATAGTCTTCTAGTTCCTGTGAGTTAAACTGCAAAATCTGGATGGCTTGAATCAGCTCCGGCGTCATAGTCAGCTTTTGGGACTGTTCAATTGTCAGATCATAACCAAGTTTCACCAATACACCTCAATAATATTGCACCTAAAATTCATCCATGCAAATATTATACCAAATGCGCCGTACTATTTCAACCCCGGAAAGCCTAATTGTCTAAGCGCTTCGAACAAAATTATATTTGCGGAGTTTGCGAGGTTGAAAGATCTGAGCCTAGTGTCTGCGCTCATCGGTATTCTGATGGCATTTTCTTCATGCTCTGCGATGAAGTCTCTTGGGAGCCCCGCCGTCTCCCTTCCGAAGAGGAACATGTCCTCGTCGCGATATTCGAATTCCGTATAAATATGCCCGCCCTTTGTTGTCGCAAGGAACATCCTGCGCTCGCCGCCTGCATATTTTGCCATGAAATCCGCAAGGCTTTCGTGTACCTCCAGCTTTACGAATGGCCAATAGTCAAGCCCCGCACGCTTTAGGCTCTTATCGTCGATGCGAAAGCCCAGGGGCTTAACAAGATGCAGCTTGGTATCTGTCGCCGCACATGTCCTTGCGATATTCCCCGTGTTTGGTGGTATTTCAGGCTCAACAAAAACAATATGTAATGACATTTTTTTCTCCTCTTTTCGTTAATCATATATTTTCGCTAATTGCTGATTATATAAATTATATAAAACAAATTCGCAAGTTCACCGCTTTTCGGTCGAAATCTGTCGAAATGTGTCGAAATCTATCGAATTTTATGTCGAATTCTGATGTTTCCAAAAACTATAATAACAAAATTTTCAAAAAAATAAAGACAAAATCGAATAAATATTATATAATTCTCTCATTGCAATCTTTCATACGGAGGAAACAAGATGAAAAAATTGAATGTTGGTATTTTGGGCTTCGGCACCGTCGGCGGCGGAACCTACGAAATTCTGACGAAGAATCACGATTTGATTAAAGAGCGCACCGGTGTTTCGATCGAGGTTATGCGAGCCTTGAGAAGAAAACCTTCTGACTCGGAGCTTTTTACCAATGATCCCGAGGCAATCATCGGAGATCCCGATATTGACCTGGTGGTCGAGGTTATCGGCGGAATAGAGCCTGCGACCTCATATATGCTTGCGGCCATGAAGAATGGCAAGCATGTAGTAACCGCAAACAAGGCTGCAGTTGCTGCAAACTACGAGGCTCTCACCGAGACGGCGCGCGAAAACGGCGTCAGCTTTCTCTTTGAGGCAGCGGTCGGCGGCGGCATCCCGGTTCTCACGGCTATACAAAATCCGCTTCAGGGAAATAACTTTCTCGAAGTTATGGGAATTTTGAACGGGACCACGAACTACATACTTACAAAGATGACCGAAGAAGGCGCAAGCTACGAGGATGTTCTGAAGGATGCTCAGGCAAAGGGCTTTGCTGAGGCTGATCCTACGGCAGATGTAGAGGGACTGGACGCGGCAAACAAGCTTTCGATACTGATCGCTCTGCTCTTTGGGCAGTATATCGCTCCTTCTGACATACCGACTACCGGAATTTCGAAAATCACCTCAGCGGACATCGATGAGGCTGCATCTGAAGATAAGAAGATCAAGCTCATCGCTCATGCATATCTTGAGGATGGCAAGGTGAGGGCAAGCGTTTCGCCGGAAAGGCTTCCTCTCTCCCACCCGCTCAGCGGAGTTTCCAATGAGTTTAATGCGGTCTATGTTACGGGCGATATGGTAGGCGAGCTGATGTTCTACGGCAAGGGTGCAGGGGCTCTGCCGACAGGCAGCGCGGTCGTTGGCGACATAATCAGCATAGCGAAAAATCTTTAGAATTTAGTATATTACGCTTTTGGCAAAATCGAAATATAGAATTATATAGGAGGATGAAATGAGTTTATATAAGCAGTGGACCGATCTGATCGAAGGTCAGACCGATGATACATTTGAGGAGTTTTGGGAAGAATATAGCCAAACCGAAACGAGAATTTACGAAAATATCTTAGAAAACAAGGATGTGCACCTTGCAGGCAAGTTCAGCGAGCTTGTTGAAAAATTCGAAGCAAATCCCGTTATCTTTATGGGATTTTTGGATGGCATCCAGACCAGCCTAAACAATCCGTTTGATCTTGAGGAAACTAACGAAGAATCGAATATCGACCTTGACATTGACTTCGAGAAGCTTTTCTTCAATATGCTAAAGGCGGAAGCCGAATACCTCTATACCCTGCCGCAATGGGAGAATGTTCTTTCAGAGGAGAAAATCGTAGAAATTATCAAGGATTTCAAGCGTTCCAAGACCGTTCATAAGGAAAAAGAGCCCGGCAGAAACGACCCTTGCCCTTGCGGAAGCGGCAAGAAATACAAAAAATGCTGCGGCGCAAACAAATAGTAGATTAGAAAAAATGCACCTCGAAGAATTCTCCGGGGTGCATAATTTTTTTCTTTCAGAAGTCAATCAGAAGTCAAAATGTGTATTTTATTTATGCCAGCTTATGCCAGCTCGACTTCTTCCATCTTCTTCAGCTCTGCTTCTGCTTCCTCATCCGAAAGCCTATACATACCGATACCTGTGATAGCAAGCAGCATTGCAATTACAATAGTTACATAAGGAAGTACCGTCCACATTGCATAACCGCCCTCGCCCCAGATCGGCATATTGTCGAAGAGGCTTGCATAATATGCACCCGATAGTGACCACGGAATCAAGCAGCCAAAGCATGTTCCTACGTCCTCCAGGCATCTGGAAAGTACAGGCATGCCGACTCTGTTTTTGAGGAAGGTTTTCTTGTACATCTCGCTTACCATGATGAATGCAACATATGCGGTACCTGTTGCGATCATGATAACAAGGTTTGTTAGCAGCGCAGCCGCAACGCAGCCTACTCTGCTCTTGATATTTCCTACGAGGCCGTGAAGCGCAACATCCAGATATCCGCCTCTTGAAATCATTGCCGCGCAGCCAAAACCTGCAAAGCAAGTGATAACTATGCCGGTCTGTGCGGTCGCACCGCCTCTTACCAGAATCTTTGCAAGGAATGCCGAGGTCTCGTAGCCCTCTTCAAATCCGCCTACATAAGGGATTGTAAATCCGCCATATGCCGCCGAAAGTGCGTCCGCAAAGGAAACTCCGTGACAAATCATACCAATGATTATGCAAAGGAATACCGTTACTGACAAAATAGGAATCATGGACTTTTTCTTCACCGCACCCCAAAGCACGAACGCGAACGGCAGAATCATCAGGATATTTTTCCATGCACAGAATCCGTACATCTGCATAAGTTCGCTGCTGAGCTGGCTTACCTCCTCTGCGGTGGCAGCCGTCTGCAGCTGTCCGTTAAATCCGCAAATCATGAAAACGATTCCCGAAATTATCGCTGCCGGAAGCGTATCGTACATCATCGAGCCGATGTGGTCAAATAAACCTGTTCCTACGCATGCCGGTGCCATATTGGTAGTTTCCGAAAGAGGAGACATCTTATCTCCGAAGATCGATCCTGCAATGATTGCGCCTACAACGATAGGCAGATTTGCATTCATGGCAAGCGCCATTCCGTACATCGCAACGCCTGCGGTTCCTGCCGATGTCCATGAGCTTCCCGTAAGGGTCGACATGATGAGGCAAAGCAAAAATGCCGTCAGATAGAATAATTTCGGAGCAACAACCTTAAATCCGTAGTAAATAACCATCGGCACCGAACCGGAAACCATCATTACGGAAATCAAACATCCGATGAGCCACATGCTGCAAAGTGTAATGATAACACCGTTCATTTTGGTTGTAATCGCAAGTTCGCAATCTCTCCACGGAATGTGAAGTACAAATACGTTCATGGCTCCGGCAAAGATTGCTACGGCAACCATCAGGAGCCTATAGTTCAGTCCAAGCTTTGTGCCGCCAAGAAGCACGACGAACATGACGATAATTACAAACAGTGCCTCGCCGAACGTGGTTTTGCGTTCGGGCTTTGTTTCTCTTTCTTTTTTCATAATTCAGTCCTCTCTTTTCTTTTATATAAGATCGCTATTTCAGAATATCGACTTAAATCTGTCATAAGCCAGTGGCTTCCAATCTACACAAGGCTTTTCCCCTGCTGCAACTTCTGCCAGAATTTTTCCGGTCACAGGTCCAAGACAGAATCCGTGTGCGGAATATCCCGCAGCGACCATCAGGCCCGGAAGTTCGGCAACCGGTCCGATCACCGGATACAGGTCATAGCAGAGGTCTATCCAGCCTGCCCATGTACGGATTACCTTGAGCTCTGCAAGTGCCGGGAAGAATGCCATCGTTCCTCTGCTTATTGCCGGAGCCGTTTGCTGTATGCATTTTGCGTCCTCCTCAAATATCGGATGATGCTCATATCCCGAGTCGCCGCCCCAAACGAAAGAGCCGTGCTCCGTTTGATGCCCGTAGGCACCGCCTGCTGCACCGACTGCCCCGACCATAAACTGAAACATCGGTTTTGTAGGCTCGGTTACGAAGATTTCAATCAGCTTTTGTCTAAATGGGAAATCAACTCCTACCGTATTAGCAAGCTTTCTGGCTCCATATCCGTTTGCAAGAACAATATGCTCTGCCTCGTAGACGTTGCCGCGTTCAGTGATCACTCGTCTTGCCTTGCCGCGTGCAACCTGAATCAGAATCGCCGCATCACCGGTAATATATTGAGCGCCCAGTCTTCTGGCTGCTCGGTACATTCCCAGTGTTGTTTTCAGAGGGTTTGCGCATCCGTCTATATCACACCACGCAGCGCCCGTTACGGTATCCCCCACATAAGGGCACATTTCCTTTGCTTCTTTTGCGGTCATGAGCTGTATATCAACACCGTATCCTGCATTCATATTCTTGATTGCCGTGAGCTTTGGCAGATCCTCCTCTGTGAATGCAAATCGCATATTTCCTGCTTTGTGATATTCTATGTCTATTCCCAGTTCTTCGCCAAGCGTAGGCCAAATTTCATCGACGGCATACTTGGCAAGAGGTATTTCAGGTTCGAGTCTGCCGGATACACGCACGCCGCCTCCGCATCTTGAGGATGCGCCGTTTCCGATAACGCCATCCTTGTCAAGAACTATGACCTTCATTCTTTTTTTGGCTGCATAATATGCCGTCGAGCTTCCTACAATCCCGCTACCGATGACTATCATATCCGCACATTTTACATTGCTCATCTATTCCGCCTCCCTTCCGTATATATCCATCGGAATCGGCCTCATCGGTGCCCTTGCCGTGTTTTCCGCTTCTGCCGAAATCCTCTTTCCCAGTTCATTTTGCACTATATTCTTGACAAGTCTGCCGCAGGTTTGCCCCTGGCAGAGACCCATTCCCGTGCGGAGATAACGCTTTACTTCGGTCAAAGTAAACATTCCCTCGTGAACCGCCTGTCTGATTTCTCCCTTGGTGATTTCCTCGCAGCGGCAGATTATCAAATCGTCATCTTCTTCGGGCACATACGGTCCTATATCAAAGTTTCTGTCCAAATAATCTTTCATTTATCTTTCCTCCATTTCGGGCTTATAAAATCTCGCCTTGCCGGCATATTCCTTTGGTACCTTCATCGTCAAAAGCATGGTATGGTCAAAGGTTTTGTTCGTACGAACGCTTACAACCTCTGCATCGCATACGGGTTTGCCGTCACGAGAAAGCGCCTTGCCTCTTTCGCCGGTCTTTGGAGCCGGTAAAAATTCATAAGGAAGCGTGATTGTCGCAAATCCATCTCCCTCATCTTCGTTTACAAGGAATATTGCCTGCCCCGGGCAGTTTGCCACGCACATTCCGCAGCCTGTGCATTTGCTGCCTGCGACTACTCCCGGCAGGTTTGTGATCTTTTCTCCTACCGAAATACATCCAAACCTGCAAGCCTCCTGGCACGGATTACACGGAATATTTTGTGTGCATTCGATAACAGGATGGATTCCCTCCCGGTGTGAATTTAGACTAGTGAATTTATCAAGCTCTTCTTCGGTTACATATCCTCTTGTGAGTAGTGACATCGAAAGCGGATATCCCTCTTCTGTGGTCACAATATCTGTCCTGCCCTTGTTAGCCTTGCAGAACATTCCTTGTCTAAGCTGGTTCAGCGAGTCAAGGCATTCGCCGTACTGAGCTTCGAAATCTTTTTCCTCAATAAATCCGCTCCTTCTTGCTGCACCGAGCGCTGCGATTCTGCCCGTTATCATCGCAGAGCTTGCTTCTTCTATTCCGGCAACATCGCCGGCAACGAATACGCCCGGAATAGAAGTCTCCCCGTATTCGTTCTTCTCAGGAACAGCTCCGCCGTTATCGATCATCTTGCAGCCTGCCATTCTGGTAAGCTGGGACATCGGAGAAAGCCCTACCGCCATACAGATCGTATCTACATCGAAGTGTTTTTCTGTGCCCGCGATAGGCTTAAACCTTTCGTCAACCTCTGCGATGATAACCCCGGTAACGTGATCTTTCCCTTCGGCCTTGACAACCGTATGAGAAAGATAAAAAGGAACTCCTGTACGTGCTACCTTCGAGGCATGAACGCCATATCCGCCGATTCTCGGTGCGGCGTCTATCACGGCTGCTACATCACAGCCTGCCTGCAGGAGCTGAAAGCTTACAACCAGGCCTACATTTCCGGTTCCCACCATGAGGATTCTTTTCCCCGGCATAACTCCGTGAAGGTTCATCATAGTCTGCGCCGCGCCGGCTCCTATTACTCCGGGTGTCGTCCAGCCTTCGAAAGGCACAACATTTTCGGATGCACCCGTTGCAACTATAACATTTTCTCCGCGGAAATGTTCTACCTGATCATTTCTCATAACCGATATGCCTTTTAGATTATAAAGGCCCAAGACTATGGAGCTGAGCGAAACCTCAACACCCGCCTTTTCTGCTTCTGCAAGAAGCTCTTCTCCTATGCGTATGCCGCGAATCTTTGCCTTGTGTTCCTTTGAACCGAAAAATTTGTGAATTTGTTTAAAAAGTTGTCCTCCCGGGCGCTGATTTTCGTCAAATACGATGACCTTCATCCCGCAGTTTGCGGCTTTGATGGCTGCCGAAAGTCCTGCGGGGCCTGCGCCGACGACAATTAAATCATAATGCTTTATCATTTCTTTGCATCCTCCTTACTGCCTGCTGCATACTGCGTCTCCACGACCATGCCTTCTTCCAAAGGCGTGATGCATGTCCTGATATTCGTTTTTCCATTTACAATCATTACGCAGTCTGTGCATCTTCCGATTGCGCAGAACATGCCGCGCGGAGCGTGCTTCTTCGTTGTATATCTGTGAACCATAACGCCGGCCGCGTGAAGCGCCTCTGCGATAGGTTCCCCTTCAAATCCGATCATATCCTGACCGTCATAGGTAAAATGCACCTCCCTGCCCTTCTCAAAACTTTCGAGAATCGGATGTTGTTCTACTCTCATACTTATTGCTTCTCCTTCCGTTTATATTCAAATTGCCTTTTGTAGGCAACTATCTGCTCTGTTTACTCGTATGCCGCTTCCAAAATGTCTAGGACGTCCTGCTCGGTTATCTTAAGCGGGTTGATGTCCAGCATGCGATATTTCATAGTGCCCTCGACAATTTCGTCAAACATTTTTCTCGACACACCGACTTCCTTCAGCTTCGTTGGGATTCTGATGCTGTCAGCGAGTCTAGATACAGCCTCTGCCGCAAGCTCGGCCGCTTCATCTACCGAGACATCCGAAACGTCTTCTCCAAGCCCGCGGGCAATATCCCGGAATTTTTCCGGACAAGCCGGCGCGTTTTTCCTTATGCAATATGGGAGGAGCAATCCATTCGCCACGCCGTGAGCCACGTGAGCGATTCCGCCCACAGTTTGCGAAATTCCGTGAACGATGCCAAGGCCTCCATTCATAAAGGCTGTGCCCGCCAGCGTGCTTGCCAGCGCCATATCTGTCCTTGCCTGAATATTTTCTTTGTCCGTCACCGCCGTATAAAGGCTCTTTCCTATCAGCTCAACAGCCTTCAGCGCAAACATGTCTGCTACGGGATTTTCGCGCCTGGAAACATAGCTTTCGATTGCGTGAGTGAGCGCATCCATACCCGTTGTAGCCGTGATAAAAGGCGGCGTGTTTATTTGAAGCTCAGGATCTACAAGCGCGAGTTTTGGTATAAGATATTCGCTTGTTATGGACAGCTTGACGTTCTTTTGGCTGTCTCCGACTACGGCCGCTGCCGTCATCTCGCTTCCGGTTCCTGCCGTGGTCGGAATCGCGATGAGCGGAAGCCCCGGTTTTGTAACCTGCTTGGTTCCCCCGAAAAGATAATCCCGGCACGACCCTTCATGTGTCATCATCATGCAGACCGTTTTGGCAATATCAATAGGGCTGCCGCCGCCTACTGCAATAACAGCATCTGCTCCGCTTTGTCTAAGAATCTCTGCAATGCGGTCAATATCTTCTACCGCAGGCTCCGGAACCGATTCTGCCAGTACCTCAAACTCGACCTTTGCATCTGCAAGGCTTGCCTTTAGTTTTTCGATAATTCCGGATACCGCAACATGTCGTCCCGTGAGAATAAAAACTCTTTTAAACTTAAATTCTTTGCTCAAAATTTCTCCGAGGTCACGATGAACCCCCGCGCCGAATCGCAGTTTTGTCGGCATTGAAAATGTAAAATCATTCATTTGTCCAACCCTCACATTCAAGTTTTCTATATTAGATACAAATCATATTGAATATATTAGCAAGATTTATGCCATCCTTATTATCACATTAAATTCCATTTTATGTGTTTTTCCGAGCATTTTTAGTGTTTGTCTAACAAATTTGTGCTTTAGTTTTTGTTATTTTTGCATAATTGCACATAGAATAATGCACGGCTGCATCGCAATTTTGCCGGTTTTGGATAATAAAAAAACCGGAGGATATCCGATTTCCTCCGGCTGTTTCTCGAAATGTTTTTTATTTAGTTTTCATCACCGGCCAGTTCGTTTCTAAGCCGAGCCAGCTTGTGAACCAGCCTGTTCAGGTCGTTCACACGGCGGATTACCACATAGGTATTTTCTTCGCGGTGCATGAATATGGTATTGAGGGTCTTTGCAAGCTCATCGCAAAGCGCATCCACGGCAGATCGAAAGCTTCCCCTGAGGTCGCGGCTTCCGTCCTCTGCCACCTCGCCGCCCCGGAAAAAGTCCACGCTGCTTATCGTATAGTGATAATTGATTCCGAACATATCCGAAACCTTCTCAGAAAGCATGTTCTTGATATCGTTCATATGTGCCTCTAGCATGCGAGGGTTGCTGCAAAAGCTCTCGCAAAACTCTGCGGCTTCCTGCCTGATCTGCCCGAAAAACTCGTTAAGCTCAGCAAATTTCTCGTCAAATTGCCTAGCGGGCATCTTGAGCGCAGTCCTATAAAGGTCAATCTGCGAAAGCGCGCTCGTGGCAATATCTCTCATCTTTAGTCTTGCAGAATGTTCGATTATCTCCTGCACCGTTGTTTGGCAGTCTTTTTCTATGGCATCCTTTAGCTCCTTCACTCCTGCCGAGGTTCTTGCGCTCACCGGGAAGATCTGAATTTCTTCAATTCCCATGAGTTTGCATATGAGACTCCGGCAATATGAGAGGTACTCCGCAAGATCCGATTCGTCAATTGAGTCGATTTTATTTACCGCAAAATAGAATTTCGCCGCATATTCCTTTGCATTTTTGAGAAAGTCAATCTCGATTTGGTTGATCGGGCTGTCAACGGAAAGCATGAATATCACAGCGTCGCTTTCCTTTACATAAGAATATGCCGCGTCCGAGTTCTTTTGGTGGACGGAGCCGACTCCGGGAGTATCGACGAATGTCAGGCCTTTCTTGAGAAAGGGTGACGGGCAATAAAGCGCCACCTTCGACACGCCAAGGTGGTTGTCGCAATTCTCCTGCTCGTTTATGTAGGATGACATCTCGTCAAATCCGATCTCCTTGATGATTCCGTTGTCAAAATGCACCGTCGCAGCCTTATCGCCGTACTCGATGGTCGTTACCACAGCGGTTACCGGCACGATGCCCACAGGCAGGATTTTGTCCTGTAGAATCGAATTCACAAGCGTGCTCTTGCCGCGTTTGAACTGTCCGATGACAGATACGGTGATTTCCTTATTCTCGAGCTTTTCGATGAGCTCCTGTGTTCTGGCAAGTTCTCCGCTTGTTATTTCATATTTGGAAAATGCCTCCGCCGTATCCTTTACGATATCGAGGATGGGACGCTTCTCCGCCTTCTTCTCGGAACGCAATTGGATGCACTCCAGATGACATTCGTCGGTCTCGTATGGGCAGTTTACGCATTTTTGGTTATTAGCAAATGCCATAAAATTGTTCTCCTAATCTTTATTATATTTGATTATATTTGTATGAGTAATTTGGCGAGGCTCCTCGCCTTTTATTTGTCCGCATAGAATATGCAGCCTGCGCACGCAGGGTCGTCAGCGCGCTTTTCCGCGCTGCACCAAAGTGGTTTGAGTATAAGGTTCGGGCGAATTTTGTCGCCGGAAAGGGACTTGAGCGCCGCGATCTGGCAAAGAGTTCCCACGAATTCCACATGCTGACCTGCCTTTACATCGCGCATGGTCTTGCGGTATAGCTTTGGCATATCCCTATTTGCATATTCATCGCTATATTCGTAATATTCCGTAAATTCCGGCAGCTCCACCGGGTTAAAAAGCGGGCAGAATAGAACGCAGGCGTTGCACCTGTGGCAGCCATCCTCGAGAATCCAGGCGATGGATTTCTTGCTCCCATCCTCTCTCTCGTTCATTTTTACGCATCTTTCTTTGCACGCAACCACGCAGGCCGCGCAGCCGTTACAATTTTTCACTCTGTCTGTTAATTGCATTTTGCGCCTCCGATATATACTTTCGTAAATTTTATTAAAACATCGATATTACTAACATTCTCAAAAAATAAGGCGCGCCTCCGGGCACACCCTATATAATACTACATTATCGGCTCATTTTCAAGCGCCGCCTTTGGCCCGCAGGCCTCGTTTTTACCCGCAAGCCTTGTTTTGGCCCGCAGGTCTTGTTTTTCCCCGCGGCAATATCAGGGATAATGGTGCTGATATAACCGGTTACAATTTTGCGGCTGTTTCTTCTATTCTTTTTATTCTGTTGTTGATTCCCGATTTTTTGAGGGGCGGATTGCATAGCTCTCCCAGCGCCGTAATGGATATGTCCGGATTTTCCAGGCGGAGCCTTGCCACCTCTCTGAGCTTTTCGGGCAGGGCGTTTATGCCGATTTTTTCGTCGATTTTTCGGATCGCGGCGACTTGTCTTATGGAAGCTTCTATGGTCTTATCCATGTTCGCATTATCGCAATTTACGCTGCGCTTTGCGGAGCTTACCATCGCCTTTTTGATTCTGATTTCTTCCATGGCGAATACCTGATTGCTGGCGCCCATGATTGCAAGGGTATCGCTGATATAATCCGCTTTTTTCATGTAGACTACATAGTGCTTGCCCCGCTTTATGCTCTTGCAGGATAGATCCACGAAGGAATTTATGAGCTTTCTGAGGTCTGTCGCCATATTCTCGGAGCCTAAGACAAATTCCAAATCGTAGCCCTTTTCCGGGTCGCTCATGGTTCCCGCGCCCATAAAAACCCCGCGTAGATAGGCTTTTTTGCAGCATTTCGTGCGGACGAGGCCGTCGTAAATCCCGTCGGAAAAATAGTTGTTGCCTTCTTTTATGAGGAGCATTCCGGTTTCCCTGAGGATCTGCTCACTGAGGTTGTCTTGGTCTATCGTGATGCTATAGGCGTATTTTTTGCCGGTTCTGGCCTTTCCCACAGCCTTTCCTTCGCCGATTTCGAGCTTCGTTTCGATGCCAAAATAATCCTGCAGGAGTTTCTTGTAGTGCCTTGCTACCGCGGGATTTTCGGTGGTTATCCTGATGTTGAATTTTCCCAGGCCCTGAAGCCCGATGCTGCCTGCCACCCGAAGAAAACCCGAAATTTCTGCAAGTTCGCAGCATTTTTTCTCCGGGTTTATTCTGGCTAATTCATTTTTCGTATCCTGCGCAAAAGACATCCTGCTCCTCCTTCAGCAAGCGGTAGGTACCGGCAGCCTGCCACTTACCCTCCTTAGAAAAACGGCAATTCTCTGCTTCTATTATAGCAAAGATTTGCCGTCTTTCAATATTTTCGAAGAACAAATTTAAGGGGCAAAGCGCACCGGACAGAAAACTCTGCCCGCACCTTGCGGAATCGCACTGCCGCAATTTTGTCTCTACGCTCGCCTTCCGTTTCTCTTTAGCGTCGTTGGAAAGCGCCCGGAAAAACTGTTCGCGTGGAGGCTTCGAGGACATAAATTGCTCTGGCGCGCAAATTACATTTCAATTGAATAGAAGCCGGCAGACATAAATTGCTCGGCGCTTAGTCCTCGGTGCAAACATTTCTTGTTTGCACCTGCGGAATCGCGCTCCCGCAATTTTGTTGCCGGCTTTTCATATGTTTTTCAGACTAGCGAAGCGGAATCGTGCTGCCGCAATTTTGTCTCTCCACTTGCCGTCCAATTCACATCCGCGGTGTTGGATGCCGGCATAAAAACTATTCGCATGGAGGCTTCGAGGACATAAATTGCTCTGCACTTAGTCCTCGGTGCAAACATTCCTGTTTGCACCTGCGGAATCGTGCTGCCGCAATTTTGTCTCGACGCCTCTTATTATACACCAAATTTTTTACTTAGTTCGGCACGCGTACTTGCACTGCTTCAATTCTGACTTTGCCACCAGTTCGCCCTGGGCGTCGTATACCATTACGCGGGCTTTGTAGTAATACTTGGTGCCTTTCTTGCCATTTGTGTTGGTATAGGTCTTGCCGGTTCCTTCGATCCTTGCCTTGTAGCCCTTCGCCTTCTTGGTGCTTCTGTAGAATTTGTATTTTACAGTATAGCCGAGGTCTTCGATTGCTTTGATGTCGTCGGCATTTACCGTGAGGGTTACCTTGATGTTGCCATTTGCGGTCTTCTTCGAGCGTGCCTTGAGTGTGAGCTCGCCTACCAGCTTCTCAACCTTTGCATTCTGCTCTGCGATCACATTGTCAGCTTCGTCTTCTGCGATTATAGCGTAGCTTGAGAAGTGGCCGGTGGTGAATGTGTATGTGCCGTCGGTTTTCTTTTCGCCCTTAACCTTATGATAAGTTTTGAAGTCGTCGATATATACGCATACGACTGGTTTCGCCGCAAGTGCTGCATTCAGCTTAACTGTTACGCTTACGTTTCCGCCTTTAAAGTCGGTTACATTGCCCTTGGATGTCACGAGTTTTAGGTCTACCTGAACGGCGCTCGCATCCTGCTTAACGGTTTCTACAACCAGGCTTACCGTTCCGGTGCTTCCTGCTTGCTCTGCTACAGCCCTCACTGCTTCCTTGTCGAGTTTTACCTCGGCAGCGTCAGCCTTGATGGTGATGGAAGCCTCTGTCTTCTTAGAAAGTCCCTGAACCGTCTCTTCCGGAAGGGCGACCTCTGTCTTGCTTCCTGCGGCGGTCTCGGTTACGGTCCCCGCGCTCGATGAGGTTGTATTTACAACGACTTCTTCGGATTTGTTTTCGACTGCCTTATCAACGATCTTGTCTCCCGTGGTCTTGTCAACCGTTGCTGTGGTAGTCTTGGTTCCGTCCGTATTCGTCTTGGTCTCTGACTTTACGGCTGCGGTGGTAGCTGCGGCGGTACCTGCGTTCTTATCCTCGGTCTTGTTTACAACAGTTTCTACAACTATGCCACCGCTAGAGCGTGTAACCTTGTAGCCTGTTACATTTGCATCATCGTCCTTGATCTCCGTCAGATATGAGCTGCTGCCGCTGATCTTGTTTTCGCCTTCGGTATTGTCGATCAGAATCGCGGCGCTGCTGTTTGCTGCTGTGAAAGGCATGCCGCCGGTGAATTCTTTCTCTCCAACCTTGCCGCTTGCGATGCTTATCGTGCCCCTAGATTTCATGGTTGCGATAACCTTGGAACCGGTCTCAACTTTTGCGGTATTGCGGACCACAGTCTCCATGATGGCTTCGTCCTTATCATTTTTCTTGCCGGAATCCACGGTAGCCGTGCCGTAAGTAACGGTATATTTGATAGCCTGAACTTCATTTTCGATTTTGATTTCCTTGGCTTGATATGTTACATCGTTTACAATGTGGGCGCTTTTGTCCGTGAATTTCAACGCGCTGCTTGATGCAGCCTTGTTATCAAGCAGCTCAACCTTGTTTGTCTTCGTGTCGCCTTTAGCCATAGCAAACATTGTCTTTGCGCTTGCTGCGGCATATTCTGTCAATGTCTCAGGCTTTTCTGTGAGCGCGACCTCCACGGCATCATCGATATTCTCAAGCTCGATGGCCGGGGTCAGAACCTTTGGCTCGGCATCCTTATCTGCTTCATCTCCGCCTTCTTCTTCTGCTCCGCGGGCCTTGATGGTCACATCGCCAAGCGTTGCTTTTTCTGGGGCTGTATAGATATACTTGGCGGCCGTGACAGGCACGCCCGGGATCAGGTCATACTCGAATCCTACCTTTGCCAGGACGGTTTCAGAAATCTCAACCTTGACATTCGAGGCAGCGGAAACCTTGCCTTCTGCGTTGATGGTCAGAGTGCCCTCGCCGCTGCCGCTGTCCGTGTAGGTTACATCGTTTACGGTAAGAGAGCCGTTCTCGATTAGGCCAACGGTTGTCTTTCCCTCACTGTCGATATTTAATGTTGTATCTTTGGTCACGGCGGTGATATTTGCTGTCTTATTATCATTGCTGATGAGTAGCATGCCGCCAGCCGGAACGGTTACGGTACCGCCTGCGCTTACTTCGATCAGCTCATCGCCGGTATTCGTAACGGTCGTATTGCTGTCGCAGACATTGATACTCTCATTCTCGCCCAGCTTGACCGAGTTTTCTATAATCTTATTCTTATCGTTATTCTCGCTGACCACGATGGTTGCGCCGACATCTCCTGCGTCATACTCGGTGCCTGCTATGGTTACCTTGCCGCCTTCCGGAACTGTCACAGTATCTTGTTTAGACTCCGGCGTGTTTGCGGTAACTTCGATCTCGCTCTCGCCGGATTCGGCTGTATTTTTTATTAGCTTGCCGCTCGTGCCGGTGATGGAAAGTCCATTTGCAAGGCCGGTTTTGCCGGCTATCAGCGTGACATTGCAATCCTTATCAAAGACAAGCTTGGTATCAGCTGCCTTGGATGGATAGGTCTTGCTTCCGATGGTGACAGAGCCTTCATCCGGTGCAACTACGGAGGTCTTGCCTGGCTCTGTATCGTTCGTTGTTACGGTGATGTCGCCCGTTCCGTTATTCGTGACCGAAACGGTCTTTTCGCCTGTTACTACATTCAGCGCCTTTTCGCTTGCTACGGTAGTCGCTCCGCTAGAGAGCGCAACCGTGCCCTCCTCGTCAATCGTAAAGGTGGTATTTGCCGCGGCTGACTTATAGGCCTCGGAGCTGGCGGTAAAGGTATCGCCTGACTTTTCCAGCGTTACGGTGGAAGGCTCGGCACTGCCACCCTTTACGATGGTGGTCTTTCCGGTGTTCGCTGCCGGAACTGTCACGGTAGGTACGCCCGCGACGCTACCAAGTGCAACGGTGGCTTGCTTGCCCGCCGGAATCTCTGCCGTGTCGCCCTTGCTTATCAGCTTATCTTCGCCGATTGTGAATGTGCCCGGGCTATCAGAATCGGTGACCCTATATGTGATACCGCCGATGGTGACGGATTCGTTTATCTCAAGCTTGCTAACCGCTGGCGGCATCGCGTCCGCGTCTATGGTATATGTTTTGCCTGACGGAATGGTAACATCGACCGTCTTTGTGATGGTGCCATCCGAATTCTTTACGGCAACCTTAACGGTAGCGCCTGTTACCTTTCCCTTGCCTGCTACGAGAGCCAGCTCGCCGGTAGTAGAATCCATAGATACCGTGGTGGCGCTGCCGCCTTCCGCGGCGGCAACGCCAGTGATCGTTAGGCTCTTTCCGGTTACGGTCGCACCGTCAGAAACGCTGATTTTATTTTCATCAAAGGTGAATGTGCCCTCGCCGGTGTACTTGACACCGTTCCCATCGGTTACGGCAGTGCCGGCCGGAACGGTCAGGGTGCTTGCAGCAGTGTTCACGGTATAAGTGCCGGGTGAAGCGGAGAAGCTGCGGGCCGCGCCGCCAAGGCTGGCTGTCACTTTTCCGCTTACAGTGAGCTTGCCAGCCGTCAGCGTAACCGCGCCGTCGCTATTCACATCGATGGTTGCCGCGGCATCTTTTGCGGTGAATTCTCCTATCTTGGTTTGCAGCTTGACACCGCTCGCAAGCGTGGCACCGTTAACTGCTGTCAGATCATTGTATTCGGCGTTGATCGTGCCGCTTTTAACGGCATCCAGCGCGTCTTTAACAGAAGAATAGTTCTTGCCGGCGCTGTCTGTTGCCTGAATTCTTGCAAAATTCGCGGTATATGTCACATCGCCGCCCACCTCTATGGTAATTTCGGGGCTGGTCTCAGCGCTGGCCGTGCCATTTGTCCAGCCCGTAAAGTAATATCCGGCATTGGCGTTCGCCTTAATCTTTGTCGATTGGCCACTTGTTATAAAGCCGCCGGTGTTGCCGGTCCATGTATTCGACGAGTTGGAAACATATCCGCCGGCGGATGGATTTGCCGTGGTGGTCACATACTTCTTAATCGCATACCATTCGCCATCGTTAAATCCTCTCCAGGATACATGGTCGACGCTAAACTTCTTTTCATCGTTGTAATATTTGACTGCGTCGTCATCGTCATCATCCCCATAGACATAAATCCCGCCCTTGTCATCCTTGGCGACCACAACATAATAGTTTAAGTCCGAGGTATCCTCTATTTCGCCAGAATTATTTTGTTCACTAAATAAGATATGATTGTAGGTGTCAACATAGAGGCCGTGTGTCACCATATTACTGTCGCTCTTGATATTCCCATTAACAACCTCAGGAGAAGTGGTTCCGTCACAGAAGATAACGGTTGCGCTAACCAGTTTTGTGGCACCGTTATTTAACAACCTGGTTTCAAAACTAGTCATTGGATTCCAAGTTTTGTTCTTATTCCATGCTGCCCATGCGGAAGCCGGAAACATCGTCAACACCAGAGCCATTGCTAGGAGCAATGTTAGAATCTTCTTTCCTTTCATGTAAGATTTCTCCTTCCTTTCTATGTAAATTTATTTTTCTAAGTTCTCCGCGCGTTTTTCGGCACATATATGCCGGTTAATCCCTTCCGGCGCGCGGCAGCCGGATAGCCCCTTGCCGGCGCGCGAAGGCCGGACAAGGACTCAAAAGACCGGGCGAGCCACGGTCAAAAATGCGCGAAAAGGCGCGTCCCGCCCGGAAAAACTCCTGGGCGGAGCGCGCCTTATGTGCTATAATATCCCCAGCAGAAATAGACAGACTTATTCTGTCTGTCTTCTGTCTTCTGTCTTCTGTCTTCTGTCTTCTGTCTTCTGTCTAATTATGGCCGCCTGCTGCATTTTGTCAAGTCCTTTTTGCGAAAAAAATTACTTCTTTTACTTCTTTTTTGCATGCTTTTTGTGCCCTCCGCGTTTTTTCAAATCAGAGGAAGGCCCGCACTGTTTTATTAACATATAATTATACAGGATAGCCGCCGGCTTTTCAAGAGCTTTTGGATAATTTATTTGCACAATTATGAATCAAGCAAGCTCGGCAGTTCGCCTTGCATTTTGCTGGCTTATAACTTATAATCTATAATATATCACGATGTATCACGAATTTACGGAGGAAAAAATGATTTATTTTAGAAGCGACTACAGCCTTGGGGGGCATCCGAAGATCATGGAAGCGCTCATGGCGACGAATAACGAACATACCGACGGCTACGGCGACGACAGGTTCTCTGAGGAAACTGCAGATATGATACGCGAAATGATCGGAAAGCCGGATGCAAGCATCTATTTTATGACCGGCGGAACTCCTACAAACACCGTTACCATCGCGGCGGCGCTCAGGCCCTATGAAGGGGTAATTTCCGCAGATTCGGGGCATATTTATGTTCACGAAACAGGCTCTGTGGAAGCCACGGGTCACCGCGTGTTTGCCGCTCCCACAAAGGACGGAAAGCTAAGACCTGCGGACATAGAAAAGGTTTTGCGCTGTCACGAGGATGAGCATACGGTAATGCCGAAAATGGTCTACATTACCCACCCGACGGAAAATGGCGGTCTTTATACAAAGGCTGAGTTTGAGGCGCTTTCCGATTGCTGCAAGAAGCACGGACTTTTGTTCTACATGGACGGCGCTCGTCTGGGAACGGCTCTTACATGGCCTGCAAACGACATCAGCCTAAGAGAAATTGCCGATATGGTAGACGCTTTCTACATCGGCGGAACAAAGGTTGGCGCATTGTTCGGCGAGGCTCTCATAATCATGAACGATGCAATCAACGATCACTTCAAATATATGGTCAAGCGCGCCTGCGCTCTCTTTGCAAAGGGCAGACTTATTTCCGTGCAGATGAAGGCACTGCTTGAGGGCGGCGAAGATTCCCTCTATTACAAAATAGGTCGTCACGAAAACGAGCTTGCCATAAAATTGGCAGAGGGTATAACAGGAGCCGGCTATAAGCTTTGGCTGCCGCACCAGACGAACCAGGTTTTCGTCATCATGCCTAACGAAAAAATTGCCGAGCTCGAAAAGGACTTTTTCTTCTATACATGGTGTCCTTACGATGAGAGAAATTCCGTCATCAGGCTGGTAATCGGCTGGGGCTCCACGGAGGATGATGTGCGGGCGCTGCTGGCCGCGCTATAACCCATATGTGTTCAGTTTTGTGGTGGGCTTCGTGTTCGGTTTCGACGCATCTGCATTGTAACCACCGCTAAAAGCCTGAGTTATTACATATTCCTTCGAGATGTATGACGAAAATTTGGGCTTGCATTTGGGGGACGGGGGTCGTACAATAATCTTAGATATAGACTGCCCGAAGGAGAAGGTTCC
>CAVCFO010000025.1:0-24514 GCA_963601575.1 bacterium
CTGTGAGTTGCGAACCTTGTCGCTGAGTCTTGCAATTCTTTCTGAAATCATAATATATCTCCTTCTTAATTTGACATTTAGAAACGTTGTTTTGTTAATAACAAATAGCAAAAGATGTGCCAAAAGAAGAATAAAAGTCAAAGGAGTTGGAATTCCAATGCTGCTTAATTTAGATGCCTTGGAATAGGAAAAGGGTGTGACATTTATAACACGCAAAATGTGAGAAATGTGAGGCAAAAAAGACACATAAAAATGTGTGGATCAAAAATGACTCACACATTTCACAATCATTCTACAATCTATAATGGCAAATTATATTTTTCTAAAAGCCGATATACGGTCTTTCGGGCGACGCCGAGCAGAGCCGCAGCTTCTTTCTTATTTCCGTGCGTGATTGCGAGCGCCTCTTGCAGGAGGTTGGCATAGGCAGCGTCTATATTTTCGCGGCAGCGGCCGATTCGCTCCTCAGGAGTAAGAAGCGTAGGATTTTCAGAACGCAAGGCAGGTCCATCCATTTCAACCCGATCGATTCGATCGCTCCAATCGATTCGAGAAGGTTCTGCCTGCGCAACCGGACGGCTGTCCTTGCTGCCAAACAGAGCTGCCCTTATAGTGTCCGCGTTTATTTGCTCGCCGCTATACAGCAGGTCGATGCGGTTCATCACATTCTTCAGCTCCCTGGCATTACCCGGCCAGTCATAGGAGATAAGCGCTTCCTTGGCATCAGCAGATAGCTTTTTCTGCGCATGCGAATTTTGTTTTGCAAAAATCTTGAGAAAATATTCGGCAATCAGCGGGATGTCTTCTTTGCGGCTGCGTAGCGGCGGCAAGTCCAGATTGAGAACCTGCAAACGGTAGTAGAGATCCTGACGAAAAAGCCCGGCCTGTATCATATCCGGAAGATTGCGATTGGTTGCCGCGATGAGCCGAACATCAACCGGGATTTCGTTGATACCGCCGACCCTTGTGATGGTCCATGTCTCCAAAACTCGAAGGAGCTTCGACTGGAAGTAATATGGAAGCTCGCCGATTTCGTCAAGGAAGAGGGTGCCGCCGCTTGCAAGCTCAAACTTTCCCATTTGACCTTTTTTCGAAGCGCCGGTAAATGCGCCTTCCACATATCCGAAGAGCTCGCTTTCTATGAGCTCAGCCGGAAAATTCGCACAGTTCAGCGCAACGAAAGGCCCGCGGCTTCTGGGGCTGTAGTTGTGGATCGATTGTGCAAATATTTCTTTGCCGACTCCGCTTTCGCCTGTTATGAGAACAGTTCCGCGGTTTCCGGCAAATTCCTTGGCAAGCTGCACATCATGCTGTATGAGCTTGCTTTTTCCGATGACATCTTCGAAGGTATATTCGGCATTTAGCCCTATATTTTTTCGTAGCTTCTTGATTTCTTGCTGCTGCGAACGCGAAATCTCAATCAGGCCGTTAACCTTCCCCTCAGAATCGAAGGTCGGAAACATATCATTAGAAACTATCTGAAGATAATTCTTGTCTGCAAGCGACTCGATGCGCACCGGCCAGTCCAGAACAGGCCTGCCGGTTTTTAGAACATCTCCCATGCGAAGCTCGGACGAATCCGTTTCGACCGTAGTTATACGCGTCCCACCAAGCTCCATAATTTCCTGCATGGACAGGCCGATCACACTTGCGGGATCATAGATGCGAAAATTCTTGCAAAATGTAGAATTTGCGAATGTGATCTTGCCATCTTTATCGCACATCATGATGGAATTATTGACAAAATTCAGATTTTTCAGCAGGCTCATATCGCCCTTCAAACCCGGAGACGTCTTCTTATTATCCTTCATAAGTAAGGAACCATTCCTTTCTCTGGTAGGTTGGATCTATCTATATTCCGATAATAACACTAAATTTGCGACAGCACAAGAGCTGCGTATCAAAAAAGAAACACGAAAATAACATAATAACGACAAAAAAGTTTCAAAAGGGGCTTGATTTTTGTTTTTAACTGCGCTAATATATTAACAAGATATCTGAAATATATTCAAAACACCTAAAAGCTAAAACATGCATGTGAAATTGACGAGAGTCAGAAAGAGAAAGGCGAGGAAAGAAACATGAGCGAAAAAATCAGATTTGGAATTATTGGCGGCGGCATGGCCGGCCCTCTGAACGCAGGTGCTCTTCGTGACATCCCAGAAGCAGAGATCGTAGCTTTCTGCGATGTAAAGGAAGATGTCGCAAAGGAATTCAGCAAGGAATATAACATTCCATCCTATTATACCGATTATAAGGAAATGCTGAAGAGAGACGATATCGACGCAGTATGTGTTGTGACACCTCCATTCCTTCATGAGCAGATGGTCGTAGACTGCGCGAAGGCCGGCAAGCATGTTATGTGTGAGAAACCGATTTCCGTAGACTGCAACGCAGCAGATCGCATGATCGCAGCTTGCCACGAATCAGGCGTAAAATTCGGTGTAATTTTCATGTATCGTTTTATGGATCAGGCTCAGCTGATCAAAAAAGCACTGGACGAAGGCAAACTCGGCAAACTTCTCTCTGTTGACTGCTCCGGCAAGTGCTTCCGCAGCGACGAATATTATGCATCCGGCGCATGGCGTGGCACATGGAAGGGCGAGGGCGGCGGCTCACTCATCAGCCAGACTGTTCACTTTATCGACCTCATGCTCTATCTGGTAGGCGATGTAGAACGTCTTAGCGGCAACTACATGACAACGCTTCACCCTGATATCGAGGTAGACGATGTTGCAAATGCTGTATTCAAACTCAAAAATGGTGCATTGGGTAGCGTAATCAGCAGCTCCGCAGTTCGTCCGGGATATCCGCGTCATATCGAGATTCACGGAGAAAAGGGAACCATCAAGATTGTTGAAGAAGAAATCGTAGAGTGGAAGGTAGAAGGAATGAACGAAGACGATTACCTCACGAAGGTAAAGGTTGACTCCGGCGACACAGCTACAGGTGCTGGCTATGTTGCAACCGAAAACCACAGAAGACAGCTCACTGACTTCATCCACGCAATCAAGGAAGACCGTGAACCGATGGTAAACGGAGAAGAAGGCAGAAGAACATTGGAATTCATCCGTGCTATCTATCAGTCCGGAGATTTGGGCAAAGAAGTTACTTTCCCTATCAAAGAAGACGAAAAGTACGGAAAGAAGACCGCTTGGTAGATTGATCTCATTTGTTAATTAGATTTATTTTAAGAGGAGAAATAAAATGGTAAAGAAGATGTATACTGAGACATTGGAACGCGTAAGAAATGACTATGCTGTGCGCCCTATCGATAAGCTGGAAAAAGCTATCCGCGAAGGAGACATGGAAAAGGCTCTCGAGCTTCACAAGCTGAATGTAGAAAAGAAGACAGGTTTCCACCACTTCGCAGTTCGCTGGGTTAACCAGACTCTCCGCAATTTCAAGAAATGGGCTCCGGATGAAGCAATCTTTGAATGTATGGAAGACTATGCACTTTGGTGCTACCCGCCTTGCCTCCAGGATTGGATGACCAAGTACAAAGCAGGCGAAGCTACATATAAGGATTTCCCGATGGAAGACTTCTTAGAGAACCGTGCTGTTCTTTGGGCCGCACTTCATGACAACGCAGACCAGATCTGGGAAGAGGACGAAGAAAAGATCACATTCACTCTTGAGCGTTGCAACAGCGGCGGATGGCTCGTAACAGAGTGCCAGGACAATATCCAGAAGCTCGACAATCCGGATCCTCGTTGCTACAACAAGGAAGGCTTCCAGTGCTACTGCCTCAACTGCACAACTATGTGGGAGTTTGGTTGGTACAAGTGGTTCGGTTGGCCGCTCTTCATCATGGATGTGCCTACGCAGGGAAGCGACGGCAAGTGCGTAATGGTAATGTATAAGGATCCTAAGGATATTCCGGACTCCTACTACGAGAGAACAGGATTAAAGAGAAATATCTAAAAAATAATTTCTATTTGACGATATCCCATTCACTTGTCTCTCGGAATCTTGATTGAAGGCATGCGACGAAATGTCGCCGGCGAAATTGAAATTTCGATACCTGAAGATTCCGAGAGACTCTTCTTTAAGAAAGGAGAATTCACATGGAAAAAAGTGCAATCCGATATTGAAGGGTGTGCGAAATGTGAATGACGCCGCCGTTGTTATACTCTTTGCTGTTATGACAATAACTGTAATCATTCAGGTGTTTTTCAGATTTGTTTTACAAAGCCCCCTTCGCTGGACAGAGGAACTTGCACGGTATACGATGATTTGGCTTGTGCTTTTGGCAGCAGCCATTGCCAGCCGCAATCGTTCTCACCTACAGGTTGACATCTTGACGGCTGGACTGCCGAAAAAGGCAAAATTGATATTGAATATTTTGGTTGATGCATTGACGATATTATTCCTTGGAATCATGACATGGTTTGGAATTCAGGTTGTTATGACGACGGTGACCCAGGTATCGCCTGCAATGCAGCTTCCTATGGCGGCAATCTATGCGGCATTTCCGGTAGGCGGTGCGCTGATGATAATGGAGCAGGTGATCGTGCTAATCGAAAGAATACGCGACAGAAACGAGCCTGAGCCACCGCGCGAACTTTTAGATTAGAAAGGAGGGCATGACAAAATGGTAGGAGTATTATTTATAGGAGTTCTGGCCTGCATTCTGCTGGGCGCGCCGATTTTCGTAGCGCTTGGCATGGGCACAACAATTCCGATCATATTGCAGGGTACATTCCCTCTGACCTTGGTTCCGCAAAGAATGTTCGCAGGACTTGACAGCTGGCCGATCATGGCTATCCCGATGTTCATGCTGGCAGGTAACCTCATGGACCAAGGCGGCATGTCAAAAAGAATTGTAGACTTTGCGAATGCCGCAATCGGCTTCGTAAAGGGAAGCCTGGCAATGGTAGCGGTACTGGCATGTATGATTTTCGCTGCGATTTCCGGATCCGCAACGGCAGGAACAGCAGCTATCGGCTCGATCATGACACCTGCGTTCCGCGAAAAAGGATATAATATGAGCTTTGCAACGGTTCTTCTGTCGGGTGCCGGCAGTATCGGCCCTATCATCCCGCCGAGCATATTGATGGTTCTCATCGGATACTCGACAGGCGCAAGCGTAGGGCAGCTTTTCCTCGGCGGACTTATCCCGGGCATCCTGGTAGGTATCTCGCTGATGGTATATTCGTATATTCACGCAAGCAGAGGCGGAGACGCTTATCTGCAGACGACAAAATTTGATATTAAGAATGTAAACAAGACCTTCCTGGCAGCACTTCCGGGACTTGGACTTCCGATTATAATTATCGGCGGAATTATCAGCGGCATATTCTCAGCAACAGAAGCAGCTGCAGTTGCAACATTCTACGGATTTCTCATCGGTCTCTTCGTTTACAAGGAGATCACAATGAAGGATCTGCCGTCGATTTTTGTCAAATCGGCGCAGACAGCAGCAAGCATCATGATTATCACAGGCGCTGCTTACATATTCGCATGGTTCATCACTGCAAAGCAGGTTCCGCAAATGCTCACGGCATTCCTCGAAAGCTATATTTCGGCAGAATGGCAGTTCCTGATCTTCCTGAATGTTGTACTTTTCATCGTAGGTATGTTCATGGAAAGCTTCTCGGCAATCATCGTATTGATGCCAATATTCTTCCCGGTGGCTACGGCTTATGGCGTTGACCCGGTTCACTTCGGCGTTATCGTTTGTATCAACCTTGCTATCGGCTATGTAACACCTCCTTACGGTGCAACATTGTTCGTAGCTTGCGGATTGACAGGCAAAGGTGTGCGCGAAGTTATTCGCTACGTCCCACCGGTAATCTTGTCGATGCTGGTCGTACTTATGATCGTAACTTATCTCCCTCAGACTTATTTGTGGCTCCCGAAGATGATGATCGGCGGCTGATAAAGAATAAGCAAAGTTAGAAAGGAAAGCGGAGGAAAATAAAATGAGAAAAATGAATAAGGCATTGAGCATAGCGTTAGCCCTAATCATGGTTTTGACCATGATGACAGGATGCGGCGGAACATCCTCGGATTCCGTAACGATCAAGGTTTCCCTTTCGCAGGCGGCAACCGAGCCCCCTGTAGTTGCGGCTCAATATTTTGAGCAGATCGTAGAGGAACGCTCCGGCGGATCCATACAGGTTGAGGTTTATCCTGATAACCAGCTTGGAAACGAGCGCGACGTTATTGAAGGCATCCAGCTTGGAACAGTTGAGATGGCTATGACATCCGTTGCTCCGTTCAGCGGATTCGTATCGGATATCAATATCTTCTGCCTTCCGTTCCTGTGGAGAGACAAGGAGCACATGTATGCGGCTTTGGACTCCGAGGAGATCGGAATGAGCTATAGGCAGCAGTGCCAGGAAAAGGGCTTCCACCTTATGGGATACTTAGACCTCGGTACTCGTCACATCATGACGACAGAGAAGACCATCAATAGCATCGATGATATGAAGGGACTTAAGATCCGTACCATGGAGAACCAGGTACAGCTCGACTCCTTCTCGGCATTTGGAGCAAACCCGCTTCCGATGGCTTATGGCGAGCTCTATACTTCGCTTGAGCAGAACATCATCGACGGCGCAGAAGCAGCTAATACGAACTATTATTCGAAGAAGTTCTATGAGGCAGCTCCTCACTGGGCTATGGTTGGCTGGACTAACGATCTTGGAATTTGCGTAATGAGCGACAGCTTCTATAATAGCCTCTCCGACGAGCACAAGGCAATCGTAGATGAGTGCGTAAAAGAAATGATCGATAAGGAAAGAGAACTCTACACTGCTTCCGAGGACGAATGTCTCGGATATCTAAAGGAAGAGGGCGTAGAGATCACCGAACCGGATCGTCAACCGTTCATCGACGCAGCACAGAAAGTTTATGACGACTGGGCTGACAAGGTTGGTGGAAGAGATAAGATCGACGCTATCATAAACTACGGAGCATAAGAGGGCTTCAATTAGAGCGGAGGTTACCAAGTGAAATTTGTATTTGATTATAAGAAATTCATCGACGAGGCGCTCTTCCGGGAACTCAACAGAATCAAGGCTTTTCAGCCTGAGGTGATTGAGCAGGAGGCAATGCTAAGGCAAAAACCGGTAAGAAAATATGACCAGCTCGTATTTGCGGCTGCTGACCATAATGCTCGTATGATCAATGAGTATAAGGGAAATCCTATAGGACTAAGCAATCGAAGAGAGTATCTGACAAGACTTGTTCGCATGCTGCAGAGCGACCGCATCGACGGTATCGAAGCAACTCCGGATATCATCGAAGAGCTGATTATACTCAATAAGCTTTTCAGAGAATCCAGCAGACGTGAATTCCTCAAGAACAAGACGCTGGTTGGAACTGTTAACAGAGGCGGTCTGAAAAATACGGTATGGGAAATGGACGATATGCCGGCTTGCTATACCGTTGAAAGACTCAAAAAGCTCAATTTGGACGGAGTAAAGTTCATGATCCGCCTCAATCCAGGAGATGAACGTTGCAAGAATACCGTTCGTTATTGCGCAGATGCGATAAACGAAGCCGAAAGAGCGGGGCTTCCGATATTTATCGAGGCGCTGTATATGGAGACCACAGAAAATGGCTTTGCCATGAAGACGGACTCTGAGAGCCTTTGCAAGGTAGTAGGCGTAGTAGGTGCATTGGGATGTAGATCAGTTGCTAAGTGGATTGAGGTGCCGCTTAACAACGAATATGCTGTTCCGGTATCGGCTACCACATGTCCTGTTCTGGTAGTCCCTGACGAAGTGGAAGAGGAGCCGATCGAGGTAGTAAAAGAATATACGAAAGAAATCGGCTTGCATTATAATATCCGTGGAATCCTTTTGGGACGGAATATCATGTTCAACGAAAGTGATCCGCTGCCAATTGCGGATGCTATTGCGGCAGTATGGCACGAGGGCATTACGCCTGAAGCAGCCTATGATAGGGCACTGAGGCAGAATGTTTAGGTAATGAAATTGCCGGGGCCGCTTGCAGAACGAAAGATGCAAAACGGCTCCGGCAATACTAAAGTGTCACAGAAATTTTCCTTCATGATTGATTTTCGCGTGAATCTTTGATATAATTCGCGGAGGTGTATTATTCAGGAGGAGCAGGCAAAAACATACCAATCTTGATGAAGGGAAGGAAATTGTATATATGCGTAACAGCGACGTAGCATATGAAAAACTTAAGATGATGATCATCACGGCGCAGCTGAAGCCTGGCCAGGTACTGGTGGAATCAGAGCTTATGAAGGAATTGGACCTTGGCAGGACACCGATCCGCGAGGCTTTGAACCGATTGGATTGGGAAAACTTCGTAAAGATTATTCCACGCCAATGTATAATGGTTAACGAAATTCCGATCTACGAAGCCAAGTATATTTACCAAATGCGTTTTGCACTGCTGGGTCTGGAGTCGGAGCTTGCAGTAAAAAACAGGACGGAAGAGGATTTGGCAAAACTCAAAGAAACACTTGAACTTCTGAGAACAGAGGAGAATCTCGAGCAGCGAGTTCTTCTGGACAGGCAATTCCACAGGAACATATCGGCCATGGCAAGACAACCTTTCTTGGAAAAGGAAATGGGCACCTTGCAGGATTTGAGTATAAGGCTGCTTTTCCTAAACAGAGACACCCTGTCGGCCATTGACGATAAGGCTATCAGCATGCACGAGGAAATCTACAGATGTATTAGGGATCGTGATAATGAGCACCTGGTGAAGGCGCAAAGGGAGCATGTACAGGAGTTCATGCGCAAATTCATACGTTAGGAGAGTGTAAAACTATGAAAAAAATAGCTTTTATAGGAAATGGTACGATGGGTACCGCATTGGCAACGGCAGCTTGCAAGGGTATTGACCCGGCACAGGTTGTCCTGACCGATATAGTAAAAGAAAAAGGAAAGAAACTGGCTGATAACCTGGGCTGCGAGTTTGTTGATACGAACGCAGAGGCTGTAGAGTCCGCGCAATATGTCGTATTTTGCGTAAAACCGCAATTCCTGATGGGCGTTTTGCAGGAACTGAAACCGGTTTTCGCAAAGTGTGCAAAGGAGGGACAGGAGAAGGTCATCGTTTCGATCGTAGCGGGCGTAGAGGTTGCTACCTATAAGAAGGAACTTGACCTTGAAGGCAAGAAGGTATCTGTTATCCGCATCCTGCCTAATACGGCCTGCCTTATCGGAAAAGGCTTTACATTGATAGAGCAGGGAACAAGCTATACAAAGGAAGAGGAAGAAGAATTCCGCTATATCATGCGCGAATCGGGAGGATTTGATTCTCTGCCGGCATCCCAGTTCGTGGCAGGAACAGTCCTGACATCCACTTCTCCGGCATTTATTGCTATGTTTGCAAATTCCCTCGCTGACGGCGGCGTTTATAACGGACTTCTCCGCGCGCAGGCAAGACGCTATGCCTTGGAAGGAATTCTCGGAACGGTTCAGCTGCTTCTTCAGAGCGAAAAACATCTGGAAGGACTCAAGGACGACGTTTGTTCTCCTGCAGGACCTGCGATGATCGGCGTGAAAACCTTGGAAGATACGGGCTTTCGCAGCAGCGTAATCAATGCGGTTGCCGACGCATACAAGCGTTTTGACGAGATTGGAAAGTTAAAATAATCCCGTATAAATCCGAATATAAAATATAATTATTGGGAAATAGTAAAATAATGGAATCGGAAAGAGAACCGGTGCGTGAATCGGTTCTCTTGCCGATTTTGACATAATCTAATAGCCTGTAATTTGACAATTTGATCTTTGAAGATTGATCTTTGATGATTTGATCTTTGGGGATGGCAAGCTACCTAAAATGCTCGTCTTTCAATCTGTAAATCGCATTTTTTACCGGTGGCAGTGCGAGTACTACTAGGGTCAGAACTCCCTCGCCGCCGATGTAAAAGATATTATAAAGAAAACTATACCAGACCGGATTCATTCCCTCGGGAGCATACTGTCCGAAATATAAAAAACCGGAGAGGAATGAGCAGCAGAACCTGCCGAAAATTGCAACCACATATCCGATATAAAGGCCATTTCTTGTCTTAGAAAAGAAACCCGAGAGGCCGAGACAGCCGAATGCAAGGATGTAGTCGAGGATGACCTGCGCCGGAAAAAGAATCACCGGGTCGATGATTAAATTAAGAAGCCCCAGAGCTGCACCAGATGTCAGACCCCATTTCGGTCCGCAGAAATATCCTGCGAGGGTTGCGCAAAGCATACTGAACAGGGTGATAGAGCCGCCGTAAGGCATCGGAATGATTTTGATCATACCAAGCACAAAGGACAGGGCGATGAGCAGGGCGCACAGCACAAGAGAATATACGGGGCTCGCGCCTGTTTTGTTAATTTTGATTTTTGACATAAAAAAACCTCCTCAAAATAATTATGGGAGGGGATTACATATGCTTCCCTACGCCGGTACTGGCCGGATCAGGTTATGAGGGTTTATCCGAAAGGGCGGATCGTCCGCAGAAATGCTTTCGGTAAATCTCAGCAAAAGCTCCCCTAGCAATATAGCTATCCTATAACCAAAATCAGCATTTGTCAAGAAAATCTTTTTTCGTGTATAATTGAATTTATCTAGGAATGATAGTATAATTAGAATATTAGAGAAAGCTTATGGAAAAGCAGCAAAGGGAGGATATTGAGAAGATATGAATAATCACATTGTTTTGGAACCGGCATGGAAGGTCCGGGAGATCGCAAGAAATACACTCGGGGGACATTGGCAGCAGATGTTTATCGCGATGCTTATCTACTACCTGCTCACAGGCGGCATAGGAGCGGGTCTTTCGTATATGTTTAATTTTGATGCAACGCAGATATATACAAATATGGGAATTCCGAATGTAAATCATATAAACTATCCGAATGTCGAATATGGCGGAAGCCTTTATGACTTCCTCGTAGGCGGGCCGTTTGTGCTGGGACTTTCGATACTTTTGCTGACCTTCTTCAGGACGAAGCAGGTTAACAATTCGCTGATTTTCGAAGGATTCAGCCAATTCACGAAGGCATTTTTGCTCCAGCTTCTCATTTGGATCAAGACCTTGCTGTGGGGACTGCTTTTCGTAATTCCGGGGATCATCGCTTACTATAGATACAGCCAGGCATTTTATATTCTGGCCGATCATCCGGAATATTCGGTAGGTCAATGCATAGAAGAAAGCAAAAGACTCATGCGCGGAAACAAGGGCAAGCTCTTCTGCCTTGAGCTGAGCTTCATCGGATGGGCAATTCTCGCAGGGATTCCTGGAGGACTTCTGAGTGCGGTTCTGCCTAATGACGGATTTGCGGCAGTGATTGCAGGGATCGGGGCGGCAATGCCTGCACTTATCGTAAATATATACATGTTTACGGCTCAGACGGCATTCTATGAACTTCTTACAGAGAGGCTTGTAGTAACCTTCAGAGGAGCACCCGAGGGAAATACCGTCGAGACGACATATACTATTTATGAACAGCCGCCCGAGGAAGAAGAGAGCCGGCAGCCATCCGGCATGATCGAAAATCCAAACGATGAGGGAAGAAACGAGTAAAGGACCGGCATAATACATGAAGAAATTATCGGAATATTTGAAGATGCTTTCGGAGCTTGGAATTTGCGCAGGCGATAATTCCATCTCCGCCGATTTTGACATAGAAATAAAGGACGTTTCGTATAATTCCAAGGAGGCGCGTGAGGGAACGCTGTTTATCTGCAAAGGCGCCGGATTTAAGACGGAATATCTAAAGGACGCCATCGGAAAAGGGGCGGTAGCCTTTGTGTGCGAGGCAGGCTCAAAGGTTAGCAGGGCGTGGAGCGAAGACCCAGAGCTTGGGGCGATCCCACATATAGTCGTAACCGATATGCGAAGGGCAATTTCAAAGATCTCTGCCTTCTTTTTTGACAGAAGCTGGGACAAAATAAAGCTCATAGGCGTGACCGGAACCAAAGGAAAATCAACCACTACCAGCATGATAAAGTCCATACTGGATATACACTGCGGCAGAGAAATCGGATTTTCTTCGGGAATATACACCTACGACGGGGCACGTAGAGAAAAAGCGTACAAGCTGACTACGCCGGAAACCATTGAGCTTCACAGAATACTGGACGGCTGTGTAAAAAACGGCTGCGAATATCTTGCCATGGAGGTTTCATCCCAAGCCCTAAAATACGACCGGACGCTTGATTTAAACTTTGAAGTTTGCGCATTTACGAACATTTCCCGTGACCATATTTCTGAGGCGGAGCACAGGGACATGGAGGATTATTTCGCCTCCAAGCTCAAGATTTTCCGCCAGAGCAAAATCGGTTGTGTGAACCTAGACATGGACTCCCAATATATGAGCCGGGCTTTGGACTTTGCAGAGGAAAATTGCGAGAAAATAGTAACATTCGGAATGAATGAGGCAGGCGCAAGGAAGCCTGATATATGCAGCATTTCGGTGGAGGAAAAGCCGGGATATCTGATTTTAAAAACAGCGATTTTCGGAAAAGAAGAAGAATTTAGAGTTAATATAGGCGGAGGCTACAATGCTTACAACGCTCTTTGCGCCATTGCGGTGACGGCGTCCCTAGGCGTTCCGACAGAAACGATCCGGCAAGGTCTTGAAAAGGTGCGGGTAATGGGAAGAATGGAGACATATTCCCTGAAAGATGACGTTGACGTAATCGTGGATTACGCTCATAATAAGATGAGCTATCAGGTACTTTTCGATTATGTAAAGAAGCAATATCCGGAACGCAAGGTCGGCTTCGTCTTCGGCTGCGTCGGGGGCAAAGCGTTTAACCGCAGAAAAGAAGCAGGAGAGATCGCCGAAAAATACGCGGATTTCGTTATTATAACCGAGCTTGATCCGGGAATGGAAGACATCAACAAGATTTGCAGCGAGATTCTAAGCTATATCGACCATAAAGAAAAGGCAATCATCATCACCGACCGAGATACCGCGGTCTATACGGCGCTCAAGAAGGCGGAAGGAATGGAAAACTGCGTGCTCATCCTTGCCGGCGGCTCCGACGCCTATATGAAGCGCGGAAACAAAATTTACCCATCAGATACGGACGGCGAAAGGGTACAGAAGTATCTCCAAAACCGATGAATGACGAATGGAAAAAAAGCAGAACATAAACAAAAAAAGCTCGTTAGCGAGCTTTTTTTAGTAGATTTATTGCATTTTCCATGTCCGAAGGCAGCGGAGCTTCGAGGTGAAGAATTTCGCCGGTGACCGGATGGCGCAGGGTAAGGGAATATGCGTGGAGAGCCTGGCGGCCGATGAGGCCTGAGGCGATCTCATTGCAATCTTGACTGCGTCTCTGTGCGGCATTTTCATCCTCATCTTCTGCGGCATTTATACCAAAATCCGAGCTTGCGTCTGCTGCGTCTCGCGGGTCGCCGTGAATCTTGCGATATTCAAAAGGATCGCCCTTGCAATAGAGATGATCGCCGAGGATCGGATAGCCTATGTAGGAAAGGTGAACCCGTATCTGATGTGTGCGCCCAGTCTCAAGCTCAAGTTCCACGAGGCAGTGACCGCGGAGCCTCTCAAGAACCCTGTAGTGAGTAACGGAGGGGTAGCCGCCTTTTTCTACGGGCAGGACCCAGCGCTCAACTTCGTTTTCGTCGGGTCTACCGATAGGAAGATCAATCGTTCCGCTGCCATCGGGCATTTCGCCAACCACGATAGCCTTGTATTTCTTGTGCAGACCCAAAGCTTCGGCGTTCATTTGTTTTGTGAGGCTGTCCTGAGCGTGGCTGTTTTTTGCTACTATCAAAAGCCCCGATGTGTTCATGTCCAGCCTGTTTACGAAGCGAATCTTATAACTTTCGCCTTCATCCAGCATTTTTTTCATCAGTCCGTTTGCAATGGTGTGGCAGGGCTTTCCCTTGGTTGGGTGAACCACCACGCCGGGCTGCTTGTTGATAACGAGAATATCATCGTCCTCGTAGACTACCGAAATCGGAATATCCTCCGGCGGGAAGTCGCTTTTTTCTTCGGGAAGCAGGACGCTGATAATGTCTCCCTCGGCAGGGGAAATCCACCACTGTATATCATGACCGTTTAGAAACACAAGATGATTCTGCTTGAGTTTTGTCATGAGCCGGGAGGAAAATGTGAAATTGCTGCGCACAAGCTGCTTTATCGAAAGCTTTTGGCGCACATCCTCCGCCGTAACAATATATTTAAATTCTGACATTTGATTTCCTTAATTGTAAAAGTATAAATTCCTGCGGATTTTCCATAAATTTCACGAAAAATCTCTATAAAAACTTTGATTTTGCTTTCTCCCAAAAGTTGCTGTACTCGAAACGAACGAGATTTACTTTTTTTCGGGAAAGGGAAAGCTCTATTTTGCGGATATTGGAGTAGTCTACGGAATATCCGTCCGCCACCACGCTGAGAGTTCTGTGGTCGTCGTCGCATGGAATAATCGAAAGTCTGCCGTTTGCCGGAAGCAAAATACTCGAAGTAAAGGAGCGGTAGACCACGGTGTTCATAGGCGCGATAGGGGCAACCTGAAGGAGATTCAGCCTGGGATCCACGATGGCGCCTCCCAGAGAATAATTGTATGCGGTGCTGCCCGCAGGGGTGGAAACGCAGATACCGTCGCCGCTGAAACGTTCGATAAATGAGTCATTGATTGCGATATTAAGCTGTGCCGGGTAGGTAGGCACGCCTTTTATGGCGATCTCGTTCAGGGCGATGTGCTTGCAAATTCCCTCCGGCGTTTCGACCTTGGCGCGAACGGTGCTATAGGAATCCACGGTGAATTCCCCTTGATTATATTGAAAGATAAAATCGTCGATTCGTTCCGGCAGAACCTCCTGGAAAAATCCCAGGTGCCCCGTGTTGATGCCCACCACCGGAATGGTGGGGAAGTTATACGTACGCAGGCAGCGGAGCAGGGTGCCGTCGCCGCCTATGCATATGATAAGCTCCGTATCCTCAAAGATTTGGTCGTAAGCCCTAAGCCCTGACTTTACCAGCTTTTCCCGAAGAAATCTTTCGATTTTTGCGCTCATTTCTGTGGTGTTTGCGTATATAAATATTTTCTTGGTTTTCATGGGCATCTCCCTCTACAAAAGCGTTTCCAGCTCCTCCACAAGGGATTTGAACGTTTCCATTGCCGCCCTGATAGGCTCAGGACTTGACATATCAACCCCCGCGATCTTTAGAAGCTGCACAGGATAGTCCGATGAACCGCTCTTCAAAAATTCTATATAGTCCTCACGAGCCTTCTCACCACCTGTTAGGATTCTCTTTGAAATCGCAGTTGCCGCAGAGTAGCCCGTAGCATACTGATAAACATAAAAACTTCTGTAAAAATGCGGGATCCTCGCCCATTCGTATTTGATATATTCGTCCTCCGCAAGGGCAGAACCGAAGTAGTCGCGGTTGAGCTTATCGTAAACTTCGCAGAGCCATTCTGCGGTAAGCACTCCGCCGTTTTCTACCTCTTTGTGGGTGAGCGCCTCAAACTCTGCGAACATGGTCTGACGGAAAAGGGTGGTGCGGAATTCCTCGATATAGTAATTTATGAGATATTTTCGCATTTCCGGATCGGTTTCCTTATGCAAAAGGTGTTGCATGAGCAAAGACTCGTTTACCGTGGAGGCAACTTCTGCCGTAAATATCGAGTGGTCGCCGTATACGAAAGGCTGGGTTTTGCGTGTGTAGAAAGAGTGCATTGAGTGTCCCATTTCGTGAACAATTGTAAACACGTCTTTCAGAGAATCCGCATAATTCAGCAGGATATACGGCTTGCTGTCATAGGCGCCGAAGCTGTAGGCGCCGCTGGTCTTGCCCTCGTTTTCGTACACGTCGATCCAGCCCTCTTTTGTTCCCTTATCAACCTGCGCAAGGTATTCCTCGCCCAGCGGGGCAAGTCCGGCCTGCATTATTTTCAGCGCTTCCTCGTAAGGAATCTCACGCTTAGGAAGCTTAACCAGAGGCACATAAATGTCGTACATCTTGAGCTCATCGACACCAAGAACCCTCTTGCGAAGCTTGGTATAGCGGTGGAGATGCGGAAGATATTCGTGAACAACGCTGATCAAATTGTCATAAACCTCCTCAGGAATGTTTCCCGAAGAAAGGGCGGCGTGACGCGCCGAATCGTATTTGCGGATTCTTGCCGTAACAACGTCGTCCTTGACATTGTAGTTATAGGCGGTGGCGATGGTGTTGATGAGAGCCTTGTAAGCCTCGTACATATTGGTAAATGCAGCTTTTCTGACGTCTCTGTCGTGGCTTTCCATAAAGGTAATGTAGTTACCGTGGGTGAGGTTTACTGTATCACCGTCCTCGTCAACCACTGTCCCGAAGGTCAAATCCGCGTTATTGAGCATTTTGAAGATATCTCCAGAAGCGCCGGTTACCTCGCTGAGCTGGGCGAGTATGTTTTCTTCTTCTGTGGAAAGCACGTGTTCCTTTTCCCGGAGTGCGTCTTCCAGGGCGAAACGATAGACTTCGAGCTTTGGATTTTCGCCTACATATTTTCTGATGGTTTCCGGGTCGGCAGCAAGAAGCTCCGGGGCAAAGAAAGAAAGGGAAGCGGAAATCTTGGCACAGGCCGCACTGCACCTGTCGTACATGGATTGGTATTTTGCCAAACGATTATCCTCGTCCTTTTTCATGGCGGCGTAGACAAAAGCGTGTTCCAGCTTCAGGAAAATGCGGTCTTTCTCGGCAAGCGCCTCGTAGAGCGTATCCGCAGATTCGGTGACTTTCCCCATAAAACGGGTAAACTCAGAGGCTTCCTTTACACATTCCTCTATATCTTTTTCCCAAAGCGATTCGTCGGGATACATCGCCTCGATGTCCCATTTGAATTTTTGCTCTATTTCACTGCGCTGTTTGCATAATTTATCAGACATTTTTGCCCTCCTTGTATGGCGAAAGAATTATTTTTGATGTATAATACTATAATTAAACAGTATACCACAAAACAGAAAGGAATATAACCCCAAATGGATAACAGAGCGATAGGTTTTTTTGATTCCGGCTTGGGCGGCCTTACCTGCATTCCGAATCTTTTTTCCCAGATACCCAATGAGAGAGTGATTTACTTCGGAGACACCGCAAGAACACCCTACGGTTCAAAAGCCGTAAGCACGATCAAGCACTATGCAAATCAGATCGCTGATTTTTTATATACAAAAGATGTGAAGATGATGGTAATTGCCTGCAATACTATTACTTCGACCTGCCTCTGCGATTTGCAGAAGCGTTTTCCTGACATTCCCATTGTAGGGATTATCAATCCGGCGGCGGGAAAAATTGCGCAGATTTGCGACGAAAACAACCGAATCGGAGTAATTGCAACGAAAGTTACCATTGCTAGCGGCGATTACGAGCGGGAAATTATGAAGCAAAACCCGGGGCTCCAAGTTTTCAGCAAGGCGGCTCCTGCCTTTGTACCGCTCATCGAGGAGGGCATAATCGATAGCGAAATCATGGATCTTACCATAAAATACTATCTCGACGATTTTATCGGAGAAAATCGAATCGACACGCTGGTTCTGGGCTGCACCCACTATCCGATCATAAGGGAAAATATAATGCGGCTCTATCCCAAGCTTCGTATCGTCAATCCTTCATACGAGATAATTGCAAGGATCAAAGAAATACTGGAAAAAGAGGACATCCTGGCAGGGGAAAACGATAGGGAAAACGTGTACTACGCCAGCGACCTTTCGGAAAATTTCGTGAACATGATACAGAAAATCCTCGAAACGGAAAAATCCGACCTGATTATGAAATTTAAAAATCTTGATTTATAAAGGAGAAAAAATTGGACAAGAGAGAATTATATGCGCATCTGGACATTGAAAGTCCGGAGGAATTTGAATATTTTGAGAACCTGGCAGATTTCCTCGAATGTGACGAGGAACTGGAATTTGCCGATGTTGCGGAGCTTTTTGACGGTGTGGACAAGGACACGCTTGCCGAGCTTTGCGACAACTATTTTGAAGAAATATCCGGATTCGTTCCGGGAAACCAGACGGAAGTCTTTACGATTTTTGAAAATGTCAGACGGGCGTTTGTGGGAATGTGCCGAAATTGCAAAGAGGACGAAAATCTAAAAACAAAGCTTGCCGAAGAACTTGAAAGGTTCAGACGTTGGTATTCCATGGAAAGCGAGGCGTACTGCACCGACCTTGGAACCATGGAAGAAACGAAGCTGCCGCTGAGAGATGCGATTTTAGCCTCACGCCTTGAGGGAATAGCAGGCAATGCAAACAAGTACGAATACGATTTTTCGGAGTGCATGGACTATCCTCTTGAGGAATACATTGTCTCCTTGGGGGACATGATCGCCATGGGAGAAGAAGACGAAAGCGGAGGCTTCGGGGAAAACGATGCGTCCTTTGGCGGGGATACCTTAGGGGCATTTGAAAATTAGCAATTTTAATGAACCTCGCATATTTTGTGCTATAATAAACGAATCAAAGGCGGGTTTTCGCCGCAAAGCACGCAAGGCACACAAAGTACGCAAAATACGCAAGGCACGGGAGGAAAAGATGCAAAGCGTTGGAATTATCGCAGAATACAATCCGTTCCACAACGGTCACAAATATCATCTTCAAAAAAGCATGGAAATGACCGGAGCGGAGGTTTCTGTGGCGGTTATAAGCGGAAATTTCACTCAAAGGGGAGAGGCTGCACTTCTGGACAAGTGGACCAGAGCTGAGATTGCGGTAAAAAACGGTATAAATCTCGTCCTGGAGCTTCCGGTACTTTTTGCCGCAAACAACGCGGGATATTTTGCAAAGAGCGGAGTGGAAATTCTGGAAAACATAGGCTGCGGCTATATTTCTTTCGGCAGCGAATCGGGAAATATTGCAGAACTTATGGATATTTCCGAGGAAATATCCATAAACCGCAGGGAAATAGAGGAAGCGGTGCGGGCTGCGGTAAAGAAAGGTGTCGCCTATCCGAAAGCGCAAAGCGAGGCCGTCGCAGGGCTTTTGGGCGAGGAAGCCGCGGAGCTTATGAGTCTGCCGAATAACATTTTAGCCCTCGAATATCTACGCTTTATGAAACGGGCGAAGCCATTGGCGATCAAGCGGCAGGGAAGCGGCTATCACGAACTTGCCCCAAAAGACGATATGGCTTCTGCCACGGGAATCCGGAGGATGCTCGCAGCGGGCGAGGATATTTCTAGGCTTGTTCCTCCGATTACCTTGGAAACACTTACGAAGCATCTGAGAGAAATCGGCACGCAGGACAAGCTGTTCCCATTTATAGTCGAAAAAATCCTCATAAGTGATTGCGGGGAACTGAACGCTATATTTGGGGCTGAAGAGGGTCTAGGGAACAAGATGAAAAACGGCGTAAGATATTGGAAAAACGCCGAAGAAATGCTTGCTGACCTGAAATCCAGAAGGTATACAGCAACCCGAATTGCAAGGCTTTTGATAATGACCCTGCTGGGAGCAACCCGCGAAACCGTGAAAACGGCGCAAAACTATATAAGGGTACTTGCACTTGACGAAATCGGCGCAAAATATCTCAAAGAAATAAAAAAATCCGAAAGCTCAAAGCTTCCGATAATAACCAATATAAACAAGGAAGCCCGGCTGTTTCCGGAGATCGCAAAGACGCTGGAGAAGGACATTCTGGCAAGCGATTTATATAGCCTTGCCTGCGGACATGACCTTTATACAAACTCTGACTATGTGAAAATGCCGTTTCGGATGGAGGCGACGCTTCCTGAGCAGGTTGTAACAAGGACAGATGCATTGAATGCATTCTATCAAGCAAGGCAGCAGATGGCCGATGTGCCGGAAATGTCATTGGAAGAGATTGATGAAGAGATTCGTGCTGCAAGAGCGGAGAGAAAAGAATGAGTTGTTCTATATATGATGTATGGGATACAGCGATGGAAAGAGTTTTTACGGAATGCTAAACATTCTTTATCGAAATTGAATATTACTCTAAATCCCTGTATTTTTGCGGGGATTTTTAATGTACTAATTTTGGTACGCGCTAGTCTTGCACACACGACCAATTTACGCTATAATGAAATAAATAAAATCCTGAGAATAGCAGAAAGATTAAGGAGGAAAAGCAAATGGATTTTAAACAGTACAAAGGAAAGAACATTCTCGCATGGCTATCTTACAATCCGAGTTATGAAGACCCCTATGGTGGTGTTAACAGAGTCTGTTATGTTTATCCTCGTGTTTTGATGAAAGGCACTGACTATGACCTTGTAGACTCTGCTGATTTTCCCAAGTTCGGACGTATCGAAGTCAGAATTCAAGGCGGTGATAGTGCCGAAGATGTTTATTCTGATTTTGGTTCTTTAGTTAATATTAGAATTAATGGTGATTCATCTCCAAATTATGAAGGAAATAATATGTATAGCCTCAAGTACAACCCACAGTATGGAAGGGCAAGTTCTGAAATTTGGATTGAAACTTTTTCAGGAAAGGGATTTTATCAAATTATTGATGTAAATAGTGGCATTGAGCAACTTCAAAGTGATCGGTCAATACCTGAGCCCAACTGCACAGTTCGCACAACGCTAATTCTGCTCAGGTGTGAAGGAAAACTGTATGGTCCTTTTGAATATGATACTAAAGAAGGAACGATGATACTTATAGGGGTCAAAGACTATCAGTATAATATTGGTGAATATAATGCAATGACCTACAATGATGATCTTTTAGTAATCGAAGATCAAGATGGTGAGGAAGCCCTTATTCTTATCCCGAAATCTTCCATTCCAATCCCGAAAGAGTGTGAAGTTTGTTACGATTGGATAAGTGAAAAAACGCTAATTGATAGTTTTATTGACTCCCTTCGTGCAGAAAACGCATACACTCGTGAACAAGTACGTCGACTCAAGGACACTATCCAACAGCTTATCGAAAGTGGTGGCAATGTTCAACTTACAGAAGAACGTATATTGAAGATTCAAGCGTTATTGCAAAGTGTCGATCAAAAAGAAAAATGTGTACGGAGCATTGTGCAATATGCGCTCACGGATGATGGTATAAAGCAATCACTGGCTGAGGAGGTTGCAAACAACTATTTTGACCAAATTCAAAATAATGTCGCCGAGATTTCTTCAGTACAAAGGCGTGTGGACGAGTTGAAAAGTCAAGAAGCTGTATTGCAGGAGAATGTCGCTGCACTTCAAGAGAGTACTGAGACAACAAAAAAAGCGAAACTTGAAGAGGATAGTCAGAAGGCCTATGAATTGACACAGGAGCTTGAGAGGATGCAGGCTGAAAACAAAGCATTGAGAGAGAGAGCTAGTCTGCACGAAGATATTGAGAGGCTGACATCTGAACGTGATCGATTAGAAATAGAGAAGAATATCCGAGCCAAAGACTATGAAAAACTTGAAGAACAATTCAGAGAGACATTGGACTCATTTAATGACGAAGCCAAGCAAACTGCAAGAATATTGGACAGCAAACTGCTTGATAAAATACTCCGTGGTATTGAGGATGAGCCGGCAATGGAGGCTCCTGCTTCATTCGATAGTACGCAACTTCATGCCGAGCCAGTGAATTACACAGAAATTATTGAACGTGTTGCTGATTTTATTCGTGATAAAGCCCATAGAGACGTAACCTTTAATGATGTTGCGAATTATCTCATTTGTATTACACAGGGCTTTATCACGACATTTGCTGGGGAGCCGGGAAGCGGTAAGACCTCCCTTTGTAATATTCTTGCTAAGGCACTGGGATTAGTAGCTAGTCCTCCACAAAAACGCTTTGTTGATATTTCTGTTGAACGTGGTTGGTCTTCTCACAAAGATTTCATAGGGTACTATAATCCGCTATCTAAGAAAATGGAGCGTAGCAATGGAGAAGTTTTTGATGCTTTTGAACTACTAGATAAAGAGTATAATTGCGACCAATCAGAAATAGCTCCTTTTTTTATCCTCCTTGATGAAGCAAACCTTAGCCCTATGGAACACTACTGGGCAGCATTCCTCAGGAATTGCGACTTTACATCTGTCTCCAACCGTTCTATCCCACTTGGCGGATTAAAGAGTTTCAGGTTGCCTGCGCATCTTCGCTTCCTTGCGACGGTGAATTTCGATCATACAACGGAAGAACTTTCCCCGAGGTTTTTAGATAGAAGTTGGATTATTATGTTGGAGCCAACGCGAGTTGATGATGAGATAGACGGAGATATTAAAAATTTTGAAGATATGATATCTTTTGATGCCATGAAAACAGCGTTTTTTATTTCTGAAAATGATGCAATAGATGAGGCAATCAAAAATAAGTGGGATGTTATTCAGAAAATTTTCCGAGATTGTTCGCTTCAGATTATGCCTCGAAATCTCAAAATGGTAAAAAATTATTGTGCAGTAGGATGTAGATGCATGGAACGTGATACGCCTGTGACTAAATTTGCACCGTTAGACTATGCTTTGTCTCAAAAAATTCTTCCTACCATTAATGGAAATGGCGAAAATTATCGTTCTTTGATTGAGGAACTGATGAAAGAATGTACTGCACAAAATATGCCTATAACTGCAAAACACCTCGAAAGAATGAAACGTATTGCTGAAAATAATATGGGCTTTTATCAATTTTTCTCACACTAATTATACTTGCGAAAAGGAGAAGCTATCGAAGATGTTGAAGTGCATTTTATCATGCCAGAGCATGAAACAAAAAAATGAAATTAACTTGTCGAACCATCTTGGGGATATATCTTCTGTTGATTTCGCAAAGTGTATGACAGTTTATGAAGACGGAAGTTATGACATCTATTTTCTGTGTGATCAATATAATAAAAGTGATATTAAGTCAGTTGATGTATGCGTTAACGGTGAACGAGTGGGAAGTATAGTTTTAAAGGACGATAACAATATAGTGGAAGGGGCCACAAAATACAACAATAACTTTTTTGCAAAACAACCGTTTTTACTTCACTATGATATTGTCATTCTTTCTTTCATCATCTTTTTTACTAATGAAGATTCACAGGAGTTCTTTACGGATTTCTTATTGTGTATGAGTAAGCGGCAAGAAGATACTACGAATATACAAAAGATGCTCCAAGAATTGATTGCATTTGATGATTCGCAAGTTAATGAATGGATTTTTTCTAATTCAAAGCAAGGACCAAGCAACAGTTTATATGAAGGAAAATGGAACAAGCATGCATATCGATCTTTAAACTCATATATTCAATTAATTGAGCAAGTAATCACATGCTATAAAAATAATTTTGCTTACTTTAAAATGCAAGGTAAGCATGCAATAAAACAGTCCGAAATACTTGCACACTATGAAAAGGTGAAACAGATTTCTCGTGACAGTTTTAGCTGGATTATGCAGAATGCGGATCAACTAGCGAATATTCCATATACAAGTGGTATCCAGTACAAAGGGAAAAATTATCTCCCATATTGTATAAGAACCGATATAAACAAAAAAAGTTGGGATGTTTATGAGAACAGGATTGTTGTAGGTTTTCTACATACCGTCTTACTCAATGCAAAGCAAATCTTTTCGGAATTTGATAGAGATATTTTAAATGAAGAACGTGTTATTTCAAAAATTCATGGCAGTTTTCTGAAAGAATATAGTGCACCAATCATTACAATTAAGTCTTTACATATTTCCTTTTGCAGGATATTGCTTGGAAAGCTTAAACATTCGATTGATGCACTTCAAAATATTTACAAACGCTATGTTACACTTTTCAATGTGTACACATCTGTACTAACCACATTGCCTCGAAAAACAAGTACATTTTGCGAAATTAAGCCGTATGCACAAGTATTTGAGATTATTCTTCGTTGGTTTCAGTATGGTGAATATAGTTTAGAAAAGGAAAAACTGATTTTACAGGTAAAAACTTTAGACAAACTATTTGAATACTATTGCTTGTTGCGACTTTTAAAGTTGCTAGCTAGTAATGGATATAAAAAAGCTGATTTCAAAACTCCTGTGTATAAATTCGATTATAATGCAGTAGACGAATATTACCAAAATGAAAAAGATGTGGCAAATACATACATACTTAGTAATGGACATATAACAGTGACTTTATATTACCAACCTGTTATTAGTTCTTACTGCTTTGAAAATGAAATAACCTTATATAGAACAACAACCTCAAAAGGTTATTATGTTCCAGATTTTATATTGAAGTTTGCTTCCTCTGAGCACGATGAGGAATATGTGATACTAGATGCAAAATTTTCATCTAGACAAAGCATTCGTGAACATCATTTGCCTGAAGTTATTCGTAAATATTCTTGCGAACTGGGTGTAGATGCTGAAGTTCAATCACCTAAAATGGTTTGGGTGTTACAAGGCAGAGTGAATAGTGATGAAAAAGCGATTTGGCGATATCATAATTCGCCGTTAAGTAGAAAGTGTCATCCTATCACTTCATATGGCATTGTTTCTGTAAATACTTCTGTTGAAATTAAGCAACAGTTTTGGAATGAGGTGCAAAATAGCATTTTTCTCTTAAAAAAATAACATCGTGAATAATCCGGGCTCCGTGTCCCTGCTGTCCGGGCACAGGAAACCGCAAATCCGTTTTTAAGGAAACCACCATTCCGG
>CAVCFO010000026.1:0-24260 GCA_963601575.1 bacterium
GAAGCCGCCATATCACGCAGTTTCCGCTGCCATATTGGTCGAATACTTCCTCAAACAGCATAATCCGCGAGATGATTGAAAATGCAAACAGGGATGCAAGGCGGGATTTGGAAACGCTTATGGACGGCGGGACCATTGAAAAACAGGTGCATGAAGACATAACCTACGGCGACATTCACGACTCACAGGACAATCTTTGGAATTTCCTGTTCTTCACCGGCTACCTGAAAAAAGTCGGTGAACGCTTTGAAAAGAATAAGCTGTTTTTGGAAATGAAAATCCCCAATACGGAAATCGAATCGATTTATGAGGATTCCATTTCAAAGTGGTTCGAGAAAAAAATCGAAAAGGCTGACCGAAGCCCTTTGATACATGCTCTCGAAACCGGTGACTGTGAGGCTATAGAAAACTTCTTAAACGAGCAGCTTCTGGATACCATCAGCTATTTTGACTATGCGGAAAGCTACTACCACGGATTTATGACAGGGCTTCTGAGCAATGCCGGACGGTATCGCGTATACTCAAATCGGGAAAGCGGAAACGGCCGGCCCGATATCGTGCTTCAAACCGCAAATGTCCGCAAAGGCAGCGTAATCATTCTTGAACTGAAAATCGCAAGCAGCATAGCACAGATGGATAACCTGTGTGACAAAGCTCTTGCCCAGATTGATGAGCAGCACTATGCAGAGCCTTTTGCAAACGAGGGCTATCCGGACATAAGAAAATATGCGGTATGTTTTTACAAGAAAGAATGCATGGTTAAGAACTGAAAAGTTAGCGCTTGTTGAGAATTTTTATAAATAATGGAAGGCTTGGTTCGCTTTGAACTAGGCCTTTATTTTATCTTGTTAAAGTCACAAAAACTTTCGAAAAAAGTCGGAAAAAATGCAAAAGAATTTTCAGAAAACCTCTTGACAGTTGAATGGTTATTCAATTATAATATGCTTAACAGTTGAACGAACGCTCAACTTTAGAAGAAAAAAATTAGAGCGAGCAAGCTCGGATACAAATGATTTTGCAGGAGGACATAGAAATGAAAAAGACATATTTACTCGAAGGACTTGATTGCGCAAACTGTGCCGCAGAGGTTGAAAGAAACGTAGGAAAGCTTGATGGCGTAAACAGCGCGTCGGTTAACTTCCTTACACTCAAGATGGTGCTGGACGTAGAAGAAGCGGGCTTTGACGAAACATACAAGAAGATCGTAAAGACCGTGAAAAAGACCGAGCCTGACGTAGAAATCAAGGAGCTGTAAAGCCAAAAACGTGGAAATCTATGGAGGAAATGTGGGATGAAAAAGACTGTAATTAGACTGGTGATTGGAGCACTGCTGTTTGTTGCGGCGGTGATTGCCCCGGCAGAGCCATATATTCTCAAGTTTGCGCTTTATCTTATTGCCTATCTTGAAATCGGCTACAAGGTTCTTTGGAAGGCGCTGCGAAACATCAGCAGGGGAAAGGTTTTCGACGAAAACTTCCTCATGGCTGTGGCATCGCTGGGAGCCTTTGCAACGGGCGAGTTTCCTGAGGCGGTGGCGGTTATGCTTTTCTATCAGGTTGGCGAGCTTTTCGAGGACTACGCGGTGGGTAAATCCAGAAAATCCATTACGGAGCTCATGAATATCCGCCCGGACTATGCAAACATCCTGCTTGAGGGCGGAGACACGAAAAAGGTTGACCCGGACGAAGTGAAAATCGGCGATGTGATCGTAATAAAGCCCGGAGAAAAGGTTCCGCTGGACGGCATCGCCCTCAGCGGGCAGTCCAGACTGGATACGGCGGCGCTTACCGGTGAGTCCGTTCCGCGCAGCGTTATGGCAGGAGACGAAATTCTCAGCGGCTGCATTAACGAGACGGGCCTGCTGGAAGTAAAGGTAACAAAGCTCTTCGGCGAATCCACGGTAAACAAGATCCTTGAACTTGTAGAAAACGCCAGCAGCCAAAAGGCTAGGATGGAAAATTTCATCACCAGGTTTGCGGCGGTCTATACCCCGGCAGTTGTAGGAGCGGCTGCAGTTTTGGCGCTGCTTCCGCCTATACTCATCGGAAGCGGCATAGCAGGAAGTGCTGCGGGATTTTCGGGAGCCTTATTCAAAGATTGGATTTATAGGGCGCTAAACTTCCTTGTAGTTTCATGCCCTTGTGCACTTGTAATTTCGGTGCCGCTGAGCTTTTTCGGCGGAATCGGAGCTTCCTCAAAGATAGGCTTGCTTGTTAAGGGCAGCAACTATCTGGAAGCGGCGGCCCATACCGAGTTTGTAGTTATGGACAAGACCGGAACACTTACCAAGGGCGTTTTCAAGGTCGAGAGCGTAAAAAGTGCAGGAGATCTCACAGAAGATGAGATTCTCAGGCTCGCAGCATATGCCGAGGCAAATTCCACCCACCCGATTTCCGTATCCCTTACAGAGGAATATCAGGCGCGGACGGGCTCAGATATCGACAAATCGCAGATAAGCGATGTACGCGAAATCGCAGGGCACGGCGTTGAAGCCATTATCGGCGGCAAAAAGGTTCTCGCAGGAAATGCCAAGCTGATGGAGCGCGAGGGGATCGGTTATCGGCCTTCCGAAGAAGCAGGAACCGTGGTTCATGTGGCACTGGACGGAAAATATGCCGGCTGCGTGACCATAGCAGACCAGATCAAGGAAGACGCGGCCCGTGCAATCGCGGGACTGAAGGCGAGAGGAATAAGGACCGTAATGCTTACCGGGGACAGCAAAGCGGTGGCAGAAAGCGTAGGCGCAAGACTTGGAATCGACGAGGTTCACGCAGAGCTTCTTCCGGAGAACAAGGTCCGTGAGGTAGAAAGACTTTTGGCAGAGAAATCCCCGAAGGGCAAGCTCATGTTCGTAGGCGACGGCATAAACGACGCTCCGGTGCTTGCCAGAGCGGATATCGGGGCCGCAATGGGAGGCCTTGGGTCGGATGCTGCTATCGAGGCTGCGGATGTGGTTATAATGACCGACGAACCATCGAAGCTTCTTGATCTGATGGATATCGCAAGAAAGACCCTCACCATCGCAAAAGAAAATGTTGTCTTTGCCCTTGCGGTAAAGTTAGTGGTTCTGGTGCTCAGCGCGATAGGACTTGCAAATATGTGGGCAGCCGTATTCGCAGACGTAGGCGTATCGGTAATCGCCATCATCAACGCCATGCGAGCGCTGAAAGTGAAATAGAGGATATCGGGGGCTACTATTTATAGCTTGCGGGCATAACGATTTGTCAACATTACCTTGTCAAATCCTCGCTACATCAAAAGCAAATTTTGAAGTATGATTTATCTGTAGATAAGTCATACTTTTTTATTATGTCGGAAATATCATTTTGATATTTCCGGAATAACAAGAAAGTCTACCGCTGAAATCTGATGGGCGAAGCGGGCTTTCTTATATTACTATAAAGGAGCGAGAAATGAACAAAAGCAGAATTGATATGATGAACGACAGGCTGAAAAATTCGAAGCCTGCGCTGGATGTTGAAAGGGCAAGGCTGGTTACAGAAGCATACGAAAAATATGCAAACTGCACGCCGGTTATCCGCAGAGCAAAAGCCTTTGCGTACATACTCGACAACATGGAGCCTAATATGCAGGAGGGCGAGCTGATTGTCGGCAGCCAGACCACGAAGGTAAGAGGAGTGCCGATTTTTCCGGAATTCGGAGCAAAATGGGTTATAAACGAAATAGACCTTTTCCCTGTAAGAGGCACAGACCCGATTATCGTAACGCAGCAGGTAAAGTCAGAGCTTGTGCCGATCCTCGAAAAGTGGGGCGATAACACCTTTGATGTGCAGTCTACGGCGGCGCTGGATTCCTACGTGCTGAAAGCCCAGGATTGCGGCGTTTTGTCGGTGGGGGCAAGAACGACAGGCATGGGCCATATTTCTCCGGACTATCCGAGAATTTTGCCGCTGGGACTTAGGGGACTAATCAACCAATCAAAGGCTATGATAGAAAAAACACCGATTTTGAATCCGGAGGACGCGAGGAAGGTTGATTTCTGGAACGCAAACATCATTTCCATGGAAGCTGTCATCAGATTTGCGCATAAGTTCTCTGGCCACGCGGCTAAACTCGCAGAGACAGAAAAAGACCCGCAGAGAAAGAAGGAACTACTGAAAATCGCAGATGTTTGTAGCAACGTTCCGGAAAACGAACCGAGAGATTTCTGGGAGGCGATTCAATTCGTATGGTTCCTTCAGCTTACGATTCAGATCGAGGACAACGGCCACTCCATAGCAATCGGAAGACTCGATCAGAATTTATATCCTTATTACAAAAAATCCGTTTTGGAAGGGGACTTCCCTGCATCGGACGCCCAGGAACTCCTTGCGGCATTATACATCAAATGCACAGAAATTTTGAAGCTCAGAGACAGCTTTGACTCCCTTGCTTTTGCGGCATATCCGATGTGGCAGCAGATGGCAATCGGAGGGTTAACAAGAGATGGCAAGGATGCCACAAACGAGCTGACCTATACCGTTTTCGATGCATGGAATTTGGTAAAGACCGTGCAGCCGACCATGGCGATGCAGGTAAACGACAATACCCCGCAGGCTTTGCTGGACAAGGCCATGGATTATGTGCAAAAGGGATATGCGATCCCGGCATTCTACAACGATAATCTTGTATGCGAGCTTTTGAAGCATAAGGGCGCAACCGAAGAAGATTCAAGGGACTGGACCGTTCACGGCTGTGTGGAGCCGTATGTTCAGGGAAAATCCGACGGCAGACCGAATGTAGGCTATGTAAATGCCGCAAAGTGTATTGAGCTAGTGCTTAACAACGGCTGGGATCCCGTTGCCAGGTGCGAAATGGGACTCAAAACCGGCGACCCGAACACATTTACGAGCATAAAGGATTTTGAAGAAGCCCTTCATAAGCAGATCGTGCATTTCGTCAAGGTTATGTGCGAGGCCTATACGAAAGTATGTGCAATGCACGCACTCTATGTACCTAAGGGCTACGCTTCGGCGCTGGTAACGGACTGCATCGCAAGGGGCAAATCCCTTGAAGAAGGCGGAGCTTTGTACAACTCATCCGGCGTGTTCCTTGTCGCCATGGCAAACGGGGCAGACAGCCTTGAGGCCCTGGACTATGTGATTTTCAAAGAGAAGATGATGAGCGCGGCAGAGTTTAACCAGATCCTTTTGAACAACTTTGAGGGTAACGAAAGACTGCGCCAGATTATTCTCAACAAGGTCCCCAAATACGGCAACGACTGCGAATCCGTGGACGGCTATGCAAACCGCATGATCAGGGCATATAACGAAGAAATGATAAAATATCGCGACAGCAGAGGCGGCACATACGAAAACTGCATCCTGTCCACATCCTTCAACGTATTGCAGGGCAAAACTATCGGTGCCACGCCGGACGGCAGACTGGCAGGAGAGCCGGTATCCGATAACGCATCCCCGATGGTAGGACGCGACGTTACAAGCCCTACGGCTACGATCAAATCCGTGGCTTCCATCGACCAGTCCGATTGCAACAACGGGGCGCTGTTCAATATCAAGTTTGACCCGAACATCGTTCAGGGAGAAAGCGGCAAAGAAATACTTGAAAATGTGGTTAAGGCTTACTTCGGCATGAACGGTGAACACATCCAGATCAATGTGGTTGATGCACAGACCCTGCGGGATGCACAGAAAAATCCGCAGGAATACAAGAATCTTCTGGTTAGAGTAGCGGGATATTCGGCTTACTTTATCGAGCTTGACAGAGAAGTACAGGATAATATTATCGGCAGGACGGCCCACAAAAATGTAGGCTGCGGTTGCTGCTAAGAAATGCGGTGAAAGATATGAAAAAGGGTACGGTTTTCAATATACAAAAGATGTCCATACACGATGGACCGGGAATACGCACGACGGTTTTTCTCAAGGGCTGCCCGCTGAGATGTATTTGGTGTTCAAATCCGGAGAGCCAAAAGCCGGGCAGGGAAATCGCCTGCTTTCCGGCAAGATGCGTAAGCTGCGGCTACTGCGCCGAGGTTTGTCCCAAGGGAATCATTGAAAGCAAGCCGCCCTACGGCATCACAAGCCGCGAAAATTGCGACCTTTGCGAAATCTGCGTAAAGGAGTGCTGCACAAACGCAAAAAAGGCAATCGGCGAGGAATACGAGACGGACGCCTTGCTCAGTGAAATTTTGAAAGATAAGTCCTTTTATGACTCATCCGGAGGAGGGGTAACCTTCTCCGGGGGTGAGCCGCTGCTTCAGCACGAGTTCCTTACGGAAATCCTGAAAGAATGCCATGAAAAGGGCGTGCATACGGCGATAGAGACTACGGGCTACGCAAAGCCTGAGGTGATAGAGGCTGTGATTTCCCATTTAGACCTTATTTTTATGGACATAAAGCACATGGACTCTCAGAAGCACCGCGACCTAACGGGAGTTTCCAATGAACAGATCCTCGAAAATCTGTCTTTTATTGCCGAAAATCACAAAGACGTCATCGTAAGGATTCCTGTGATTCCGGGGCTTAACGACAGCGACGAAAACATATGCAAGGCGGCCGCCTTTGTAGCGGGCAAGGGCATAAAAAGGCTGGAGCTCCTTCCTTATCACAACCTCGGCGAGGTAAAATACGGGCAGCTTGGAAAAGAATATGCCCTGAGCGATGTTAAAACACCATCAGATGAGCGAATGGACTACCTGCTAAGGCTGGCGCAGGATGCTGCCCGCAAGGAAGCCTGCTCAGGCTTCACAGAGGTAAGGATTGAAAATTCCGTAAATGCGTAAGCGGCATATTTGCCGAAGTCTCTCGCCGGGAGTCGTACTTTTTGTCATCATAACATTGATAAAACCTCGCTTTTGTCAGACAACATTGCATGTTATAATTTAGACAAACAAAACAACAAGCATGCAAGTTGGAGTGTACATTTTGAAACTACAGAAAAAATAAAAGATGAGGTAAGTAAAATGGGTACAAAAATAAAGTCTCCAACATTTGGCGCGGCGATGTGCATTATGGCTATCGTTGTGGCTATTCTAATGGCAAGCCTTTTATGGCTGAATATTGATATTCGTGTTGCGCTTTTGTTCGCCATCATCATTGTGAGTGCATATGCAGTGCATCTGGGGTTCAAGTGGGACGATATTCAGAAGATGATGATGGACGGCGTCTATAGTATGCTGATTGCAACATTTATTCTGCTGCTGATCGGCGCGGTTATTGCGACATGGATCGCTTCAGGCACGATTCCGTACATAATTTATGTAGGACTCAAAATAATAAATCCTAAATTTTTCTTATTATGTGCATGCTTGGCATGCTCCTTCATGTCGATTGCCTGCGGAAGCTCTTGGTCTTCCGCAGGGACCGTCGGCATCGCGTTTATGGGAATCGGTGCGGGACTTGGAATCAATCCGGCGTTTACCGCGGGCGCCGTAGTCTCAGGCTCTTATTTCGGAGATAAACTTTCTCCATTCTCGGATACAACGAACTTGGCATCGGCGATGTCGGGAGTTTCCCTGTTTGACCATGTGGGCTCCATGCTGTGGACAACGGTTCCGGCTTATATCATCTCAGTTGTGCTGTATATAGTCTTAGGATTCAAAACCGTATCAAAGGGCGTGGTAGACGAGTCAACAGTGTATCTTTATCTCGACAACTTATCGGCAAACTTTAATTTAAGCCCGATTTGCCTGCTTCCGATTGCGGTTTTGCTAATAGTAGTTATCAAGAAGGCGCCGGCGATTCCGGGACTGGTGGTATCAGCCCTTTTGGGAGCCGTAATGGCGATGGTAATGCAGGGCACATCTTTCGTTGATATTTCAAATATTATGTACAACGGCTTCACGATTGATTCGGGCGTTGAGGATATCGACAAGCTGCTTAACAGAGGCGGTATATCCAGTATGCTTTGGACGGTGGCACTGTACTTCTTCGCTTGTATCCTTGGAAACATTCTCGATGTAACGGGGGTTTTGCGGACGGTGCTTGAGAAAGTAGCGCATATCACGAAAAAGGCAAGCACGCTGGTTACTGCGACCCTGGCCTCGTCCTTCATTATGCAGGCTCTGACAGGCTCTCTTGAAAGCTCCATGCTGATTAACTCAAAATTATTCGCTCCGGCATACGATGATTTGGGAATCGACAGAAAGGTGCTGTCAAGATCCTTGGAGGATACAGGAACGATGTGCGCGGCGCTGATTCCGTGGAATTCAAACGGTATGTACATGGCAAGCACCTTGGGCGTGGCAACCCTGTCATATCTTCCATACTGCTTCTTGGGCTGGATAACTCCGGTGGTTGCGCTTACTCTGGCGTGGACAGGTATCGGCATTTTCTACACTAACGGAGAGAAGAAGAAAGGAAAGAACAGGATGGCCGCAAAGGACCAGACCGCGGAAGCTGCTTCAGGGGCGAGCACAGCAGAGTAATTTTCTAAAAAAAAGATGTAAAAGTATTATTGGGAAAAAGTTATGGGGGAAAGCATATTGTGCTTTCTCCCTGTCTGATATTGTGGTAAAATAAGCTTAACAGTTGTTGAAAGGAGACGAGCAAAATGTTAAATATTCTTGTATTTTATAGGGCAGAAAACGGCGAAATGCTGCGCAAGTTTTATGAAGAGGCGAAAGCTGCCGGGGTTATAGAAAAGTCCAGACAGGACGAGGGCTGCCTGCAATATGATTACTTCTTTTCTGCGGACAGGGATAATGAGATCCTGCTTCTGGAAAAATGGGAGAGCAAGGAATTGCAACAGAAGCACGCACAGCAGCCACATTTTGCGGAGCTTGGAAAACTTAAGGGAAAGTATAAGATTCAAAGCGAGCTGCAGATTCTGTAGGCTAAGGAAAGCATAAACAGGCGGGGGCTTTTTTCGAGAATTTTTGTGAGAGTTTTTGCGCTCTTGCGGAGAGGTTGGGCATGCGATGGACTTAAGAAAATATGAAGTTTTGCTGAGGGTCATTGAACGGGGCTGCATAAATAATGTCAGCTACGACATGGGATATACCCATTCGGGAATTTCCAAAATGCTTAACAGCATGGAGAGCGAGCTTGGGTTTCATATAATCAAGAGAAATAACAAGGGCATTACCCTGACTTCTGAGGGCGAGCTTTTGATTGACAGGATTCGCCGGCTGGTTGCCGAAAACGAGAAGCTGGAAGAAGAAATTTCCCAAATAAAGGGACTCGAAACAGGTAAAATACGCATCGGCTGCTTTCCGACCGTTGCCTTTGCCATGATGCCGGAAATTATAAGTGAATTTTCCGAAAAATATCCTTACATCGAAATCGAAGTGGTGGAGGAAAACGATATTGAGCGGTTGGAGCAGTGGCTGAATCAGGGAATCATTGATATTGCGGCATTTAGCAGGCTGCCGAGACATTCATACGACTGGGTGAGGGAATTTGACGATATGTATGTGGGCTTGATTCCGCGGGGACATGAGCTGGCTGAATATGAGGTTATTCCACTGGAGAAGATGTTTGAACACAGCATAATCCTCTTTAAGAGCCATAAGGGACTCGACCAAGATATCATACAGATTTTGCAATACAAGGATATCGACGGGCATGTGCGTTACACGGTCAATTCGGATTTTACGGCGATTCGCATGGTGGGCGAAAACAACTGCGTGGCGCTGGTTCCGGAGCTGATTGCAAGGCATGGGGTCAAAATGTTCGACGTGGAATATAGGCCCATAGATGTAAAGCTGAATCGCAACATCGGATTTGCCCTAAAGAATAAAAACGAAATTTCACCGTCCATGAAGAAGTTTGTCAAGTGCCTGAAAGAAATGGATTTTGAAAACAGTAAGTAAGCTATAAGAAATGCCGAAGAATCGCTCTCCGGCATTCGTTTTCCTACGGTTTTGGCATATCAGCGGAGCTCTTGCGCCTCTTCGGCATCGCTGCAGCAGGCGCAGGAGCAGCCCGCTCCGTGGGTTTTGTGAGTGATGTGGACAAAGGCTATGTCCAGCATATCTATGACGTGTTGGTCGTCGAGAGAGTAAAAGATATTTTTGCCCTCCCGCCGGCTTTTTACAAGATCGTCGTCTTTGAGGAGCTTCAGCTGGTGGGAAACGGCAGATTTTGTCATGTCAACCGCCTCTGCTATGTCGTTGACACAAACCTCGTCGTCTGCTATGGTGCAAAGGATTTTCATCCTCGTTTCGTCTCCCAGCACCTTGAAAAACGCCGCGGCACTTCCTATCAAATCTTTTGAAATGTGGTTCATCATCTTATTTACCGGCTTCCTGTCCTCTTTCGTAATATTTGCGCATTTCATCTTCCGGAACCATGCTTCCGCCCGTCGCCCATAAAATATGGGTGGCGTTTTGCATCTTGGCCGCAAGTCCCTTTCCCTCGAGATATTCTTTTGCGGCACTAACCTGCGACGGGCCCGTGAAGGACGCGCAGGAGGACGGCTCGATGTAGATGCCTTCGCTGCCTGCAAGAGCGGTAAGGAAAGGATAAAGCTTTTCGTCGTCAATTGTGTAGCAGCCGTCTATGAGGGTCTGCATGATTGAGGATACCAGACGGGAGGCTCTGCCTACCGCAAGACCGTCGGCATCGGTGATTCCGTCGATTCCCACGTCTTTGCAGGAGATTTTGTCGTGAAGTCCCGTGACAAGTCCCAGGGTCATACAAGGAGCGTGGGTTGGCTCCGCGAAGAAAATATGAACCGCATCGCCGTAAATCTGCTTGAGCCCGAAGGAAACGCCGCCCGGCGCGCCCCCTACGCCACATGGAATATAGACAAACAGGGGGTGAGCCTCGTCCACAGTAACGCCGGCAGCTTCGAATTGAGCGCCGATTCTGAGAGCGGCAACCGCATATCCGAGGAAAAGGTCAAGAGAACCCTCGTCGTCCACAAAGTGGCATGTAGGATCAGAAGCCGCTTCGGATCTCCCCTGCGCAACGGCAACCTGATAATCTTCGGGATATTCGATGACGGTAACACCCTTTTCTCTGAGCAGGTCTTTCTTCCATTGCCTTGCATCTGCGGACATATGAACAGTTACCTTGAATCCAAGCTTCGCGCTGATTATGCCGATGGAAAGTCCGAGGTTTCCGGTGGAACCGACCGCGACGGAATAGCGGGAGAAAAGCTCCCGAAAACGATCCTCGGTGAGAATGCTGTAGTCGTCATCTTTTGTGAGCATCCTCGCGCCGATTGCGACTTCTTCTGCAAATTTCAGCACTTCGTAGATGCCGCCACGAGCCTTGATCGAGCCGGAAACCGGCAGGTTGCTGTCGAGTTTCAGGAGCAACTTGCCGGAAATCGCGCCCAGGCTTTCTTCGAGCCGGGATTTCATGGCGCCGATTTCCGCCAAATCCGATTCGATGATGCCGCCGGATTTGGCGGTTTCCGGGAATGCCTTGGCAATATACGGAGCAAAGCGCGAGAGCCTTGCCGCCGCGTCCTCGATGTCTGCCATTCCAATGTCAAAGGAAGCGGGCTTTCCGCTTTCCGGATTTATCCAAAAAATTTCTTTGTAGCTTGCCATTTCGCTGACAAGCGGATTTTTCATTGCATTTTCTATAGTATTCATAAAAATCTCCTTCAAATCAAAACCTGTCGCTGTAGTTTATGAGGTCGCGCAGATGCCCGCCTTTTATCTTGGGCTTAGTCCTTGAAACGCCTTGGATACTGCCGCTAGTGCCGTTTTGAGAGGCGCAGGTAAAATCTTCGTAGCGGTAAATTTTGCCCCAAAGCTCCCTTTCCGAAGTCACAACCAACCCGAAAGTTCCGCCGGTGCCGTCATGGGGCCTGGTGAGGCTTCCCGGGTTTAGGAGATAAACGCCTCCGGTTTCCACGAAAACGCTTCTGTGGGTATGCCCAAAAAAAGCGCCTGCGCAGTCCATGTCAAGTGCCCTGTAATAGAGCTTTTGCATACTGAAATCCACATCATCCATGTGCCCGTGGGTGATGAGAATATTTCCGAATTCCGTTTCCAGAACTGCGTAACCCTCCGAGTCAAAGCAGCCGTCGCAGTTGCCCTTGACCGCCAGCATGGGAACCCCAAGCCGCGCCCTGATTTCCTGCGCGTCCGCATAAAAATCTCCACAGTGGACGATCATATCTATGGGAGCCTCCGAGGCTAACTTGTTATAAACATCCGGCACGCGGCCAATTTCACCATGAGTATCGCTAATCACCAAAATTCTCATTTCACAATTCCTCTGTTTGTTGTATAATAAAAGTAAGTATAAATAAGTATAACATATACGGAGAAAAAAATGAACGAGAAAAAGCTCAAGTTAAAAAACAAATATCTGCAGCAGGCCCTCATGTTCCTTTTCGTCGGCGTTATTCTCATCATCGCCTACTATGTGGTCAATCACATACCGGTGATAAAGCGAGGGTTTGAAACGGTGAACGGAATACTGATGCCGTTCTACATAGGAATCGTCATGGCATACCTGCTGTGCCCGATATACAATTCTACCGTGCGCCTCGTATATAGGCGTAATAAGACGCGCTTTAAGAGCCAAAAGAGATGCTTCAAGCTCGCGAGATTTTGCGGAACGATGGCGGCTCTCGCGCTTCTGATAGTGGTAGTTGCGGGATTGTTAATGCTGGTGCTCCCAAGCCTCTGGGAGAGTATCACAGGGCTTGTAATCGCAGCGCCGGACATGGTTTCCCGTGCCCAGGAATGGATAAGCACGAATGTCGACCAAAATCCTGAGCTTGAGGCGATTTTGCAGGGGAAATTGGCAAATCTCTCCGAAACCCTGATGCTTTGGGCCCAGGACAAGGTGCTGCCGGGAGCGGAGGCGATTTTCAGCGGCGTTGTGGGGACCCTGGGAACGGTGCTTGATATCTTCGTTGCGCTGATCATTTGCATATATATTCTCAACAGCAAGGAAATCTTTGCGGCGCAGTCAAGAAAGCTTGTACTCGCCCTGTTCAGCGAAGAAAGAGCGGAGAAAATTTTTGAACTTGGAAAACTCAGCAACCAGACCTTTGGCGGCTTCATCAACGGAAAAATCATCGACTCGGCAATTATCGGAGTCCTTTGCTTCATCGTGCTTACCATATGCAAGATTCCGATGACAATGCTCATCAGTGTGGTAGTGGGAGTTACCAACATCATCCCGTTCTTCGGGCCTTTTATAGGCGCGATTCCGTCGATTATAATTCTGCTGATAATCGATCCGATTTCATCCTTGAAATTTGCCATAATAATTCTTGTTATCCAGCAGCTGGATGGCAATGTGATCGGACCGAAGATCCTCGGCAAGACCACGAAGCTTGCAAGCTTTTGGGTAATGTTTGCAATCATAGTCGGCGGCGGGCTGTTCGGCTTCCTGGGTATGATCTTGGGCGTTCCTGTTTTCGCGCTGATTTATACATATACAAGCAGGGGAGTAAACGCAAAGCTCCAGAGCAAGAAACTAGAAACAGATACATTCTCCTATGAGAATTTCAGCAAATATAGCGTAGACAAGGAGGAGATCTTTTATGAAAACAGAGCAAATACAGCAGATGCAGACGAAGCAGAAGGAACAGACACAGCAGAAGATGCCGGGGATAAATGAAAATATGAAAAGAATACAGGGGCTGAATGAAGATATAAGAAAAGCGATGAGTAAAATCTCATCCGGCGCTGAGATTGGCGGCAGGCACGACGAAATTAAAATCGAGGAAAACGTCGACATGAGCGCTTATACTTCTTTCAAGGCAGGTGGACGCGCGGCGGCGCTCATCAAGGTCTCATCGGTCAAGGGGCTGAGAGATGTTCTCAAGACCCTCGCAAGATACGAAATTCCGCATTTTTTTCTCGGAAACGGCTCAAATGTGCTATTTAAGGACGAGGGCTACCCGGGGGCTGTCATCAAAATGCAGGACTTTGCGGACGCGGCCATAAACGGCGATAGGGCCATCTGCCAGACGGGGATATATATGTCATCTCTTGCGCGAATTTTGCTTTCCGAGGGGCTTTCGGGCTTTGAGTTTGCAAGCGGAATACCGGGGAGTCTCGGAGGAGGACTTTTTATGAATGCGGGAGCCTACGGTGGTGAGCTGAAAGATATCGTTCGTAGCGTCCGCGCCGTATCGCCTGACGGAGCAGAGGAGCGCGTTTTCAGTGCGGAGGAAATGAAGCTGGGATATCGCAGTAGCATTTTGCAGGAAAACGGATTCATAGCGGTGGAGGCAGAGCTTCAGCTTGAAGAGGGGCGCCAGAGCCAGATCGAGGAAAAGATGCGCGAGCTTGCCTCAAAGCGAAATGCCAAGCAGCCGGTGCAGTTTCCATCCGCAGGCAGCACTTTCAAGCGTCCTGAGGGGTTCTTCGCAGGAAAACTGATAGAAGACGCAGGACTGAAAGGCGTCAGCGTAGGCGGCGCGCAGGTTTCCACCCTGCATAGCGGCTTTATCATAAACAGGGGCGGGGCAACAGCCACGGACATCATCTTGCTCATCGACCTTGTGCGAAATACTGTATATGACAAATTCGGCATCATGCTGGAGCCGGAAGTCCGGATAATTTAAGACCGGACAAGGATACAGCGGCAAAGATATTAAAGAAAAACGCAAAACGGAGATTTTATGGATAGATTTGACGAAATTATAGCAAAATACAGGATGGTTTATGACCATCACACCCATACGACTTACTCCCACGGGAAAGGGACCATCGCGGACAATGTGCGGGTTGCGGCGGCGAAAGGATTAAAATCCGTTGCCATAACCGATCACGGACCGGGACACATGACATACGGAATTGACAGGGCAAAAATCCCAACCATGCGAGAAGAAATCGCGGCGCTGAAGGCGGAGTTTCCGGATCTTGAAATCCTGCTGGGGGTGGAGGCTAACACCATGAGAATCCAGCCGCATATCGACGTTCCTGCTTCGGAAGCGGCTGACTACGACATCCTGCTGGCAGGATATCACTACGGCATAAGACATGCCGGAATGATTGCAAATTACGCATATAGGCATAGTGGGCTTTTTCACGGAGAAAATTCTTCACTGAAGGTGGCAAACACGGCGATGATTTTGGACTGCCTTTATTTCAACGAAGAAGCGGGAAATCACATCGACATTCTCACCCATCCCGGCGACAAGGGGCCTTTTGACATCGAGGACATCGCAAAGGCTTGCGCTGACACGGGAACGCTGATTGAGATTAACGACAAACACGAACATCTTACCGTAGATGAGATAAAAATCGCCGCAAAGTTTGATGTGAAATTTGTTATAGGAAGCGATGCCCATGTGCCGGAAAAGGTCGGTTCATTTGAGGGACCACTGAGACGGGCGCTAGAAGCGGGGCTTGACATTGAAAGAATCGTGAATATCCAGATGTAAGAGGAGATGATTCCGATGGATCAGAATATTTTGAAAAACCCTGAAGAAGCCATGAAGGAATCTATGGAGCGAATTTACCAGCTTCTTGAAGAGAAAAAATACTTCATGGTAAAAGACGAACTTTTGAAGTTCAACGATGCGGATATCGCCGAAATGTTCGAGGAACTTTTGGAGGAACCGGACGATATCGAAAAGGTAGTTGTTGTTTACAGGCTTCTTCCGAAGGATGTTTCGGTGGAGGTATTTTCCTATCTTCCGTCCGACGACCAGCTCAAAATCGTTGACGGCATCACGGATAAGGAACTCAGCTACATAGTCGGAGAGCTTGACTTCGACGACAAGATCGACATTTTGGAGGAGCTTCCGGCGAATTTGGTGGACAAGATTCTCGAGAAAACCCCAAAAAACGAAAGGCAGCTCATTAATAACTTTTTGAACTACCCGGACACCTGCGCGGGCAGCTTGATGACCCCTGAGTACATCAGCCTGCAAAAGGAGATGACCGTGGGGGAGGCTCTGGCACACATAAAAAAAGAGGGAATGGACGCGGAGACGATTTACACCTGTTATGTCAAGGACGCGGGCAGAAAGCTCATAGGCATCGTTTCCCTCAGCACCCTGGTAATCACCGACGATAATGTCAAGATCAAGGACATCATGCATACGGATTATGTGTGGCTGAATGTGTATGATGACCAGGAAGAGGTCGCCGAGGAGTTCAAGAAATATGACTTTCTGGCAATGCCCGTTGTGGACAAGGAACACCGGCTGGTTGGCATCATCACCGTCGATGATATCCTTGACGTAATGGAAGCGGAGGCAACAGAGGATATCGAGAGAATGAACGGCGTCATCAACTTTGAGGACCCGGACAAGGATTATCTGGATATTTCGGTATGGAAACACGCCCTGAGCAGGCTCCCGTGGCTGCTCATTCTGATGGTTGCATATATTTTCACGGGAATGATAATTACAAACTTTGAGGCAAAGCTTTCGGAGATAATCTGTCTGGTTGCCTATATGCCGATGCTCATGGGAACCGGCGGGAATACAGGCTCCCAGGCGGCAACGCTTATTATCCGCGGACTTGCCACGGGAGAAGTGGATACCTCAGATGCCCTGAAAATTCTCTGGAAAGAGGTAAGAATCGGTCTGATCATAGGAGCTATCTTGAGCGCCTTTAACTTCTTGAGAATATGTCTCTTGGACGGATATTCGGTGCCAATTGCCCTTACGGTTTGCACTGCGATGCTGCTCATCGTAGTATTTGCAAAGGTTCTTGGCAGCATGGTTCCGCTGATTGTAAAGAGCGTGAAGCTCGACCCGGCACTGATAGCAAATCCTGCCATTTCGTCGATTTCCGACGCAGTGGCGCTTAGCATATATTTTGCTATGGCAAGCCTGTTCCTTGGCCTTTGAATAAGCAAAAAATTGTCCGAAATTCGGGTTTATGGGAGAAAGTATCAAATGACGAGTATTATTACGGAAAAAACGGTCCAAAATATAATCGGAAAGAGAAAAAGGGAAATACATAAGGGCGATTGCGGCAGGATAATGATCGCTGCCGGCTCTTTGGGGATGGCCGGCGCCGCGATTCTAGCGGCGCGGTCGGCGCTTCGCGCCGGCTCCGGACTCGTCCGGACGGCCATCCCCCTTAGCCTGTTTCCTATCGTCCAGGTCGGAGTCCCTGAGGCAACCTGTATCGAAAGGCACCTTCCGATGCAAGGCCTTGCTGACTACGATGCGATCTGCGTAGGGCCGGGACTCGGAGAGGAAAAGGATGCCATCGACTTCGTAAAAGAGCTTCTCGTGTCCTACGAAAAGACCTTGATAGTCGATGCCGACGGACTGAATATCATTGCTCACAATGATTTATTTGAGCTGCTAAGGGCTCGGGCGGAGCGCTGTCCTGAGCGGCTGGTCCTGACGCCGCACATGGGAGAAGCAGCCAGGCTCCTGGCCGCCGCCGGCACGCCCCTTGCAACCCGCCCCTGCGCCGCAAGGCCCGCGCCGGCCGCTCCGTCAGCCCCACAACAACCCGCCGCGCCGGCCGCTCCGTCAGCCCCACAGAAGCCTGATGCGCTGACCGATCTGCCGGCCTCACAGCAAGCAGAAACGCACGCTGCCGCCGGCACGCCCCTTGCAACCCGCCCCTGCGCCGCAAGGCCCGCGCCGGCCGCCCCGTCAGGCTCACAACAGCCTGCCGCGCCGGCCGCCCCGTCAACCTCAAAGCAATCTGATGCACTGACTGCCCTGCCGGCCTCACAGCAATCTGACACGCCGCCCGCGGATGCCTTCGACTTTTCGAGTACGGCATCTGCGGAGGATCGGGAAAAGATCGCAGATGCGCTCGTCCAAAAGACCGGAGCGATAATCATCCTAAAAGGCGCCGGCACTCTGGTAGCCGCCCCGGGCAGAAAGACTTATACCAATACCACAGGAAATCCCGGCATGGCAACCGCAGGCTCAGGCGACGTGCTTTCCGGCATAATCACAAGCCTTGCAGGGCAGCGAAGGCAAACCGACGTGCTCTTCGCGCCGGACTTTGAGCCAGAGATGAAGGCACCGGGCGGGCTCACAGCCCCGGGCTACAACCAGGAGATGCAAGTAGCGCAAAATACCCCTGCCGCCGGCAAGGCGCCGCAAGCAGAAGAAAAGGCGCCGCAGCCCGGCCGAATCGGCGCCTTTGCGGCTGCCATTGCAGGAGTATATATCCACGGCCTGGCAGCAGACCTTGCGGCGGCGGAGCTTGGGGAGTACGGCCTTACCGCAGGAGACATCGCTCATTATACGGCCTACGCAATCAAGAAGATTTTGAGCGAAGATTAGGCATTGCCAATTCAGGTAAAAACCATTAAAATAGTGACATAAGCTTTTTTCGAAATCAAAATAAATATTACCATATCTACGACAGGAGGACAAAAATGGATTTTAAGAAATACGAAGACATCGCGTCTCGGATTCGAATCGACATCATCAAAGCAGTACACAAAGCAGGCTCGGGGCATCCCGGTGGCTCGCTCTCGGCGGCGGACATCCTCACCGCGCTTTATTTCAAAGTCATGAATATCGACCCAGAGAATCCGGGGATGGAGGGTAGAGACAAGTTCATTTTGTCCAAGGGACACGCAGGCCCGGTGCAGTACGCGGCGCTTGCAGAAAGAGGCTACTTTGGTATTGAGGACATGATGAGCCTCCGTAAACTCGGCAGCCCATTCCAGGGGCATCCAAACAGAGACAAGGTCCCCGGAATCGAAATGTCCACAGGATCGCTCGGTCAGGGCTTCTCGGTTTCCGTAGGCATGGCGCTCGCCGGAAAGCTAGACGAAAAGGCCGGCAAGAAGAGCGGCAGAATTTATACGCTCCTTGGAGACGGAGAGCTTCAGGAGGGCCTCATCTGGGAAGCCGCGATGTCGGCATCTCACTATAAACTTGACAACCTCTGCGTGATCGTTGACTGGAACGGCCTGCAGATTGACGGCAAAAACGAAGACGTAATGACCGTTGCGCCAATTGACGAAAAATTCAAGGCTTTCGGCTTCAACGTTTTGATGATCGACGGACACGATTTCGGGCAGATTTTCGACGCTTTTGATAAGGCTAAGGCTTGCAAGGGTAAGCCTACCGCGATAATCGCAAAGACAAACAAAGGCAGAGGCGTTTCCTTTATGCAGGATAACCCCGGCTGGCACGGCAAGGCGCCGAAGGAAGACGAAGCAAAGCAGGCAGTAACAGAACTTGGAGGTGAGTGGTAATGGCAATTATAGAAGCAGAAAAAATGGCGACCCGCCAGGCATATGGCAAAACTTTGGTGCAGCTAGGAGCAGAAAACCCAAACCTTGTGGTTATGGACGCAGACCTTTCGAAGTCAACCATGACGGCGGACTTCGCAAAAGCATATCCCGGGCGATTCTTCAACATGGGAATCGCAGAACAGAACCTCTACGGGGCAGCCTGCGGCATCGCCCTTTCCGGCAAAGTAGTCTGCGCCAGCACCTTCGCAATGTTTGCGGCAGGCAGAGCCTTTGAGATCATCAGAAACTCCATCGGCTACACACATGCCAACGTAAAGATCTGCGCAACCCACGCGGGGATCACGGTAGGCGAGGACGGAGCCAGCCACCAGACTTTCGAAGATATCGCCCTCATGAGAACCATTCCGGGGATGACGGTAATCAACCCTTCGGACGGAGCAAGTGCCTCTGCACTTATCAGGCAGGCCGTGGATTTTGAGGGACCGGCTTACATAAGACTTGGCAGGGCGGCGGTTCCTACATTCTATACAAAAGAGAGTGCAAAGGAAATCAAAATCGGCAAGGCGGTAACTCTAAGAGATGGCAAGGATGTTACGATCATCGCTACCGGAATCATGGTAAGCGAGGCCATAGCAGCTGCAGAGGAACTTGCGACGCAGCATGGAATCGAGGCTCGAGTAATTGATATGCATACCTTAAAGCCACTCGATGCGGAGGCTGTTGTAAAGGCGGCCCGCGAAACAGGCGCCATCCTGACGGCGGAGGAACATTCCGTAATCGGCGGACTCGGCTCGGCGGTGGCTGAGGTTGCGTGCACCCACTGCCCGGTAAAAATGTATATGGTAGGCCAGCATGATACCTTCGGAGAATCCGGAAAGCCAGACGAGCTGCGAAAAAAATACGGCATGACAAAGGACGACATAGTAAAGGGCGCGCTCATCCTTGCCAAATAGCGCATAAAAGGCGGGGCGGCGGCGGATATGGATTATGAAAGATTTTTTTGAAAATTTCAGCTTTGATATGCTTTATACGGGAGCAGTGCGATGGGTTTTCGTCGCGCTCGCTCTTTATATTTTGGCGCGCTCAATCCTCTCGCTGATACGGGCAAAAAACCCGGCGGAGGTCTGGGCGTACATACACATAAAAACCTATAAGCAGGACGAATATGGCGCTTGGGATGTACTTTCCGAGGAAAGCGCCCCAATTACCCACTGGGAAAACGTGATCGGCAGGGCAGCAAGCTGCGATATTACGGCAAATGATCCTGCCATTTCCAGAAACCACGGGATACTCATGCGGGAGCCTGCAGGAGAGGAAAGCGTCTGGTGCTATCGCGACCTCGGCTCAAAAAACGGTACATATATAAACGATGTTCTCGTAAGCCGCGAGGGGGAAATGGGGACGGAGATCAAACTGGAATACGGGGACGTAATCCGCGCCGGTTACACGGAATTTACCCTGCTTCCCATAAGCCTCGAAGAAAAGAGCAACAACCTTGCCATGCGAAAATCCGACACAAAGGTCATGAGCGCGGGGCCTGGTCTTGCGGCGCTGACTCTCTTTCAGCTCCTTGCGGCAATCCAGCTTTGGCTTTCTATCGGAACGGAATATCTCGGAGAGATTTTGATCGCCTTCGGCGGGCTCTGTGCCTGTATGTGGATTTATATGGCGCTGCTCAGAATGTTTGGACGGAACGCGGTGGAAATGGAAACCATCGCATTCTTCCTATCGACGCTGAACCTGGCGGTAGTTGCAAGCTCTGCACCGGCTAGCATGGCCAAGCAACTTATTGCGATCGTCATGGGAATCTCCATCATGTTCGTGATGTGCATGCTGCTTCGCAATCTTAAGCGGGCAAAGGCCTTGCGCTATGTGATGTTCATAGGCGCGGTGCTTCTTTTGATCGCAAATCTTACCATAGGAACATTCGGCTTCGGGGCGAAAAACTGGATCAGCATCGGAGCCATGACCTTTCAGCCATCGGAGCTTGTAAAAGTCGCCTTTATCTGGATAGGTGCGGCAACATTGGACGAACTTTTTCGGAAGAAAAACCTGTGGATTTTCATGGGATTTTCGGCATTTTGCTTCGGCTGCCTGGGCCTGATGGGAGACTTCGGCACAGCAATCATATTTTTTGTAACATTTCTTATCATATCTTTCCTGCGAAGCGGCGACTTCTCAAAGCTCTTTCTTATGGTGGGGGCAGCGGCTGCGGGAGGCTTCATTATATTGCAATTCAAACCCTATGTGGCGGCGCGTTTTCGGACCTGGGGACATGTTTGGGATGCGGATGTGGTAAATGCCGCAGGCTACCAGCAGAGCAGAACGCTCTCGGCTGCCGCAAGCGGCGGGCTCACGGGCTGCGGAGCGGGAAACGGCTGGCTAAAGTCGCTGCCTGCTGCCGACACGGACATGGTTTTTGGAATTTTGATAGAAGAATGGGGACTGATCATTGCGGCTTTGGCAGTGCTTTCCATTGTGACCCTCGCGATATTTGCGGTGCGCTCCATCATGGCAGGGCGTTCCACATATTATACAATCGCATCTTGCGGCGCGATGAGCATGTTCATCTTCCAGACCATGCTAAACATCTTTGGCTGCACGGACATTTTTCCGTTTACGGGCGTAACCTTTCCTTTCGTTTCAAACGGCGGAACCAGCATGATCGTATCCTGGGCGCTCCTTGCATTCCTAAAGTCGGCTGACACAAGAGAAAATGCCAGCCTTGCGGTGAAAGGGGGTAGAAGCAGGTGAAAAAACTCGAAAAAAGAGCATTTCTTTGCCTGGCACTGGTGGCGGTGCTAGTGGCAGGATTGATATTTTTCGTGGCAAGGCTTGAAATAAACGGTGCAGACTGGGCGACATTTTATGCGAACAGCCATATCTACACTGACGGAAAGCTCAGCGTCGGCGCGGTTTATGACAGGAACGGAAAGCGGCTGCTAAAGAATACCTCAAGCGGCACAAAATATAATTCGAGCGAGCTTATTCGAAGAGCAAATCTTCACGCTACCGGAGACCCCGGAGGGAATATAGTAACAGGCGCAAACGTGGCATTCAGGAGCAAGCTTGCAGGCTATAACTTCGTGACCGGAACGAGCGGGCTCTTCAAATCCGCAGGCGCAAAGGTTTACCTTACCATTGACTCGAAAGTGTCGAAAGCCGCATGCGATGCCCTCGCAGGCAGAAACGGACTCGTTGGAGTCTACAATTACAAAACCGGCGATATAATCTCTATGGTCAGCACCCCAACCTACGATCCGGGCGAAAAGGGCGAAAATACCCTTTCAGACCCCCTGCCGGGTACATATATGAATAAACTCATTTCTGCAACGATTACGCCAGGCTCAATCTTTAAGCTGGTGACCACGGCGGCAGCGATCGAAAATCTCGAGGATCTCGATACCTGGAGCTACAAATGCACCGGAAGCCTCACAGTAGGACTAGATAAGATCACCTGCCCAAAGGTTCACGGCACCGTTGACAGCTACGGCGCCCTTGCAAATTCCTGTAACTGCGCCTATGCGACCCTTGCTATGGAGCTTGGGGGAGATGTCCTCGCTAGGTACGCAAAATCGCTTGGCCTTACAAAATCATACGATATAGACGGCATCAAGTCAGCGTCGGGGACCTTTAACTTCGATTCTGCCGATGTCAATGTGGCATGGGCGGGAATCGGCCAGTTCGAGGACCAGCTAAACCCGCTTTCGATGATGGTATACATGGGAGCGATCGCAAATAGTGGCAAGGCGGCGCTGCCAACCCTGCTTCTGGGCGAATCCCCGATCGATAAGGCTGCAAAGATCATCGGAAAGGAATCGGGCAGCGCATCCGAAGGAACCGTACGGCTGCTTGACGCAAGCACCGCAAGCCGGCTTTCCGACATGATGCGAAACAATGTAAAAACAACCTATGGCGAGGCTAACTACCCAAATCTCTCCCTGCACGCAAAATCAGGCACCGCAGAAGTTGGAACAGGCAAAGCCCCTCACAGCTGGTTCTGCGGCTTCGCAGGGGACTATGCCTTTATAGTCTGCGTAGAAAACGGCGGCTATGGCTCATCTGTCGCAGGCCCCGTCGCAAACAAGGTCCTGCAGTATATGAAATCCGAGGGCTACAATCTGTAGCCGCCTTGTGCATATACGATAATCTATGCAGAGCCGAAAGCAAAACTGCGGCAGCGCGATTCCGCAGGTGCAAACAAGAAATGTTTGCACCGAGGACGCGCGCTCGAGCAATTTATGTCTGCCGGCTCCTATTCAGTTGAAACGCGAATTGCGAGCCACCGCCGGCGAGTGCGTCTCGCACGCAAACCGGCATTTGCCTTCGCGCCTGATTGTCGATCTTTCCGCAGACAGACTTGACATCGTAGTATTTGATGGCTATAATATGGTTATGATACTACTATATAAAATCCGTCAGAAAGCTCTCGAAGATTTCCGCGTTATAAATTTCGGAGGTGCAATTTATGAACATTCGACCATCAGCGGCTATACGCCAAAATTACAACGAGATTGCAGATATGTGCAGACAAACAGAGGAACCTGTTTTTTTGACGAAAAACGGCGAAGGCGATTTAGTGGTTATGGATATTGAAACATATAACCGCAGAGAAAAATTGCTAAAACTCCGCGAGAAGCTGCTTGCCGTTGAAGAGGACAGAATGAGGGGAAGCAGAGGCTGCACTCTTGATGAACTGGACGCTTACCTCGACGAAATCATTGCGGGGGTATAACCCATGGGAGAGGATAAGAAATATAAGGTCATCATTTCAGACCGGGCAAAGGCAATGCTGGGGACGCATATCCGCTTTATTTCGCAGGTGAACAAACAGGCGGCGACAGAAAAAAAGAGAGATATTATGGCAGCAATACGATCTCTTTCAAGAATGCCGCATCGCTTTCCGTTTTTCGACGCACCATATATCAAGCCAAATAAGTATCATAAGATGTTTATCGAAAATTGGTATCTTGTTCTTTATCAGATTCAAGATGAAACGGTATATGTGGAATATATTCTTGATTGCCGCCGGAATTGCGACATATGCGGCGAAAAAGGACATATGCTAAACGACAGCGCCCGGATGTTATACGAGGCGAGTAAATAGATGAGGATAAGAAAAGCGGCTCTCCTGAGCCGCTTTTATACAAACCACATTTTCGCTACAGTGCCTCGACCTCCTGCACGGAGAGCCCGGTGATTTTGGCGATGAGTTCCTTCGCCATGCCTTCC
>CAVCFO010000027.1:0-23386 GCA_963601575.1 bacterium
CCGTAGTGCTACCGGGACACATGGAGAAATCCACCATCGGAGACGAAAAGAAAGGAAATCCTTTTGTATAATATCATCATAAAAAATGCTCAGAACAAATACGATTACGGGGAGCTCATAAAGATTTTCCTAAGACCAGAAGACTTTAGGCTATACACAGAGGCGGAATTTGCGGAGGCTGAGCTTGCGGAGACGGAGCCGAAAGAAGCAGAACTTGCCGAGGCAGAGGAAGCCGAAACTTCTGAGGCCTGCGAGAAAATTGTATTTAACGAAAGCTTATCTTCGGACAAAAATGAGATAAAGCGTGAGATATACAATAAACTTTATCGGTTAACCGGAGCAAAGCCGGAGTGGGGGATCCTGACCGGCGTGCGGCCCGTAAAGCTTACAGGCGAGCTTTTCCAAAGGCTCGGAAGCAGGGAAGCAGTGGAAAATGAGCTTAGATGCACATATCTACTCGCTCCCGAAAAGATTGACTTATTGATAGAAACCTACGAATATCAGCAAGAAACTTGCGGCGAGCCACCGAAAAATTCGGTGGGAATCTATATAGGGATTCCATTTTGCCCCACAAGATGCCTATATTGCTCTTTCACATCAAACCAGGTGAGAGATGAACAGATCGCAAGGTATCTTGAGGCACTGAAGACGGAGATTCGCTATGTAGGAAAGAGAATGGCAGAGACGGGACTTTCTGCCGAGAGCATATACATCGGAGGCGGAACCCCCACAACCCTCACGGCAGAGCAGCTTGATGACCTGCTAAAAACCGTAGAAGAAAATATCGATCAGGCAAGCGTCAGGGAGTTTACCGTTGAGGCGGGGCGACCGGATACCATTACATACGAGAAACTGGAAGCGATTCATAGGCACGGGATCCAGAGGATCAGCATAAATCCCCAGTCCATGAAAGAAAAAACGCTTGCGCTTATCGGAAGACAGCATAATCCAGGCGATATAGTCAAGGCGTTTAAGCGGGCAGATCAGGTAGGTATTCCCATAGTGAATGCAGATCTCATTGCCGGACTTCCTGCGGAAACTCCGCAGGATTTTGCCAAAACCCTTGAAGAGATAATCGCGCTGGATCCGGAAAACATCACCGTTCATACCCTTGCGGTAAAGCGGGCTTCGCGTCTGGTGGAACTTGACAAGGACTTTCATTATAAACAGTCAAAGACTGTGGCAAAGATGCTCGAAATTGCAAAGAAGAAGCTAAGAGATGCGGGATTTAGACCCTATTATCTTTACAGGCAAAAGCACATGGCAGGAGCCTTCGAAAATGTGGGCTATTGCAAAGAAGGCACGCCGTCCCTTTATAACATCCGCATAATGGAAGAAAAACAGACCATTATCGCCATGGGCGCCGGAGGAATCAGCAAGATGTATTATCCCGCAGAGAACCGGCTGGAACGGGTGCCGAACGTATCAAACTACGAAATCTATATTTCCCGACTTGCGGAAATGCTGGATAGAAAAGAACAAAAAATATTTAAGGAGGTAAGATAGCATGTTGACAAATGCTCCTAAAGGAACGAAAGACATTATGATGGATCAGGTGTACAAGTGGCACTACATCGAAAAGAAATGGAAAGAAATCTGCGAAAGATATGGATTCAAAGAAATCAGAACTCCGATGTTTGAACATACAGAATTACTCCAAAGGGGAGTCGGCGATACTACAGACATCGTCCAGAAGGAAATGTATACCTTCGAGGATCACGGCGGGCGTTCGATTACACTGAAGCCTGAGGGGACATCCCCGGCGGTTCGCGCGTTTATCGAACACAAGCAATATGCCGAGGTGCAGCCGATCAAGCTATATTATGATATCCCTTGCTTCCGCTACGAGAAGCCGCAATCGGGACGCCTCAGACAGTTCCACCAGTTCGGAGTAGAGACATTCGGAACGCCGAACATGGTTGCGGATGCGGAAATCATCGCCATCGGCTACGATTTCCTTACTTCCATGGGAGTCACAGACCTCACACTTGAGATCAACTCCGTGGGCTGTCCTGAATGCCGGGCAAAGCACAGAAAAGCGCTCAAAGAATTCTTAGCGCCGAAATACGACCAGCTTTGCGACACCTGCAAGTCAAGATATGAAAAGAATCCGATGAGAATCCTCGATTGCAAGAGCCCGATCGATCAGGAACTGGTTCAGGGTGCGCCGATGATGATTGATTTCCTCTGCGACGACTGCAAAAAAGCATTTGAAGATTTGCAGAAGAATCTCGAAGCCATCGGAATACCTTATGTTGTAAATCCTAAGATCGTACGGGGACTTGATTATTATACCAAGACGGCATTCGAATTCGTGACAAATAGCCTTGGAGCTCAGGGAACCGTTTGCGGCGGAGGAAGATATGATAACCTTGTAGAGGAGGTTGGAGGACCTCCTATCCCGGGAGTTGGTTTCGGCCTCGGAAAGGAAAGACTCCTCATGCTCATGGAGGCAAACGGCGTCGAAATTCCAAAACCGTCGGATTGCGATATTTTCATCGCGACGATGGGCGAGGCGGCGAAGCTCTACGGACAGAAGCTGCTCTTTGATCTCAGAAGATCCGGCATAAAATGCCAGATCGATGACCTGCAGAGAAATTTCAAGGGTCAGTTCAAATATGCCGACAGGCTCGGAGCAAAATATGCCGTAGTAATCGGTGACAACGAGCTCGAAAATGGAGTTGCAACCCTCAAAGACATGGAAAAGGGCGAGCAGACCGAGATCAAGTTTGATGAGCTTATAAGCGAGCTAAAAAGCAGAGTTTAGATATACGATAGAAGAAAAAAGGAAGATGAAAAGATGAGCAATATTTTTAAGAGAACCCATATGTGCGGCACGCTGAATATCGAAAATGTGAATCAGGAAGTGGTTTTGAACGGCTGGGTTGCAAAGAGAAGAAACCTGGGAGGCCTAATCTTTGTGGACTTGCGTGACAAGACAGGAATCGTGCAGGTTACATTTGACGACAAAATCCCGCAGGAGCTTTTCGAAAAGGCAGACGCTCTCAGAAGCGAATATGTAATCGGCATCAAGGGCGTTGTAAAGGAAAGAAGCGCAAAGAACGAGAATATACCTACGGGCGAAATCGAAGTATTTGCAAGCGATCTTGTGCTTTATTCCGAAGCGGATACGCCGCCGATCTATATCAAAGACGATGACAATGTTGACGATAACCTGAGGCTCAAATACCGCTATCTGGATCTCCGCAAGATGAAGATGCAAAGAAACCTCACCTTCAGACACAAGGTTTGCAAGTGCGCAAGAGACTATTTTGACGAAAATGGGTTCACGGAGGTTGAAACTCCGATGCTCATCAAATCAACTCCTGAGGGAGCCAGGGACTATATCGTTCCGTCGAGAGTATACCCGGGCGAGTTCTACGCTCTGCCGCAGTCACCGCAGCTTTTCAAGCAGCTTTTGATGGTTGGCGGAACCGACAGATATATGCAGATCGTAAAATGCTTCAGAGACGAAGACCTCCGTGCAGACAGACAGCCTGAATTCTCGCAGATCGACCTCGAAATGTCCTTTGTGGATCAGGACGATGTAATCGCAATCCAGGAAGGCTTCCTTGCAAAGGTTTTCCGCGAGCTTAAGGGCGTTGAAATTAGCTTGCCGCTTCCGAGAATCACCTGGGACGAGGCTATGGAACGCTATGGCTCCGACAAGCCTGATACCCGTTTCGGATTTGAGCTAAAGAAGCTAAATGACACGGTAAAAGATTGCAATTTCAAGGTATTCACAGACTGCCTCGCAGGTGGCGGCGACGTGAGAGGAATCTGCGTCACCGGCGGGTCAGAAAAGTTCAGCAGAAAAGATATCGATAAACTTACAGATATGACAAAGGCTTACGGAGCGAAAGGCCTTGTTTGGATTCGTATAAACGAAGGAGAATTTAGGTCCTCTGTCGATAAGTTCTTCTCACAGGAGGAGCTTAGCGAAATTGCAAAGGCCCTCGATGCAAAGACAGGAGATCTTATTTTCATCTGCTCGGATAGAGCCAAGGTAACCTACGATTCTCTGGGATTCCTCAGGAGAGAATGCGCAAGGAGAATGGGACTTCTGGACGACAATCAGTACAATTTGCTGTGGGTAGTTGACTTCCCGATGTTCGAGGAAGACGAAGAAGACCACTCCCTGAAGGCGATGCACCATCCGTTCACCTGCCCGAAGCTTGAACAGCTCGCTCTCTTAGACACCGACCCGCTGGCAGTGAAGGCTGATGCTTATGACATCGTACTTAACGGCGTTGAGCTTGGCGGCGGCTCTGTGAGAATTCACGACAAGAACCTGCAGGCAAAGATGTTCGAGGTGCTGGGGCTTACAAAGGAAGAATGCGACGAAAAATTCGGTTTCCTGATCGAAGCCTTCAAATATGGCGCTCCGCCTCATGCGGGACTTGCTTATGGCCTTGATAGATTCGTGATGCTGCTTCTTGGGGAACCGTCCATCAGAGAAGTCATCGCATTCCCGAAGAATCAGAATGCTCAGTGCCTTGTTTCGAGCGCACCATCGCCGGTTGATCAGGCGCAGCTTGACGAGCTTGGAATCACGACGAAATAATGAACGCCGGGCGCATAGGGGTTTTGGGCGGAACCTTTGATCCTGCTCACATGGCGCATATTGCCCTCGGAAAGGCTGCTATCCAAGAAGCCGGGCTTACGAGGCTTATTGTGATGCCGGCATATATTCAGCCCTTCAAGCAGCAAAAGCATGTAACAGACGATGAGCACAGGCTGGAGATGACAAGGCTTGCATTTGCCGATGTAGAGAATGCAGAGGTTTCTACATTCGAAATCGACAGGGCCGAGGTGTCTTATACCTACGACACCTTGACCGAGCTCAGAAAAGAATATAAGGACAGCCGGATTTTCTTCATAACCGGTACCGATGCTTTTCTGATCATAGATACCTGGTATAAGGGCATCGACCTTTTGAAAAACTTTTCCTTTGCAGTAAGTGCAAGACCGGGTTGCGAAATGGAAAAACTCGATGCAAAGATAGAAGAATATAGAAAAAAATACGCTACGAATGTCGTAAAATTAGCGGCAGGGATGCTTGATATATCATCAAGCATGATAAGACAAAGATATAGGCAGGGCGAGCCCATAAGCGGACTCGTTCCTGAGAATGTAGAAAGGTATATTGCAAAGCATGGACTCTATCAAGGAGATTAAAGAATATATCGAACGGAATTTTTCCGAGAAAAGAAAGGTGCATACCGAAGGAGTAAGAACGAGTGCAATCAGCCTCGCACGCAGGTATGGAGCGGACGAAAAAAAGGCAGAGATCGCGGCGCTTTTTCACGATATGTACAGGGGCGTTCCGGAAAAGACCATGAATTATTATGTAAAGAATCTCGGACTCGATGACAAGTACATAGATAATTGCAATCTTGCCCACGGCAAGGTCGCGGCGATAATCATGCAAAGGGATTTTGAAATTGAGGACCCTGACATAATCAATGCGGTTTCCTATCATACCACGGGGAGAGCCGGGATGTCGCTTCTTGAGGAGGTTATATATCTTGCGGATGCGATAGAGCCAAATCGCGCATATCCTGGCGTTGATGAGCTAAGAAAGATCGCGCAGACAGACCTTGAGCGTGCGTGCCTGAGGTCACTTACAAATACCATTGACTTTGTCACATCAAGCGGAAATTATTTGGACGAAGAAACTATACTCGCAAAAGAGTATCTTGAAAGAAAAATAAATGAAAGGGAGAATGTAAATGACAAATAGAGATTATGCCGTTTTAGCGGGAAAAACCCTGTCGGAAAAGAAAGCACAGGACATTCTTATCATTGACATCAGCGAAAAAGCCTCGTTTGCGGACTATTTCGTAATCTGTTCGGGAACCTCCGAAAGACAGATAAATACCCTTGTGGATGAGGTTGAAGAAGCCTTCGCAAAGGAGGATTTGCTTGTAAAATCCGTTGAGGGAAAACAAAACTCCGGGTGGATTTTGATGGATTTCGGTGATATCATCGTAAACCTCTTCACCAAGGAAATGAGAGAAAAATACAACCTCGAAAAAATTTGGGGAGATTGCGAATTCATCGAAGTGGAGGAATAACAGAAAATGAACGAAAGATATGATTTTACGCAAATAGAAGAAAAATGGCAAAAATATTGGGAAGAAAAGCAGCTCTTTAAGACTGTCGAGGACGAGAGCAAGGAAAAATACTATGTGCTGGAAATGTTCCCTTATCCGTCGGGAAAGCTCCACATGGGTCATGTGAGAAACTACTCTATCGGCGATGTGGTGGCAAGATTCAAGAAAATGGACGGCTACAATGTGCTTCATCCGATGGGCTTTGACTCGTTCGGACTTCCTGCCGAAAATGCGGCAATCAAGCATGGCACGCATCCGAGCATATGGACATGGGACAATATTCACGAGATGGAAGCTCAGCTCAGGCAGCTTGGCCTAAGCTACGATTGGGATAGAGAAGTCGCAACCTGCCACGAAGACTACTATAGATGGATGCAGTGGATTTTTATTCAGTTCTACAAGAAGGGACTTGCGTATAAGAAAGAAAATCCCGTAAACTGGTGTCCGAGCTGCCAGACGGTGCTTGCCAACGAGCAGGTTGTAGAGGGCGCCTGCGAAAGATGCAAGACTCCGGTCACAAAGAAGAACCTCTCCCAGTGGTACCTGAAAATCACCGATTATGCAGATAGGCTCCTCGAAAACCTCGATAACGGAAAGCTTGACGGCTGGCCGAACAAGGTTAAGGTAATGCAGAAAAACTGGATCGGTCGTTCCTATGGCTGCGAAGTGGACTTTGAGATGAAGGATTCAGATGAGAAGCTGACGGTCTTCACCACCAGAGTTGACACGATTTATGGAACTACGTTCATGGTTCTGGCACCGGAATATCCGACGGTTCTTGAAAATGTCAAGGGCACGGAATACGAGCAGCCGGTTCTTGAATATATTGACAAAGTAAAACACATGAACGAGATTGAGAGGACTTCGACCTCAAACGAAAAGACGGGCGTATTTATCGGAAAGTATGCCATCAATCCGTTCACACACAAAGAAATGCCTATTTATATCGCAGACTATGTTTTGATGGGCTACGGAACCGGCGCCGTAATGGGCGTACCGGCTCACGACCAGAGAGACTTCGACTTTGCGACTAAATTTGGTATAGATATTATCCCCGTTGTTGACCCGCAGGATCATGCGGTTGATGTGAACAACCTTACTCAGGCGTGCGCTGCTTCCGGAATTATGATCAACTCCGGCGAAATCACCGGAATGAAATCCTCGGATGCAATTCCGTACATGATCGACAAGGCAGAAAGAGAAGGCCTGGGACACAGAAAGGTCAACTACAAGCTCAGAGACTGGCTGATTTCCCGCCAGAGATATTGGGGCTGCCCGATTCCGATGATCTATTGCAAGGAATGCGGCTGGGTACCGGAAAAAGAAGAAAATCTTCCTGTAAAACTCCCGACAGACGTTGAATTTACGGGAAAAGGGGAGTCGCCTATCGCAACCTCAAAGACATTCAAGGATTGCACTTGCCCAAGATGCGGAAAGAAAGCCACTAGAGAAGTCGATACAATGGATACATTCCTTGATTCCTCATGGTATTTCCTGAGATACTGCGATCCGAAGAATACAGAAAAAGCATTTGATTCCCAGAAGGTCAACTACTGGATGAACGTAGACCAGTATATCGGCGGAGTAGAACACGCGATTTTGCACCTGCTGTACTCCCGTTTCTTCCAGATGGCGCTCCATGACCTTGGGCTCGTGGACTGCGAGGAACCGTTCAAAAACCTCCTGACTCAGGGCATGGTAAACAAGGACGGAAAGAAGATGAGCAAGTCCCTCGGAAACGTAGTAAGCCCGGAGGAAATCATCAAAAAATACGGCGCGGACACCGCAAGACTTTTCATACTCTTTGCTGCGCCGCCGGAAAAAGAGCTTGACTGGTCGGATGCCGGAGTAGAGGGAAGCTATCGTTTCCTTGCCAGAGTATGGAGACTCGTATATGAATATACGAAGAAATATCAATGCGAAATTGCGCCTTTCGAGGCAAAGACGGCGGCGGACAAGTCGCTGAACTATATGCTCAATGCGGCAATCAAGAAAGTAAGCGAGGACGTAGGCGGCAGATTCAGCTTCAATACCGCAATCAGCTCCATCATGGAACTTGTCAACGAAATGTATAAATATAAAGAGCAGGCTGAATTTAACGGAAGCCTTTACGCAAAGGCTATCAGGGAACTTATACTGATACTTTCACCGTTCACACCGCATATTTGCGAGGAAATGTGGGCAAAAATAGGGGAAAAAGAGTCAATTTCGACTATGTCATGGCCTGAGTACGACGAAAAGGCTTTGATCAAGGACGAAGTTGAAATTGTTGTGCAAATCAACGGTAAGGTAAAGGAAAAATTGAGCCTTGCCAATAATCTTGGAAGAGAGGAGTTAGAAAAAGCAGCTTTGGCAAACGAAAAGGTCAAGGCGCTGACAGATGGAAAGACAGTTGTAAAGGTTATTGCGGTGCCGAACAAACTTATCAACATCGTAATAAAATAAGGACGAAAAATTTATGAGAAAAAGACAAACGAATAATAATGCGAAAAGGAAGAGTCCGGAACTAAAGGTTATTCCAATCGGAGGGCTAAATGAGATCGGAAAAAACATGACCCTTTTGGAATGTAACGACCAGATAATGATTATAGACTGCGGACTTTCCTTTCCGGACGACGAAATGTACGGAATCGACATTGTCATACCGGATTTTTCCTATTTGATTGCAAACAGGGAAAGAATCACCGGCATGATAATTACCCACGGTCACGAAGACCACATCGGCGCGATCCCGTATTTGCTGAAAAACATCGACATTCCCGTATACGGAACAAGGCTGACCCTGGGACTTGTGCAAAACAAGCTGAAAGAACACGGAATCAAGGGAGATCTGAGGACAATATCGGCAGGGGACAAGGTGAAACTTGGATGTTTTGATATCGAAACGATCAGAACCACTCACTCCATTGCGGACTCCATTTGCCTTGCAATTACAACCCCTGCGGGAGTAGTTTTCCACTCCGGAGACTTCAAAATCGACTATACACCGATAGACGGTGAGCCGATAGACTTTTCAAAGCTTGCGGAGCTGGGGAAAAAGGGCGTAACGCTGATGATGTGCGACAGCACAAATGTTACAAGACCGGGATTTACCGCCTCGGAAAAGGTGGTAGGGCAGACTATCGAAAATATTTTCAGAAACGCAAAGACAAGAATCATCATCGCGACTTTCTCATCCAACGTGCATAGGGTGCAGAAGATTATCGAAAACGCGGTGAAATTCGGTCGCAAGGTCGCGGTATCCGGAAGGAGCATGGAAAATGTTGTTGCCCTTGCCATTGAACTTGGGTATCTTGACATTCCGCCGGGAACCCTCGTTGACCTGAAAATGACAAAAAATATACCCGACGACAAGCTCGTTATCATAACCACGGGAAGCCAAGGGGAGCCGATGTCGGCTCTTTCAAGAATCGCTTCGGGGGAACACAAGGCCGTAAAACTCAAAAAGGGCGATACGGTGATCCTTTCCTCCACGCCGATTCCGGGCAACGAAAAGACGGTTTCCAACGTAGTAAACAAGCTCTTCGAGAAGGGCGCGGAGGTAATTTACTCCGATATCGCGGACATTCACGTTTCGGGTCATGCCTGCCAGGAGGAACTTAAGCTGATTCACTCCCTGATAAAGCCAAAGTTCTTTATGCCGGTACACGGCGAATATAGACATCTCATCGCCCATGCAAGGCTTGCTGAGAACCTCGGAATGAAGAAAGAAAATATCTTTGTGCTCGAAAACGGAGACATCTTGAATGTCAACAGGCGCAGGGCAAAGAGAGAGCAGGATATGGTCGAGGCCGACGCGATACTCGTAGACGGACTCGGGGTAGGCGACGTAGGAAATATCGTTCTCCGCGACAGAAAGCTTTTGTCGGAGTCCGGCCTTATCATCGTAGTTGCAGCCATCGAAAAAGAAAGCCATACGGTGGTCTCGGGGCCTGAGATAATTTCAAGAGGTTTTGTATATGTGAGAGAAAATGAGCATCTTATGGAAGAATCAAGAAGGGTCGCCATGGAGGCACTCAATAAATGCAGCAAAAAGAAGATGAAGGATTGGAATGCACTCAAATCGCAGGTTAGGGACGCCCTCAGCTCGTACATCTACGAGACCACGAAGAGAAGTCCGATAATTCTGCCGATTTTCCTGGAAGTTTAGTGGGAGGTAAGAAATGAACGTATATGATCAAGCACACGGTCTTGCGCAGGCAATCAAGGCGTCTGAAGAATTCAAACAGTATGACGCAGTGAAAAAACAGGTTGATGCAAACGAAGAATTGTCCAAGATGATAAAGGATTTTCAGGCAAAGCAGCTCGAGCTTCAGACCAAGCAGATGATGGGAGAGACCCCGGCGCCGGAGGATATGAACGTTATCCAGCAGCTCTATGCGATAATGGCAAAGGATCCGATTGCGGCACAGTATATGGAAACCGAAATGAGATTTTCTCTTATGATGAAGGATGTCTATGAGATCATAGGCGAGGCCATCGGAATGGGAAGCATCCTCGGCTAAAGAGATATCATCCGATAATCGCGGTGTTATCGGACAATGGTACTTGGCAAGTTGCAGAATATTTGATATAATCAAAGTTAAAGTTAAAAAGAGTAGAAAAGCTCTAAAATATAAAAGCACGAATTAAAAAAGATTGGAGAGATAAAAAATGATTTATGCTAGCGATTTCAGAAAAGGCAGAACATTCCAGATTAACGGAGAGCCTCATGTTGTACTCGATTTCTTACATGTAAAACCGGGCAAGGGCGCGGCTTTCGTAAGAACAAAGTACAGAAACATCATCACAGGAGCCACCAGAGAAGAAGCTTTCAACCCGGACGACAAGTTCGAGGAAGCAATCATCGAAACGAAGAAGATGCAATATCTCTATGATATGGACGATCTTTATTATTTCATGGACCCAGAGACTTATGAGCAGATTCCTCTCGGAAAAGACCAGGTTGAAGAAGCGATCAAGTTCATGAGACCAAACGACGAAGCAACAGTTAAGTTCTTCCAGGGTAACGCTTTCCTCGTAGAAGCTCCGAACTTTGTTGACCTTGAAGTAATCGAAACAGAACCTGGCGTAAAGGGCAACACAGCAACCAACGTTACAAAGGCTGCAACAGTTGAAACAGGCGCGGTTGTTCAGGTTCCTATCTTCATCGAAACAGGAGAAAAGATCCAGATCGACACAAGGACAGGAGAATACCTTGGCAGATCCAAGTAAAAGCTGAAGCAAAATTTATTCGTTACGCGAGCAAACTCTCGGCGCTGAAGGCTTGATAAGCGCTCCGAAAGGTTATAGACGGGCGAAGTAGCTTATCGCCTATGCGCGGGGGAGGGCTCGGTAGTGATAATTTGCAAATGAAAAGCTAATTTAATTAAAAAGGAAACGGATTTGAAGAAAAAATTACTTATAGTTACAGCAGCAATACTTGTTATCGCAATAGCGGTAATCGGAATCTCCTTTGCGGGCATGGGAAAGCCCCTGGACGAAACTGAGCAGACGATGGTAAGCATTGAGATTCCGACAGGCTCCACCGCAGACAGCATAGCGATGATGCTAGAAGAAAATAATATTATCGACAAAGCATCGGAATTTAGCCTTTGGTCGAAGATGAAGGGCTATGACAGCCAGTTCAAGGCAGGGACTTATGCCCTTTCGGCAGCCATGGATTTTGAGACGATTGCCGACATTTTGGTAGGCGGCAAGGTCAGCATGGCGGTATTTACTGTGCCCGAAGGTCTAACAATAGAACAGACCATAGAAAAGCTCGTATCTCAAGGTATGGGCACAAAAGAAAACTTCGAGAACGAAGTAAAAGACAAAAAATGGTTCGACAAATACGAATTCCTAAGATATGCCTCATATGAGGACGCAATGCGCGAAAGCCTTGCTGACAACTATTTAGAGGGCTATCTCATGCCGAATACATACTATGTGGCAGAGGGGGCTTCCGAGGAGGAAGTCATAGATGTAATGCTCAGCCAGTTCAACAAAGACGTATTTGAGGGCATTTTCAAGGAGTTCTTAGAGGCGTATGACAGCACAACACTGAGAAAATATGGCGACTATCTCAATACCGAAGCCGGTTTTCAGCTAAGAGACGTTATAAAATACGCATCGATAATCGAGAGAGAAACAGTTTTGGACGAGGAAAGACCCCTTGTTTCGGCAGTTATTTATAACAGACTGGAAAAAGGGATGAAACTCCAGATGTGTTCAACTGTTCAATATATACTTGGATATCAAAAGGATAATCTGACCTATGCGGACATTTCCATTGATAACCCATACAATACATATTTATATGACAACATTCCGGGGCCGATCTGTTCTCCGGGACTTGCCTCAATCAAAGCCGCATTTTATCCGGAGGACGCGGACTATCTGTACTTCGTGGTAAGCGAAAAGCTTGATGGAAGCATGAACTTCTCATCGGATGCCGCTCAGTTCGAGAAGGACAAGGCTGCATATAGCAAAGCCTACAGCGCGGCGCATAGCTGAGTTTATAGGGCTTTAGACGAAATTTTATGATATATTCGATATACTGATATACTATGGCAGAATTATGATAGAATCGGAAAGAAACATAACAAATGATATTATAACTGATTATATAAACGGATTCTACGAGCCGCTGACAGAGGACCTCGCAAGGCTAAGGCGCGATGCCGAGGCTGAGGAGGTTCCCATTATACTCAAGGAAACCGAAAGCTTCCTTGCAACTTTTCTTGGAATAGCAAAACCGAAGCGGATTCTCGAAATCGGATGCGCGGTGGGATATTCTGCGATGTTCTTTGCAGAGCTTACGGGGGCTGCGGTTTATACCATAGAGAAAAATCTGGAAATGGCTGAGATTGCAGCAGAAAATGTGAAAAACCTCGGCTACCGGGATAAGGTCAAAATTTTCGTAGGCGACGGTGAAGAAGTTATAAATAGGCTCCGGGAAGATGGCAAGGCGCCCTTTGACTTCGTGTTCATAGACGCGGCGAAAAGCCACTACAAGCGCTTTTTGGAAAGCGCATTGCCCCTTTGCAGCAGCCGGGCCGTGATAATATCGGACAATGTCCTCTTTCGGGGGAGGGTTGCAGATGACAGCTATGACCCAAGCGGAAAATATAAGACGAATATAAGAAAGATGCGGGAATTTCTTGATTTTATACATCAGGATCCCCGATTTTACAGCAGTGTGATTGCGGTAGGCGACGGACTTGCCCTCACAAGGCTGAAATAGAAATAGACTAATAGACAGAATTTTATGAAAAAACCAGAATTGCTTGCTCCTGCGGGAGATTTGGAAAAACTAAAGATTGCAGTCCTATATGGGGCGGACGCCGTATATTTCGGAGGCGAGTGCTTTTCCCTCAGAGCCGGTGCAGGAAACCTCAGCTTTGATGAGATGGCAGAAGGCATTGAATTTGCCCACGCGCGTGGCGCAAAATGCTACCTTACCATAAACATTTTCGCCCACAACAGGGATATACAGCCCCTCAGAGAGTATCTTGCAAAGATAAGAGAGCTACGAGTCGATGCTTTTATCGTAAGCGATCCGGGGATAATTATGCTGATACAGGAGATTATTCCGGGGGCGGAGATACATCTAAGCACTCAGGCAAATATGACCAATTATCAGACGGCAAATTTCTGGTATAATATCGGTATACGCCGCATCGTCCTTGCAAGAGAGCTTAGCTTTGGGGAAATTGCCAAGATCAGGCAAAATACACCCAAAGACCTGGAATATGAGGCTTTCGTTCACGGAGCGATGTGCATTTCATATTCCGGAAGGTGCCTTCTCAGCAACTTTATGATAGAAAGAGACGCAAACCAGGGGATGTGTGCACACCCTTGCCGCTGGAAATACGCCTTGGTGGAAGAGCAGAGGCCGGGGCAGTATTATCCGATAGAGGAAGATGACAGAGGCACATATATACTCAATTCGCGGGATCTATGCATGATCGAGCATATCCCAGAGCTTATAGAATCGGGGATATCATCACTTAAAATCGAAGGCAGGATGAAGAGCATTTTCTATGTTGCGACAATAATCTCTGCCTACAGAAAGGCCATCGACGCATATTGCAAGGACCCTGAACAATACCGGTTCAAGCAGGAATGGATGGATGAAATGAAAAAAGTAAGCCACAGGGAATTTACCACGGGCTTTTATTTCAACAATCCTACGAACAAAGACCAGAACTACCGTACCAGCGCATATACTAGGGACTATATATTCACAGGCCTTGTGAAAGACTATGACCCTGAAACAGGCTTTGCCACGGTGGAACAGAGAAACAAGATGGTTATAGGAGACGAAATCGAAGTTTTCGGACCGGGACAGGACTATTTTGTGCAGAAACTAAGCCAGATGTATGACGAGGAGGGAAATCCCATCGACTCGGCGCCGCATCCTCAGCAGATTTTGAAAATAAAAATGGCAGAGCCGGTAGGCGAAAATTTTATGCTTCGTAAGAAAAAGGAGAAAACAAATGTCAAATGATTTAGGCGGCGGGCCCAGTAGCAAGGGCAGCAAAGACGGAAATCTAAAAAAATTTTGGAAGAAGGTAACGCATAGGGAAGATGATTCCCAGCAGCTCGAAGAAGAAGTTATGTCCATGCTTGAGGCAGGACAGGAATCCGGTATTCTCAAGGAAGAAGGCAAGAAGATGATCAACTCAATCTTCGCCTTTGATGATAAACTCGCCTATGAGATCATGACCCCGCGTACCGATGTTTTTGTCATTGATATCGAAGATCCTCCGGAAGAATATCTTAACGACCTTATGACCATGAGATATTCCAGGATACCGGTATGCAAGGGCGAAACCGACAATATCATCGGCATTTTGCATATAAAAGACTATTTGATTCAGGCATGGGAAAAAGGCTTTGACGGGGTGGATATCGCCTCCATCATCAGAAAGGCGTATTTTGTGCCGGAAACCAAGAATATAGACTCGCTGCTCTACGAAATGCAGGCCGCAAAACAGCAGATTGCAATTTTGATTGACGAATATGGCGGATTCAGCGGAATTGTAACCATGGAAGACATAATCGAGCAGGTTGTGGGTGACATTGACGACGAATATGACGAAGAAGAAGAAATAATTGACAAAGTTGACGATAATATTTATCTCGTAGACGGAGACGTAGACCTTGATGACCTGGACGAAGAGCTCGGAATCAACCTCGTTTCCGAGACAAGCGAGACCATCGGAGGCTTTATCATTGACATATTGGGAGAAATCCCTGACGAAGATGATGTTGGAAGGATAATCGAATTCGAAAACTATCAGTTCAAGATCATGGCTATACAGGACAGAAGAATTGAGCGGGTAAAGATATATATTATGCCGCCAAAAGCTGCTGAAGAAGAAGGCTCGGAGGATGAGAAGACCGAGTAACAGCATCGTTAATAATGTCCCAAAAGGATGTATTATATAAAATTTAAGAGGTGCAAAAAAATGAGTGAAAAAACATGTAATTGCAATTGTGCCGAAAAGAGGAAAGAGCAGTTCAAGGATCTGCAGCCTGTTTTGGATCAATATGCAAAAGTACCGGGTAGTTTGATTACTATCCTCCAAAAAGCTCAGGATATCTATGGTTATCTGTCGATCGACACGATAAACTATATATCCGACGCAACCGGAATCAAGCCGGCGAAGATTTATGGCGTTGCAACATTTTATGCGCAGTTTAGACTTCAGCCTATCGGCAAGTATCTCATCATGCTTTGCCAGGGTACCGCTTGCCACGTAAACGGCTCGGAAATCATAGAAGAAGCTGTTTGCGAGTATCTCGGAATTAAGGACGGCGAAACTACCGAAGACGGCATTTTCACGCTTAACAACGTAGCCTGCCTCGGATGCTGCTCCCTTGCTCCGGTAATGATGGTAAAAAGCGCTGAGGGAGACGAGACTTATGGCAACCTTACAAAGGACAAAGTTACCCAGATTCTCGCCGAAATCAGAGAAAGAGCATAGGAGGTACATAGTATGAGAGTAGTAGTTGGACAAGGCAGCTGCGGCATTGCTACCGGCGCGAAAAAGACGGTTGCCGCATTGGAAAAATTGATCGCCGAAAAAGGTCTTAGCGTTGAGGTTGGAACGGTAGGATGCGTAGGCACATGCTATCTGGAACCTATCGTAGACGTGTATGATGACAACGGCGAAATGACAAGATATGTCAAGGTTCAGCCGGACAAGGCAGAACAGATCGTTGAAAGCCACCTTGTAAATCACAAGGTTTGCGAGGATCTTGCAATCACAGAAGAAGACAAGCAGTTTATAGGCAAACAGCAGAGAGTAGTTCTCAGAAACTGCGGAATTATCAATCCGGAAAACATCGACGAATACCTTGCGGTAGACGGCTACAAGGCTATCGAAAAGGTTCTCAAATCGATGAAACCGGAAGAAGTTATCGAGGAAATCAAGATTTCCGGACTCAGAGGCAGAGGCGGCGCAGGCTTCCCTACATGGTTCAAGTGGAATGCCGCAAAGCAGAGCCCGGGAAAAGAAAAATATTTGGTATGTAATGCCGACGAAGGAGATCCGGGCGCATTCATGGACCGTTCCGTTCTGGAAGGCGACCCTCATTCGCTCCTTGAAGGCATGATTATCGGCGGTTATGCAATGGGCGCATCCCAGGGCGTTATCTACTGTCGTGCGGAGTATCCGCTTGCTATCAAGAGACTTGAAATTGCAATGGCTCAGGCAAGAGAAAGAGGATATCTTGGCAAAAACATTTTCGGAAGCGGCTTTGACTTTGATATTTATATCAAAGCAGGCGCAGGCGCTTTCGTATGCGGCGAAGAGACAGCTCTTATCGCATCCCTTGAGGGCGAAAGAGGTATGCCAAGGCTCAAACCGCCGTTCCCGGCAGCAAAGGGCTTCTGGCAGAAACCAACAGACATCAACAATGTAGAAACACTGGCAAACGTTCCTTGGATCATCTTTAACGGCGGAGCTGCTTTTGGCAAGTTCGGCACAGAGGCTTCCAAGGGCACAAAGGTATTCGCTCTTGCAGGAAAGATCAAGAAAGGCGGCCTCGTAGAAGTACCTATGGGCATGACCCTCAGAGAAGTTCTTTTCGGCATCGGCGGAGGCATCAAGAACGACAGACAGTTCAAGGCTGTTCAGATGGGCGGTCCGTCCGGCGGATGTATCCCGGCGCACCTCATCGACACACCTGTTACTTATGAAGACATCAACAAAACAGGCGCAATCGTAGGTTCCGGCGGTATGATCGTAATGGACGAAGACACCTGTATGGTTGACATGGCAAGATACTTCCTCAACTTCACCCGTGACGAATCCTGCGGCAAGTGCAATTACTGCCGTATCGGTACAAAGAGAATGCTCGAAATCCTCGAAAGAATCACAAATGGCGAAGGCAGAGACGGAGATATCGAGCTTTTGGAAGAACTGGCAGGAAAGATCAAAGACGGTTCCCTCTGCGGACTTGGTCAGACGGCTCCGAACCCTGTACTTACTACGATCAAGTACTTTAGAAACGAGTACGAAGACCATATCTATAACCACAAATGTACCGCAAAATCCTGCAAGGCTCTCGTAACCTACTCGATTACAGACGCATGCAAGGGCTGCACGGCTTGCGCACGCAAATGCCCTGTCGGCGCTATTTCCGGCGAAGTCAAGGGACAGCACGTTATCGACAAAGAAAAATGCATCAAATGCGGCAAGTGCTTAGAAACCTGCAAATTTGGCGCAATCGAGAAGAAATAGAGGGGAGGAAAAGGTAATGAACAAATATAGATTAAACATAAACGGCAAAGAAGTTACAGGTTTTGCCGGACAAACTATTCTTGAAGTTGCCAGAGAAAATGATATTTTCATTCCAACTCTTTGCTACGACGAAAGAACAAAAATTTACGGTTCCTGCGGCCTTTGTATGTGCGAAGTGGACGGAAATCCGAAGCTGTGCAAAGCTTGCGCGACAGAGATCGCTCCGGGAATGATCGTTAATACAAATACGGACAGAGTCATCGAGTCAAGAAAGACCAACCTTGAACTTCTGCTTTCAAACCACACAGGTGATTGCAGACCTCCTTGCGTGCTGGCTTGCCCTGCAAAGACAGACTGCCAAGGATATGTAGGACTTATCGCAAACGGCGAATTTGAGGCCGCTCTTGAACTTGTAAAGGACAAGATTCCGCTGCCTGCGGCTCTGGGCAGAGTTTGCCCGCATCCTTGCGAAGAAGCTTGCAGAAGAGGACTTGTGGACGAGCCTATTTCGATTCAGCAGCTCAAGAGATTCGTTGCGGATAACGACCTTGACGGCGACAGATTCATCCCTGAGTGCGAAGAAGATACCGGAAAGAGCGTTGCCATCATCGGCGGCGGCCCAATGGGACTTTCTGCGGCATATTTCCTCAGACAGATGGGACACAGAGTAACCATCTTCGAAGCAATGCCAAAGGCAGGCGGTATGCTTAGATATGGCATCCCAGAATACAGGCTTCCGAAGGCTGTTCTCGACGAAGAAATCGCAACTATCGAAATGATGGGCGTTGAAATCATCACGAATACAAAGATTGGTGAGGATATTCCGTTTGAGACAATCAAGGCTGACTTCGATGCGGTTCTTCTCGGAATCGGTGCGTGGGTTTCCACAGGTGTTGGCTGCAAGGGCGAAGACGCAGAGGGCGTTATCGGCGGTATCGATTTCCTCAGAAAAGTTGTCAGAAACGAAGAAATCGGCATGGGCGAAAAGGTTGCTATCGTCGGCGGCGGCAACACCGCAATGGACGCTTGCAGAACGGCTGTAAGACTCGGCGCGAAGGAAGTTTATAATATTTATAGAAGAACAAAGGACGAGATGCCTGCCGATATGGTAGAAATCGAAGAAGCTGAAGAAGAAGGCGTAATCTTCAAGAACCTGACCAACCCGCTTGAGGTTGTAAAGGACGAGAACGGCCATGTCAAGGAAGTTATCCTTCAGGTTATGGAACTTGGCGAACCGGACGCTTCCGGCAGAAGAAAACCTGTTCCTGTTGAGGGAAAGACCGAGACTCTTGCTATCGACACCATGATCCTTGCCATCGGACAGGCAGTTGACGCTTCTATCTTCGACTGCGACAAGACCAGAAAGAATGCTATCGCTTATGACCCTGAAACATTCATGACAAGCATTCCGGGTGTATTCGCAGGCGGCGACTGCGGTAACGACAAGATTTCCATCGCGGTAGAAGCAATCGCAGACGCTCGCAAGGTATCAGACATCATCGACGCTTACCTTGACGGCGAAGAAATCAAATACGAAAAACCTTTCTTCGTAGAAAGAGACGATATCACAGAAAAGACTTTCGAAGACAGAGAAAGACTCTGCAGACCGACGCTTCCGCAGCTTAGTCCGGAAGAAAGAAAGGACAACTTCAGCGAGGTTATCCCTTGCGCATATACAGAAGAGCAGGCTATGGCTGAGGCTTCAAGATGCCTTGAATGCGGATGCCACGACTATTTCGAATGTAAGCTCATCGACTTTGCAAACCAGTACGAAGTAAAACCTGAAAGATTTGCAGGAGACAAGAATACAATCGAATACGAAGACGCTCATCCGTTCATCGTAAGAGATCCGAACAAGTGTATCCTTTGCGGACTTTGCGTAAGAGTCTGCGACGAGGTTATGGGCGTTGGCGCTTTGGGACTTGTTCACAGAGGATTTGACACGGTTGTCAAGCCGAATATGGAAAAACCGCTCATCGAATCCGGATGTATTTCCTGTGGTCAGTGCGTAAGCGTATGTCCTACCGGCGCGCTCCAGGAAAAGACTTCCATGATCAAAGAAACTCCGCTTGCTGCCGATGTTACGGAAACCACCTGCTCATATTGCTCCGTTGGCTGCTCGCTCAAACTCGAATCCTATGGCGATCTCCTCATCAAGGCAAATCCTGATAAGGATGGCGTTGTAAACAAAGGACTTCTTTGCGGCAAGGGCAAATGGGGATTTGACTGCTCCGTGCTTGAGGGCAAGATCGAAGATCCGCTCGTAAAGGAAGACGGCAGATTCAGAGAATCCGATTATCACGAAGCAACGGTTCTCGTAGCAAAGAGAATGCAAAGCATCGGTGCAAAATACGGAAAAGGCGCAATCGCGGTTGCAATTTCCGACAGATATACAAACGAAGAAGCTTATGCCATGAAGAAGATGGCAGACGTTATGGGAGCAAAGGTTCTTTGCATGAATAACCGTGCAAACGGACTTGCCGAAGTTCTTGGCTTCGACGCTTCCCCGAACACCATCGACGAGCTTCTTTCCACCAATGTAATCTTAAGAGTTGGCTTTGAAGACAACGATTCCAGAGTTATCGCTCTCAAGATGAAACAGGCTGCAGAAGCCGGCGCAAATGTAATCAAAGTTTGCAACGGCGAAAACGACCTCGGATTCCTCAAGGAAATCGCAAAGGCTATCGCGGGCAGCGGCAAGGCAAAGAAAGTAGCAGGCTACGACGAATTTGCAGCATCCCTTGCAAACGTTAAGGTTTCAGAGGAAGCTAAGGCTATCGCAGATGCTTACCTTGGGGCTAAGAAGGCTATGATCGTTTACCAGCAGAACTTCCTGACTGTAGACGGCGCAAAACTTGTGGGCGACATCGCAATGCTTTCCGGCCACATCGGCTCGCCGAGAAACGGTATCCTCATGGTTAAGCCGAAGAACAATTCTCAGGGCCTTATCGACATGGGAATCACCGCAGGCAAGGAAGCATTGGAAGGCGTGAAGGCTCTGTTAGTATTCGGCGAAAATGCAGATATCGACACAACAGGACTCGAATTCCTTGCGGTATGCGATACGCATATGACGGAACTTGCTGAAAAGGCTAACGTAGTAATCCCTGGAACGGGATTTGCGAGTGCTGACGGTACTTATACCAATACCGAGAGAAGACTTCAGCCTGTAAGTGCAGCAATCGACGAAGATATCCTCTTCACCAACTGGGAAGTTGCTGCAGAGATCGCAAGCGTATTCGAAGTTGAGTTCGGATGGGATACAGAAGAAGATATTTCCGTTGAGATGTGCGACACGGTTCCGGCATATAAATATGCAGAGGTCGGCGAGGTTCTTGGCGGCGCAATCGCTCCTACAAGCGAAGCGAAGCTGGTTGTTGTAGATGGCGGCGCAGTGGTTGACGCTCTTCCATGCACAGACAGCCTGATGCAGGACATCATGGACAGACTTCCAAAGGCTGCCAACCCGACAGCATAATTTCCGGAGAAAATGCGGATTATATGCAGAAACATAAATAGATATACTTAAAATTCTATCATAAGGAGCTGCCGGTCCGGTCGATTGATTCAATCAACTGTGCAGGCAGCTCCGCCCATTTTAGCGGATAAATTTTATAGGATAAACTAAGGACAGGACGGCGATAGGCATGACAAAAGAAAACCTAAAGGAAGTAAGAAAAGAGGCATTTATAAAGACGATTCCAATTATGTGCAGCTATTTTTTTATAGGCACGGCTTATGGCATGATGATGGAAAATGCGGGCTTTGCATGGTATTACTCGCTCCTTGCAAGCGCAGCTGTTTATACCGGAGCATTTCAGTTTCTCTTGATTACCCTCCTTAGCAGCGGGGCATCGGTTATAACCATCACTCTGGCGGCGCTTCTTATGAACTCGCGGCATACTTTTTATAGCATTTCATTCATAGACGAGTTTCGAAGCATGGGAAAGCGCAAGCTTTTTATGATAAGGACGATGACAGACGAAACCTATGCTCTTAACTGCTCCGTGCCAAAGGATGCGCCTAGCCGGGCAGAGCTACTCTACAGAATCGCTCTTTATAGCAGATGCTACTGGATCTTTGCAAGTGCCGCGGGAGGAATCATCGGGCAGCTCATCCCATATGATCTTACGGGAATCGACTTTTGCATGACGGCGCTGTTTGTAATCCTGTTCATGAACCAGTGGGAGGAGCAGGCAGATCACAGACCCGCGCTGCTGGGGCTTGCGGTTGCAATTTTCTGCCTCTTCATCTTTGACGCAGGCTCCTTCATGCTTCCTGCGCTTCTCATAACCTCGGCGATGCTTATTTTGATGATTAAGCGGGACGAAAGAAAGGGGGAGGAAAGCAAATGAACCTGAATTATTATGCAATTTTCATCATTTTGCTGATGGGGCTTGTGACATTTGGACTGAGAGCCTTTCCATTTCTCGTATTTCGGGGCGAAAGGGAGCTTCCAAGGCTGATGAAAGACCTGGGAGATATTCTTCCGGCATCCGTCATGGCGGTGCTGATTGTCTATTGCCTAAAGGATGCCCCGTCGGATCTTATGGGAGTCGGAATCCGGCAGCTAATCGGAATTGCCGTAACAGCGCTGAGCTATAAGCTGAAGCATAATACCTTCCTTAGCCTTGCGCTGGGAACGATTTGCTACATGATTTTGCTCCGAATTTGATGGTAGAAAACCGGAGAAAATCCGCAGAAAATCCGGAGAAATCGGTCCAGTAAAAATTTTTCGAAAAATTGTGTAATGGCACAAAAACCGTGTAACCTTTCGACCTCCTATGCAGAGTATATTATGAGAGGGTCAGATAATAAGCCCTTAACAAAATATATAAATTATGCACAAGGAGGAATATGAAATGAAAAACTTACTGCCATTACTTATGATCACCTGTATTATGCTTATATTCTCCGCTTGTGGGACTTTATGATAATATAAAGTAACAGAAGGGGAAATTGGTATAATGGGCAAGGAAAGACCGGCGCAAGCCGGTTTTTTTGTGGCTACGATTTTGCTAAATTTTAGCATTTACAAGCGCAAGATAACTCCCGGCAGAACTAGGGAAAGGACTAAGGATGGTTCTGCTTAAACTATAGTATGTCTTTACGGAGAAGCAAAAAAGTGCTATAATTTTACCATGCACGTGGAAGCAAAGTGTTGGTAGCAGAAGCAGCGTGAGCAACTGGAGAAGCAGATAGCTGCGCTGGAAGCGAAGATAAAGAAAGGGCTTTTAATATGGACAAAATGCGCATGGAATCGGTTGATATGACCGCACAGAATATAGAGAAAATCGGGGCACTGTTTCCGAATTGCATTACGGAGACGAAGGATGCAGAAGGCAAGCCGAAGAAGGCCATTAACTTTGACCTGCTGAGACAGATGCTGTCCGGCGATGTGCTGGAGGGCGATGAAGCCTATGAGTTTACCTGGGTGGGCAAAAAAGCTGCCATTGTGGAGGCAAACAAGCCAATCCGTAAGACACTGCGCCCTTGCAAGGAAGAAAGCGTAGGTTGGGACAGCACAGAGAACCT
>CAVCFO010000028.1:0-20448 GCA_963601575.1 bacterium
CCCCCCTCGTGTCTACTTTTTGAAGATGCGTGTCTACTTTTTGTTGACCAGTGCACAAATCTCTTATCATTATAATACCCCCCCCCCATGCCGATTTGTCAACTAGTATGAATTTTCATATATGGGCATTTATGCAAGTAGGGCGCGTGAATTACCCCTACCGCCCGCTTTTAGTATAGCAGTTCAATTTGTGCAAGCAGGATCGGGAATTACCCCTCCGCCCGCTTTTAGTATGGCAGTTCCGTTCAACTTTTAGTATAGCAGTTCAAATTGGCAAGAAATGCGAGATTTATATTACAAAAAGCGCCCAGATTTCTCTGAGCGCCAAAGTTTCGTGGTTGCGGGGAAAGGACTTGAACCTTCGACCTCCGGGTTATGAGCCCGACGAGCTACCAACTGCTCTACCCCGCGATATCAATATTATGTTATTATGTTGTTTCCCCGGCAAGTATCTCCCGTTTTCGGTCCGACAAGAAATAATTTGGTGCCGGAAACCGGGGTCGAACCGGTACGATCGGTAAGGATCGCAGGATTTTAAGTCCTGTGCGTCTGCCAATTCCGCCATTCCGGCGCAAATAATACTTTTTCTACATTCTCGGGTTCTCGCCCCTTTCGGGCACAAGAAAACCGTAAAAAATGGCTCCGAGGGAGGGGCTCGAACCCTCGACCTTGCGGTTAACAGCCGCCTGCTCCACCATTGAGCTACCTCGGAACGCTTCTTGCCGACAAACTAACATCGCCGACAACAATAAAGATTATACTCTACTGTGTCGGCGTTGTCAAGGGTTTTTCGGATTATTTTAGCCTTCTTTTCTTTTATTTTTGTAAAGCTCGATTCATCTTCGATTAAGCATCTATTCAGCTTCGGTTCAATGCGAGATGTTCATGCCCCGAAAATCGCATGATATTGCGGTTTTACGCCTGCCTTCTTGAGCTTGAGCGCCGCAAGGTAGGCACCTGCTGTGTCCATGCAGGTCAGAACAGGAAGCCCCTTTTCTATCGCCTGTCTACGAAGCGGGAACATATCAGTCGAGATCTTGTTGGTTACCTGCGGCACGTTGAGTATCACCTGGATTTCTTCTCCGATCATCTTGCCAACATCACTGAATGGCACCACGCTGCAAGGAATCCCTCTATCGTTTAGGAACTTGCAGGTTCCTGCGGATGCATAGATTGTGAATCCTTCTTCTGCATACTGTTTCATAAGCTCCGCTGCCTTGTTTGTCTTGTCGTGGTCGCGCAGCGAGATATAGATGCCGCCTGATGTGAAAATCCTCGTTCCGGCGGAGGCAAGCCCTTTATATAATGCCATGTCCAGATCCTTATCCAGGCCCAGCACTTCGCCCGTGGAGCGCATCTCAGGCCCCAGCGCAACGTCCACGTTCGTGAGCTTTGCGTTTGAAAATACCGGTACCTTTACGGCAAAATATCCTGACTTGCGATAAAGTCCCGTGCCCCACTCAAGATCCGCTAATCTCTGCCCGAGCATAACCGCCATCGCAATCTTTACCATCGGAACTGCCGTGACCTTGCTGAGGATAGGCACGGTACGGGAAGCGCGAGGATTGACCTCTATAACATAAATCTCCTTGCCGTCATAAACATATTGCACGTTCATCAGGCCGCAAACCGAAAGGGCTTCTGCGATTTTTCTGGTATATTCTGCCGCCTTATCGACAACTTCGTTAGGAAGAGAATATGCAGGATATACCGAGATGCTGTCGCCGGAATGAACGCCTGTGCGCTCGATATGCTGCATAACTCCGGGCACGAGCAGGTCGCATCCGTCGCCTACCGCGTCTATCTCAAACTCTATGCCCTCGACATATTTGTCTATAAGCACAGGATGCTCCTCGGAGAGCGAAACGGCTTCCTTTAGATATTTATATAGCTCCTCGTCATTATATACCACCTGCATTGCCCTGCCGCCGATGACAAACGACGGACGCACGATCAGCGGGTAGCCGAGCCTCTCAGTGATTGCAGCTGCATCTCCTGCGCGGGTGATCGCTCCGCCTTGCGGGGCCGGGATGCCAAGCTTTTTCAGGAGCTCTGAGAATTTTTCTCTGTCTTCTGCCAGGTCTATCGAGCGGTTGCTTGTTCCGAGTATGCGAATGCCTCGCTCCGAAAGTCCCTCCGCAAGGTTCAGCGCCGTCTGTCCGCCGAGCTGAAGCACGACCCCATATGGCCGCTCCTTTTTGATTACGTTCATCACATCGTCAACATGAAGCGCCTCAAAATAGAGCTTATCTGCCGTATCAAAGTCCGTGCTTACGGTCTCCGGATTGTTATTTATTATGATCGATTCATATCCAAGCTCGCCGAGAGCCCATACGCCCTGCACGCAGCAATAGTCAAATTCTATGCCCTGGCCGATTCTGATGGGGCCTGAGCCTACCACCAGCACCTTTGGCCTATCCGTCGGCTGCGATTCGTCCTCGGAGTCAAAGCATGAATAATAATATGGAGTTGCCGCCTCAAATTCGCCTGCGCAGGTATCTACCATCTTATATACCGGATAAATTCCGTTATAGTCGCGAAGATCCCGGAGCGCCTCGCTTTTCATTCCGGTGAGCGCAAGTATCTCGGAGTCTGTGAATCCCATCTTCTCGGCTTCTGCGATCAGCTCCGGGCTAACGGGATCATTTGCCAGTTTATTTTCCATTTCGACGATATTTTCTATCTTGGCTATGAACCAAGGGTCGATCATCGTCTTTTCGTTGATTTCTTCTGCACTCATTGCTCCGCGGCGGAGGAGCTCTGCGATTACGAATATGCGCTCATCGTCGCATGCCAGGAGCTTTTCGCAAAGAGCCTCATCATCAAGGCCTGAGACATAGGGAACTCTCAGTCCGTCGCACTTCACCTCAAGCGATGTGATAGCCTTTAGGAGCGCGCTCTCAAAGCTCCTGCAAATCGACATGACTTCTCCTGTTGCCTTCATCTGGGTTCCCAGCTTTCTGGAGGCGGTGCGGAACTTGTCGAATGGCCATTTTGGGAATTTCACAACGCAATAGTCCATTGTAGGTTCAAATAATGCGCTGGATTCTTCTGTTATATAATTCTTTAGCTCTTCGAGGCTATATCCCAATGCGATCTTTGCGGCGATCTTTGCGATCGGATATCCCGCCGCCTTCGATGCGAGGGCAGAAGAGCGGCTCACACGCGGATTTACCTCGATTACTATATATTCGTCGGATTTTGGGTCGAGTGCAAATTGAACGTTGCAGCCTCCTTCGATCTTGAGAGCGCGTATGATCTTTAGCGATGCGTTTCTGAGCATCTGATATTCGTGGTCTGCCAGGGTCTGGGTTGGGGCAACGACGATGCTGTCTCCTGTGTGGACTCCCACGGGATCGAGATTTTCCATGGAGCAGATGATTATGCAATTGTCCTTGCGGTCGCGAATCACCTCATACTCGATTTCCTTCCAGCCTGCCACGGACTTTTCGATGAGGACCTGCCCGATGGCGCTCTTTTCGATGCCGCGCCACGCGAGCTTTTCAAGCTCTGCATCGTCCTTTGCGATTCCGCCGCCTGTTCCTCCGAGCGTAAAAGCCGGTCTTATTATCACAGGAAATCCTATCTCACATGCGATTTTCTTTGCCTCATAGAGGCTCGTTGCGATTGCAGATGAGGGGACCGGCTCTCCGATTTCTTCCATCAGAGCCTTGAACTTCTCGCGATCCTCTGCCTTTTCGATCGCTTCCTTGTTAATCCCAAGGAGCTCTATGCCAAGCTCGGCGAGCACGCCCTTTTCGTCAAGCTCCATCGCAAGGTTAAGCCCCGTCTGTCCGCCAAAGCCTGCGAGGATCCCATCCGGTCTTTCCTTCCGAAGAATCGCCTCCACGGCCTCCGCCGTAAGCGGCTCGATATATATCTTATCTGCGATCCCCCGGTCTGTCATGATCGTGGCAGGGTTGCTGTTGATGAGCACAGTTTCGATGCCCTCCTCGCGGATCGCCTTGCAGCACTGGGTCCCTGCGTAGTCAAATTCTGCCGCCTGGCCGATTATGATGGGGCCGGAACCGATTATTAAAACTTTTTTTATCTGATTTTTCGTCATTTCTGTAGCTTCCTTCTCACGCTTTCATAAGTTCGGTAAATTTTTCGAATAAATATTTGCTGTCGCAAGGCCCGGGGCTTGCCTCCGGATGGTACTGAACCGAGAATATCGGCCTCTGGCGGTGTTTCATGCCCTCTACCGTCTTGTCGTTCAAATTGACCTCGGTTACGTCCATATTCTTTAGGATCATGCTCTCGGCCTTGACCGCATATCCGTGGTTTTGGGATGTGATATAGCTGCGATCTGTTTCTTTATTATATACGCCGTGGTTGCCGCCGCGGTGCCCGTACTTCAGTTTATATGTCTCTCCGCCTGCTGCCAGAGCAAGAATCTGATGCCCGAGACAGATACCAAACATCGGCAGGGCCTTGCCGTCTGCGCGGGATGCCTGCATGAGCTTTTTGACCTCTTCTATTGCTTCTTTGGCCTCTGCAGGATCTCCCGGGCCGTTAGAGAGGAACACCCCGTCAGGCTTGCTTGCGAGCACCTCTTCTGCGCTGAATCCGTAAGGGAAAATCTTGATCGCGCAGCCGCAGGCTTCAAGATCGTCTAATATCGATTTTTTTATACCAAAGTCAAGAACAGCAACCCTGTATTTTCCGTCCGGGCAGGATTCATAATCCGGATATTTCGCCTCTGCCCAGGATGCTTCCTTCATATAGCCCCCTCGCAGGCTGCTTTCTTCGCAAAGCTTTGCAAGCTCTGCTTGGCTCTTATCCTCTGTTGAAATCACGCATTTTACCGTTCCCTGCTTTCTGATCCTCTTTGTGAGCTGGCGGGTGTCAATATTTGCTATCCCGGGGATTCCCATTTCCTTGAGCCAGGCTTCTAGCGATTTTTCCAAGCGATAGTTTGAGGGCGATGCGCAGACCTCCTTGACTACAAGGCCTGATGCATAGATTTTGTCGGACTGGTTATCCTCGCCATTGATTCCGTAGTTACCGATGAGCGGATAGGTCATGGTTATGATCTGGCCGCAATAGGATGGGTCGGTGAGGATTTTTTGATAGCCTGTCATGGAAGTGTTAAAAACAAGCTCTCCGGCGCAAGTTGCCTCCGCTCCGAAGCCCTCGCCCTCATAAAAGCTGCCATCCGCAAGATATAACTTTCCTTTCATTTTGTCTCCTTTTTTCTTTTATATATATTGCTTTCATTTTATACTTTTTTACATCCTATACTGCTTATACTTCTTATTTATACTTTTTATACTTTTTATACTTCATTGCAGCTTTTTATGCTTTTATCGTATAATTATTCGTGCGTTATGCATCATTTCATGCATAACCGCCCTTTTTTATTCACCATTTTTGCATTATACACCTATTCGCCCCGCATATCAAGTATTTTTATTCATACTTGTGAAAATTTATTTTCGATTTTATATAAAAAATCACAAAATACCTATTGCATTTTTGTTTTTTAGTAGTATAATAGACCTTGTTTTTAATTGTTATTCAGATTTAAGGATATTTATACACGGAGGGAACTTATGGCTAAGCAGAAAATCGTCCTCGCTTATTCCGGAGGACTGGACACATCAATTATTTTGACATGGCTCAAGGAGCAATACGACTGCGAGGTTATCGCCGTTTGCTGCAACGCGGGTCAGAAAGAAGATTTCGCAGAAATTGAAGAAAAGGCATATAAGACAGGAGCATCCAAGGCCTATATCCTCGACATCCAGAAGGAATTTGTCGAAGATTATATCTGGCCGGTTATGAAGGCGGGCGCAATCTACGAGAATGCATATCTTCTCGGAACTTCTATGGCAAGACCGCTGATGGCAAAGAAGCTTGTTGAGATCGCAGAAAAGGAAGGCGCTTTTTATATCTGCCACGGCTGCACAGGCAAGGGCAACGACCAGGTGCGTTTTGAGACTACCATCAAGGCACTCAATCCTGCAATCAAGATCATCGCACCGTGGAGAACCTGGGATTTCCATTCGAGAGAGGATCTGATCGAATATGCAAAGGCTCATGACATTCCGATCCACCAGACAGTAGAAAAGATTTATTCAAGAGATGAGAACATCTGGCATATCAGCCACGAGGGCGGAAACCTCGAAAATCCTTGGAACGAGCACCTCAAGGACATTCACGTTCTCAGCTGCGAGCCGGAGGATGCTCCGGATGAGATAACCTATGTTGACATCGACTTTGAAAAGGGCGTTCCTGTCGGACTTAACGGCAAGAAGATGGATTCGGTTTCGCTTCTAGGCGAGCTCAATGAGCTTGGCAGCAAGAACGGCATCGGAACTATAGATATCATCGAAAACCGTCTCGTAGGCATGAAGTCAAGAGGCGTCTATGAGACCCCGGGCGGCACGATCCTGTATGCTGCTCATACGGATCTCGAGAGACTCATCCTAGACAGAGATACCATGCAATATAAGAATATCGTAGCACAGAAATTCGCTCAGATGGTATATGACGGACTTTGGTTCACACCGCTTCGCGAGGCGATCTCGGCATTCGTAGATGTTACGCAGGCTCAGGTTACCGGCACCGTCAAGATGAAGCTCTACAAGGGCAACGCTCTTCCGGTTGCAAGCAAGTCTGATTATGCGCTCTATAGCGAAGAGTTTGCAACATTCAGCGCAGACGAGGTTTATAACCAGCACGACGCAGAGGGCTTCATCAACCTCTTCTCGCTTCCGCTCAAGATCAGAGCAATCCAGAAGGAACAGCTCGAAGGAGGCTCAAAGTACAGCAAACAGCTCGAAAAGAAGGTTCTCAAGGGCGGAGAATTCATCCAGTAAGGCGAGCTAGCAAGCATCGCAGGCCAGCATTGCAGATGGGCGCTGCAGGCGAGCGTTACCGGCAGCATCACAGGCATCATCACAGACGAGCGTTGCCGGCGAGTAGCCAGTATAGCAGACAAAAAAAATCGGCGGAAATTTCCGCCGTTTTTTTCTTTCAATTATTTTGCGGTCGTTATGCTTACCTTTGTAAACTCCGTATATACCGTCTTTCCGTCCACGGTACGGATTCCCCGAACCTTGTACCAGTAGGTGGTATTTTTGTCGATATTCTTGGTATTCACATAATATTTGTTCGTCGCGTTTGATGTGGTAAAATATTTTACATAGCCGGAGGATTTCTTCGTGGAGCGCCAGATCTGATAGGCGTCAACGGCATAGCCGGAATTGGACTTGAGCCATGTTAGCTTTATACTCTTCGTTCCGGTCTGCTTAGCCTTCAGGGTCACGACCTTCGTATTTTCTACCCCAGCCTTGATGCGGGCATTCTTTGCGGCCTCTGCCGCATCGTCCGACTTCGTGGTGACGCTTATGGCAGTATATGGCGTATATACCGTTTCTCCGCCCACAGTCCTCACGCCACGAACCTTGTACCAATATGTGGTTCCAGGCTCAAGATTCTTGTTGTTTGTATAGGACTTGTCCGAAGAGCTTGCGGTGGTAAAATATTTTTCGTATTCCCCATCTTCGCTATCCGAGCGCCAGATCTCGTAATTGTCAACAAGGTAGCCGGAATCTGATTTTAGCCATGTGAGCGTAATCTTGTTTGTTTCGACAGAAGCAGCGGTGAGTGAAACTATCTTTGTGGCTTCGACGCCTGCCTTGATGCGAGCGTTCTTTTCTGCCTCTGTTTCCGTAGTGGTATCCGTGTTTGTGTCAGTATTTGTATTTGTGTCCGCGCTTGTATCCGAAGCGATTATGTTGTATTTTACGGTCTTTGTTCCGGTATAATTTCCCATGAAGCTTACGATAAGGTCCGCCTGGCCGATGTTTACCGCGTTTGCCACGGTATAGGTATAGTCGAGGTTTTCGACAAGCTGTCTTCCGGTGGAGTCAGTAACCGTTATATAAGACGGCTTCGTTTCGCTTCCGGTATATTTGCGGTCCTTGGGCTGTTTGATGGTAATTCCCGAAAGGTCGCTGCTCGATCTGATGCTAAAGGATGCGAGTTTATAGTCCGTATAATTTCCCTTGCCGATAACCATGGCATAGGCCGTGCCCGCCTTGGAATTTCCGACATAGCGGACATTGTAGTCAACCCCTTGCGTAAGAGCTAGGCCATTATGATATACCGAAACGCTCGGAGAATAAGCCGTGCCCGCCGAGTAGGTATAGCTCGCCCCGCCGGTTATGGTCACATCGCAGTCCGCGATAGAATAATCAGAGGTTCTGCTTGCGTCCTTTGGCAGATAGAAGAAGTTTACATCCGTCCGACCGTCAATTCCGCTGACGCTGCCGCTTGAGCTATACTGCCAATAGTTATAGTCATAGTCGTAGTTACAGGTGCTATAATACTGGGCGACCCAGATAGGATAGAGCTTCCCCAGCGCCTCGCCGTTAACGGTCTTGTTGAGAAAGTTCAGGTTCGCATAGAGCCCTGCCTCGTAGCCGCGAGCCTTGATATATTCGCAGAAGGCCTTCACATTCTCAGTAGCCGTGATCTTTGTTATGGTGCCGCTTGTGAATCTTCCCGAAGAAACCGGCGAAAACTCGTAGTCCATGAAGATCGGCAGGTCAAGCTCGTAGTCTCCCAGTAGCTTTAGCGTATACTCTGCCTCCGCCGTAGCCTCCACTGTGTTCAGAGCCTGCGAGAAGAAATATACTCCGACCATCACTCCGGCAGCCTTCGCCGCCTCGATATTTCTCACAAACCAGTTGTCCTCCTGCATATTGCCGGCCGCGCCATATCCGCGAAAACCGATCCTGATGATGGCAAAATCAACCCCCGCGGCCTTTGCCTTCGCCCAGTCGATGGAATTCTGATAGGTGGAAACGTCCACCCCGTTTACCAAAATCATATTGCCAAACTTGCTGTTCTGATTATATGTAGTTCCGGTAAATGGCGAAACGCTAGTTCCCGCATAAGCAAAGCTTGTGCCTATCAAAACGGTAAACGAAAGCGCAACGCATAGCATTACCGAAAGAAGTTTTTTCTTACCCCTATTTTTCATTATTTCCATTTTCCCCCTTTAACTTTTCTTCTTCCTCCAAAACTCTATAAGCCACCTTGCCTACCAGGGTCTTTGGGAGCGCGTCCCTAAATCGTATTTCCCTTGGCATTGCGTACTTTGCCACGTGTTTTTCGCAGTAACTGAGCAGGATTTCGCGTGCCATCTCCTCCGTAGTCTCTACACCCGGTTTCAGTACGATATATGCCACGACCCTTTGCATTTTTAGCGGGTCAGGCACTCCGATAACGCAGCTCATGTGAACAAGCTCGTGAGCATCCAGCACGTTTTCTATCTGCGAAGGATAGACATTATATCCGCTGGTGATGATCATTCGTTTGATGCGCTGTTTGAAATATATGAACCCGTCCTCGTCCATGATGCCAAGGTCGCCGGAGTGGACCCATGTGAGCCCATCTGCGTGCGTCCTGAGAGTCTCAGCGGTTTCCTTTGGATTGTTTATATATCTCATCATTACCGTAGGCCCTGCAAGGCAAATTTCGCCCTCGGTACCGTATGGCACTCCTTCCTCTGTGCCCGGCTTTACGATTTTGTAATATGTGTCCGGGAATGGCAGGCCAATGCTTCCCTCCCTTGCGGTATTGATGGGCGTGAGACAGCTTGCGGTAACGCATTCTGTCATGCCATAGCCCTCCCTCACATGAATACCGGCGTTGTGAGCCTCGAGAAATGCGTCAAAGCGCTTCTTTAGCTCTATCGAAAGCGAATCGCCGCCGCTAAAAACCCCTTTCAGGCAGGAAAGATCCACCCTCTTGAGGGTCTTTATCCTGAGCAGCGCCTCATAGAGCGTCGGGACACCCGCGATAAAATTCGGTTTGTGGCGTTTGAGAAGCTTCGCGTAGCTTTCCGGATTAAAACGCGGTATCAGTAGGCACCTGCCGCCGCTTGAGAGCATAGAATGAATGCATACTCCCAGCCCGAAGCCGTGGAAAATCGGCATAACCGCCAGCATCTTGTCTCCCGGCTTAAACATTGGGTTCGTTGCGATTATCTGCTGACCGAGTGCGTTGAAGTTAAGATTTGAAAGGAGAATTCCTTTCATGGTGCCTGTGGTGCCGCCGCTATAAAGAATCGCCGCGGGATCTGCCCCAGTCCTTGCCCCGTGGAAAGAACCGTGATAGCGGCTTCCGTCCCGCAGGAACTTCTCCCACCAGACGATCTCGGCATTTTCCGGTACCTTTTTTATCTTGCGACCTTCCGCAAGGTAATAGCCTCTTCTCTTTACCGGGCTCAAAACGTCCCTTATGCTTGTGAGGATCAGGCTTCTGAGGGGAACGTTTCCCCGTATATTTGCAAATTTGCCGTAAAATTGATCCAGAGTCAGACAGACCACGCTAGAAGCTTCTTTCAGGCAAAATTCGATTTCCTTTTCGCTGGAAAGCGGATGAACCATGTTGGCTACGGCTCCTACCTTGTTTATGGCATAGAACATGATGAGTGCCTGAGGTGCGTTTGGCATACATATGGTAACGCTTTCCCCGGGCTTTACCCCTATCGCGGCAAGCGCGCGTGCGCATTCGTCCACCTTGTTGATAAAATCTCTATATTTTACTCTGCCGCCCATGAAGTCATAGGCTATGTAGTCCGGATAGCTTGCAGCGATCTCGGCAAGCTTATCGTACATGGAGCCTTGAAAATATTCGAGATGCGCCGGAACGCCCTCTAGATGCGTAATCCAAGGCGTTTTGATCTCCTTAGCTGCCTGCGCGGCCTGCATAGTGCGGAATTTAACTTCTTTCATAATCTACATCCTCCTTTGCCGCGGTTTCAAGTAGCTCGGGGTTTGCAAGCAGATATTTGAGAAGCTTCACGGTCTTTGAATAGTAGTATCCGTCGGCGATTCTCTCGTCGAGAGTAAGCCCTATTGGAATAATGTCCTCCATTGTATAGCTTCCGTCCTCATTAAATTCCGGAACCTTTTTCTTCTTTCCAAGCACCACGAAAAGGGAGTTTGTGCCCCAGTTACTGAGATGGTGATAACCGGCCTTTAGCCCGATGGAGCCCAGGTTCGTGATAAAGCATGATGCGTGGTTTGGATCAGTCTTGATGAGAGAATACGGGACTCTCCCGCATTCGTCCAGCCTATGCAAAAGCCACATAACGAAGCTGAGTATGAATCTCGGAAGCTTTTTTAGCCCGTCCATCTTGTCGGTTGAATTGTCCGCCTTTTCGCTTCTGCACTCGTTTATCTCCTCGGAAATTATGCGGTGAACGTCCTCTATCGTCGTATTTTCGTCAAATTCCTTGAAAGCGAGGGCTTCCGCGCCGTTATCGCTGAATTTTTTCTTTACCACAAAAGCCACCGAAAGGCTGTTTCGCTGAAACATTTTGCCGCCCTTGATAAAGCGGTTCATCTTCGGTCTGAGGGTAATCGTCTTGACAAATGCCGCCACCAGGACGTGAAAGAGCTTGTATTCTTCCTCGCCTGCCGCAAGGTTTGCGTTGCGGGCCGCAAGATAATTTTCGATTGGCTCAAGCGGTATATCTTCCATTATAAAGGCTTCGTTGTCGGCTTTGTTCGGGTAGAGATATGGCATGATCACATGAAGTGCGTCCATGTCCCGAAGCCAAATGCCGTCTCTGCGATCGCCTCGTCTTTTTTTAGTTTTTTCCATGAATTATTATTTTCCCCTTATATTTTTGTCAAATCAAAAGCAAAAGGTCTTGTCCCAAAACTTACGCCTCGAAACAGACCTTTTGATTATATCATTTTTTTGTTCTCATTTCCAGCTTTTGCGGCAGATTTCACATTTATTTAATCTTTGAGGGCCGTTTGGGCGGCTATTTTGACGGATATTTGCCCGCCGTCCAGCCGCCCATGCGCCCGTTATTTCAGCCGTTCATGCGCCTGCCTTTACCTAGCCTTAAAGGCTTTCCAATATTTGCTGTAGAGGTCGTCTGCCTCGCTTCCGAGGTTTGCAAGAGTCTCGCATCTTGCAAGGATTTCGTCCGACGGATTTAGTATCGGATTGTCCGTAAGGTCGAGGATTTCCTTGTTCGGAATGCCGTAGGTCAGATATTCAAAGTTTATCCTCGCAATGTCGCCCCGCAGCATAAAGTTTATCCAGTCCTCGGCTCCCTTCTTATTATTTACCGCCCGCGGGATCGCCCAGCAGTCCGTCCAGACCTCGGAGCCTTCCTCCGGCACTATATAATCCAGCCTGTCGTTTCCGTCCATGGCATAGAGCACGTCTCCTGAGGTTATTACGGAGAGAGTCGCGGAATCCCCGATCATAAGGTCTCTTGCATTATCGTTGGCATAGCTATAGACATTCGGCTTTTGCTCGATGAGAAGCTCCGTGATTTTTTTCAGCTCGTCCTCGTCCGTGGTATTCATGGAGTAGCCGAGGATTTTCCCTGCTACCATAAACGCCTCGCGGATGGAGTTTGGCATGATTACTTCACCTTTATATTCCTCCGACCAAAGCTGTTTCCAGCTATTTATCTTGCCGCTTACTTTATCCACGTTGTAGATGATGCCATAGGTTCCCCATGTATGAGGAACGCTATATCTCATCCCGGGATCAAAATCGTCAATAAACGTTCTTACATTATCCGTCAGATTTTCGATGTTCGGGATGCTATCAAAGTCTATCTCCGCAAGCAAGCCCTCCTTTCGCATCTTGTCAATCATATAATCCGAGGCACAGATCACGTCATATTCTGCGGTGGAATTTTTTATCACCGGATACATTTCTTCGTTGGTATCGAAATAGTCGATAATCACCTCATAGCCGGTTTCCTCTTCAAATTTGTCCACAAGATCCGGGTCGATGTAGTCACCGAAGCAGTAAACATAGACCTCGCCCTGATCCTGCGCACCCACAAGAGAGCCCGCGTAGCTGTTAAGCCCCAGCACCCCCACGAGAAAAGCAAGCGCCAGCGCCGCCGCCTTTTTTGTTGTAATTCCGCCTTTGCGAGAATAATAATCGCTATTCTTTCGGCTACTTCCCGACATGAAGTTCACCGCAACGAGCACCAGGAGCACCGCGACGAAGATCACCGTGGAAAGCGCGTAGAGCGTCGGTCTTACGCCGATTTTTACCTGACTGTAGATCAGCGTCGAAAGGGTGTTTATCCCAGCGCCCCTCGTAAAATGCGTGATTACGAAATCGTCCACCGACATCGTAAACGAAAGAAGAAAGCCCGACACTACCCCCGGCATTATATCCGGCAGCACCACCTTAAAAAAGGCATATGCAGGGCTCGCCCCGAGGTCGAGCGCCGCCTCGTAGGTGTGATTTTCGAGCTGCTTGAACTTCGGCATTACCGAGAGAATCACATATGGTATGCAAAAGGTTATATGTGCAAAAAGCACGGTCTGGTAGCTCAGGCTGATTCCGAACATGAGAAAGCTCATCATGATCGAGATTCCCGTCACGATGTCCGCATTCAGCAGGGGGATATTATTCATTCCCATATAAAACGACCGTCTTTTCTCGCTCATGGCGTTGAGTCCGATGCATGCTGCCACCCCCACAACCGTTGCAATCGCTGACGCCCACAGGGCTATGGTAAGGGTGTTTCCCAGTGCCTCCATGATTTCCTGATTTTTCAGCATTTCGGCATACCATTTCGTCGAAAACCCTTTCCATGCGTTCATGCTCTTGCCCGAGTTAAACGAAAGAACCATCAGGGTTGCTATGGGCAGGTACAGAAACAGAACGATGAGGGCGAGGTAAAGTATTTTAAGAAATTTTTTCATATCATGTTGCCCTCCCCGTTTCTGTCAAATTTTTCGATAAATGCCATGCTTATCACGATAAAAATCATCATTACAAGGGAAAGTCCCGAGCCGAGGTTCCAGTTTGCGCTTGCGGTAAATTCCTGCTCGATAATATTTCCGATGAGATTTACCTTGCCTCCGCCCAGCATATTTGAAATCGCAAAGGTCGTAAGGGACGGCACGAATACCATGGTAACGCCGCTGACGATCCCGGGCACCGAAAGCGGGATGATAATCTTGCGAAGCACGATGGACTTGCTCGCCCCAAGGTCATAAGCCGCCTCGATGAGATTTTTGTCGATCTTGATTATCGCATTGTAAATAGGCAGTATCATAAAGGGCAGATAGTCGTAGACCATGCCCAGGATCACCGCCTGCGGGGTATTTATGATATTCAGCGCAGGAAGCCCGATTCCGGTGAGAAAGCTGTTGATGATGCCGTTTTTTTCGAGCAAAACCTGCCACGCCATGGTTCTCAGCAGAAAATTCATCCACATAGGCAGGATGAACACAAAGACCATGAAGCCCTTTTTGCCAAGCTTGCTGTCTCTGAGGGCAAGCCCCAGCGGAAAGGAAAGGATGAGGCATATAAGCGTGCTCGCAAAAGCCAGCGCAAGCGAAAGGCTAAGCGCCTTGGCGTGCTCTCCCGTAGCGATAGCAACAAGGTTTGCTAGGGTGAAGGCCCCGCTTCTATCCGTCATGCCATAATATGCGATTACGCAGGCAGGAATCAGGGTCCCGCATATCATAAAAGCTATGAAAGGGGCGGAGAAAAATCTCTTTGTCATTCAAAATCCTCCAGTGTAATCGCTTCTTCGTCCTCAGACTGAGGCTTGTTCATAATCTGTATGTTTTCTGGGGTAACGCTGATAGAAACCCGCTCTCCCACCGGATAGCTTTTTGTATTCTGTGCAAGCCACTCAAAGCCGCCTGCTTCTATGCACATTTCGTAATGCACGCCGATAAAGACGTTTGAGGTCACAACGCCGTCCATTATGCCATCTCCTATCCTTCCGATGATGATGTCCTCTGGGCGGATTACCACATCCACAGGCTTTTTTCTGCCGAAACCCTCGTCGATACAAGGGAAGATGTGGTCACAGATTTTTACTACGCGGTCCTCGATCATCACGCCGTCTATGATATTGCTATCTCCGATAAAGTCTGCAACAAAGGCATTTTCCGGCTCGTTATAGATTTCCTCAGGAGTTCCCATCTGCTGGATATAGCCCTGGTTCATAACAACCACCTTATCCGACATGGTAAGCGCCTCCTCCTGGTCGTGGGTCACATATAGGAACGTGATCCCAAGCTCGTTTTTGAGGCGTATAAGCTCGTATTGCATCTCCTGCCTGAGTTTCAGGTCAAGGGCTCCGAGAGGCTCGTCAAGAAGAAGTACCCTAGGCTCGTTTACGATTGCCCTTGCGATTGCGATTCTCTGCTGCTGTCCACCGGAAAGGGAATCGACCGAGCGTTTCTCGTAGCCGCTGAGATTTACAAGCTTGAGTGCATACTTAATCTTGTCATTTATATAGTCCTGACTTTTGCCGCTGATTTTCAGCCCGAAAGCGATGTTTTCTGCGATATTCATGTGTGGAAAAAGGGCATATTTCTGGAAAACGGTATTTATCTGGCGCTTGTTTGGCGCAAGGTTTGTGATATCCTCCCCTTGGAAAAGCACCTTGCCTGTGTCCGGAGTTGTGAAACCGCCTAGAATCCTCAATGTGGTAGTCTTTCCGCAGCCTGACGGGCCGAGCAGGGTGATGAACTCGTTTTCCTTGATTTTTAAGTTAAATTCGTCAAGCACCGTCTCTCCGTCGTAGGATTTTGAAATGTCGATAAGTTCAATCAATGCCATCTTTCTTTTAGAAACTCGGCGGGACGCTTACCCACAGAATTTCGGCTCCTTTCTTCGATGTGATGTAGTGCTTTTTGTCGGGGGTGTAATAGAATGACTCCCCTGCCCTAGCTTTCAAGCGTTCTTTGCCAAGATTTATAAGGATCTCGCCTTTTAGGACATAGCCGAACTCCTCCCCCTCGTGGGGATTGTCTGGATAGGTTTCGCCGCCCGGCGCAAGGGTAAGCCTGATAGGCTCCATCATGTTTTTCTGGGCGTTTGGAATTATCCACTCGGTTTTGCTCCCAAGCTCCTCGTCGGTCTTTTCGAAATAGTCCTCCGGTCCGAAAACCTTTTGACTCTGAGGCTCTTCTGAGAAAAACTCGCTCAAGGTAGTGCCGAGGCATTGCAAAAGGTCCTCAAGTGTTGCGATGGAGGGCGATGTAAGGTCGTTTTCGAGCTGGGAAATGAAGCCCTTGGAAAGCTCGCTCCTGCCGGCAAGCTCTTCCTGGGTCAGTCCGCTTATCATACGAAGCTCTTTGATTTTGTGTCCTATGTCCATAGTTCTACGCGCTTTCTCCTCTATGAGTCTTCTCCGTTTTGTTATAATAAACTTTAAGTTTAGTATTTCTAAACTCGTTTGCAATAATAATTGTACCGCAAATTTCAAAAAAAGCAAGCACTTTTTTGCACGCAAAAACAGAGAGCCGCAGCCCTCTGTTCTCGCAGTTATAATTTTTTTCTGACTAGACGCCGGATTTTTTGTCCACCGCGCGGTGGGCGTTCTTGATTTCAGAAATGCGCCGGAAAAATCGTTTGTGGCTAGGCGGCAAGGCGTGAGCGAGCGGAGCGTACTTGGGCGTACGTGAGCATCGCAAGGGCCGCAGCCAACAACGCCACGGGCGATTTTAACAAGCATTCAGCGTATACGGCACGCGTACCTGCACTGAGTAAGTGCCGTCTTTGCGATGAGTGCGCCCTGTGCATCGTATACCATCACGCGGGCTTTGTAGTAATATCTGGTGCCTTTTGTGCCTGCGGTGTTGGTATAGGTCAGGCCTGCCTTCTCATACTTTGCCTTATAGCTTGCCGACTTCTTGGTGCTTCTGTAGAATTTGTATTTTACGGTGTAGCCGAGGTTTTCCACGGCCTTGATGACATTGCCGTCGACCGTGAGGGTTACCTTGATGTTGCCCTTCGCGGTTTTCTCGGAGCGTGCCGTCAGCTTGAGTGCGCTTGCAAGCTCTGCTGCCTTTGCGGCATTCTCGGCTGCGATCTCCTCGTCCGTCTTGGCCGTGTCGTCCGCCTTATCGTCTGCTGGCGGGGTTACAGTTGCTGAAGATCCGCCGCCGGATGTTCTTTTAGTATATGTGAAGCTTTCGCCCTCGCCGTTCTTTGTTAGGGTAATCGTTTTGCCGTTGATGGTTACGTCGATGGAATCAGCATCCGACTCTCCGGTCATACCGTTCACAAGCTTGATCGTTCTGGTGCTTCCGCTCATGCTTGCAGTGAGTCCGTCTTTCAGAACGGTTACGGTATCCCCGTCCTCGGCAGCTGCCAGTGCAGCCGAAAGGCCCGTATATCCTACGCCCTCGATCTTGGCTACGGATGCGTCCTCTTTTGTGATGAGGAATTGGCTGAAGCCGTTCGGGTTGGTGAAGGTAGCGTAGTAAGTAGCAGTGCTTCCGCTGCCACCTGCTTCGGCTCCACCGCTTGCTCCGCCGTCTGTGCCTTCAGTTATATTTGCCGTATATACATATGATGTGCCGTTTGACTTGGTATGCTTGATATACAGATCATTGGTGGTGCCAGCTACAAAGCCTGATGGAAGCGGGATCGTGATGGTTACAGGCGTGGTAACCTTGACCTGCTTCGGCTCGCCTATCTCCACGGCATTTGCCTTTCCCCCTTGGCTACTGTTGGTGGTAACTATGGCATCCGCGCTTTGCGCTGTCGAGGCAATGGTTTTTACCATTGGCACGATGTCGAGGGTGAGTTCGGTTACGGTTGCGGTCGCGGTCCCGCTTCCGCTGTCTCCGCCCGTTGTCGTGGTAATCTTATTGCCGGTGATCTTTATATCAAGATAAGGCTGAACGTAGATGCTTACGGTCGCATCGGTCGCCACCTCAACATTGGCGTTCTTTAGCTCAGCTTCAGCCGCAGTAACCTCTTTTCCTGTAACCTTTTTCGCTTCTGTGGTAGCGACAACATCAAGGCCTGTTGCAGTTGTTCCGCCTACAGCAGTCTCAGCAGCTCCGAGAGCCTGCCCCGCAGCCGTACCTTCCGCATCGCTAATCTCTTTCTCATTGCCGTCTTCGTCCACAACAGTTGGATTACATTCTGATTGTGCTTTTGCCTTTGCTTCTTCGACAACCTCGACATTATTTACAATTTTAACTTCGCCTACCGTGAACGGATACTTGCTGTTCCCGCTGGCTACGACTGCCAAGCCGTCCGCGCAATATGTCGAGTCAGGCTTGGTATTGAAGAGGCCTCCTGTGATGGAGAGCGTGCCGCTCTCGCCAAGCTTGATGTTTCCGCCAAACTTTCCGCCGGTCACGGTCGCACTTCCTCTATATTCGCTGCTACCTTTATAGCATGTCTCGAATAGGTACTGACTACCGGTAGCCGTAAATGTTCCGCCCTTTACGGTCAGCTCTCCCGCTGCGCCATCCTGATACTTGCTTGTCATTAGGACTGCCCTAGCATCAGGCTCTGCCTTGAAACTTCCCCCACTGATTTCGGCAACATTCCAGTTTTGGACCACATACTGCGAGGTGTTGGAGAATGTGCCACCGCTGATTTCCAAGGTTCCATAATCTCCATTCTTGACAGTATTGATTCCGCCGCTAAATGTGCCGCCCTGGATCGTGAGGGTAGATCCACAATCCTCACCTTTGTCCCCGTTTATAATCATGCTGGAGAAATGACCGTCCTGAGTTACGGCCACTCCATCGCGGATGGTCATAGTCCCGTGGTTCTGGATGTTATAGAAGCTATTTCCGCCGGATTCTGTGCTGCTTACTCCATTCTCCTTCGAGCGGGTATATGTTCCTCCGTTCAGGGTCGCTTTGCCCGCGTTGTAAAGCGCGGCACGGGCATGGGTCACATTGTCCACTTTCCCCGTCTTCTCTTCGCTGCTGTCGATAATTGTCAGCGTGCCGTTGTTTGTGATAGTGTGATCCGATCCGTTTTTCAGCGTTTTACCGTTCAAGTCTAGAACTATCTCTTTGCCTGCCGGAATGGTTACATCGGCAGTGATATCGCTTGCTAGCATAACGTTTTTGCCCGCGTTAATTGCTGCGTTGAGATGGGCTGCTGTATTTACTGCAAGAGCGTCGATTGTTTTACTCTCTCCATCCGCGCCCTCCACGGTAAGCCCGGTAACAACCGGTGGTATGCCTGCGGTGTTGTTATAAAGCGGCTCGTCCCCATTGATAGTAACCGTGTTATATTCATACGAAATTTCACTGTCTACGGCAGCCTCAGGGTCATTTCCTTCCTTATAGCCCTGTTTTTCGATCCAGAAGCATGCACTGGTGCCACGGGTCAGAGTGGAATGGTTAATTGCAACAGTCGAATTTCTTTGAGCACAAGCAGTATAAAATCTCGTAGCCGTGATATCGCAATAGCTTATCGTCACGCTAGCATCCGGATCGTTTGCATTTTCCGTATTTTTACCACTTACATTTACTCCTCCGGTCATGGTCACGTGGTCGACAAGGACATTCTTTCCATAGACCTGCATCGTGTAGCTACCATACTGTCCGCTCTCCTGAGCAGGACTCGGCGTGGCGATCATGTTTCCATTTCTCACAGTTATACCACTGCCTACGATGGTCAGAGCGCAGTTCGAAGCCGTCAGTGTTTTCTTGTTGAGATCGATGGTCACGTTGTTGGCTGTGACATTCAATCGATTCGAGACACTGTAGACGTCTGAACTGATCTCGATATCCGCCCCCAACCTGATGGTATCACCATCTTTCGCGTCGGCGATCGCGCTTTTCAGCTCGTCAGCGGTGCTGACAATCTTGCTGCTGGCTGCGAATGCCATGCTCGGCATAAAGCAAGATATCATCAGCACGCTCATGATAATTGCAAATAATTTTTTCATGTCTTTCCCCCTTATATAAGATAATTTCTTATCATTATCATACCCCCCCCCATACAGATTTGTCAACTAATATAAATTTCCTTATGTGGCTGTTTATGTAAGGATGGCCGAAAATTGGCCCTTCGCCTGCTTTTAGTATAGCAGCTCAGACTGGGCGTGCTGACAAACAAGCAAAAAGCACCGGATTGCCGGTGCTAATCTTTCAAAAAAATTGGGACATTTTCAAATTCGCTTGACAACTGTCAAACATGTGACCTTTACAATGAGTTCATTCGCCATGCCCTCTTTTAGCATTCCTTTTGCATTCTTCGTTCTGCATTTTATGCTGCTAAAGCTCCGCAACCTCTTTAACGCTAAGTCCTGTGTTTTGCGCTATTACATCAAATGGGATGCCGGACTTTTTGAGGTTCTTTGCAATCTCGCGCTTTTCCTGCGCTGCGCCGGACTGTTCACCCTTCGAGAATCCGAATTTTTCACCCTTTGAGAATCCAGATTTTTCACCTTTTGAGAATCCGGATTTTTCACCTTTTGAGAATCCGGATTTTTCACCTTCGTCGTAGGCGTCCTTGGCGGCTTCTCGCGCTCTGATTTCCGCAAATTCCTCTACCGTGATCTCCTTGAATAACATACCCGTGACCTCTCTGCTGTGTTTCCGCAAGAAGTCCGCAATCAGCCCCTCATCCATGCATCTTTTTACTGCGATGTTGATGGCTCCCTGCAAGTCGCCGCCGTTTGCTGCCATTTCTTCTCGTATGTAG
>CAVCFO010000029.1:0-19316 GCA_963601575.1 bacterium
CAGAGATGTGCATGCCTGGAGATAACATCATCATGGAAGTAAAGCTCATCACTCCTATCGCAATCGAAGAGGGACTGAGATTCGCTATTCGTGAAGGCGGAAGAACGGTTGGCTCCGGGGTTGTTACAGAAGTAATTGAATAATCCGGCGCATTTCGTAATGACTTGTTAATTTTCCGTTCTGCGGTGTTGCTCGCTGCAAATCCGTACTCACGTACGCTCAAGTACGCTCCGTGCGAATTTGCATCGTGCGCCTTGCATAACGAAAAATTTCCTGCGTCATTTGGAAAAGTGATTGGCGTAGAGACAAAATTGCGTAAGCGCGATTCCGCAGGGGCAAACAGAATTTCTGCCCCGAGGACTAAGCGCGGAGCAATTTATGTCCTCGAAGCCTCTATGCGAACGATTTTTCCGACGCATTTTGCAGATGACGCGGACATAATAAGCAACAAAGAAGCGGCTCTCGGCGAGGGCCGCTTTTGTGAAAAGGGGGAATACAGATGATTAGAGTTGCAATTAACGGATTTGGCCGCATCGGACGGCTGGCATTTCGGCATATATTTGACGATACGGAGCTTGAAGTTGTGGCAATTAACGACCTGACAGAGCCGCGGATGCTGGCACATCTTCTAAAATATGACAGCTCACAGGGGGCGTTTAGAGGTCACGAGGTTGCTTGCGACGAAAAATCAATCAGTGTTGACGCAAAGACGGTACCGATTTTTAAGGAGGCAGACGCAAGCAAATTGCCATGGAAAGACCTTGACATCGATGTGGTACTCGAATGTACGGGGTTTTATACATCGAAAGCAAAGTCGCAGGCGCATATCGACGCAGGGGCCAAGAAGGTTTTGATCTCGGCTCCGGCAGGAAACGATCTTCCGACTATAGTATACGGTGTAAACCACGAGACTCTGACCCCGGCAGACGATATCGTTTCCGGAGCCTCCTGCACCACAAACTGTCTTGCCCCTATGGCAAAGGCACTGAACGATTATAGAGAGGTTCGCACGGGATTTATGACCACGATCCATGCATATACAGGCGACCAGATGATACTGGACGGACCGCATAGAAAAGGCGATCTGAGACGGGCAAGAGCCGGAGCCCTCAATATCGTTCCCAATTCCACCGGAGCTGCAAAGGCAATCGGACTTGTAATCCCGGAGCTTGCCGGAAAACTCATCGGCTCTGCTCAGCGCGTGCCTGTTCCTACGGGTTCGATTACAATTCTGGATGCCACACTCAAGGACATGACGGACACGGTATCCGTGGAGGGAATCAACGCCGCAATGAAGGCGCAGGCCAATGCTTCCTTCGGATATACCGAGGAAGAGCTCGTAAGCTCAGACATAATCGGAATGGAATACGGCTCCCTTTTCGACGCAACTCAGACATTAGCGCAGCAATGCGGCACACATATTTTTGAGGTACGGGTGGTAGCCTGGTACGACAATGAGATGAGCTATACATGTCAGCTTCTTCGGACGCTGAAATATATGGCGACTATGCTCTGATGGAACATTTATATAAAAGCTGATACAAAAAAGGAGACCAAAATGGATTTAATCAAAGGTATAAAAGAAAGAAGAAGTATAAGAAAGTTTCAGGACAAAAAAATCCCAAGAGAGGTAATAGAAGAAATCGTTGAAACTGCAAGATTTGCGCCGTCGTGGAAAAACACGCAGGTAGTGAGATATTACGTAGTCGACGACGAGAAAAAGATCGCAGAAATCGCAAGCGAAAAATGCACCTATGGATTCACCTATAACATCAAAACCCTCGCAGGGGCAGCGGCGATTGCAGTCCTCACCTATGTGGAGGGAATTTCCGGCTACGAAAAGGACGGCAGCTTTTCTACCCAAAAAGGCGACAGATGGCAGATGTTCGACGCGGGAATCGCAGCGCAGACATTTTGCCTTGCGGCCTTCGAAAAGGGCGTTGGAACCGTAATCCAAGGATATTTCGACGAGGAAGAAATCAAAAAGGCTATAGGAATCCCGGAAAATCAGAAGATAGGCGCGGTAATCCCTATGGGCTATCCTCTTGACGTGGAAGTCAAAGCTCCGCCGAGAAAAGAAGCAGGCGAGTTAGTTACATTTATCTAATTAGCTAATTCGTATTTCCCTTTGATTTGCCGGGGCGTGTGAGAACGCCCAGCGCGGAGATAGTTATAATCATACCGATAATCCCAAGCATGCTTGGGATTTCGCTATATATAAGGATGCCAAAAATCATAGCAGAAACAGGTTCGGCGCCGCAGGAAAGAATCGAGGCACTCCCCGAATCCACCCGCTCCATCGAGCTGGTATATAGAAAATTCGGCATTATCGAGGTCACAAGAGCCTGAGCGAGATAGAAGGAAAGACCATATGCCGGCCTTTCGATAACGAAGCCTGCAAATGTTCCGAAGTCCGCAAGGGGCGCAAGCGCAATGGCCGTGATGGCAAAGGCATAGAAATTTATCGTGAGCGCATTGTATCCGGCGGTGGAAAGCTGCTTCGAGTTGATCGTATAGACAGCATTGAAGAAGGCAGACCCAAGGCCCGAGGCGATTCCAACGAGGCTCCAGGCGGTCTTAGCATCTGACTCGAAAACTCCAGCCAGAAGAGCGCAGCCTGTGAGTGCCGCAAGCATGCAGCAAACCTTTGTGAGGGTTATTTTTTCGCGGAAAAATACCGCGCCCATTAGCAGCACAAATATGGGGCAAAGTCCCAGCAGCACCGATGCCAGCGAGAGCGTCAGCTTGCCTATCGTAAAATTATAGCAGATATTCATAAGAAGGTATCCGTTGATTGCGAGGGAAATGAACAGTGGCAGGTGGCGCAAACGGATTTTGAGCAGGCTCCTGTCGTGAAAAAACAGAAATAAGAATACCAAAATGGTGCCCGTAATCGCTCGCGAAAACATCACGGTCACAGAATCAAAGCCCGCCGCGCCAAGAGTCCTTACAAAAATTCCCGAAGCTCCCCAGCAGGCACCCGCCGCCAGGGGCATGAAAAGCGCAAATTTGTCCATTTTGCTTACCTCCGCCAAAGCATTATATCATCCGCCGCGGGCTTTGTAAATAATATAACTATTGCCAAGCCGTGTGAAAAGATATATAATGCTAAAGACAGCCTAAAAATCAGACAGAGGGGACCTATGAGAAGAGACAGACAACAAGAAATCATGGCACAGCTTGCGGCTGAGAAGCAAGCATCCAAAAGTGCCAAGGGGCTGGCGTTTTTTAGAACGCTTGCCATTATATATTCGCTTCTTGCATGCGCATTCGTAGTGCTGCTTTGCAGGCTCAACATGATACCGACGAAATATCTGGTCGGTGGAATTGTGGCCCTTGCGATTGCCAGCATTTTTATTGTGCCCGTGATGATGAGCAAGAATGGCATCAAAAGCCGCAGGAATGTGGCTGCCGTCATAGCTGTTCTCTTGATAGGAGCATTCGGCGTGGGGACCTATTATCTCGTGGGGACGATGGATTTTGTCGAAAACATCACCCAGGTAAAGGATGATTCCACGGAGGATTATTATGTCGTCGTAAGAGATGAGACGGCAGCATCTGATACGGCAGAGACGGCGGAAACAGCGGAAACTGCAGAAGCTACAGGAGATGCGGGCGCGGCAGAAGCGAAAGATGCGGGCGCCGGCGCCGAGGATATCAGCTCTCTTTCGGGCCAGACCCTTGCCACATATATGTCCCACGACCTCACATATTCAGAGGCAAAGAGCAAGCTACAGGAAGAGGTGTCGGTCGAATATGCCTATGTTGATGCCCCAAAGGATGCCATAAGCGCGCTTCTGGCAGGGCAGTACAACGCGGCCTTTATCAGCGCGGCATCTTATTCGAGCCTGAAGAATAGCACAGATACTGAGGTTGCGGCGCTGGATATCGAGGGGAAAACGAAGATTTTGCATACGATTTCCATCCCGATTGAGACTGAGGACAGAACCTCCTCTGTGGATGTGACGAAGGAATCTTTCAATATATATATCAGCGGTTCCGACATGGAAGGATCAATAGATATCCCTAACAGAACCGATGTGAACATGATAGCGACGGTAAATCCTGTTTCCCATGAGGTGCTTTTGACATCCATCCCGAGAGATTACTATGTGGAGCTTCCGACCAAGGGTGCAAAGGATAAGCTCACCCACTCCAGCCTTTATGGCATCCAGGAGAGCATCGGAGCTATCGAGAACCAGCTTGGGATCGACATAAATTATTATTTGAGAGTAAATTATAGCACGATTGTAAAGCTTGTGGATGCAATCGGCGGCATCGAAATAGAGTCAGACCGCGACTTTTATACATCGGGAATGAAGGGAATGCCGGAGCTTAACGGCCATCATTTTGTCCAGGGCATAAACCAGGTAGACGGCAAGCTCGCGCTGGCTTTCTGCAGGGAAAGACATGCTTTCTCGGAGGGAGATTTTAAGCGAAACGAGAATCAGCAGCAGGTGCTCGAGGCCATAATCAAAAAGTGCAGCTCAAGCACCACGATCCTCACAAAATATACGGCGCTTCTGGACGCTGTCAAGGACAACCTCGCCACTAACATGACCGCCGAAGAGATGGCGAGCATAGTAAAAATGCAGCTTGACAAGATGCCTAGCTGGACGATCACGAAGCAGTCCATCAAGGGTACGAACAACATGGAATATTGCTATGCGCTTGGATTTGCCGCAAGCACGGTAGACCCGATCCCTGAAGAGGAAATGAAGGCGATCGACAAAATCGTCCGGGTTTCGCAAAATACTTCCGCGGAATAGCAAAAAGAAATGAAAAGAACCTTGACATTGACAAGGCGCTGTTCTATAATAAATAGGCAACTTTATGATTATGCGTAACAGAGCTTCTGAAAAGGGCTCTGAATTTTGAGTTAAACGGAGGACAATCAACATGAGAGTTAAAGTAATGCTGGCATGCACAGAGTGCAAGCAGAGAAACTACAATACGATGAAGAATAAGAAGAATGACCCTGACCGTATTGAAATGATGAAATATTGCAGATTCTGCAAGAAGCATACTCTTCACAAGGAAACAAAATAAGGAGAGAAGACAATGGCTACTAACAAAGAAGGAACAAAAAAGAGATTCAGCTTGAAGGAATATTTCAAATCCGTAAGAGTTGAAATGAAAAAGGTTGTATGGCCTACAAAAAAGGAAACCATATCCTATACGGCTGTTGTTATAGCCACCTGCGCAGTTTTTGCGCTCGGTTTCTGGCTCATAGACACAGGCGTTTTGGCGGCGCTCAAGGCAGTTTTGAACATCACTTTGGACTAAGCTGCGGCCTCAAATCTTAATTTTATTACTTAATTTATCGAGAAGAAGGTACAGAGAATGTCAGATTTTGAGAACAAAGGCGCATCTCCGCTCGAGGGAGAAGGAATAAGAGGCGACGGCAGCGCAAAATGGTATGTCGTTCATACTTATTCGGGCCACGAAAACAAAGTAAAAGTGAATATTGAGAAAATGGTCGAAAACCGCGGGATGCAAGACCTGATTATCGAAATCGTTGTACCAACCGAAGACAGAGTTGAGATAAAAGACGGACAGCGCAAAATCAAAACCAGGAAGATGTTTCCGGGTTATGTAATTATAAAGATGATTGTTACCAACGAGTCTTGGTACCTTGTAAGAAACACGCAAGGGGTTACAGGTTTCGTAGGTCATGGCTCCGAACCGATTCCGCTTACCGACGAAGAAGTGGCAAGAATGGGAATCGAAAAAGTGTATATCGACCTTAATGTGGAAGTCGGCGAGACGGTACGAGTTATCAGCGGTCCTTTCGAAAGCTTCATGGGAGTGGTAGAAGAGATCAACAAGGAAAAGCAAGTGCTGAAGGTTCGTGTTTCCATGTTTGGTAGAGATACCCCGGTTGAACTTGAATTCAGCCAGGTGGATAAAATCTAGAGAAAGGAGAAAATGAGATGGCTAAAAAGGTAGAAGGTTATATTAAACTTCAAATTGCAGCCGGTAATGCCACTCCAGCACCTCCGGTAGGTCCGGCTTTAGGTCAGAAGAGCGTCAACATTATGGATTTCTGCAAACAGTTTAATGCAAGAACGCAGGACCAGCCGGGCATGATTATTCCGGTAGTAATCACGGTTTATTCGGACAGATCATTCACATTTGTTACGAAGACGCCGCCGGCAGCAGTTCTTCTCAAAAAAGCCGCAGGACTCGACGCTGCATCCGGAGAACCTAACAAGAAGAAGGTTGCAACGCTCACAAGAGCTCAAGCAGAAGAAATTGCAAAGACAAAAATGCCTGACCTCAACGCAGCAAGCCTTGAATCCGCAACAGAGATGATCAAGGGAACTGCAAGAAGTATGGGTATCGTAATTGAAGACTAAAAGAGAGTGGAAGACGAAAGTCGCTAGCACCACGAGGAGGTAAACATGCCTAAGAGAGGTAGAAATTACAAAGCAGCGGTAGCAGCTTATGACAAGACCGAGCTTTTCGAAGCAAAGGATGCCGTAAAGATCGCCGCTGAAAATGCGAAAGCAAAATTCGACGAAACAGTTGAAGTACACATCAAGCTTGGCGTAGACGGAAGACACGCAGACCAGCAGGTTAGAGGCGCGATCGTTCTCCCGCACGGAACAGGCAAGACAAAAAAGGTTTTAGTATTTGCTAAGGGACCTAAGGCGCAAGAAGCAGAAGCAGCAGGCGCTGATTATGTAGGAGCCGAAGAAATGGCTCAGAAGATTCAGACCGAAAACTGGTTTGACTTCGACGTAGTAGTTGCTACACCGGACATGATGGGTGTTGTAGGTAGATTGGGTAAGATCTTGGGACCTAAGGGCCTCATGCCAAACCCTAAGTCGGGCACAGTAACGATGGATGTAGAAAAAGCTCTGCAAGAAATCAAAGCAGGTAAAGTTGAGTACAGACTCGACAAGACAAATATCATCCATACACCGATCGGAAAGGTTTCATTCGGACCTGAGAAGCTCGCCGAGAACTTCAATGCACTTCTTGAGGCAGTTGTAAAGGCAAAGCCTGCAGCAGCCAAGGGACAGTACCTGAAGAGCGTAACGGTAGCTACGACCATGGGCCCGGGAGTGAAAGTAAATCCGGCACTTATCCAGTTTTAACAATGAAATAAAACCGTAGACAGCGGGTGCGAAAGCTTAATTTCCCGCCGAGGTACAATATAAAAGTATTGACCTTGCATACTGCGGATGAACGAAGATGCAAGGTTTTTTATGGAGTACCGGCCATACTCTGCCCGGCCTAATACACCGGGCAAGAAAGGAGATTACATAATGTCAGTAGAAGCTCAAAAGGCAAAACAGCTCGTTATCGACGAGATCAAAGAAAAATTAGACGGCGCACAGTCAGCAGTTGTTATCGACTACATGGGAATTACAGTTGCTCAGGCAGACGCGATGAGAAAGAAACTCCGCGAAGCAAATGTTGACTATACCGTTTACAAAAATACCCTTGTAAAGAGAGCAATCGCAGGAACCGAATTTGAAGGTCTTGCAGAAGTTCTCGACGGACCGAGCGCACTTGCAATCAGCAAGGAAGACGCAACGGCTCCGGCAAGAATATTAAACGAAGTTATCAAAGACTTCAAGAAGATGGAATTCAAAGCAGGTGTTGTAGAAGGAAACTTCCTCGACAAGGACGGCATCCAGGCCGTTGCAGACATTCCGTCAAGAGAAGTTCTTATCGCCAAGTTCATGGGCAGCATTCAGTCGCCTATCAGCAAGGCAGTCAGAACATTCCAGGCTATCGCAGATGCGAAGGCAGAATAGTATATTCAAAAAGCAAAACAAAAAAATCTCGTGAAGAGAAAATTTATAAAGGAGAAATAAAATGAACAAGGAACAAATTATCGAAGCTATAAAGGCGATGACAGTTTTAGAATTAAACGAATTAGTTAAAGCTTGCGAAGAAGAATTCGGCGTATCCGCAGCAGCTCCGGTTGCAGTTGTAGGCGCAGCAGGCGGCGCAGCAGCAGTTGAAGAGCAGACTGAGTTCACAGTAGTACTCGAAGCAGCAGGCGCAGAAAAGATCAAAGTTATCAAGGCAGTAAGAGAGCTTACCGGTCTTGGCCTCAAGGAAGCTAAGGAACTCGTAGACGGAGCTCCGTCCAACGTTAAAGAAGGCGTTGAAAAGGCAGAAGCTGATGCTATCAAGGCTCAGCTCGAAGAAGTTGGCGCTACAGTAACTCTTAAGTAGTTCTAAGCATAGCTAGACAAAGCCAAATCAAGCGGTCGCAAATGCGGCCGCTTTTTGCATACAAAATTATTTTCCCAAAAGCAAAATTAATGCTTGATTATTTGACACGAGTATTATATAATATTAGACTGCCACACAAAGTAATTTGTTTTAAGAATATAAGGAGTGATGAAGATGCCAAAACCTATACAAGTAGGTAGAAAAGAACGTATGACATTTGCGAAGATCAATGAAGTCTGCGAGATGCCGAACCTGATTGAGATTCAGACAAAATCGTATGACTGGTTTATCCGTGAAGGCCTCAGAGAAGTATTTGAAGATATTTCTCCCATAAAGGACTATGCGGACAATCTGGTCTTGGAATTCATTGACCACTCACTCACAGATGCTCCCAAATATGAGCAGGAAGAGTGCAAGGAGAGAGATGTAACGTATGCAGCTCCGCTCAAAGTCAGAGTAAGACTAATAAATAAGGAAACCGGAGAGGTAAAGGAGCAGGAAGTTTTCATGGGAGATTTCCCGCTGATGACCGAAAAGGGAACCTTTATCTATAACGGCGCAGAAAGAGTTGTAGTAACTCAGCTGGTGCGCTCCCCGGGACCTTACTACGATGTAACTGTTGATAAATCGAACAACAAGCTTTTCCAAGCCACCATTATCCCTAACCGCGGAGCATGGCTTGAATATGAGACCGACTCCAACGAAATCATTTCTGTTAGAGTTGACCGTACCAGAAAACAGCCTGTTACCACGCTTCTTCGAGCTTTGGGATTTGGATCGGACCAGGAGATCATCGACATTTTCGGAGAAGACCCGAGACTTCTCAAGACCCTCGAGAAGGATACCGCAAGCAACTACGAAGAAGGCCTCAAGGAAATCTACAAAAAATTGAGACCGGCAGAACCGCCTACGGTTGAAAGTGCCAAGGCGCTGTTCAATTCGCTTTTCTTCGATGCGAAGAGATACGACCTTGCCAAGGTGGGCAGATACAAATACAACAAAAAGCTCGGTTTATCAAACAGAATTGCAGGCGTAGTGGCAGCCGAAGATGTAATTCATCCGCAAACGGGAGAAATTCTTGCAGAAAAAGGACAAAAAATCAATAGACAGCTTGCCTTCGAGATCGAAAATGCAGGCGTAGAATATATCTATGCCTACGCCCTCGACAAGGAAAAAGAAGACCAGGTTACCAAGATCATAGGAAATAACTTTGTAGACCCTAAGTGCTATGTCGATTTTGACTTGACCGAGCTCAAGGTGGCTGACAAGGTATTTTATCCTGTCCTCAAAGAAATTCTTGCTTCGGCATCCTCCGAGGAAGAACTGAAAGAGATGCTCGTTGACAGAAGAAACGACCTTTCGCCAAAGCATATCATAGTGGAAGATATTATCGCATCCATCAGCTATATCCTCAACTTAAATTATGGCATCGGAACAACTGACGATATAGACCATTTGGGCAACCGCCGTCTGAGAACTGTGGGAGAGCTTCTCCAGAACCAGTTCAGAATCGGCCTTGCCAGAATGGAAAGAGTCGTAAAAGAGAGAATGACCACTCAGGACATCGATGTTACGACTCCGCAAGCTTTGATGAATATAAGACCTGTAACTGCGGCTATCAAGGAGTTCTTCGGAAGCTCCCAGCTCTCGCAGTTCATGGACCAGAATAACCCTCTTGCAGAGCTCACTCACAAGAGAAGACTTTCCGCACTGGGACCGGGCGGACTCTCAAGAGAAAGAGCAGGATTCGAGGTTCGAGACGTTCACCATTCTCACTACGGAAGAATGTGTCCTATCGAGACTCCTGAAGGCCCGAATATCGGACTTATCGGCTCCCTCACAACATATGGCGTAATCAACCAGTACGGCTTCATCGAGACTCCGTACAGAGTTGTTGACAAAGAAACACACAAAGTAACAGACGAAATTCACTATCTGACTGCTGACGAAGAAGAAATGATGGTTGTCGCTCAGGCTAACGAACCGCTCACAGAGGACGGACACTTTGCAAATGCGAAGGTTGCCTCAAGAGGCGAGCATGGCGAAATCGCGCTTATGCCTAGAGACCAGATCGACTACATGGACGTTTCTCCGAAGCAGGTAGTTTCCGTTGCAACGGCGATGATTCCTTTCCTCGAAAACGACGACGCAAACCGTGCGCTCATGGGTTCCAACATGCAGCGTCAGGCGGTACCGCTGCTCGTAACCGAGGCCCCTATCGTCGGAACGGGTATGGAATATAAGGCAGCAAGAGACTCGGGCGTTGTAATCCTGGCAAAGGCCGAGGGCACGGTTGAGTTTGTCGATGCCGATACAATTATAATAAGAAGAGATGATAACAACGACAGAGATGTCTATAAACTCCTGAAATTCAAACGTTCCAACCAGGGAACATGCATAAACCAAAGACCGATCGTTTCCACCGGGGAGCATGTTGAAGCAGGCGAGGTTATCGCCGACGGACCATCGACAGACCTTGGAGAAATCGCTCTTGGCAAGAACCTTCTCATCGGCTTCATGACATGGGAAGGCTATAACTACGAGGACGCTATCGTTCTGAACGAGAGACTCCTCATGGACGATGTGCTGACATCTCTGCATATCGAAGAATACGAGTCGGAGGCAAGAGATACAAAGCTTGGACCTGAGGAAATCACCAGGGACATCCCGAACGTGGGAGACGATGCCCTCAAGGATCTTGACGAGGAAGGCATCATCAGAATCGGCGCAGAGGTTAACTCCTCGGATATTCTGGTAGGAAAGGTTACCCCGAAGGGCGAGACTGAGCTTACCGCAGAGGAAAGACTGCTCCGCGCGATCTTCGGCGAGAAGGCAAGAGAGGTAAGAGATACTTCCCTTAGAGTTCCTCACGGAGAAACCGGTATCATCGTTGACGTCAAGGTTTTTTGCAGAGAAAACGGAGACGAGCTTCCGCCGGGAGTAAACAAGCTCGTAAGATGCTATATTGCAACCAAGAGAAAGATCAATGTCGGCGACAAGATGGCAGGACGCCACGGAAACAAGGGTGTAGTATCAAGGATCCTTCCGGAAGAGGATATGCCGTTCCTTGAGAACGGTCAGCCGCTTCAGGTAATGCTTAACCCTCTGGGCGTTCCTTCCCGAATGAACGTCGGACAGGTACTCGAGGTTCACCTCGGCCTTGCCGCAAAGAAGAAAGGCTGGTACATTTCTACCCCTGTATTCGACGGCGCAACCGAGAAGGATATCATCGGACTCCTGGACGAATGCGGATATCCGAAAACCGGAAAGCTGAAGCTCAGAGACGGCAGAACCGGCGAATATTTCGATAATCCGGTAACCGTCGGCTATATGTATATGTTAAAACTCCACCATTTGGTTGACGATAAGATTCACGCAAGAAGTACCGGTCCGTACTCGCTGGTAACGCAGCAGCCGCTGGGAGGCAAAGCCCAGTTCGGCGGACAGCGTTTCGGAGAGATGGAAGTATGGGCGCTGGAGGCATATGGCGCGGCTTATACCCTGCAGGAAATCCTGACGGTAAAATCCGACGATATTGTCGGCCGTGTGAAGACTTATGAGGCAATTGTCAAGGGCGAGAACATTCCGAAGCCGGGCATTCCGGAATCCTTCAAGGTATTGATCAAAGAAATGCAGGCACTCGGACTTGACATCAAGGTGCTGTCCGAAAATAACGAAGAAATCGAGATCAAGGAATCTTCCGAATATGACGACGATCCGCGCAACCTCGAGGCGATTATGGACTTCGAGACAGAGCTGGAAAGCGAAGACGAGATGATGAATAGCGGATTCAGCGAAGAAAATGCAGATGATGAGAACTTCGCAGCAGAATATGACGAGCCGGACGAATTCGCAGGCGATGATTTCAGAGAAGAGTAATTAGTGACAGGAAAGGGGGAGGAACTTCCTTGAACAATAACATAAATAACGATTATGAATTAAACAATTTTGAGTCAATACAGATCAATTTGGCATCTCCTGAGAAAATTCTCGAGTGGTCCCACGGCGAGGTTACAAAGCCGGAGACCATCAACTACAGGACTCTGAAGCCGGAAAAGGACGGTCTTTTCTGCGAAAAGATCTTCGGGCCGATGAAGGACTGGGAGTGCCATTGCGGCAAGTATAAGAGAATCAGATACAAGGGCATCGTCTGCGATCGCTGCGGAGTAGAAGTTACCAAGGCGAAGGTAAGACGCGAGAGAATGGGCCACATCAAGCTTGCGGCTCCGGTTTCTCATATCTGGTATTTCAAGGGCATCCCGTCGAGAATGGGACTGTGCCTTGACGTTACACCGAGAAACCTCGAAAAGGTGCTCTATTTCGCTGCATATATCGTAACCGACCCGGGAGATACCGGGCTCGGCTACAAAGAAATCCTCACCGAGCAGCAATATAAAGAAGCAAGAGAACAGTACGGCAACGCATTCAAGGCCGGAATGGGCGCCGAGGCAGTGAAAAAGCTCCTCGAGGACATCGACCTTGAGAAGTTGTCTTCCGAGCTCAGAGAGCAGCTTAGGGACGCTTCCGGACAGAAAAAGATCAGAATCGTAAGACGCCTTGAGGTGATCGAGGCCCTCAGAATTTCCGGAAACAGACCGGAATGGATGGTTCTAGATGTAATTCCGGTAATTCCGCCTGACATCAGACCTATGGTTCAGCTCGACGGCGGCAGATTCGCTACATCCGACCTCAATGACCTTTATAGAAGGGTTATCAACAGAAATAATAGACTCAACAGACTCCTAGAGCTGGGCGCTCCTGACATCATCGTCAGAAACGAAAAGAGAATGCTTCAGGAAGCCGTTGACTCGCTCATAGATAATGGCCGGCGCGGCAGAGCCGTAACAGGCCCGGGCGCAAGACCGCTAAAGTCACTTTCGGATATGCTAAAGGGCAAACAAGGCAGATTCAGACAGAACCTGCTCGGAAAGCGTGTTGACTACTCCGGCCGTTCCGTAATCGTAGTAGGACCTGAGCTCAAGTTCTATCAGTGCGGACTCCCGAAGAAGATGGCTCTGGAACTGTTCAAGCCTTTCATCATGAAAGAGCTGGTTGAGCAGGGCTATGCACACAACATCAAGAGCGCAAAGAGAATGGTCGAAAAGGTAAGACCTGAGGTTTGGGACGTGCTTGAGGGCGTTATCAAAGAACATCCTGTAATGCTTAACCGTGCGCCGACGCTCCATAGACTCGGCATCCAGGCATTTGAGCCGGTGCTGGTAGAGGGCAAGGCGATCAAGCTCCATCCGCTGGCTTGTACCGCGTTCAATGCCGACTTCGACGGCGACCAGATGGCGGTTCATGTACCTCTTTCTGTTGAGGCGCAGGCAGAGGCAAGATTCCTCATGCTCTCTGTCAACAACATACTCGCGCCGAAGGACGGCTCCCCGATCACGACTCCTACTCAGGACATGATACTGGGAAGCTACTACCTCACCCATCCTGGAGTAGACGACAGAAGCACCTATGCCGAAAAGGGCGACGGAAAGGTATTTACAGACCTTGACGAAATGCTCATGGCATACCAGAATGGCGTAGTCGGAATCCACGCAAAGGTAAAAGTAAGAATGTTCCTCGAGGGTGACAAGACCGGCAAGCTCGTCGAGTCCACCGTGGGCAGATTTATCTTTAACCAGGGGATCCCGCAGGACCTCGGCTTTGTAAACAGAGAAGAAGACCCATATTCGCTTGAGGTCGACTTCCTTTGCGACAAGAAAAAACTCGGCGTGATCATCGACAAATGCTATAGAACCCACGGCAATACCGGCACGGTTATCATGCTTGACTACATCAAGTCCATGGGCTACAAATATTCCACGAAGGCCGCGGTTACCATCAGCGTAAGCGACATGGAAATCCCGGCAGAAAAAGAAACCATCATCGCAGCTGCCGAGGCTGAGGTTGATAAATACGAAAAGGCTTTCAGAATGGGTCTCATGTCCGCACAGGAAAGATACGAGGCGATCATCAAGATTTGGTCAAAGGCAACAGACGATGTTGCGGACGCGCTGATGAACTCACTGGGAACCCTAAACAACCTGTTCATCATGGCAAATTCCGGAGCCCGTGGTTCCAAGAACCAGATCAAACAGGTCGGCGGTATGCGTGGACTTATGGCTAACGCAACCGGTAAAACAGTAGAAATTCCTATCAAGTCAAACTTCCGTGAAGGACTTTCGATTTTGGAATACTTCATTTCGTCAAACGGTGCTCGTAAGGGTCTTGCCGATACCGCGCTTCGTACGGCAGACTCAGGATACCTGACCAGAAGACTCGTTGACGTATCCCATAACGTAATCGTAAGAGAATACGACTGCGGAACCGACGAGGGCGTCGAGGTAAGAGCATTTACAGACGGCAAAGAAGTTATCGAGCCGCTCAAGCAGAGAATCGTAGGCAGAACCGCATTCATCGACATCACCGACCCGCAGACCGGGGAAGTGATCGTAGAACAGAATGACGAGATCCTTGAGGACGCAGCGGAGAGAATCGAAGCCTGCGGCATCGAAAGCGTTGCAATCCGTGCCGTAATGACCTGCCATGCAAGAACAGGCGTATGCGCGAAGTGCTACGGCAGAAACCTTGCTACAGGAGAAGAGGTTAACATCGGCGAGGCGGTCGGCATCACGGCTGCTCAGTCCATCGGAGAACCGGGTACTCAGCTTACGATGAGAACCTTCCATACCGGCGGCGTTGCCGGCGGCGACATCACCCAGGGTCTTCCGAGGGTCGAGGAGCTTTTCGAAGCAAGAAAACCGAAGGGACTTGCGGAGATCTGCGAAGCTGACGGCGAAGTAATCTCCATCGAAGCAAGAAAAGACAACAAGACCGAAGTAAGGGTAAGAGGCGAAGAAGAAGACCATGTATATGTAATCCCTTACGGCGCGAGAATAAATGTAAAAGAAGGCGACAAGGTATTCGCAGGCGGCCAGATCACCCGCGGACCTCTCAACCCGCATGACATCTTAAGACTCAATGGCGTAGAAGGCGTATACCAGTACCTCCTCAAGGAAGTACAGAGAGTATATAAGCAGCAAGGTGTAGATATCAACGACAAGCATGTTGAGGTTATCGTAAGCCAGATGCTTTCTAAGTACAAGATCGAGGATGCGGGCGATACGGATCTTCTTCCGGGCGCATTATATGGCAAGTTCGAAATCGAAGATGCAAACAAGAAGGCAGAGGAAGAAGGCGGCCAGCCTTGCGTAGCAAAGAGAACGCTTCTTGGCATCACCAAGGCTTCCCTTGCAACGAGCTCCTTCCTTTCGGCAGCATCCTTCCAGGAGACCACCAAGGTTCTCACCGATGCCGCAATCAAGGGCAAGAACGATAAGCTTATCGGCCTGAAAGAAAATGTAATCATCGGTAAGCTCATCCCGGCAGGAACCGGCCTGAAGAGATATAAGAATATCGAAATCGACTACGGCATAAATGCCGAGATCATGGAAGACTTCGAAAGACAGCAAAGAGAAGCAGCAGAAGCTGCCGCAAGAGAAGCAGAAGAAGCAGCAGCAGAAGCGGCAGCCGCTTCTGACATCCCTGCAGACTTTGACGAAATCTTCGAAGAGCCGATTATCGAAGGAATTTCCGCAGGTGAGGGCTCCGGCATTGTAGAAATGGACTAAAAAATATTGACACAGAGAATAGATTTGTGATAAAATATGTGCTGGCTTTGAGCGTATTTGACCTAAGATCGAGTTATTTTAGGTCATTTCCGCTTGAAATAAACTATTTTATGAAGAAAGGAGAAACAGAATGCCTACTATCAACCAATTAGTACGCGAAGGCAGAACAAGTTCTGTCAAGAAGTCAACGGCTCCTGCCCTTGGCAAGGGAATGAACTCACTCAAGAGAGTCGCTACCGACACTCATTCACCTCAGAAAAGAGGCGTTTGCACTTCTGTAAAGACAGTAACACCGAAAAAGCCTAACTCGGCGCTCAGAAAAGTTGCCAGAGTTCGTCTTACTAACGGTATCGAAGTAACAGCTTATATCCCTGGTATCGGTCACAACCTCCAGGAACACAGCGTTGTACTTATCAGAGGCGGAAGAGTAAAAGACCTTCCCGGCGTAAGATACCACATCGTTAGAGGAACTCTTGATACGGCCGGAGTAAATAACAGACTTCAGGCACGTTCCAAATACGGCGCAAAGAGACCTAAAAAAAAGTAGAAAATCACAAACGGTAGAGCATTCTAATTTTCCGTACAGAAGATAGAAGCGCTCGCGGTCATCAAAGGATGGATCGAGTACCCCGTTAGCAAGACCGGACGGTTTTGAATTGCAGCCGCTTCGGAGTAATCTGTGCCCCAAAATACAGGTCATTTTTGCAAGGGTCCGGGTGAAGAATTGTGCAATTTTATAAAAAATATTGTGCAGGTTATTTCGTACTAGATAAGACAGAATCGGAATAACCGGGCGAGGAGGGAAGAGAAGTGCCAAGAAAAGGTAACGTACCAAAGAGAGAAGTACTTCCGGATCCCGTTTACGGAAGCGTTGTTGTTGCAAAACTTATCAACAGCATCATGCTTGACGGCAAGAAGGGAACCGCGCAGGCTATCGTCTACAGCGCATTTGACAAGATCAAAGAGCAGACCGGCGAAGAACCTGTAGAAGTATTCGAAAAGGCAATGAACAATATCATGCCTGTATTAGAAGTAAAAGCAAAGAGAATCGGTGGTGCAAACTACCAGGTTCCGGTTGAAGTAAGACCGGAAAGAAGACAGACACTCGGACTCAGATGGCTCACGAAATATACAAGAGCAAGAGGCGAGAGAACGATGTCCGAAAGACTTGCAAAAGAGCTTATGGACGCGGCTAACAACACAGGCGCATCCGTTAAGAAGAAAGAAGATACCCACAAGATGGCAGAAGCCAACAAGGCTTTCGCTCACTTCAGATGGTAATCAGGGTGCAAGTCTTGAAAAAATTATTATTTAAAAAAGTAGAAGGGAGGATATAAGTATGCCAAGAAGTTTTCCATTGGAAAAGACAAGAAATATCGGTATAATGGCGCATATTGACGCAGGTAAAACCACTACTACGGAAAGAATCTTATTCTATACAGGCAAAACTCATAAGCTGGGCGAAACTCACGAAGGCGCCGCAACTATGGACTGGATGGAACAGGAGCAGGAACGTGGTATCACTATAACCTCTGCTGCTACTACAGCACAATGGAAGAATCATAGAATAAATATAATCGATACCCCGGGTCACGTGGATTTCACCGTAGAGGTAGAAAGATCCCTGAGAGTCCTGGACGGCGCAGTAACTGTACTTTGCGCCAAGGGTGGTGTTGAACCTCAGTCGGAGACTGTTTGGAGACAGGCGGAGAAATATGGCGTTCCGAGAATGATTTTCGTCAACAAGATGGACATCATGGGCGCAGACTTCTACAGAGTTGTCCAGATGGTAAAGGACAGACTGAAGGCAAATGCCGTGCCGGTTCAATTGCCGATTGGTGCTGAAGATAGTTTCGTTGGAATTATCGATTTAGTAGAAATGAAAGCAGAGATTTACAAGGACGAATTAGGTAAGGAGTTTGAAATCACAGACATTCCTGCCGAAATGTCCGAGCTTGCAGCCGAGTGGAGAGAAAAGCTCGTAGAGTCCGTTGCAGAAACAGACGAGGAGCTCATGATGAAATTCCTCGACGGCGAGGAGCTCACTGTAAAAGAGATCAAAGACGTAATCAGAAAAGAGACCATCGCAGGCCGCATGGTTCCGATGTTCTGCGGATCTGCTTACAGAAATAAGGGCGTTCAGATGATGCTGGACGGAGTCGTAGACTACATGCCGTCTCCGCTTGACATCCCGCCTATCAAGGGTATTGACCCTGAAACCGAAGAAGAAGTCGAAAGAGTTGCAGACGACAAAGGCCCGTTCTCGGCTCTCGCATTCAAGATCATGGCTGACCCGTTCGTTGGTAAGCTTGCTTTCTTCAGAGTATATTCCGGAAGCCTTAAGACGGGTTCTTATGTATATAACTCCACGAAGGGCAAGAAAGAAAGAATCGGCCGTATCCTGCAAATGCACGCAAACCACCGTCAGGAAATCGAAGAAGTATATTCCGGCGACATCGCAGCTGCTGTAGGCCTTAAGGTAACCACGACAGGCGACACACTCTGCGACGAGAAACACGAGGTTATCCTCGAATCGATGAACTTCCCGGATCCGGTAATCGAAATCGCTATCGAGCCGAAGACCAAGGCAGGTCAGGAAAAGATGGGTATCGCTCTTGCAAAGCTTGCAGAAGAAGACCCTACTTTCAAGACCTATACCAACGCAGATACAGGTCAGACCATCATCGCAGGCATGGGCGAGCTTCACCTGGAAATCATCGTAGACAGACTTCTCAGAGAGTTCAAGGTAGAAGCAAATGTCGGAAAACCTCAGGTTTCCTACAAAGAAACCCTTACTGCAAACGCAGATGTGGACAACAAGTATGCTAAGCAGTCCGGTGGCCGCGGCCAGTACGGTCACGTTAAGATCAAGGTATATCCGAGAGAAGCAGGCTCCGGCTTCGAATTCAAGAATTCGATCGTAGGCGGCGCTATCCCTAAGGAATATATCCCGAAGATCGAAGAAGGTATCGTAGAGGCGATGGAAAACGGTCCTATCGCAGGATATCAGGTTGTAGACGTCGGCGTAGAGCTCTATGACGGTTCATATCACGAAGTCGACTCGTCCGAAATGGCATTCAAGATCGCAGCTTCCATGGCATTCAGAGAAGCAGCCAAGAAGGCAAAACCGGTACTCCTTGAACCTATCATGAAGGTAGAGGTTACGGTTCCTGAGAACTACATGGGCGACGTAATCGGCGACATTTCTTCCAGAAGAGGAAGAATCGAAGGTTCCGAAATCAACATGGGCGCTGCCGCAATCAGAGGATTCGTTCCGCTTTCCGAGATGTTTGGTTATGCAACAGACCTCAGATCCAAGACTCAGGGCAGAGGCGTTTATGTAATGCAGATGGACCACTTCGAGAAGCTGCCTGACAGCCTGATCGAAAAAATCAACAAATAAGCAAAGTAACCATTAAATATTTAATTAACCTTAATTTAGGAGGAATTACAAAATGGCAAAACAGAAATTCGAAAGAACAAAACCGCATATTA
>CAVCFO010000030.1:0-19008 GCA_963601575.1 bacterium
CAGGTGCCGACGGAAGCCCAAGCACATCTTCAAGTTCTTGTATCAGGTCAAAGGGCTCCTTCGTTTCTCTGTCGAGCTTATTTATAAATGTAAAAATTGGAATACCGCGCATCGAGCAGACCTTGAAAAGCTTTTTCGTCTGGGCCTCGATACCCTTTGCGCCGTCGATGACCATGACCGCGCTGTCCACCGAGGTCAAAATGCGGTAGGTGTCCTCACCGAAATCGTTGTGACCGGGGGTGTCCATGATGGAAATCTTCTTGCCTGCGTATTCAAACTGCATAACCGAGGAGGTAACGGAAATTCCTCTCTGCTTTTCGATCTCCATCCAGTCGGAGGTTGCAAATTTGCTGTTTCTCCGAGCCTTTACGGTTCCCGCCTCGCGAATTGCGCCGCCGTGCAAGAGCAGCTTTTCTGTCAGGGTGGTCTTGCCTGCGTCCGGGTGGGAAATCACTCCGAAAATTCTTCTTGATTCTATTTCTTCAAATCTTGTAGCCATAAATTATCCTTTCAAAATAAAAATGCAAGCCTTGGCATATCACCAAAACTTCACAAGGAATATAATATCATAAATCTTGAATTTGTAAACCTATTATTATATAATGTATTTTCATGAATAGAAAAATATGAAAGAATCAATAAAGAAATAGCAAGAGGTAAAGATGGAAGAAAGAGAAAAATTAAATGAAATGGAAGAAAAAGAACGAATAAATAAGATGGGGGTCATGCCGATAAAAAAATTGCTGCTTAATATGGCTTGGCCTGCGATCTTGTCGATGACCATATCCGCGATGTATAATGTTGTAGACAGCATTTTCGTTGCCCAGATAAGCGAGGACGCCCTTACGGCAGTTTCGATCGTAAACCCGATCCAGATGCTTATCATCGCCCTTTCCGTAGGTAGCGGAGTAGGTATCAACTCGCTGATTGCAAGGAAATTAGGAGCAAAGAAACAGCAAGAGGCCGACCAGGCGGCAAGCACCGGACTTAGGATCGGCCTGCTGAACTATCTGGTATTTCTGGTAATTGGGCTTTTCTTTACCGGAATTTTCGTTTCGAGCTACGCCGAAAAGGGAACTTACATATATGACGAAGCGGCAAAATACATGGCAATCGTATGCATCGGCTCGCTTTTCCTCAACGTTCAGGTGGTATTTGAGAAAATCCTGCAGGCCACGGGCAATATGATAGGCCCGATGATTTGCAGCCTCACGGGAGCGGTAGTCAATGTAATCTTAGACCCGATCCTTATATTCGGGCTTCTTGGAGCGCCGGAAATGGGCGTTGCGGGGGCGGCGATCGCCACGGTGATCGGACAGCTTTGTGGAATGACAGTAGGAGCTATAATCACATTTAGGGGCGACCACCTGGTTACCCTTACAATAAGGGGATTCAAGGTCGATTGGCGAATTGTCGCAGACATATATAAGGTGGGCTTGCCGTCAATCGTAATGCAGTCGATCGGCTCTGCCATGATAATATTCTATAACAAGATTTTGGTAGACTTTTCAACCACAGCGGTTGCGGTGCTTGGAGTATATTTCAAGATTCAATCCTTCGTATTCATGCCTGTATTCGGTCTGAACCAGGGTGCGATGCCGATTATCGGCTATAACTACGGCGCAAGGGATAGGGAAAGGCTCATGGAAGCCTACAAGGAGGCACTCAAGGTTGCACTGGTGGTGATGACACTGGGAACGCTGCTCTTCCAGCTCCTCCCGACTCAGCTCCTCCTGATGTTCAAGGCATCGGATGAGATGCTCAGAATCGGCGTGCCGGCACTTAGAATCATAAGCATTTGCTTCATTCCGGCGGCTTTCGGTATCATCACCGGAACACTTTTCCAAGGAACGGGGCACGGTGTATACAGCCTGTTCTGCTCGCTCATAAGGCAGCTCATCGGGATACTCCCGCTGGCATATATCCTGATTAGAATCGGCGGAGTAACCCTCTCATGGGCCTCATTTCCGCTCGCTGAGATATTGGGTCTTGTCTACAGCGCGATCATGCTGCGGCATCTATACAGGAGGGAAATCGAAACTTTGTAAAGTGAATAAAAATATATATAAATCAATAGTTCCATATTGTAAAAAATACAGCCGCGAAAGCGGCTGTTTTGTATTTATTACAAAAATATTTAGCAGATATTTAACGGCTTTCGGTGTTAAAATTAAGATGTCAAAAGGTATATTTTTCTATATACGGACTACATACTGACAAGGAAGTGACAAATATGAGACTGGGAATTGATGTAGGCTCAACAACGGTAAAATTGGTTTTAATAAATGATGCAGGGGAAATAGTTTACAGCAGATACGAAAGGCATATGTCCAGTGTTTTCAGCAAGGTCAGCGAGCTTTTGGCACAGCTTTGCAAAGAAAAAGGGGATATTAAAGTAAAACCCGTAATCACAGGCTCCGGAGGGCTTTCCCTCGCGGACAAAATCGGCGCGAGGTTTGAGCAGGAGGTTGTTACATGCTCGCTCGCGGTCCAAAAGCTTATACCAGAGACAGATGTTGTAATCGAGCTTGGCGGCGAGGACGCGAAGATCACATATTTTGGCAGCACAGTTGAACAGAGGATGAACGGAACCTGCGCAGGCGGCACAGGGGCTTTCATCGACCAAATGGCAATTCTCTTGAATACAGACGCTTCGGGACTGAACGAGGCGGCAAAGAACTACAAGACGATCTATCCGATCGCCGCACGCTGCGGAGTTTTCGCAAAGACGGACATTCAGCCTCTCATAAACGAAGGCGCGCCTGTTGAAAATCTGGCAGCGTCCATCTTTCAGGCTGTCGTAAACCAGACCATAAGCGGTCTTGCATGCGGACACAAGATAAAAGGAAATGTTGCTTTCCTCGGAGGCCCGCTTACTTATCTTTCGGAGCTCAGAAAAAGATTTGAACAAACCCTTGAGCTTTCGCCTGCGGAAGTGATTTTCCCGGAAAATTCAAAATATTTTGTTGCAATCGGCGCGGCATATATGGCAGACGGCGAGCCGGAGATCTCTCTGGGCGACCTTTTGAATAGGGTAAACAGCGCGGAGTCCCGGGCGGGACTTTCCACAAAACATGTGGAACCTCTGTTTGCAAACGAGGCGGAGTATGAGGCATTCCGCGAAAGACATGCAAAGGCAAAGATTCGCCGCAAGGAAATCGGCGAATGCAAAGGCCCGCTCTTCCTTGGAATCGACGCGGGTTCCACTACCACAAAGGCTGCGCTGATAGATAGCGACAAGAACCTTCTCTACTCGTTCTACAAAAATAACGAGGGAAATCCTATAGAATCGACCAGAATCATGTTAGAGGAACTCTATAAGAAGCTCCCAAGTGACGCATATATTGCAAATACAACGGTAACAGGCTACGGCGAGGGCCTCATCCAGGCAGGTTTCAGAGCAGACTATGGCATAATCGAGACCATGGCGCACTACAAGGCGGCGGAGGAATTTCTGCCGGGCGTAGACTTTATCCTCGACATCGGCGGCCAGGACATGAAGTGCATGAGAATCAAAGACCATGCAATCTATAGCATCATGCTAAACGAAGCCTGCTCCTCAGGCTGCGGTTCATTTATCGAAACCTACGCAAAATCTGTAAATATGCCGGTTGAGGAATTTGCGCGGGTGGGCCTTCTTTCGCAAAATCCCGTGGATCTTGGCACAAGATGCACCGTATTCATGAATTCTATGGTAAAACAGGCCCAAAAGGAAGGCGCGAGCATAGGTGATATCGCCGCCGGACTTTCGTATTCCGTAATCAAGAATGCCTTATATAAGGTTATCAAGCTGAGAAATCCGGATGAAGCCGGAGAAAAAATCGTAGTACAGGGCGGAACCTTCCTAAACGAATCCGTACTCAGGGCGATAGAAAATGTTCTCGGCAAAGAAGTCGTAAGACCTGATATCGCAGGAATCATGGGAGCTTACGGCTGCGCTCTTAACTCCAGAGCAGAATGGGAGGAAGGACACAAATCCTCGATAGTCTCCGCTTCCGAGGTAAAAAATCTCGGTGCGGCAAGCAGCAACACAAGATGCAACGGCTGCGAAAACCGCTGCATGCTCACCGTAACAAAATTCAGCGATAACGAAAGATACATAACCGGCAACCGCTGCGAAAAGGGAAGCGGCAAGAAATCCGCCGCAAACGCGCTGCCGGATCTTTACGAATATAAACTAAAACGGCTCTTTAGCTATGAGCCTCTTTCTGCGGAAAAAGCAAGCCGGGGAAGCGTTGCACTGCCAAGGGTTCTGAATATGTACGAGGACTATCCGTTCTGGTTTACATTCTTCACGGAGCTCGGATACAGGGTCGTGCTTTCGCCTATGTCCACAAAGGAACTCTACGAAAAGGGAATCGACAGCATATCATCGGACACGGCCTGTTACCCGGCAAAGCTGGTTCACGGCCACATTAAAACACTCGTTGAGATGGGAGAAAAGTGGATTTTCTATCCTTGCATAAACTACGAGCAGGTGGAGGATAAAAATGCACAGAACCATTATAACTGCCCGATCGTAGCCACATATCCCGAGGTGATCGCAAACAATATGAGCGATTTGTTTGAGGAAAACGGCGTTGAATTTTCACACCCATTTGTCCCTTATGACAATGACAAACGCCTTGCAAAGCGCATGAGCGAAATCCTGAAAGAAAAAGGGATATCGCACGGGGAAATCGAAAGGGCGGTTCGCGCAGCAAGAGCCGAGCAGCTAAAATTCAAGAAGGATGTGCAAATGGAAGGAGAAAAGGCGCTTGCATTTGCAAAAAAATACGGAAAGAAGGCAATCATCCTCGCCGGCAGACCTTATCACCTCGATACCGAGATCAACCACGGAATCAACAAGATGATTACATCTTTTGATATGGTGGTGCTCTCCGAGGATTCGGTATGCCACCTAGGAGATTTGCCAAGACCTATCAGGGTTTTGGATCAGTGGGTTTACCATTCCAGGCTCTACAAGGCGGCAGACTTTGCCGGCAGAGCAGACGGCGTGGAGATGGTGCAGCTCAACTCGTTCGGATGTGGCGTCGACGCGGTTACAACGGACGAGGTGGAAGAAATCCTCGAAAACTCAAACAAACTTTATACCGTCCTCAAGATAGATGAGGGTAACAACTTAGGTGCGATTAGAATCAGAATCCGTTCCCTCAAGGCAGCCATGGAAGAACGGGATAAGAACGGCATAAAAGCAAAGCATTCCCAGAAAGCCTTCGAAAGAAAGCTTTTCACCAAGGGAATGCGCCAGAATTACACGCTGCTGGTACCGCAGATGTCTCCTGTACACTTCCAGTACCTAGAGGTGGCCCTGAAGGCAAGCGGCTACAACGCTGTGGTCATACCGACGGTGGATAAGCATGCCATCGACGAGGGCCTCAAGTATGTAAATAACGACGCCTGCTATCCGACCCTTGTTACCCTCGGCAAAATGATAAGCGCCCTGAAATCCGGTGATTACGACCTTGACAGGACGGCGCTTGTGATGTCTCAGACCGGAGGCGGCTGCCGCGCCAGCAACTACATCGCGCTCCTCAGAAAGGCTCTCAAGGACCTTAACATGGAGCAGATTCCGGTGGTATCATTCAATATGGTGGGACTTGAGGCCAATCCGGGCTTCAAGATCGACGCGGATATGGCAAGACGCCTTGTGATGGCGGCTGTTTATGGCGACCTTTTCCAGAGGCTTATCTACGCCACAAGACCGTATGAGCAGGTGCAAGGCTCGGCAGAGGCGATAATGAAGAAGTACGAGGCGGAGATCTTCCAAAACTGCAGAGACGGCAAGATGAATACATACAAAAGGCTCATCCCGAAAATCGTTGAAGAATACGACAATCTGCCGCTCGAAGACATACAGAAGCCAAAAGTCGGAGTCGTTGGAGAAATTTTGGTAAAATATCATCCGGACGCAAACAACAATATCGTAGATATCATCGAAAAGGAAGGCGGAGAAGCGGTAGTGCTGGATCTTATCGACTTTTTCCTCTACGGAATGTATAGCAAGAAATTTAACTACGAAGAACTTTCCGGCTCATATAAGCAATATAGGCTGAATCAGGCGGGAATCGCACTGGTAGAATGGTTCAGAAAACCGATGCGAAAGTCTCTAAGAGAAAGCAAACGCTTTACGGAGCCGGGCTATATCGAAAAAACCGCAGAAGAGGCCTCTACCATAGCTTCCGTCGGAAATCAATGCGGTGAGGGCTGGCTTCTCACAGGGGAGATGATCGAGCTGATAAAGGACGGCGTGCCGAACATCGCCTGCTTGCAGCCATTCGCTTGCCTGCCGAACCATGTTACCGGCAAAGGCATGATGAAGGCAATTCGTGAGCGATTCCCGAATGCAAATATCGTAGCCATCGACTACGATCCGGGAGCAAGCAATGTCAACCAGCTAAACAGAATCAAACTGATGATGGCAACTGCTCACAAGAATCTCGAAGCCGAAATCGCCGAAAATGCGGAGTGCGACAAACAAACCTCTTGAAACCGTACCGAAACAGTGGTATAATGTCTTGGTTACAAGACAAAATCAAAGAGGTTAGGAGGTGTCTCCATGGGAAGACACGGTACAATCGCAGGCAGAAAGGCCGCGCAGGACTCTAAAAGAGCCGCAATGTTCACAAAATACGCAAGAGCAATCACGGTAGCAGCAAAAGCTGGCGGAGATCCTGAGTACAATGCAACATTAAGACTGGCAATCGAAAAAGCAAAAGCAATTTCAATGCCTAACGATAACATCACAAGAGCGATCAAAAAAGGAACCGGAGAACTTGCCGGAGAAACTTACGAAGAACTCAGCTTCGAGGGTTACGGAGTAGGCGGAGTTGCGGTTATCGTAGAAGCCCTGACGGACAACACAAACAGAACCACATCTGCCGTAAGATCGACATTCGACAAATACGGCGGAAACCTGGGAACTCCGGGCTGCGTATCCTATATGTTCTCCAGAAAGGGAATCATCATCATCGAAAAGACCGATGCCGTAGACGAAGACGCTTTGCTTGAGGCGGCTCTAGAGGCAGGGGCTGATGACATGATCGTACACGAAGACAGCTTCGAAATAGTTACCGACCCGTCCGCATATACAGATGTTCACCATGCACTTTCGGAGGCGGGATACGAAATCGTAGAATCCGACGTGGAATATGTACCGTCGATGGAAGCCGCACCAAAGGACGAACACGATATCAAGAAGCTTGCAAAGATGATCGATCTTCTCGAAGATAACGACGATGTACAGAAGGTTTATACAAACTGTTCCATCGACCTCGAAATGGAATAATTACATAGAATAAGGTCAAAATAAAAGCAATCCTGGGTTATACGTTGAGGAACCATAATTGAACCTACACTTATTGAACGGGAATCCGAGTTTCATACGCATTATGTCAGGCCTCCGCAGAGTGGAAGACAGAAGCAATGAACAGGACACCCACCTATCGAACGATAGGGCGTCAATTATATCCTTAACGGTAATTTGGGATTTTATTTTGCAATAATCGAAAATATAAGCTATACTATTTGTTACAATGGGATATGCATTTGCACTAAAGGAAAGGTAAAGTCATAATGAAAAGAATTGTGATTATCGACGGAAACAGTTTGATCAATCGGGCGTATTATGCCATGCAAAGGCCTATGATTACCAAGGAGGGAATTTATACTCAGGGAATCTATGGCTTCATAAATATGCTAAATAAGATCGAAAGCGATTACGAGCCCGAATATATCACCGTCGCCTTTGACCTGAAAGCGCCTACCTTCAGGCATCTTGAATATGACCAATATAAGGCTGGCAGAAAACCTATGCCCCCGGAGCTTGCGATGCAAATGCCGATTCTCAAAGATGTTTTGCATGCAATGAATATAAAGACCCTTGAGCTGGAGGGATTTGAGGCGGACGACATCATCGGAACAGTTGCAAGAATCGGCGAGGAAGAAGGACTTGAACCATTGATCATTACAGGAGACAGGGACGCGCTCCAGCTTGCTTCGGACAAGACAAAAGTTCTCATAACCAAAAAGGGAATAACAGATTTTGAACTTTATGATGATGAGAAAATGCAGGAACGCTACGGGCTTACACCGGCTCAATTTATCGACCTGAAAGGACTCATGGGAGATTCCTCGGACAATATTCCGGGAATTCCCGGAGTGGGAGAAAAGACCGGAATCGCGCTGCTTGAGCAGTTCGGCTCCATAGAAAACATGCTGCAGCATACAGACGAAATTTCCAAGGCGGGACTTAGAAAAAAGGTAGAAGAAAATGCACAGCTTGCACTCATGAGCAAGAGGCTTGCTACAATAAATCGCTTCGTTCCGATAGACGTGGAAATTGCGGAGCTTGAGATGGAGACTCCGGACTACAAGAAGCTCATTGACCTTTATACAAAGCTGGAATTTAACAGCTTTCTCAAGCGCCTCAAGGTGGAGGATGCGCAAGCAGAGGTAAATGCCGAGGTTCCCGAAGTTGATATTACAAATATTTCTTCGGAGGATGAACTTTGCAAGATAGATTCTCTCAAGGGCAAAGAAGAGGTATTTATAAAGGTTTTTAGCGACTATGCTCATGTGAAAGAGCCGCAAATATCCGGAATTTTTCTCATGGAAGGAAAAGAAGCTTTTTACATCAACTGTGACAAAATCAGCGCGGCGAAAGCCATTGGATATTTAGACAAACTATCCCTGAATCTTATGGGACATGACATAAAGGACGATTTGTACGCCCTGATGTTCTTCGGATATTCGAAGTTTAAGGTGGTTTTTGACACCGCGATAGCAGAATATGTACTGGACGCGGCAAAGAATAAATATGATCTAAAAACTCTTGCGCTGGAAAAGCTCCATATCAATTTGCCTGATCTAGAAGAATTTATTTCGAAAGATATGCAGCAGATCGATATGTTTTCCGATAATTCTCGCAAATATGGCGAGTATGGAGCGATATGCGGAGACATCACCCGAAAAATAGTAGCGATCCAAAAGAAATCCGTAGAAGAAGAAAACCTTTCTGCAGTGCTTTACAAAATAGAACTGCCTCTCATCGAGGTTTTGGCTGCCATGGAAGTTTGCGGTGTGAGATCCGAGAAGGAATTTTTGGATGAATTCGGAAAAGAACTGAAAGAAAAGATAGAAGAGCTTGAAATCAAAATTTATGACCTTGCGGGGCGAAGGTTTAATATAAACTCGCCGATTCAGCTTGGGGAAGTTCTCTTTGAAGAGCTTAAGCTGCCGGCGGGCAAAAAAACAAAGAGAGGCTACAGCACCGGCGCGGAAATCCTCGAAAAAATCAAGGATAAGCATCCGATAGTGCCTGCCGTTCTCGAATACCGGAACCTGACGAAGCTAAATTCCACCTATGTGGAGGGAATGAAACCGCTTGTTTCCGCAGGCGGAAAGATAAGAGCTCACTTCCGCCAGACCGTAACCGCAACAGGAAGAATAAGCTGCACCGAACCTAACCTTCAGAACATACCGGTTCGGCAGGAGCTCGGAAGAAATCTTCGCAAGGCATTTACGGCATCCGAAGGTCATATCCTCGTGGGAGCGGACTACTCACAGATCGAACTCAGGGTTCTTGCGGCTCTTTCTGAGGACGAGAGCCTCATAGAAGCCTTTAACAAAGGAGAGGACATTCACAAGACTACGGCATCCCGCGTCCTAGGGATTCCGCCGGAAGAAATAACGCCGCTTGACAGAAGCAGGGCGAAGGCCGTCAATTTCGGGGTAATCTACGGAATGAGCGGATTCGGGCTCAGCGAAGAACTTCACATAAGCAGGAAAGAGGCGGAGGAGTATATCCACGCATATTTTGCAAAGCATAGCAAAGTAAAGGAATATATGGACGAGCAGATAAGAATTTGCAGGGAAACCGGCTTTGCAACCACCATGATGGGAAGAAAGCGGGCGATACACGAGATCAACGCTTCGGCTTATATGACCCGGCAGCTGGGCGAGAGGCTTGCCATGAACACACCGATACAGGGCAGCGCTGCAGATATAATCAAGCTTGCCATGATACGGGTCTATGATGAGCTAAAAGAAAAGCATCCGAACTCCAAACTCATCCTTCAGGTTCACGACGAGCTAATAATCGATGCGGGGCTTGGCGAGGTCGAAGAAATCAAGGAGCTCCTGACGCGGAACATGGAAGACGCGGCAGAGCTTTCGGTAAAATTGGCAGTCGCCCTGAATACGGGAAATACCTGGTATGAACTGAAGTAAAATAAGAGAAAAAAGAGGAAAATCAGAAAACGGCTGATACGGACAAAATTATGAAAATAATCGGACTTACCGGAGGAATCGGCAGCGGCAAATCCACCGCCTCTGCATACCTTCAAGAAAAGGGATGCATAATAATCGACGCGGACAAAATTTCACGGCAGCTTACCGAGAAGCAAGGCCCGTGCCTGGATCTGTTACGAGCAACCTTCGGAGAGGAATTTTTCTTCGGGGACGGAAGCCTTGATCGCAAGAAGCTGGGAGCGTATGTATTCGCAAATCCCGACAAGAAGGCACTTCTAGAGAAAATTGTGACAGAAGAAGTGATAAGGCAGACGGTAAAAAAAATTGAGACTCTCAGAAATGAAAATTTTGATGGGGTAGCAGTCCTTGACGCGCCGCTTTTCTTTGAATGCGGGATGCGAGAGTATACGGATGAGAGCTGGCTTGTGGCAGCAGGCAAGGACATTGTGATCGAAAGGGTAAAGACCCGTGACAAATTGACCGAGGATGAAATCGAAAGCCGCATAGTAAACCAGATGCCGCTTGAGCAGAAAAAAGCTCTAGCCGATCGAATCATCGATAATTCGGCAAGCCGCGCCCATCTATATGAGCAGCTAGACAGAGAAATGAGAAGACTTAAGAACGAGGAATGATAAGAGGAATGATAAGATGTCGAAATTCGTAAGCTTTATCAAAAGAAGATGGATATTTCTGCTGAGCCTTGTGCTGATTTTGGCAGTTGTATTTTCGAGTGTGGAAATATACAAGGAGGAAGTGCTGAACATCGACCCCGATGTCAAGTACAAGGAGAAGACCACCCTCTATTTTGCGGCGGAGAGGTTCGATACGCTCAATCCCCTCGTTTCGCAGAGTGAGGACGTTTATTATATCTCAAAACTGATTTATGACGGACTTTTTGAATTTGACGATAATATGAATGCAGCGCCCAAATTAGTCCGGGAATATACGGTTGATACAGAAAGGGCGTCGATTTATATTAAGCTGAAAAAAGACATAAAGTGGCACTCCGGAAAGATCCTGACCGCTACGGATGTGAAATATACCGTGGATGCGATAAAGCAGGCAGGCAGCAAATCACCATATTACTCGAAGTGCTCGAAAATAATGTATGTCAATGTAAAAAACAGCAGAGAACTTACGATTTATTTCAACAATAATTATAATTGCTCGCTGGACATGCTCACATTCCCGATCGTATCTTCTTCGGACTACGGCACGGCTTACCAGTTCGCCTCAAAGACGCAGAACTTTAAGCCTAACGGCACGGGGATGTACCAATATGCATCATATAACTACCTCAAGAGGCTCAGGCTGAAGCCTAATGATAATTATTATGAGACGCCGGCAACAAACAAGATATATATAAGCATTTTGCCGGACAGCTCCTATGCGTCATCTTTGACCGAGATAGGAGAGGTCACTTGCTATATCGACGAGTCTTCCGACAGATATTCCATAGTCAAGGACAAGGATCTTACTATGTACGACATGATCTCGGGGCAGGTGGAATTCGTGGTTTTTAATACGAAAAAGACCAATCTTTCTTCCGAGAAGATGCGAAAGGCGATAGCTTATGGTATCGATTCGGAAAAGATCATAAAAAATGCCTACGCATCCGATGCTGTCTTGGCCGATACGCTATATTATCCGAACTTCCTTGGGGTTTCCGAAACCGGAGAAATGAGTGCATATAACTATGAAAAAGCAAAGGAACTCCTTGCGGAGCTCGGGATGGATGATACCGACAGCGATGGGCTGATAGAAGATGCGAATGGCAATACGGTCAGCTTTACCATTCTCGTAAAAAAATCAAACGCTCAGAGGGTATCGGCGAGCAGGATAATCGCAAAGAACCTCGAAACTCTGGGATTTGAAACGAATGTGCAGGCGCTGGCAAGCAAGGAATATAAACAGGCAGTGGCTGCGAGAAACTTTGATCTTCTCATTGCAGGCTGCAATATGGAGGAAACATACGACCTGAGAGAATTTTTCGATGGCAAGAACGACTGGGGATATTATAATGGCGAACTTTATACGAAGGTCAGACAGCTCGAAAGGCTTTACTCAGAAGAGGAACAAAAGGATAAGTATGTCGAAATCAAGGAGGCACTCCTTGAACAGATGCCATATTATACGCTTTGCTACAAGAAGATGGGACTCGTTGGAATCTCAACATTTACGGCCGAAAGTCTGCCGACATTCGATAATATTTATAAGAATTGCAACACCTGGAGCTGGAAGGAAGTCATCAGCCAGTAGCGCGCGATTTCAAAAAAAATAAAGTTTGAGACAAAAAATATTTGTAATGCACCTTAGTTTATGGTATAATCGAACCGTTGCAAATGATAAGCAGCGGTCAATAAGCCGGCGTGATGGAATTGGCAGACGTGCGGGACTCAAAATCCCGTGGTGGCAACACCGTATGGGTTCGACCCCCATCGCCGGCACCATTATTTTACTCGAGAGGAGAGTTCAGCTATGACTAACACATTAGTTAATCTGTTACCGATTATTTTATTATTTGTTCTTATGTACTTCCTTATGATCAGACCTCAGAAGAAAAAGGACAAACAAATTAAAGATATGAGAAACAGCCTTACCGTAGGAGACGAAATCGTTACTATCGGCGGCTTGTGCGGCAAGATCGTAAAGACCAAGGACGAGACGATCGTCGTTCAGGTCGGTGCTGACAAGGTTAAATTTGAGATGATGAGATGGGCGGTTTCCACCGTAACGAAGGAATCGGCCAAGCGTGCATCTCAAAAGGAGACTTTCGAGGAAGAAGAACCGAAAAAGGTTATGCCAAAGAAGCTCAGAAAGTCTTCTGACGTAGAAGAGGTAGAAAAAGAAGAAAAGGCAAAAGATGAAGTTGAAGTTAAAGTAGCAGAGGCTCCGGCAGAACCGGTTTCCGAAGAGGTTTTGGAGGAAGCGGCTAGCGAAGCGGCTGTTAATGCTTCCGAAAACGAATAATTTATACGCGCATATGACAGGCTCCGAGAAATCGGGGTCTTTTCTTTTGTTTCATTTATTTTTGCCTCCGCAAATTCGCCTTTTTCTCATATAAACTTGATTTTTTTGTTGAAAAATGCACATTTAGACTTGTATAATTCAGCAAAAAGTAGTAGAATGGAATGTAAAATAAAATGCCCGTATTAGGTGCATTAATAGATATTTTAATAATGAGAGGTTTTGAAAATGAGTGTAAAACTAAAGAGAATTCTAGCCGTACTGGTAATCGTAGTACTTGTGTTTGGCTGGTATGTCACCCTCTTTGGCATAGGTGACCAATCAAAAGATGATGCCATAACATCGGTAAAAGATACCCTAAAATACGGCCTTGACATAAATGGCGGTGTTTATGTTGTAATGGAGGCTCAAACCGACGAGACAGGTGACGAGCTCAAGGAGCTTATGGAGCAGACAAGAGCTGTCCTGGACAATCGTGTTAACCAGATGGGCGTTGCGGAAGCTTCCGTAACCATCGAAGGAACAAACCGCATCAGAGTTGAAATGCCGGGCGTTGAAGACGCGGACGAGGCTATCGAGGCAATCGGAAAGACCGCGCAGCTGTATTTCATCCTTGCTGACGGCTCAGTCGTACTTGACGGCAGTCATGTAAAGGATGCGCAGGTTGCAACAGACGGAAGCTATTACAAGATACTCCTCGAATTTGACAGCGAGGGAGCATCCCTGTTCGAAGAAGGAACAAGAAAAGCATATAACCAGGAAGTGACTCCTGCTATCGACGGCCTCAGCGCCAACGAGATCGCCATCGTGCTTGACGACGAGATCGTTGTAAATCCGAGAGTACAGAGCGTAATCAGCGGCGGAAGCTGTGAAATGACAGGAAACTACTCCAAGGAAGAAGCTACCATGACGGCAGCTCTTATCAGAGGCGGCGCGCTTCCTGTAGAGTTAGTTGAGGTTCAGTCCTCCGTGCAGGCTGCAACCATCGGTGCTGACGCTCTTGACAAGTCAATCATTGCAGGTGCCATCGGCCTTGCCATCGTATTCCTTTTGATGATCATCTTCTACGGAATGCTGGGCTTGCTTGCGGACATCGCGCTTTTGCTCTATGTAATCATGTTCCTGTGGTCGATGGTTGCATTTAATGTTGTACTTACATTGCCTGGAATAGCGGCGCTCATACTATCGATAGGTATGGCGGTAGACGCAAACGTAATCATATTTGCAAGAATCAAAGAAGAAATAGCCGCAGGCAAGTCTATCCGCGTGGCAGTCGATGCGGGCTTCAAAAACGCGCTCAGCACGGTACTTGACGCGCAGATCACGACCCTCATCGCGGCGGTTGTACTTTATGAGGTAGGTACCACATCGGTTAAGGGCTTCGCGCTTACGCTTATGATCGGTATTATCATTAGCATTTTCACGGCTGTAGTTATTACGCAGCTCTTCATTTCGCTGCTTGCCAACAGCGAGAAATTCGCAAAGAACAAATACTTCGGTGTTAACGAGGACGGAACTCCGAAGCAGATGCTTAATAAAACTTTCTCATTTATTAAACATAGAAAAGTGTTCTACATTATCAGTGTGACTATCATCGTTGTGGGCCTGCTTTGGGCTGTAATCTTCGGTATGAACTACGGTATCGACTTCACCGGCGGTACTACGTTCCAGATCGAGCTTGGCAAGCAGGTAGCCATCGAGGATGTAGAAAAGACTTTGGAAGAATATGAACTTGATCCGCAGATCATTTATGCAGGAGAGGGCAATACTCAGGTTATCATCAAGACCATCGAATCCCTTGACAATACTCAAAGAAGCGAGATTATCGCAACTCTTGAGGATGTTTACGGGATCACCGATGAAAGCATACTTGCTTCCGAGCAGTTCGGACCTTCTGTAGGCGATGAACTGAAGCTGAATGCATTGAAGGCGGTAATCATCGCATCCATCGGCATGCTGATCTATATCATCTTCAGATTCAAATCATGGAAATATGGACTTTCCGCAGTTGCCGGCGTTGTTCACGATGTGCTGGTCGTAATCGCATTCTATGCAATATTCGGCTTCACGATAAACAACCCGTTCATCGCAGCGATATTGACATTGGTAGGTTATTCCATCAACGATACCATCGTAATATTTGATCGTATCAGAGAAAACAAGACCATTAACCCGAGAGATAGTAACGAGGTGAATATCGACAGGAGTATCAACCAGACTCTTAACAGAACGATCATGACATCCCTGACAACGCTGGTTGTTATGATTCCGCTTTGCATCATGGTATCATCCTCCATTCGCGAATTCATCATTCCGCTTATGGTAGGCGTAATCGTAGGCTGCTGCTCTTCGATCTTCATTTGCAGCCCGCTGTACTATGACCTTTGCAAGAAGGACGAGGGTTCGAAATACCTCAAGAATACCGCCAAGAAGTCCAAGGCAAACTAAGAATATAAACTGACAGGAGACATCGATGTTAACAAAGGCCGAGTTTTTAGAAAAAATATTAAATATAAATTCTAAATACAACACCGAATTGATCGGAAGGGCGTTCGACAAAGCACAGGCTCTGCACAAAGGTCAGCTCAGAAAAAGCGGGGAACCTTATTTCATTCACCCGATAAATGTTGCGCTGATACTTGTGGATATGGGCATGGACGACTCTACGATTGTCGGCGGGCTTTTGCATGATGTCGTTGAAGACACGGAATATACAAGGGAGCAGCTCGTCGCCGATTTCGGCGAGGAGATTGCTCTCCTGGTTGACGGTGTTACAAAATTAGGTACGATAAAGTTCGAATCGAAAGAGGAAATCCAGGCAGAAAATTTCCGCAAGATGTTCCTTGCCATGTCAAAGGACATCAGAGTTCTCATCATAAAGCTTGCTGACAGATTGCACAATATGAGAACCATGGGATACATGAAGCCTGAGAAAATCATTGAAAAATGCAACGAAACCCTTGAGATCTATGCGCCTCTTGCAGGAAGGCTTGGTATTTCGAAGGTAAAGTTCGAGCTTGAGGATTTGGCTCTGAAATATCTGCATCCTGAGGAATTTGAGGACCTCAAGCAAAAGGTAAGCAAACGAAAAGAAGAACGCGAGGCGACCATCAATACTGTAATCGGAGAAATCAGGGAGTCGCTCGACGATATGAATCTGCATTATGATATTTATGGCAGAGCAAAACACTATTACAGCATCTATCGCAAAATGAAATTCCAGAATAAACAGATCGACGAAATCTTTGACCTGATTGCTGTAAGAATAATCGTAGAAAGTGTAAAAGAATGTTATGCGGTGCTCGGAATCGTCCATACAATGTGGAAGCCGATTCCGGGCAGGTTCAAAGACTATATCGCCATGCCGAAGCCGAATATGTACCAATCTCTGCATACCACGGTAATCGGTGATAACGGCGAACCATTTGAAATTCAGATAAGAACATACGAGATGCACAAAGTTGCCGAATACGGTATTGCCGCCCACTGGAAATACAAAGAGGGGAATACCACAGGCGACGCATCCAATGATGACATAAAACTTGCATGGCTCAGGCAATCCCTTGAGTGGCAGCAGGACATAAACGACCCGAAGGATTTCTTAGAGACCATGAAAATGGATCTTTTCGCAAGTCAGGTATTCGTTTTCACCCCGAGGGGAGATGTTATAGAGCTCCCGGCAGGCTCAACTCCGCTTGACTTTGCATTCAAGATTCACTCGGCAATCGGCTGCAAATGCGTGGGCGCCAAGGTGAACGGAAAGATGGTTACCATCGATTACACACTGCAAAACGGTGATATCGTTGAAATTGTAACCTCCGCAAACTCATCGGGGCCAAGCGTTGACTGGCTGAAAATTGCCAAAAGTTCCAACGCTAGAAACAAAATAAGAGGCTGGCTCAAAAAAGAAAACAAATCAGAAAGCATCGAGAAAGGCAAAGACCTCCTCGACAAATATATACGCAAAAAAGGCTATGAACCGTCGGGCTTCACAAAATCCGCATTTATAAACAAGGCGCTGAAGGCGATGAATTATGCCAATACAGACGAAGCCTATACTCAGCTTGCAAACGGCGGCTCGCTTGTGAGCAAGTTCGCAAACCTGCTCTTTGGATATTATTCCGAAGAAAACCATACCGAGATCAAGTCAAACGAAGCCGTTATCGACGAAATCAAGGCGGCAGAGGCTCGAAAGGCAAAGCTTGAGCGTAGATCAAAGGACAATCCGGGCATCGTAGTTGCGGGCGCAGACAATCTGATGATAAAGCTGGCAAAATGCTGCAACCCTGTGCCGGGGGACGATATCATCGGTTTCATCACAAAGGGCAGAGGGATCTCCGTTCACCGATGCGACTGTTCGAACATTGTGGCGCTTCCGGAGGAAGAAAAACAGCGTTTTATCCATGTTGAGTGGGAAGACCTCAAAGCGGGAAAATCCTACAATGCGGATATTTGCATAATAGGAAACGACAGGAAGGGTATGCTCTCTGATATTTCGAGGGTATGCGAGGATATGGACATTCATCTTTCCGGAGTAAATGCAAAGAGCGGCAAGGACGGAAGCCTTGTGATGACCATAACCCTTTCCATATCCAGCACGCAGGAAATGCAAAAGGTTTTGCGTAGCCTGAGAAACATCAGCGGTGTAACTCAGGTCTATAGAGCAAAATCATAGAGGAGGCTTTTGAAAATTTATGAGAGCAGTTGTGCAGCGAGTGACAGATGCAAAGGTAACCGTTAAAAATATAGTGACAGGAGCCATAGAAAAGGGCCTCATGGTGCTGCTTGGGGTTGAGGATGGAGATTGCGAAAAAGACGCAGACTATATTGCAGATAAGATAGCGGGGCTTCGGATCTTCGATGATGAGGCAGGAGTAATGAACCTGTCTGCTATCGATATAGGCGGCGAGATTCTTTCTGTTTCTCAGTTTACACTGCTGGCGGACGCTCGCAAGGGGAAAAGGCCAAGCTATATCAAGGCTGCAAGACCGGAAGAAGCCAAAAGATTATACGAATATTTCAACAAGCGGCTGGAGGAAAAAGGACTAAAAGTTGAAAAGGGCATTTTCCAGGCAGAGATGCTTGTGGAAATACATAACGACGGGCCGGTAACGATTTTGCTGGACAGCAAGAAGCTTTTTTAAGAATTTTAATAATTTTTAGAGATGTTTTTAGAAATATAAAGAAATATAATTAGAAATATAATAGATTAAGGCACAGAGAGGTAAGAAATGAAGATCGAAACTTATATAACAGGACCGATTCAGGTCAACACTTATCTTGTATATGACGAGGAAACAAACAAGGGATTTATCGTGGATCCGGGGGACTATTCCCCAAAGCTGAGTAAACTGGCGATGGATCTTGGACTTGATATTGAATATATAATTCTAACGCACGGTCATGGAGATCATATCGGCGGTGTAGAGCGCTTCAAGCGCGATTTTGCATCGGCAAAGCTTGTGGCTCACGAAGCAGAAAAGGATATGCTGGCGGATGCTGAGCTCAACTCTTCTGTAGAGATGTTCCCAAAACCTGTTACGCTTGAAGCGGACATTTGGGTAAAGGGCGGCGAAAGTCTGAAAGTAGGAAATATGGAGCTTCATTTCATCCATACGCCTGGCCATACAAAGGGCGGAATGTGCATATATGTCGGTGGATATCTTTTTAGCGGCGATACGCTGTTCAGATATTCCATAGGAAGAACGGATTTTTATGGCGGAGACTTTGAAGCGATTGTAAATTCCATCAAAAAGCGCCTTTTTGTGCTTCCCGACGACACCGTAGTGC
>CAVCFO010000031.1:0-18859 GCA_963601575.1 bacterium
TAATAAGCTTGATAATACCTTTTTCATTTTTTCACCTTTTCCTTTCTCTTTCGATGATTTTCGTCTTTTGACAATATATTTTGAGTCTTTACTTCAGGTGCCGTTATTAAGAGCAACTTTTGTGCCAATTTTGTTATTTAATAAACAAGAACTTTTATTTTTGATTTTTTTGTGTGCTAAAATTCCGCTAATCATTGATATTTCAACGCTAATTTTTTGCAAAATTTTCGCTTCCGCATTACTTTATAACGTTCAATCACTATATTTATTATTTTACATCCTATTTTTAATATGCGCAAGTGCATCTTAACATGTTCTTAATATGCGTTTGCGCATCGACATTGTTTCTTCTAAGCATCAAAATCGTATGAGGCTATAGCCCGCAGGCATTTTTAAATAGAAAGAAGTTTCCCTTTGCAAGGTCTTGCAAAGGGAAACTTCTTTGGTGGTATATTGGTGTTTTCTATTTTGTGATTCCGGCAATGTCCTTTGCAAGCTGTTTCTTGCCTTCGATATTGCCCTGTCTTTGAATCATGATGCGCTGTGCCTGTGGGGAACCTGCGCCGTGCATGGATTCTGTTCTGTAGCCTACAGCCGATGAGCCAAGACAGATATTTTCGAGGAATCTGAGAACTCTCATTCTCTCCTCGGTGGTGCATTTCTCAGGATTCGTAGCAAAATACTTGTTGCAAACTTCTCCGATTGTCTCGCCGTTTCTGCCTACCGGAAGATCGCTCTTAAAGTCCTTTTCGCTCGGCATTGTTACCATAAGGCCTCCTGCGATGTCCTCTGCGAGTCTTACGATTTCGTAAGGGAATCTTGTTACGTTCTGCTTGCAGACATTTGCCGTAAGCAGATCGATTATATAGCTTCCGCATTCGGTTGCATGTCCCTCTGCGGAGCAAGCGATACCGCAGCAATACAGAGTTTCGTTCAGGTGTGTCATTTCGATGAGCTTATCCTTGATGTGAGAAGCCTTGTCTGCACCGTTATATTCGGCAGCAAGCGCCGCAGCTCCGATAACCACGTCGCCTACGCCAACCTTGCAGCCGCCGTAGCTCTGTCTATGGAATCCTGCGAACCTTTCTACTATCATGCCGGCAAAATCCCATTCTCCTGCCATGAAGATATATTCGTTCGGGATAAATACATCGTCAAATACTACGAGTGCTTCCTGACCGCCGAATTTCTTATTTCCGAGGTCAACATCTGCACCCTCTTCTAACTTTCTGGTATCGCAGGACTGTCTGCCGTAGATCATATAAAGTCCCTCGGCATCGCTTGGGCAGGCAAAGCAAACCGCATAGTCCTTATCCTCTTCCTTCATTGCCTGTGTCGGCATTACGATATGCCAGTGGGAGTTTACGGAACCTGTCTGGTGAACCTTCGCGCCGCGAACTACGATTCCGTCAGGGCGTCTTTCTTTGATTCTTACGAACATATCAGGGTCTTCCTGTGCATGAGGCGCCTTGCTGCGGTCGCCCTTAGGGTCTGTCATTGCGCCGTCAACCACGTAGTCGTTTTCCTGGATGAATTCGAGGAATTTCTTGAAGTTTTCGTGGTAGTGCGTGCCATACTTCTTGTCAATTTCATAAGTCGTTGAATATGTCGCGTTGAAAGCATCCATTCCCACACATCTTTGAAAGCACGAAGCGGTCTTCTGTCCGCAAAGTCTTTGCATCTTTACCTTTTTCATGAGGTCATCCGTGCTCTGGTGAATGTTGGTGAAGCGGTTGATCTTCTTGCCGGTAAGATTCGAAGTTGCCGTCATAAGATCTTCGTACTGCGGGTCGTTTGCAAGATCGTAGGTTATTGCAACGCAGTTGATCGACGGACGGATCATCGGATGGTCTACCCAATTATCAATCTTTTCGCCAAACATATAGACTCTTGTGTTTAGTTTTCTCAGGCTTTCGATGTATTCAGCCCCTGATTTGATTGCCATAATAGTTCTCCTTTTCCTTTTATTATTACATTATTTATTATAGATTTCATATGCAAATGCCGCAGCGCCTATTGCACCGGCTGCCTGGCAATGCGGTACTATTTCGATTTCGCATCCCATTTCCTTGGAAAGCGCATCCACCATATTGGGGTTTAGGGCAACGCCTCCGGTCATAACAACCTTCGGCTCGTATCCTACGCGGTTGCACATTCCCATTACGCGCTTGGCGATGGCAACGTGTGCGCCTCTTGCAACATCGGCCACGTTTTCTCCGGCTGCAAGCCGCGAAATAACTTCGCTTTCGGCGAAAACCGTACAGGTATTGTTGATCGAAATTTCCTTGGTGGACTGATCGGCAAGAACCGACAAATCATCTAGTTTGCAGCCGAGTACCCTTGCCATAACCTCGAGGAATCTTCCGGTTCCTGCGGCACATTTTTCGTTCATAACGAAGTTCGTCACCTTTCCGGTCTTGTCGAGCTTGATGACCTTTGCATCCTGCCCGCCGATATCGACGATGGTCTTTGCGTCCTTCGTCAGGAAATTTACGCCCTTTGCATGGCAGGTAATCTCTGTTATCTGCTTATCGGCATCGTGAAAGTTAACCCTTCCGTAACCCGTAGCGACCGCATACTTGATGTCATCTTTTGTGACTGCCGCCTGTTTCATTGCATCCGCGGTCACATCCTCGAATGCGTTTGTTCCGGTACCCAAATTGATTACGGAAACACCTACAAGCTCCTTACTTTCATTCAGAATCGCAACCTTTGTCGATGACGATCCAATATCTATTCCTAAAAACATATTGTCCTCCCCCGTGCTTTCCTTTGCTAAATCAGCATCTCCGCGAAGCTCTGTACTCTCGTTCTGAGCTGCTCGAAGGTTGTCAGCTGCTGGTCTGTTTCCAGATAAAGCTCCGGAATTTCGGCTGCCTCAAGCTCTGCCTTGTAGATAGGATAATCATATTCCTCAGGATCGCAGAACTTCATCATCATAACTACAACCGCGTCTGCGCCATTTTCCTTTACCATGTCGATAAGGAGCTGTCCGCGTTTTTTGTGCGGCTCATAGAGGAATGTATCGCCTACCTGGTCTGCGACTATATATGCCATCTTCTCGTAAACGTCCTCTACATTTTCTCTTGCAGGAGTTCTCCAAATACGTGAACCAAGGCTCATATCGTCTCCGACAACAGCGATTTCGTTTTCGTCAAATATGTCGAGAATCTCAACAGGCTCAGGCATAAGTCCCGTGAGGATAACCTTTGTACCCTTGAATTGAGAAGCAGGTTCTGCCTTGAGTCCTGCGATTATTTCTTTTATCTTTTCGGTATAGATCGCCTTGTCCATAAACTGTCCGGCCTTGATGATCAGGTAACGATCCTTTGCACCGATGATTTCGGGATGCTGCGCGGCAGCCTTAGTAAACTCTCTCATGGTCTTGCGATAGTCCTCGTAGATTGCAAAGGCCTCTTCAACCTTGTCCTCGAGAATAATCTTGCCGAGGACAAGCTCAAGCTCGTGTTTTACGCGCCTGGTTTCGCTGATCATAAATTCTACGCCTGCCTTCAGGTCTCTATGCTGCGGATATGCCATTCCGATTACGGGAACCTGCGGAACCGCTACCTTCCAGTTTTCTTCGATGCATTTGAGGGTATCGCAGAATGTAGGGATGATTACGGCCTTCAGGCTGTCATAAACTCCTCTCATTCCGAATTCGATATTTGTTCTCATAACCGAGCAGCAGAAGCTCTGCAGATATTTGTCAGCAAGCTGAATTTCGGTCGTGCCGCCCCACATGCCTACAGGTACGCAGCCTGCTGCATATACGATTTCGTCCGGTGTGTGAATCGGGAAGCATCCAACCAGGTCTTTTCCGGTTTCCTCATGCGTCTTTGCAATGGTTTTTGCCGGGTGCAAAGCTGCCTCGCATAATTGCTTTATGGTATCTTTGTAAGCCATTATAAGTCACCTCTTCTCTTTGCTTCTTTGTTCTTTTCCATCATTTCAACCAGTGCCTGAATTCTCGTCTCATATTGAGCATCGCTGAATACTCTAGGGTCAGTCTGGTCGCCGTCGAATATAACGGACGGGCAGCCGGTCTTCTCGGTGATTCTTCTTTGTACCTCGTATGTTCTGAAGTCCATGAGCTTGCAGCTTCTGTTGCTGTGGAAAACAACGCCGTCTACGCTAAATTCTTTGATCAGTCTTTCCATCTGGTCACTGCCGTAGTCGAGGTTTCTGTTTGCATAGTTTCCGGTATAGCTCTTTGCCATCCCGTCTAAGTCGTTAGTCTCATATACCTTGTACCAGCTGTTCGGATATGTGCTGGTAACCATGTTGATGCCGTACTTCTTGAGAAGCTTGAACGTCGTGGAAAGGTGCGGCCAGCATGCAATTCCGTCCCAAATGATTCTGTATTGCTCCTCTGCGCTGTTCCACGGACCCTTGCCCTGCTCGGCCTTTTCCTTCAATTCTTCGTACCAGAGTTTGAAAAGCTTATGTCCGTCTTCTGAGCTTCTCATGCAAACGATCATCGCCATGTAGTTGAACATGTCGAATCCGTTAAGCGGCGAGGGAGTAACCTTGCCCCAGTCGGTAGCTTTTTTCCACCACTGACATGTAGCATTGTTCATGTCCATCTTTTCTGCGAGCTTGTCGTAGTCCATCTTTTTGCCGGTGAAATCCTCCAGCTGCTTGATGGCATTTTCGATCTGGCCTCTGATATACTTCGTGGCATTTTCCTGAACCTCATAAGTATGGTTGAATGGCATATCGAAGAGAATCATCGGAATGTGAAGCTTCGTTGCGATATTTTCGTACCATTTCAAAACCGTATGGCAGATATTCGATGAGCTGAAAATGATGTCCGGAAGCGGAATGTCCTGAGCTTCGGCATGCTGAAGGTCTACATATCCCATATTTACTCTCGCATATGAGCAAATATCTGCGCTGTATCCGATGCCCTCGGAATGTTCGATAAATTTCATTGCTTCTTTTCTTGCACCGATTGCGGCCGCGTGGTTCTCCGGATAAACGGTCGCAAGATCCATAGCGTCCAAAAGTTCGTTAGGGCAAATTGATGTCGCCCAAACTACGGGTCTTCCTTCCGCTTTTGCTCTCAGTGCGTTATCATAGTGTTTTGCCGTCAACTGATTTAATAAATCCTTTGAGGTTAATTTCTTTTCTTCCATGAGCTTGCCTCCTACTTGTTTTTATAAACGGGTTTTCTTTTTTCGATAAATGCTCTCATACCTTCCTTTTGGTCTTCGGTATTAAAAAGCTTCGGCCATGCCTTCGTTTCGATTTCGATTGCCTTTTCCATGTCCGGCTCCTGAACGCCTCTTGTTATAACGTCCTTGACCATGCGAATAGCAACAGGGCCGCGCTTTGCGATTCTTCCGGCCATCTTCATGGCTGCCGCAAGAGCCTCGCCCTCATCTACCACCTGGTTTACAAGGCCCATGGTAAGCGCCCTGTCTGCTGTGACCGCATCTCCTGTAAAGATCAGTTCTTTTGCGAATGCTTCTCCGCAAATTCTCGGTGCACGGATTGTGCCGCCTGCTCCCGGAAATATCCCCAGGGTTACCTCAGGAAATCCCATCTTTGCTGTTTTCCCTGCGATTCTGATGTCCGCTGTCAAGGCAAATTCCATGCCGCCGCCGAGTGCATATCCTTCTATGGCAGCGATGACAGGAATCTTTAGCTTCTGGATCTTGTTAAATGTCGGTGTGAATGAAAATACCTTCGCACCCTCTTCGTCACATTCTGCCATTCCTTTGATGTCGGCTCCCGCTGCGAAGTTCTTATCGCTATGCAAAATCAGGCATCTGATGTCTGAGTCGGCTTTTATTTCATCAATTATCTTGTCGATTTCGTCCACAATTTCTCTGCTGAGGGCATTCAAGGCCTCCGGTCTCTGGATGGAGATAATCGCAATATTTTCTTCTCTTTTATAAACTACTTGGGCCACCTTCTTCACCTCCAAATTTTATTTGTCATAGTCATAGAAGCCTGCGCCTGTTTTTCTTCCGAGTCTTCCCGAATCAACGAGTCTTCTGATCTGCGGGCTCGGTCTGAATCTGTCGCCGTACTCTGCAAAGAGGATTTCGTCTACCTGCTGGTTAAGATTGTGACCTGTGATGTCAAGGAGTGCGAAGATTCCCATCGGATGCCCAAGTCCGTACTTGCAGATCTTGTCAACATCTTCTACTGAGCAAACGCCCTCTTCAACCAGGCGGCATGCTTCGAGGTACATGCAGTGGAAAATACGATTGAGTCCAAATCCCACAACGTCTTTTACCTTAACAGGTTCCTTTTCGATATCGGCAAGAAGCTGATATACACTCTCTGTCGTTTCTTCTGATGTGAGGAGTGCCGGAATAACCTCTACGAGCTTCATAACGCTTGCAGGCGAGTTGAAGTGTGTGCCGATGAACTTTGGCTTTCTTTCTTCGGAAACGGATGCCGCAAGCTTCGTGATGGAGATGGAAGATGTGTTGCTTGCCAGGATAGTTTCTTTCTTGCAAATTTCGTCGAGCTGCTTAAAAATGTTATTTTTAACCTCAAGCACTTCGAGGGCTGCTTCGATGATCAGATCGCAATCTGCCATTTCCTTCATGTCGGCGGTAGTATGAACATTTGCAAGGGTCTTTTCTTTGTCCTCTTCTGTGATTTTGCCCTTCTTGATATTTTTGTCAAGCACCGCTGCCTGTTTTACTTTACCGTTGTCTGCGAGCTCCTGATTTACGTCGCTGAGCACCGTAACATATCCTGCTCTTGCAAAACAAAGTGCAATCTCTGCGCCCATCATTCCCGCGCCTACAACACCAACTTTTTTAATCATTTTCCTGTTCCTCCGTAATCATATTTCTTTGAGATGTTTTGTCTCATAGGTCTAAAAGTTCTTCATACTAAACGTATACTAAGATGTATATGCAAGAATCAAGCCAAGACTGTCAAATATTTATCTTTCCAATAAAAAAGCCCGGAGCCGTTACTGTTACACAAAATTCGACCTCGGGTCTTTTGATATTTTGTTGTTTTTCACGATATTTTCGTTAATTTTCGATGCGCATTGGCATCGAATGGATAAAATATGCGTTTCTGCAACTTGAGTCGATTTTTTGTTGTTGCAAATTTGCATATCACCTCACCGGCTTTATGCCAAAAAGAATATCTAATCAAGCCCATATTTTTGAAGCTTGCGGACTATCGTAGATTGGTTGACGTTGAGCTTTGCGGCCATCTCTCTGGTGGAGCTGCAGCGCTGTTTTTCTCTGGCCAGGATCATCTTTTCCAGTTTGTCGGTAGCCTCGGCCAGTGTCAGCGATTCGTCACCTGCAATTTGCTTGATTTCTCCGGCATTCTCGCCCTTTTCGCCTGCCACCGCCCAAGGAAGGTCCTCGGTCTGCAGGTACTCATTGTTGCTTACGATCACCATATTCTCGACCACATTTTTGAGCTGCCTTACATTTCCCGTCCATTCGTGAGCCTCGAGCTCCTTGATAACGTCATAGGTAAAAAGCTTGTGCTGGCAATAAACCTTGTTATATTTGTTGATGAACAGGTTCGCAAGAGGCATAATGTCGTCGATACGCTTTGACAGCGGAGGCACGTTTACCTGCACCACATTGAGCCTGTAATATAGGTCTTCTCTGAACGTTCCCTCCTGCACCATATCCGCAAGGTTCTTGTTTGTGGCGGCGATTACGCGAACGTCGACATTCTTTGCATCAATGCCTCCGACCCTGCGAACCTCCTTGGTTTCCAGGAAACGCAAGAGCTTGACCTGAAAGTCAAGCGATGTTTCGCCGATTTCGTCCAGGAATACCGTGCCGCCCTCGGCAGCTTCGATGAGCCCCTTCTTGCCATTTTGCATCGCTCCGGTGAAGGCTCCCTTCTCGTATCCGAAAAGCTCCGATTCCAGAAGCTCGAACGGGATAGCTCCGCAGTTTATCGCTATGAAAGGCTTATCGCTGCGCATGCTGTGACGATGAATGAACTTTGCGACCTCTTCCTTTCCGACGCCGGAATCTCCCAGGATCAGAACGTTGGCCTGAAACGGCGCAACCTTCTCGGCGAGGGTCAGCACATCTCTCATGCTCTTGCTTGCGGCGACGATGCCGCCGTCCCTTTCCAGATCCTCCTCATTATAGTAGGCATATCTGTCGCTATAGAGCTGCTCTCTCTTTTTTGCCATCTGAAGCTCTTCCGTCAGGTTATATATCTCCGAGATGTCTCTGGCGTTTATGACTATTTTTTTGACCTCGCCGTCCTCGTCAAATATCGGCTTTCCGGTTACCATGATATGTCTTCCGGATTTTACGACCTGTCTTTTCGAAACCGGCACCTTGTGTTCGGCTACCAGATATGCAACGGAATTGGGCATCCAGATCGGGTTTATCAGGTCGCGCATGCTTTTGCCCTCGAGATCAGATTTTTTTATTTCTGCGACTCGCTCGTAGGAATCGTTGACATACAGCACCTTCCCGTCCTTATCGGTAACAAGGATTCCGTCAAATGATCCTTCCAAAATTTCTTTTAGCTCATCAACAAGTTTTTTTTCGTATTCAAGATCTTTTTTTTCGTCCATGGCCTACCTCTGATTTATGCTATTTAAAGAATTATAATCAAACCTATACATTATTATTCTAACACAAAATTTTATAAATGTATATTATCAATATTTTAACAATTTATTTTTTAGAAGCGAAAAACCGCGTCTGCTGTGATGCAAACGCGGAAATTTCGGATGTGTTTATTTTGTATATGTAATAATAAAAGGATGCCTAAATTTATGAACTATATTGATTTTAATGGTTTTCAACCTAGTGTTTTTTGCTTTTTATTTTACAGGTAAAGCATTCCTGCGTTCTTGCAGTATTCATACCAGTCTTTTTCGAGCTGTTCTCTGAATTTCGGATGTGCAAGCGAGATAAGAGCCTTTGCTCTTTCCTTGATCGGCATACCGAAGAGGTCTACTGCGCCATATTCTGTTACTACCCAGTGAACGTCCTGTCTGGTAGTCGTTACCGGGGTTCCCTCTCCCAGGCAAGCTACGATTCTTGAAACTTCGCCGTGTTTTGCAGTTGACGGAAGAGCGATGATAGGCTTGCCGCCCTTTGACTGCTCTGCGCCTCTCATAAAGTCAAGCTGTCCGCCGACTCCGGAGAATACCGATGTGCCGCGTGTATCTGCATTGACCTGTCCCATGCAGTCAACCTCGAGGGCGGAGCAGATTGCAACCACCTTGTCGTTCTGTGCGATGATGCCTACATCGTTTGTATAGTCAACAGGTTTCAGCTCGATCAGGTTGTTATGGTCAACATATCTATAAAGTTCCTTTGTTCCCTGTACAAAGGTAGCAACGATTTTGCCCTTGTTGATATTCTTTCTCTTGCCGTTTACTACGCCTGCTTTGATCAGCGGGATAAGGTTGTCTGTGAATACCTCTGTATGTACTCCGAGATCCTTCTTGTCTCCGAGGAACTTCAGGATCGCATTCGGAACGCCGCCCTGGCCCATCTGCAGACATGAACCGTCCTCGATGAGCTGTGCGATATTGTAGCCGATCTTTTCAACTACCGGATCGTCTGAAGAAATCGGGTCGATTGCGTAGATGTCTTCGTCATGCTCTACGAAGAAGTCGATGTCGGATACGTGTACCATCGTATCGCCGCAAAGGTAAGGCATATTTTTGTTTACCTGGCAGATAGAAACTCTGGCTGTTTCGATGCAGGCCTTTGCCTGGTCGCAGCATGTTCCAAGGTTTACATATCCTGATTCGTCAGGAGGTGTGCAATAAAGCATCGTTACATCGCAGCCGATCTTCTTGTCGCGCATTGCCTTTGGCTGTGCATAGAAGTGCATCGGAAGGAATTCTCCTCTGCCTTCCTGAACGCATGCTCTGGTATTCTTTCCGAGGAAATAGCATACCGGAACGAAATGTCCATGGTACTTAGGATCAGCATAAGGCGCCTCGCCTACATTCAGACCCTGCAGGATACCTACATTCTCAAGTTCCATTCCTCTTGATTCGCACAAAACCTTCATCAGATATCTCGGTTCTGCGCAGTTGTGACCGGGAACTACCATGTCACCGCTTCTTACCTGTTTAACGGCCTCTTCTGCCGTTACCAGCTTGCTCTTATATATTTCTTGCCATTCCATTTTATTTCGTCCTTTCAGTTTAATTCTAACTAGCAGTCCAGATGCTGCCTATCTCATTGCAAGGGTAACATCGCCAGTACAAGCGAGCACACCCTTGGTGAATACCTGACACGTGCAGGTTACGATTGCTTTTTCTTTTCTTTCTTCTGCAAAAAGTGCATGAGTCTCAAGTGTATCTCCCGGCAAAATCTTTGCCATGAAGCGCACGTTATTTACTCCCAGAAAGAGCGGCGTTTTCCCTGCATATCTCTTCGCCGATAAGATCAGAATATCCGCAGTCTGCGCCATATTCTCGACCGTATATACTCCCGGAAGCACCGGATCGCCCGGAAAATGCCCCTTAAAGATTTCTCTTTCAGGATCAATATACCACGTGGTTGTAATTGTTTGTTCAGGCTCCATCTGCACAACATTATCAACAAGAAGCATCGGCTCTCTGTGCGGAATAACCTTTTTGACATCTTCTGTCGTCATCAAAACCTTATCCATGATTTTCTACCTCCGATAGCTAACCTTCGTAAATGTTTTCGATCAGGCAGGATACGCCAAGGCCGCCTCCGCAGCAGCTGGAGAACATGCCGTACTTGCCGTCTCTTCTGATAAGTTCCTTCATCGTGAAGATGCAAACTCTGGCTCCGGATGCTCCGTTAGGATGGCCGAATGCGATTGCTCCGCCGTTAGGATTCCAGTTTTCCATGTTCATCTTTTCGCCTGTGATATTCTCCATTTCCTTGATTACGGAAAGGTTCTGTGCAGCGAATGCCTCGTTACATTCGTATACGTCAACGTCGTTCATCCTCAATCCGACTCTGTTCAGGATCTTCGTATTGGAAAATGCAGGTCCGATTCCCATTTCCTTAGGGTCAACGCCCACATCCAGGCCATATACCCATTTGGCCATCGGCTTATATCCAAGCTCCTGGGCCTTTTCTTTTGTCATCATAAGTACGAACGCTGCGCCGTCGTTCATTCCGGAGGCGTTTCCTGCGGTGGTTACTCCGCCCGCATTAACAGGTCTGAGCTTCGAAAGTCCTTCCATTGTCGTGTTTGCACGCGGATGCTCGTCTGTATCTACGATTACAGGCTCACCCTTCTTCGTATATTTTACTTCTACCGGCATGATTTCGTCCTTGAAATAGCCCTTTTGCATTGCGTAAGCTGCTCTCTGCTGGGAACGGAGTGCAAATTCATCGCACTGCTGTCTGGTAATTCCCCATTTAACGGCCATACCATCGGAAATTTCGATCATCGACATATTGTCTTCGTCGGTCGGAGCCAGTCTTCTAGGTGCTGCTGTAGGCGGGTGATCCTTATAAGGCTCTACCGAAGCCGGGAATTTGTAGTAGTCCTGGCTGTGCGCCTCTGCTCCTCCGCAGATAGCAACATCGATGATGCCTGCCTGAATCTGCAAAGCGGCATTGTTGATGCAGGCTATGGATGAGCCACACTGCATTTCGATGAAAGTTGCCGAAGTTTCGTATGGCAGCCCCGCAAGCAGAGTTGCATATCTTGCGAAGTTGTGAGTGTTAACATCTCCGGATGCGCTTCCTGCGAACACGGCGTCAACCTTTGCCTTGTTCAAAATATCGGTCTTTTCGCAAAGGCCCTTGATTGTCATTCCGGCAAGCTGCACCGGAGTGAATGGTCTGAGCGCACCGCCCATTCTTCCGAAAGCCGTACGCATACCGTCTACGATGACTACTTCTCTCATTTTATTTCCTCTTTTCTTATCAAAATCTTTTTCAAAATATGTTTGGATATTTTTAGTCCCAAAGTGCCATGATCTCAGGAATTACCTTATAAAGGTCGCCTTCGATCGCATAGTCTGCAAGTGCCATCATCGGGCATTCCGGGTCTTTGTTGATCGCTACGATGATCTTGGAGTTCTGCATTCCTGCCTGGTGCTGGATTGCTCCGCTGATTCCGCATGCAAAGTAGATCTCAGGCTTAACGGTGGTTCCCGTCTGACCTACCTGGTGGCTCTGGTCGATCCAGCCCGCATCAACTGCCGCACGGGATGCTCCTACTACGCCTCCTACTTTATCTGCAAATTCCTGCATGAGTTTGAAGCCCTCAGCATCTCCAAGACCTCTTCCGCCGGAGCAGATGATCTTTGCATCCGTCAGGGAAACGATTTCCTTTGCTGCTTTTACGACATTGAGAACCTCTACGTTTATGTCTTCCTTTGCAAGTTTCACATCAACGGCTACGATCTCGCCCTTTGCTCCTGCCTGTCTTTCTCTCTTTGCCATAACTCCCGGTCTTACCGTTGCCATCTGCGGGCGTGTATTCGGGGTTACGATGGTTGCCATGAGGTTTCCGCCGAAAGCAGGTCTTGTTTGCTTAAGTCCCGTGCTTTTATCTTCTCTGTCGAGTCCCTTGAGGCTTGCTGTGGTATTTGCTTCCAAGTAGTCCATGTAGTTTCCTACGTTGATGTCAAGTCTTGTGCAGTCTGCGGTAAGTCCGGTATTTAGTCTTGCTGCGATTCTCGGAGCGAGATCCCTTCCGATATGGGTTGCGCCGAAAAGAACTATCTCCGGCTTGTATTCGTTTATTGCGTCTGTGATTACCTTTGTGTATCCGTCTGTGGTGTACTGACCGAGCAGCGGGTCTTCCAAGAGATATACGCTGTCTGCGCCATACTCAAAGAGTTCTTCTGTGAGGTGATCCACCTTATCTCCTACCAAAACCGCGCATACCTTTGTATTCTCGCTGATTTCTCTGGATAATTTATGACCTTCACCCACAAGTTCGAGGGCAACGTTCATAAGTTTTCCATGTCTTTGCTCTGCAAAGACCCATATATTTTTGTATTCTTCAAAATTTGCCATGGTTATCTTCCTCCCCTTAGATTATGTGTTTTTCTTTCAAAGCACTGACAAGATTTTCAGCCTTTTCCTTCGGGGTGTCGCCTGCTACGCTTACCCCTGCTCCCTTTGGCTTGGGTGTGAATGATTTGAATACGTTTGTCGGGGAGGCTTTAAGTCCTACCGTGGTCAAATCAACTCCGATGTCTGCTGCGCTCCATACTTTGATTTCCTGCTGCGCCGCCTTGAGGATTCCCGGCACGGACATATATCTCGGTGTGTTGAGGTCCTTGATGCAGGTAAGCACGCAAGGAAGTTTTACCTTGAGTTCTTCGTAGCCGTCTTCGAGGGCGCGCTTTACGATTGCATAATCTCCTTCGAGCTTAAATTCTTTTACATAAGTTACCTGCGGAATTCCAAGCTTTTCTGCCATCTGAGGGCCAACCTGCGCGGTATCTCCGTCGATTGCCTGTCTTCCTGCAAAGATGAGATCGTACCCGCCGACCTTTCTTACTCCTGCGGCAACAGCGTTTGACGTTGCCCATGTATCTGAACCGCCCAGCGCTCTGTCGGAAAGAAGAACCGCATCGTCTGCTCCCATTGCAAGGCATTCTCTGAGCATTTCTTTTGCCTGCGGAGGCCCCATGGTTACTACCACAACCTCTGTATCAGGCTGGCTGTCTTTTATCTGAAGCGCCTGTTCAAGGGCGTTTGCATCGTCCGGATTGAGGATGCTCGGCACGCCGTCACGGATCAATGTGCCTGTTTCCGGGTTAATTTTGATTTCTGTGGTATCCGGTACCTGTTTTACACATACTACTATTTTCATTTGTTCTTCCCCTCCTACAGTCCCATATTTCCGGAGATTACGATTCTCTGAACTTCTGATGTTCCTTCGTAGATTTCGGTAATCTTTGCGTCTCTCATCATTCTCTCAAGCGGATAGTCGTTGGTATATCCGTAGCCGCCAAGTGCCTGAAGTGCCTTGGTTACGCTCTTGTTTGCGTGTTCTGAGCAGAAAAGCTTTGCCATTGCCGCTTCCTTTGTGTAGCGCACGCCGTTTTGCTTCTTTTCGGCTGCATTTGCGATGAGGAGTCTTCCTGCTTCGCATCCGACTGCCATGTCTGCAAGTACGAACTGGGTGTTCTGGAATTTGCTGATCGGCTTTCCGAACTGAACTCTTGCCTTTGTATAGTCGATGGCTTCCTGCATTGCGCCTTCTGCGATTCCCAGAGCCTGTGCCGCGATTCCGATTCTTCCGCCGTCGAGGGTCTGCATTGCGATCTTAAAGCCTTTACCCTCTTGTCCGAGGAGGTTTTCCTTTGGAACGATGCAGTCCTGGAATACGATTTCTGCTGTTGGGGAGCCGTGAAGTCCCATCTTTACTTCGTGTTTACCTACCGAGAAGCCCGGGAAACTCTTTTCTACGATGAATGCGCTGATTCCGTGGTTTCCTTTGCTCTTATCTGTCATGGCAAATACTACGAAAATGTCTGCCACATAACCGTTTGTGATAAAGATCTTGGAGCCGTTAAGCACATAATGATCTCCTTCGAGTTTTGCTACGGTCTGGCCTTTTGATGCGTCGGAGCCTGCGTTTGGCTCGGTGAGAGCGAATGCTCCTACGTGGCGACCTGTTGTGAGCATCGGAAGATATTTCTTCTTTTGTTCTTCTGTGCCGTTTGCAAGGATCGGGTCACAGCAAAGTCCGTTATGAGTTGCAACGATGTCTCCTGTGGATGCGCAGTATTTTGAAAGTTCTTCAACTGCCAGGGCTGCCGAAAGCACGTCTGCTCCTGCGCCGCCGTATTCTTTCGGTACGCACATACCCATTACGCCGTAGCGGAAAAGCTGATCGATCGTTTCTGCCGGATACTGTGCCGTGCGGTCAGTCTCGGCTGCGATTGGCTTCACTTCGTTTTCTGTGAATTCGCGAACCATCTTCTGGATCATTTTCTGCTCCATGGTTAATTCCAAGTTCATTTTTGTTCCTCCGTTTCGTATATAATCATTTTGTCATGTAATTGATTCTCTCTGCCCTATCTCCTATTCAAGAATCGTGCCAAAGTTGTTGCGATTATATAATCGTTGAAATTTCAACGTTTTGTTTTTTCTCCTATAAGCAAATTGATGCTTTCATACGTAATCATACATGTTCGATGCTGTTTTGCATCGGATCGCGCCTGCGTATCCTTTACAGAACAACTCCGTCTTTCAGGCAGCCCATCATATAATAGCCGTTCTTCTCGTTACAGGTCTTCTTGCCGTTGATAGCAAGCATAACCTTTTCGTAAAGCTCATCGTCAAGCGCCTGTACCTCCTCTTGCGTCTTTGCCTCAAGGAGCCTGCCGGCATCATAATCTATCCAGCGCGGCTTTCTTGTTGCAAGATCAGTATTCGAGGACAGCCTAAATGTAGGTCCTGCGAATCCGCAAGGCGTTCCTCTGCCTGTTGTGAAGATGACAAGCACGGCTCCCGCTGCGATCTGTCCGGTTACGCCGGCAAGGTCGTTACCAGGCCCGCTGATCAGGATGAATCCCTTTTGGCTTGCTCTTTGCCCGTAGTCAAGGACTTCCATAACCGCGCAGTGTCCTCCCTTTTGGATGCACCCCAGCGACTTGTCTTCCAAGGTCGAAAGTCCGCCGGCCTTGTTTCCCTGGGTCGGATTGTCTGCGGCCTTTTCGCCGTATTTTGCGAAATAATCTTCGTAATTGTGAATCATCCTTACGATTTGTTCAAAGCGTTTTTCGTCGGCAGCGCGGTTCATAAGGATGTGCTCTGCGCCCATCATTTCCGGAACCTCTGTCATGCTCATGGTAGCACCCTCCTGCACCATGGTGTCGCAAAGATGTCCAAGGAGAGTATTGGCAGTGATGCCGGAATACCCGTCAGAGCCACCGCAGTTCATGGCAATATGGAGTCTGCCGACATTTATCGGAGTCCTTCTATCCTTTTCGACCTGCTGCATTATCTCATCGATCCTTGCCATTCCGGCACCGACCTCGTCCGTTTCCTGCTGGATGGTAACGTATTTTATTCTGCTCTTGTCATAATCTCCTAGATATTTTTCGAGCTCCGTCGGGATCATCATCTCGCAGCCGAGGCTTACCATCAGCACGCCGCCAAAGTTAGCATTCCTTATAACTCCGGCAACTACCTTCGTTTGCGTCTCGAGATCCTTTCCTGCCTGGCTGCACCCGAACTCCTGAGTCAAAGGCAGGAAGCCGTCGAAATGATCATTTTCTTTGTACTTTTCTTCAGCTGCCTTCACGATATCCTTCAGCGGTCCGTTAGCGCAAAATACCGTTGAGATAACAGCCACGTAGTTTCTGATCCCGGCGCTGCCGTCCTTCCTCTCATATCCCATAAATGTCTTATCGCTTTCCTTTGGGAAAATCGAGACAGGATTGAAGTTATATGTATATTCCTTTGCCGCGCCAAGGCCCGTTCTGAGATTGTGGGTGTGAATCCACTGGCCGGTCTTGATTGCGCATTTTGCATAGCCGATCACGTTATCATACTTTATGACTTCCTCTCCCTCTGCGAAGTCCTTGATTGCAATCTTATGGGCGTTAGGTATGTCGTCCAGAAGCAGGATCTCATTTCCGTCTGCAACAACTTTTTCTCCTTTTTTTAGCTCAGATGTGGCAAGCACAACATTATCGTTTGGATTTAATTTTAATACTGACATTTTTGTCCTCCTATAAACTCGGCATTCGTCTGTTTCTTTGATAATAATGCAACAAGCGTGCCAAGCCAAATCCTTCGTTTTTTTCGTTTTTCGAGGCCAAATCCCCCATGATTTCGTCGAATTTGATGCGTCTTAACATTAAAATTTCATTTGCGCATCAGTTCTAATCTCTCTTTTTGCCGTCTAGGCATATAAAAATCCGGCAGCAAATGCCGCCGGATTCTAAAATATTTATTTAGCTAACGAGGTTCGGAAGCCAAGTTGCAACGCCCGGTACATAGGTCGTGATAAGAAGAACTATGATACATGCGGCGAAGAACGGCAGCATGCTCGGAAGCACCTTGTCCATCGTTACCTTACCGATTCTGCAGCCTACGAAGAGGTTTGCAGCAAACGGCGGCGTGATCATTCCGATCTCAAGGTTAAGAAGCATGATTCCCGCAAAGTGGATCGGGTCAACTCCGAAGGATGTTGCGATAGGGATCAGGATCGGTCCCAGAAGCAGGATGCTGGAGTTGGTCTCCATGAACATTCCGACGATGATGAGCAGAACGTTCAGGATCAGCAGGAATACCGTCTGGCTGTGCGTGATCGAGAACATTGCTTCCGTAAGGATTGCAGGGATTCTTGTCTGTGTGATCATGATACCGGCAATGGTAGCGAATGTGTTAAGCATAGCGATCGTTGCCGATGAGATTGCACCCTCCGAAAGGAGCTGTACTACGCCGACTTCCGGTTTCTTCTTGAGGAATAGCGGGTTGATCAGCCATCCGATGAGAAGGCCATATGCTACCGCAACAGCGCCTGCCTCGGTCGGAGTGAAAATTCCACCGTAGATTCCGTAGAAGATGATAACCGGCATCAGCAGAGCAGACATCGACTTCCAGGTCTGAACCCCGATATTTTTGATATACGGGCCAAACTCAAACGGCCCTTGCGTAACCTTTGCCTTCTGTTCTTTTCTACCGTATGTGAAGAAGTTAATTGCAATATAGCAAATACCGAGCATTATGCCAGGCATGATAGTGCAAAGCCATACCTTCATCAGGTTCTCGCCTGCCATCATAGCATACAGGATTCCCGGGATGCTAGGCGGAATCAGGATTCCAAGGAATCCGCAGGCACTGATAAGGCCTGTGGAATATTCTTTTGAATAACCCGCCTTTTCCATTTCCGGAAGCATCATTCCGCCGATACCTGTGATAGTTGCAAGTGAGGATCCGGTGATTGCCCCAAAGAGCATGCATGTTACGATGGTAACAGCGCCTACCGCGCCTCTAAGTCTTCCTATGATGGATGTTGCAAATCTCATAACCGCCGATGAAATTCCCGATGCAGCCATGAGGTCACCGGCAAAGATGAATGCCGGAATTGCAAGGAATGTGAATACGTTCAGCGCTCTGAACGCGCCCATTGAAATCGCAACGCTTGTTCCGCCTACCGACATATAAATCAGGATTGAGGAAATACCCATTGCAAATGGAATCGGAACCTTTAGGAACGCAAGGCCTAAGAAGATTGCCAGGAATATAAAGAAATAACTCACTTATGCCACCGCCTTTCCTTTTTTAATCTTTTCTGTCTGAACAAAATCTACAATATCCTCCAGCGTGTTTAGAAGCCCGTGGAATGCCATCAGCATGCATGACAATGTTACCGGAGCGCACATAATCCACATCTGCCACTGGTTTGCAGTTGTGATCTGGTTTTTAACCTGAAGATCGATATTGTACTCGAGCATCCACTTTGAAATTACGATGAAGAATACCATCTGTACGACGCTTGCGAATATATCGAGCGCATCCAGCAAAAGTTCTTTCTTTTCCGGATTCTTGATCTTGTTTTCAAGAAGCGACGGCAAAATGTCGATAGAAATGTGGGTTCTTTCTCTGAGCGCTACCGCAGCTCCCAAAAAGCTTACGCCGATGTAGGTATATCTTACCATTTCCTCTGCCCATGCAAGCGGCATCTCAAAGAGATACCGGCAGAATACCTGGATCAGAAGCAGAGCGAGCATGACTGCAAAGGCAATCCATGTAATCGTCTTTTCAACATGGTAAAATGCATCGTTCACTTTCGTGATAATGTTTTTCTTTTCCATTGTCTTATCTCCTGTGATATTTTTTTAATATATGCAGGCGGACATGCCGCCCGCACTTTTATGTATAATTATGCAATTCCTGCTTCCTGACGGATTCTAGCAACTGCTTCCTGGTCGAAGGTTGAGGTTGCCTCGTCGTCAGCC
>CAVCFO010000032.1:0-16816 GCA_963601575.1 bacterium
GCATTGTAGAGTTCTATCGCCCGCTTCGGCTCGGAAAATAGCAGGCAAAAGGTTGAATCCTTGTGATTTCGCAAAGGCTTTGCGCCCGCATGTGCCATCTCATTCGCATTGCTTTCTTTGTTTGTACTCATACGTTTTCCTCCAAATATTATTATATTAGTCTCATTTTTGGTCAAATGAAAATATTTGTAATGTAACTATATAGCATATTGACGAAGAAAGCAAGAGTTTTTTATATTTTGTGTAAAAAATATAATATGGTGCCATGACCTTTTTCTCTTGCCTGAAACAAAATCTTTTGCAGGAAACCTTTCGGAAATCATTTTGGGAAAGCCTTTTGGGAAACTCGCAAAATCTTTGCGAACCTGCTTTTAATTTTTTTTGCGCTGTGGTATACTTTATGTATACGTTCACGAGCCCTTTGCAAGCAAATTCAAGGCGGCGCGGGGAATTATTTTTAGAAAAGGAAGCGATAAATTATGATTAAGGTTGACATTTTTTCCGGTTTTTTGGGAGCCGGCAAGACCACTTTGATTAAGAAGCTCATCGAAGAAGCCTACAAGGGCGAAAAGGTGGTTCTTATAGAAAACGAGTTCGGGGAAATCGGCATCGACGGCGGATTTCTCAAGGACGCAGGGGTTGAGATAAACGAAATGAATTCCGGCTGCATCTGCTGCAGTCTGGTGGGCGACTTCGGCAAGGCACTGGAAAAGGTCATTGCGGAGTTTAGTCCGGACAGAATTTTGATTGAACCGTCGGGGGTAGGAAAACTCAGCGACATCATTCAGGCTGTGGAAGATCTGGACCTTGAGGAAGTTAAACTCAACGGATTTACCACCATCGTAGATGCGAAAAAAGTAAAGATTTACATGAAAAACTTTGGCGAATTTTACAACAACCAGGTTGAACACGCAAGCTCCATTATCCTGAGCCACACCAAGGGCATGGACGAGGAAAAACTGAAGAAAGTCGTTGAAGTCCTGCGTCAGCACAATAAAAATGCGACTATTATCACCACGGATTGGGACGCACTTTCGGGAGCGCAGATTTTGGCGGCAATGGAAAAACGCGATACAATAGAGGAAGCGCTGCACCATCTGGAAGAAGAACACGAGCACGAACACCATCACCATGACGATCATGACGACCACTGCGCACGCGATCACGACGATGATCACGACCACGACCACGAGCATGAACATCACGACCATGACGGCCATTGCTGCTGTGGGCACGATCACGACGATGACCACGACCACGACCATGAGCACCATCACGACCATGACGATCACGACCACTGCTGCTGCGCACGCGATCATGACCACGATCACGACCATGACGATCACGACCACTGCTGCTGCGGCCACGATCATGACCACGATCACGACGAAGACCACGACCACGAACATGAACATCACCATCATGACCATGACGACCATTGCTGCTGCGGGCACGACCACGAGGGACACCACCATGCAGACGATGTATTTGAGAGCGTGGGAATCGAAACCCCGAAGAAATTTACAAAGGAAAAGATCGAGAAAGCATTGGAAGCCCTTGAGGACAAGGACGAATACGGCTTTATCTTGAGAGCAAAGGGCATCGTAGAGGGCGAGGACGGCCGGTGGATTCACTTCGACTATGTTCCGGGCGAGCCTGATGTAAGAACCGGCGCCGCGGGAGTTACAGGAAGACTTTGCGTAATCGGTGCCAAAATCGACAGAGAAAAGATACTTAAGCTTTTTGAAATTTAACGCCAAAATCGCAAATACAAGCAAATACAATACGAGGAGAAAACAAAATGACAAAGCCAAAGGAAATACCGGTTTATCTATTCACCGGATTTTTGGAATCAGGCAAAACTACATTTATACAGGAAACTTTGGAAGACCCTGCCTTTAACGAGGGGCAAAAGACACTGCTTCTGGTCTGCGAGGAGGGCGAAATCGAGTATTCACCGATAAAATTCGCATCCTCAAACGTAAAAATCGAAACGGTTGAGGACGAAGAAGAACTTACCGGAGAATTTTTGCAAAAACTCCAGAAAGAAATCGGATTCGAGAGAGTTGTCTGCGAATACAACGGCATGTGGTCGCTTGACAGCCTTTACAGCAGTATGCCGGAGGGTTGGACGGTTTATCAGGAAATGAGCTTCGCGGACGCCAGAACCTACATCACATACAATCAAAATATGCGAAATCTCACGGTGGACAAGCTGAAATCCACGGAAACCATAGTTTTCAAGCATTTCACCCAGGCGATGGACAAGATGGCATTCCACAAGATCGTAAGGGCAATCAACCGCCGCTGCGACATCATTTACGAATACGGCCCGAACAATATCGAAATCGACAATATCGAAGACCCGCTGCCATTCGACATCAACGCCGACATCATCGAAATCGACGACAAGGACTACGCGATGTGGTATGCCGATATGAACGACGAAGAAGCAAAATATTATGGCAAAACCGTAAAATTCAAGGGCAGAAGCCTTCTGGGAGGCGGGCTGAAAGACGACGAATTTGTTATCGGACGCCACATAATGACCTGCTGCGCAGCGGACATTCAGTTCGGCGGTTTGGTTGCAAAATACGACAAATCCCAGACCTTGCAGCACGGCGGATGGGTGGAAATGACCGCAAAAATTCAGCGTGAGTATAACGATATGTACCAGAGCGAAGGCCCGGTTTACCATGTGATCGAGCTAAAAAAGACCACGCCGCCTGCGGAAGAAGTCGCAACCTTTTATTAAGATTCCAAAGCAAATATAAGAACAAATATCAGACTATTAAGACTTCAGAACAAATGTCAGGATAAGTGTCAGAATAAATAACAGGAAACAACGGGAGGTACGCTATGACGGTTACAAAAGAGTATCTGCAAAAGATGGACGCCTACTTTCGCGCCGCAAATTATCTGTCGGCAGCCCAGCTTTATCTGCTGGACAATCCGCTTCTCAGGCAGCCGCTAAAGAGGGAACATATCAAGAAAAAAATCGTCGGACACTGGGGAACGGTGCCGGGGCAAAATTTTGTCTATGTGCATCTCAATCGCCTCATCAAAGAATACGGTTTGGACATGATTTACCTGTCAGGCCCCGGACACGGCGGCAACTTTTTCGTTGCAAACGCATACCTCGAAGGAACATATAGCGAGGTTTATCCGAACGTGGGGCAGGACGAAGAAGGACTCAAACGCCTTTGCAAGCAGTTCTCATTTCCGGGAGGAATTTCAAGCCATGTAGCGCCGGAAACTCCCGGCTCCATAAACGAAGGCGGCGAGCTTGGATATTCCCTTGCGCACGCTTTCGGAGCGGTCTTTGACAATCCGGATCTTATCGCAACCTGTGTCGTGGGAGACGGCGAGGCAGAGACAGGACCACTTGCAACCGCTTGGCATTCAAACAAATTCCTCAGCGCAAAAAACGACGGGGCGGTGCTTCCGATCCTGCATCTTAACGGCTACAAAATCAGCAATCCCACCGTATTTGCGCGAATTTCAAAAGAAGAAAGAGAGTGGTTCTTCAAGGGCTGCGGCTGGAATCCATATTTTGTCAGCGGTAGCGACCCGATGCAAATGCACGAAAAGATGGCAAAAACCCTTGACCGCTGCATCGCAGAAATCAAGGAAAATCAAAGGAAAGCAAGAGAAGATGGAGTGACTGATCGCCCGATTTGGCCTATGATTATCCTCGAAACCCCAAAGGGCTGGACGGGGCCTAAGACTATTGACGGAAACAAGATAGAGGGGACATTCAGAGCGCACCAGGTTCCGATTTCCATGGAAAAAGAGGAACACCTCAAAGAACTCGAAAAATGGCTGAGAAGCTATAGACCCGAGGAACTTTTCGGAGACGACTACCGGCTACTGCCCGAGCTTCGGGAGCTTGCCCCGACGGGAGATGCCAGAATGAGCGCAAATCCACATACAAACGGCGGGAGGCTCCTCCGCGACCTCAGAACACCTGATTTCAAGGACTATGCGGTGGAAGTTCCATATCCCGGCAGCGTCAAGGCACAGGACATGATGGAGCTTGGGGGCTATGTTCGGGACATATTTAAGCTAAACAAAGAAAGCAAAAATTTCCGGATTTTCGGGCCGGACGAAGCAAAATCCAACAGGCTTTACAAGGCATTCGAGGTGGAAAAGCGGGACTTCCAAGGCGAGATTTATGGCTTTGACGAGGATCTTTCCCATGAGGGCAGGATCATGGACTCCTACCTCAGCGAGCATATGTGCGAGGGCTGGCTGGAGGGCTACCTTCTGACAGGCAGACACGGATTTTTCGCAAGCTACGAGTCATTTATCCGGGTTGTGGACTCCATGGTTTCCCAGCACGCAAAATGGCTCAAGGTCTGCAACCAGCTGCCTTGGCGTCAGAAAATCGCATCGCTCAATCTTATATTGACATCGAACGTATGGCAGCAGGATCACAACGGCTTCACCCATCAGGATCCGGGGATGCTCGACCATGTGGCAAACAAAAAGGCGGACGTGGTCAGAATGTACCTGCCGCCGGACGCAAACTGCCTGCTTTCGTGCTTTGACCATTGCATAAAGAGCAAGAACTATGTAAACATAATCGTAGCTTCCAAGCATCCGAGCCGTCAGTGGCTCACCATGGAGCAGGCACTTATCCACTGCACCCAGGGGATCGGGATCTGGGACTGGGCAAGCAGCGACGCGGGGCAGGAACCGGACCTTGTGATGGCTTGCTGCGGAGACACTCCGACGCTTGAGGCTTTGGCTGCGGTAACGATTCTAAAAGAACACCTGCCGGAGCTTAAAATCCGCTTTATAAACGTTGTGGATCTCATGAAGATGGAGTCCCACGAAAATCACCCTCACGGGCTTACGGACGAGGAATTTGACGCGCTGTTTACAAAGGATAAACCGGTAGTTTTCGCTTTCCACGGCTATCCGAAGCTCATTCACGAGCTGACCCATGGTAGGCATAACGAGCAAAACTTCTTTGTTCACGGCTACCTCGAAGAAGGGACGATTACCACGGCATTCGACATGCGGGTGCAAAATCACATCGACAGGTTCAGCCTCGTCAAGGAGGCGCTCAGCCGCCTGCCGCAGCTTGGAAACAAGGCGGGGCACCTTACCCAGCAGATGAACGACATTTTGGTAAAACACAAGAACTATATCGCACAGTACGGGCAGGATATTCCTGAGGTACTTGACTGGGAATGGAAATAAAAAAGAAATAAGAAAAGAAGTAGTAAAAGAAATAAAAGAAATAAAAGAAAAAATAAAAAAATAACCAAAGAAATAGGAAAAGGAAGAAAAGCATGATTTATACAGACTTCAAAGGCGAAAAGATTTCTCAGCTTGGCTTCGGAACCATGAGGCTTCCGGTTACAAACGGCATAAACAGGGATATTGACCAGGAGCGGGCCCTTGATATGGTGGACTATGCGTACAATCACGGCATAAACTACTTCGATACGGCATGGGGCTACCACGAGGGAAATGCAGAAACCGTGATGGGAAAGGCCCTCAGCCGCTACCCAAGAGAAAGCTTCAATTTAACCACAAAATTTCCGGGCTACGACCGAAACAATTTCCCAAAAGCAAAGGAGATCTTCGCAAAGCAGCTTGAAAAATTGCAGACCGAATATTTCGACTTTTATCTTTTCCACAATGTTTGCGAATACAATATCGAAAATTATCTAAATCCTGAGTTTGGAGTCAAGGAATACCTCGTTTCTGAGAAAGAGGCGGGCAGAATCCGTCACCTTGGCTATTCGGATCACGGCGGAATCGAATGCTTCAAACGCTTTCTGGACGCCTACGGGGATGTGGTGGAATTTTGCCAGATTCAGCTTAACTGGCTGGACTGGGACTTCCAAGAAGCAAAGGAAAAGGTAAGAATCCTAAACGAAAAGAACATTCCTATAATCGTCATGGAACCGCTGAGAGGCGGCACCCTGATAGAACCTGCGGGAGGCGCAGAGAAGTGCTTTCGTTTCCTGCAAAGCGTTCCGGGAATCGTGACGATACTGTCGGGAATGTCAAGCAGGGAGCAGCTCGAAGATAATATCAGGATTTTCCGGACAAACGAGCCAATGGGAGAAGCGGAGCGCGAGGCTTTGCTCGAAAAGGCGAAAAAAATGACAAAGGGCGTGCCTTGCACCGCCTGCAGATATTGCACTACCTATTGCCCGAAAGGAATCGACATTCCATATATGCTGAACCAATATAATCAGATAACATTTAATCCTGAGAGCCTTGCATGGTACACAAGCATGGCAATCGGCGGGGTGGAAAAGGGCAAAAAGCCTTGGGACTGCGTATCCTGCGGCTCCTGCAAAACCGTTTGCCCGCAGCAGATCGATATTCCGGGCTATTTAGCAAAACTCTCCGCCAAGCTCAAAGAAGCCTAAAAAAAGCGTAGAAGAAGTGGAGAAGAAGCCTAAAAGAAGCGTAGAAGCGCAAACGAAGCGTAAAGCAAGCGCAGAACAAGCGCAGAATATCAAAGGAGGGAAAGCCCCGTGGAAAATAAGCAAAGAACCATGCAGGAGGCAGCAGTCACCGCGCTCGCCGTATTTCTTGCCTATTTGTTTGGGCTGGCAGATCGCTCCAATTTCTATGAGGGGGGGGCATCTGTTTGCTCTGATTCGCGCGCTTATCTATTTTGCACTATTTACGACATGGACATTGCAGGCACGGCGCACGGTGCAGCAGCAGGCAACCAGACGGTACCTCTTCATTGCAGGCCTTCTTATGATATTCTGGCTATATATCCGCACCCTCAAGCTGGTATTTGTTCTGTCACCGGCAGCAATACGCGCCTGCTGGTATCTCTATTATCTTCCGCTGCTGTTCATTCCTGTAACGGCATTCTTGGCGGCACTGACCATCGGAAAGACCGACGGCGAAGAACTCGATATCAAAGTGAAAATGCTCTGGATTGGGAGCGGGGTGCTTCTTTTGCTCGTGCTTACAAACGATTTGCATCAATTTGTATTTCGCTTTCCCGCCGGTATACCGGAGGCTCTGTGGAGTGACCGCATCTATAGCTATGGCCCGGGATATTTTATCGCCGTCTGCTACATGGCGCTATGCGGCATTGCCGCAACCTATGTGATGTATAACAGGTGCCGGCTGCCAAATTCCAAAAGACACTTCTCTTTGGCATTGCTTCCTATAGCACTTGCTCTTGTTTATACGGCTGTTTATTGCACCCAAGTCTCGTGGCTGCGCTTTTGGCTGGGAGATATGACGGTGGTGCATTGCCTGCTTATTACCGCGACCTTCAGGTGGTGTATTCTCTGCGGCATGATTCGCTCAAACTCCGGATATGCCGAGCTTTTTGAGGCATCGGCAGAATGCTCTGCGCAGATTGCGGGCAATGATTTTGATGTTCGCTACAGTTCTCGCGACGCGCTGCCTGTCACAAAAGAAGAAATAGAGCGTGCGCTGCTCTCCCCTTTTTCTCTTGCAAATGGCGCGACCCTCCATGCGATGCCCGTAAGCGGCGGCTATGCCATTTGGACGGAGGACAACACCGACCTGCTTAACCAGGAGGAGGAACTGAAAGCCTTGCAGGAGGAGTGGCAGGAGCGAAATGCTCTTTTGCGCTCAGAATATACCATGATAGAAAAACGGCAAAAGATAGCAGAGCAAAACCGCCTCTATGACCTCCTGCAGGAAGTCACGCAAAGGCAGATTGACAAAATCGCCATGCTCACGCAAGCCTATCGGAATGAGAAGCGAAATTCGGATAGCGCAAAAGCCATCTTAGCAAAAATTGCCGTGCTATGCAGCTATGTCAAGCGGCGAAAGCATCTGGAGCTGCTTGCCGACAGGGAGTATGCCGTGCCTCGCGAAGAAATACAGATGGCGCTTTCTGAGTCCCTCGCCGCTCTCGGACTTCTTGGAACTAGGAGTAGCCTCTTTGTGGATGTCGAAAAGCAGATAGCAGGACGGGACGCCGCAAGGCTCTACGACTTTTTTGAGGACGTGCTGGAGGCGGATATGGATGGACTGCGCGCGCTCGATGTTCGCGTATCATCGCGGAGCGACGGACTACGCATTACCATTACCGCTGAGTGCAATGCAGATTTATCGCAGCTTTCGCGGCGATATCAGGAGGCAGACTTTGATAATTTTGACGGAGAGCAGACCTGCCTTCTGATCGTGCGCAAAGGGGGTGATGGAAGATGAGTGCTATTTTCTCTTTGCCCGTCTCTTTGCCCGTCAGATACGGCACTTTGATAGCCGTTCTGCTCTTTACCGTGCTTGTCGCTGAGCTTTGCCTATTCATCTATAAGCGTAGTAACAGAGCGCCCCGCAGAAAATGCGCAGTCTGCGGCATGATAAGCCTTATAAACAGCGCGGCACTCCTTTGCCTGCTGCAAGGAGAGCCAGAAGGCGCTTTCGCTCTTGCCATGCGAAGTCTGCCGTGGCTTTTCTATGCGGCTATGGTTTTATTTACGGCAATACACCTTGCCTTTGCCTTTCCTGCGGAAAAGAAAAGGGCTAGGAGCAGCCTTTCGCAAAACTCTATTCGCGAGGCGATCGACGACCTTCCAATGGGGATATGCTTTGCCGACCCCATCGGACGCATTGTGCTCATCAACAACAAAATGCAGACACTTCTTGGGGAGCTGCTGGGCTTTTGCCCTCAGCTGCTCTGCGAGATAACGGAGGCTGCCTCTGAGCTAGAGAGCGGCACGCATCTGTCAGCGGATATTGTCCGCATGACGGACGGCAGTATTTATCGTTTCCGCAGCTACGAGTATACCATAGATAGCAAACCGGGATGGAAGCAAATCACGGCGAGCGAAATCACCAGGCTATATGACGTCGGCGAGCAGCTTCGCGCAGAAAACGAGAAGCTCAGAAGAATTAACGACAAGCTGAAAAGGATGTATGAGCGGATGAGCGACGACATTCGGGAAAAGGAAAGCCTTGAAATGAAAATTTACATCCACGACAGCATCGGCAGAAGCATCCTTACCCTGCGGGACATTATGCAAAATGGCGATGAGACGGAGGAGAAGGTAGCAGCGCTCAGGGAGACGGTCAGCGTGCTTTCCGGCAGGCGCCCTGCTCTTGCGGAAGCGATGGACGAGGTGAAGCAGAGCGCCGCCAAAATCGGCATTACGATAAATATACAGGGGCATATCCCACCTGACACGCTGATCGAAAAGCTTGCCGCATCTGCGGCGCGGGAATGTGTGACCAACTGCATCAAACACGCAAAGGGTAACGAAATTACCATCACAAGCGATGATCTCGGCGCTGTTTATCGCATTGCAATTACTAACAACGGCGATAAGCCAAAAGGGAAAATCCGTGAGGGCAGCGGACTCTCTAGCCTTCGCCGAAGCGTTGAATTTAGCGGCGGAGAAATGACCCTTTCCCACTATCCGGCATTTTGCCTTATGCTGAACATACCAAGGGAGGAGGAAGAAGAATGATACGGATAATACTTGTTGAAGACGATCTTTATATACAAAAGCACCTTGAAAGCGCGCTTGCGGCTGAGGGCGATTTTCATATCGCTGCGGCAGTGCGGGACGCATTCGAGGCAGAAAAGCTGTGCGCGGCGGCTGACCTGATTCTGATGGATGTTATGACGCTCCACAAGCATTCCGGGCTGGCGGCAGGAAGGCGAATCAAGCAGGCCCATCCATATATCAAGGTTGTCATCGCAACCTCTCTGATTGACCCGGAGGTGCTATCTCAGGCAAAGCGCGGCTGTGCAGACAGCCTCTGGTACAAGGACTGCGGCACCGAGATGCTCGCCCAGGTGATTCGCCGCACCTTCGCGGGGGAGCGCATCTTCCCGGATTTTTCGCCATCGGTTGAGATGAAAAAGACTTTTTCTGAGAATTTTAGCCCGGCGCAGATCGAGATACTCCGTGCCTTTATCCGCGGGGACACCTATAGGGAGATTGCCGCAAAATTCAATCTATCCGTCAGCGGCGTGCGCTGGAACATGGCGGAGATGATAAGGATAGGCGGATTCCGAAACAAGGAGGAGCTCATCAGCACCGCCATAGAGAACAAGCTGGTGGTAGCGACCCTCGTTGACGATGCGGACGAAGAATAACGAAAATACAGAAAACAAGAATATGACGCTCCCAAAGGCTATTCGGGGGCGTTTTTTTGTATCAAAAACGCAAAAAATGCGAAACCGGCGAACATACTAACATAAGTGTCAGTGACAAGAGAAGAAATTCTCTGTATCATGATAGATGTAAAGACACAAAAGAAAGAAGACCCGCAAAGAGGGAGGTGGTGAATACGTGAAAAAAATTGTTCTGGATATGCAAAGCACACTCTTTGCCAGAAGTATGCAGCGGGCTTTGATGCAGGATTTGCATGAATGGCAGACGATTGTCTCCGAAAAGCCTGAGGTGACGGAGGAGCTATGCAGGCTCCATCAGCCCCAGGCAGTCCTTATGGAGGTTACCGGATATACGCCGTGGATGCTGCCTGAGCGGCTTGGTTTGCGGGAGGAGATCCTGCGGGGAAATCCCGGCTGCCGCATCATCCTTGCCGTTGAGGAGCGGGCAGATAAGAAGCTTGCCGCGGGGGTGGCAGCTGCCAAGCGGGACGGACTTGCAGACGAATTTATATTCCTCTCCATGACCGACAAATACCTCCCGGCGCTTCTTGAGGCACTATAGAGCAAAAAGCCCTTCTTCTTTTCCTCATCACTCGGCTTCTTGCGCACCGAGAAGACTTGCGCAGGAAAAACATATCAAAATAAAGGAGGCGAAAAGCAAGTGAAAAAACAAATTCTGAGTATTTTGCTCAGCCTTGTATTGGTGTTTGGGATGTTCCCAACCGTCGCACTGGCGACAGGTGACTACCCGGAGAGTGTTACGATACGTAACAGCAGCGGTGAGTCTATTGTGCTAAGTGATGGACAATATTTGGCAACAAATGCTGCGGCGAATGAAACCGGCAGCTGGAGCAGCGGCAAAGATTATGTCGCGCGCTACGATGCGGGCACCGGCACGCTCTATTTGAACGGCTATATCGGCGAGTTTAAGAATAATAACTCCGGCAGTACAGTCGGAATATCTGCGGGTGAAGGCGATGCCTTTACCATCAACCTGAGCGGTGAAAACTCGATCACGGTATCGAGTGTTTCCGATAATCCAAACGAGGTATACGGTATAGATGCCGGTGCGCTGACCATCGATGGAACTGGCTCTCTGACTGTGGAAAGCACAGGACATCACACCACCTATGGTATTTTCGCAGCCAAGGGCATGACAGTTTCCGCAAAGGTCGATGTCTCCGCGACCGTGGCAACGACCGGGCAGTATGCCTACGGTCTTTATGCGAGTGCCGGCGACATTACGCTTTCCGGCGCGGACAAAACTGTGACCGCCCAGACCAATGACGAAAGCCGATGGGCTCACGGCATCTACGCAAATGAGGGCGCGGTCAGCGTCGGCGGCAAGCTCACCGTGGATCTGGATTCACAGGGCGTGGCCATTTATGCCAAGAACGACAGCACTACTGGAGCCCCGGCCATCACGCTAAGCGGCGGCGATGTAACCATCACCGGCGAAAAAGCCAGATATGGGCTTTATGATGTTTCTTCTGAGAAGTCCAGTGGCACGGCAGGCATTGCAATCAAGAATGACAGCAACTTTGATATGAATATGGCAGCCCAAAATGGCATCGGTATATACTCCCGGTATAATAACCTGACGATCGAAGGCAGCACGGTGAATATAACTGGTAAAACTTATGTTGTTAAGTTAGAAGCCGCAAACTCTGCATTGTCCATCAAGGACTCCGACGTGACCTTAACGATGGATGGTAACGAAGGAGCTGTTTATACGGGCTCTAGCGGCGGAAGTACCACCATAGACCTCTCGACAAAGGGCACCGTGACGGTGAAAGCAAGTACTAACGTAAATTGCCCGATCGATGGAACCTTGACGCTTAGCGAGGGAACGAGATGCGAAAAGGGCAGCTATAGAAGTGATTGGACGAATTATGAAGCAGCAATGCACGATGACGGATACAATGTGGTGCAGTTTGTGAGCACGTCCACCACGCCGTCCGCCACGGTTGCCGACGTGACTATCACCGGCACAGTCGGTACGGAGTTAAATCCCTCGGTTAATGTGACCATTACGCTGGCAAACGACACGTTCAAAGCGTTCTCGGAAAAAGAGGAAGTGACGAGTTGGTTTACCAACCTGCCTAATGGTTTAAACGCATTTATCCATGAGACAGTTGCTTCCAGTGCGGAAACGGCGACCATCACAATCATGAACACCCCAACAGCGGCAAGCAGCGATGTGATGACGATCACGATCCCCGCGGGCTGCCTAACAAGCGGCAATGCCCTGGCCGTGACAAGCAATCCGAACGCGAAGTTTGAGATTGGGAAAGCAACGCTCGCAAGCCCTGTGACTATCACCGGCGTGACCACTCCGGTCAAGGGCGTATCCGCAAACACGAGCGTGACCGCCCCTGCGAATACTACCGCAAAGCTCAAGTGGTATAGAGATTCCAGCGAATTTTCCGGCACTTATCTGGGATCAACCGCTTATAAGGGCGAAATTACCATTACACCGGCTAGCGGCTATCAGTTCGACGATTCTGTGACCTTTACCGTGGTCGGAGCCTCGGACTGGGCTGCAGAAAAGCAGAGCGACGGCAGTTACAAGCTAACCAAGGAGTTCACGACCGAAAGTGCTGATCTTACCGAGATTGAGATCACCACCCAGCCTACCAACAAGGCATATAAACACGGCGATGAATTTAATACCGCCGGCATGGTCGTAAAGGCTACCTACGACTACGCCAGCACCAACAACGCTTTCACGGGCTACTCCGTGGAGTATGCTGCATCGGGACAGAACTACCTGAAAAAGGGCGATACGGAGGTCACCATCAAGTCCGGTGACAAGTCCGTCAAGGTAACGGGTCTGACCGTCAGCCAGAAGGAGCTAACCATCACCGGCCTGACCGCGACAGACCGTGTGTATGAAAAAGACAATACGAACGTTGCCCTGACCGGCGGCACTTTGACCGGCGTGGTAGGCAGCGAAAATGTCAGCGTTATCATGCCGACCAGCGGCACGGTAACTTCCGCGGACGCGGGCACGAACAAGGATGTCACGGTCGCGAAACCGACGCTTTCCGGCACAGATTCGGGAAATTACACACTCGCGGACATTACCGGGGTCAAAGTGACGATTTCACCAAAGTCCCTGACGGACAGCATGATCACGCTGGATTCCACGCAGAACACCTATAGCGGCACTGCGCAGTCCGCTAAATTTACCGTTAAGGACGGATCGAATGCCCTGACAGCCGATACAGATTACACGATCACCTCCGGCGGCACGGCAACCAATGTTGAAAGTACCGCGCTGACCATCACCGGCAAGGGCAACTACACCGGCACGGCTAGCTCCACATGGTCACTTATTGCCAAAGACATCAGCTCCGTGACCGTCTCCGTGTCTGGCACCTATACCTACACAGGCAGTGCCATCACCCCGACATATACGGTAACGGACGGCACAACCCCGCTAACTGCTTCAGACTATGATGCAGCCTATTCTGATACCACCGGTGCTGGGAGTGCTGCGAAGATCACACTCGCCGGCAAAGGCAACTATCAGGGCACAAAAGAACAGACCTTCACCATAGGTAAGGCTGAATGGGGTGCCCCGACCGAGTCCCTTACTAAAGCGGACCCAACTACTGCGAGCGGCAGCGACGGTAAAATCACCGGAACTACCAGTGCTATGCAGTACAAAAAATCTACTGATAGCAGCTGGACAGACTGCTCCGGCGATGTGACTGGCCTAGGCGCAGGCACTTACTATGTTAGATATAAGGAAGATATCAACCATTCTGCAAGCGAAACAAACTATAAGTCAGTGACGCTAATCGACCCCGGCACGACCCTTTATGGCGTGACGGTCACGAATGGCACTGCTTCTCCTGCCGGAAATCAGGCCGCAGGCACAGAGGTAACAATTACTGCAACCGCTAAAACCGGCTATAACTTCAAGGAGTGGAGCGGACTTGACGAGAGCGTTTATAAGGCGGGTAGCACAAAGACCAGCAATCCTGCTACGTTTATCATGCCAGCTTCTGCTGTTAATGTAACGGCAACCTATGAAGCCGCCACCCTCACCGGAACGGCAAGCATTACCGGAACGGCTAAGTTTGGCGAGGAGCTGACCGCTTCTCTGACCGGCACCAACAACACCGGCACCCTGACCTACAAGTGGTGTCGCAGCGGTGAAACTGCCGAGATTGAAACCAACAACACCGGCAAGTACACGCTGACTGCGGATGACATCGGCAAGACCATCACCGTAGAGGTAAGCAGCAGCGTGCAGACAGGCGAGATCACCGGTTCGCTGGCAGGAACCATCGAAAAGGCTGACGGCCCTGCGGCTCCCGCCGCGTTCACCCTCGGCTTTGCGCTGAACGCCGATGGCACGACATATACGGCAACCATTCCAGTTGTCACGGGCGGCGAGTACAGTTTCGATGGTACGACCTATTCCGATACTAACACAAAGGCAAACTGCGCCGCAAATACCGAATGCACCGGTTATGTGAGGATCAAGGAAACTGCCACCCACAAGGCAAGTGTAGCGACCAGTAGCACAGCGACAGCTCCGAAGCTGACCGTTGCCACTCCGACCTTTGGTCCAAACGGCGCGAGCAGCTTCACCGGTACGCAGAGTGTAACCATCTCCTGCACGACAACCGGCGCAAAGATTTATTACACCACGGACGGCACTACGCCAACAGCCTCCAGCACCGAGTACACGGAACCTCTCAGCCTGACAGCCACCACAACGGTCAAGGCCATCGCACTCAAGGCTGATATGGAGGGCAGCGCGGTAGCTACAGCAACCTTTACGAGGTACAGCGGCGGCAGCAGCTCCGGCGGCTCCTCTGGCGGCAGCTCAGGCGGCAGCAGCTCGGGCGGTAGCTCGAGCGGCACGACTACCACCGCAGGCGACACCACGACAACTGCCATAAAGTCGACTGAAACCACCGCATCTGACGGAACGAAGACTTCCACCGCGACGGTTGATTCAAAGGCAGCAGACAAGATTGTTGAAAGTGCAATTTCCGGCAAGTCGAAAGAAGTGGTTGTTGACGCATCGAGCGCAAAGACGGTCACAGAAACCGCAGCAGGAACAAAGACCGAGGTTAAGCTTTCTGCGAAAACAGTTTCCGACATAGCAAGCAAAACCGAGGCAGCATTCACTATCAAGTCAGATGCAGCAGAGGTAAAACTTGACAAAGAAGCGGTGGATGCAGTAGCGGAAGCTGCAGGAACCACAGGCGAAGTCAAGCTTGAGGTTACAACGGTCGCTCAGAATGAGAATAAGGTAGAAATAGACCTGAAACTGGTAACCACTGGCGGAAATGTCTCCGAATTTAAGGGAGGAAAGGTCAGCGTAACCATCAAGCTTAGCGCAAAGCTTGCGGCTAAGGACGTTAAGTGTCTTTACATCGACGATTCCAAGGTTTACCACAAGGCAAGCGGCCAGAAGAACGCTGGCGGAACATTCACATTCACAACCGGCCACTTCTCAAGCTATGCTGTGATGACAGCAGAAGACGCTGATAAGCTGATCAGAGAGCAGGCTGAAAAGGCAGCTGAGCTTGCAAAAGCTCTTTCCCTCAAGGCAAGCTCCAAGAAAACTTCAAAGGGCGCCATCAAGGTAACCCTAACGGTTGATAGCAACGAGATCAAAGCTATCGAAGCTCTTGGATATACTGTAAAATATAAATTCTACAGAAGCACCAAGAAGGCATCAGGCTATGCGGCAAAATACGAGAAAACCGGAAAAACCTATACCAACACATCAGGCAAGAAGGGTACAAGATACTACTACAAGGCCCGCGTGATGGTATATGACGCAGACGGCGCGCTCATCGCAAAGACGGCACTTAATCAGTGTAAATACGCCTGCAGGGTTAAATAAAAAAATAGTGTACGCTAAAGGCGGAGAGACAAAATTGCGGCAGCGCGATTTCGCTTCGCTAAAAAAAACATATGAAGAGCCGAAAGCAAAATTGCGGCAGCACGATTCCGCAGGTGCAAACAAGAAATGTTTGCACCGAGGACTAAGTGCAGAGCAATTTATGTCTGCCGGCTCCTATTTAATTGAAGTGTAATTTGCGAGCCACCGCCGGCGAGTGCGTCTCGCACGCAAACTGGCATTTGCCTTCGCCCCGAGGACGCGCGCCAGAGCAATTTATGTCCTCGAAGCCTTCATGTGAACGATTTTACGGTTCCATCCAACATTTCCAATATTTGTGTACGATTTTGGAAATAAATTGTTGACATAGACGGCGAAAGAGAGTAAAATAAGTGCAAGAAGCGATATGAAAAATTTCATGTGGTCACAAATTGAAAACCCCGAAGCTGGAGACTTCGGGGTTTTCGCTATGTAAGGCATAGCAGGTCATTTGCCGTTTTTTCTTCCGTCTAACCATTTGCAGAAATAGTAGGCTATTATTTCTGCCATGACGGAGCTCAAGAATGATATGAAAAATATATCCATGTTGGTCACCTCCTTTCCGATGCCGGATTGGAATGAGTGGCAACACCTATATTATACTATATATTCCATTATTTTTCAATAACAACATTTAATTTATGTTAGAAAATTCCTAATTTCTGAATTGCACATAGCGTAAGCTTTTAGCAGTATCGAAAACTAAAGAAAAATTGGACTTTTTTCGCTAGTCCGTTAAAAAATCCAAAAGAAATGGGCGATTTTGTTGTATTTTTTTCGTGAAAACCGATATTTGTCCAATAATTAACTGAAAA
>CAVCFO010000033.1:0-16449 GCA_963601575.1 bacterium
TCTTGTCCTTTCCTTTTACTTTCAGCCCCGCCAGAATTGCTAATTCTGCCGTCCAAGCGGCGAAAAAAGCGACTGTCAGTTCGGGCTGCACTTCTTTTCCTTGGTAGTTGATGAGTAGCACGGCAATGGTGTACCAAGTGATATTTACCATCGCCGCAATTACGAATTTTGTACGCTTCTTCATTTACTTTACCTTGACCGTTGCCGTGAAGCGGTCGTGCAAGTGCTTGATTGTGCCATTGCCTCCGAGTGCTCTATACGCCTCGTAAAGCTTTGTCAGGTTCTCTAACTCGTCTGTCTCAATTTCTCCGGCGTCAAGGTAGCAAACAAGAAGGTGCATCAGCCTGTCGTGCAGTATCGCAAGGACTGCTTGCTCGAGTGGCTGCTTCTTTTGCATTTTCGTTTGCAAGAATTGCCAAAAGCCGTTGCTTGCAAAGACCGTAGCAATTAAACCTAAAAATAATGTTGAGTCCATCGGTCTGTCTCCTTAAATCTTAAATGCGTTGTTAAGCTGCTTGCCGCTCCTGCTGTCCCAGTTGTAGAACTTCTTAGAGTATGTAATTGAGGACCCGAAGTGTGCGCCCCAGGTATAAAGCCCCGCTTCGCCGATAACTCCGTGCGCTTCGCAGATTGCTTTCCACTTTTTCGCATACTTGATGAACTTCTCTTCTGTGATTGTGATATTTGTAGACCAGTCTGTCGCCGTGCCTTTTAAGTGTGACGATGTGGAAACGCCGCCGACACTTTTATTATACTCCTTAGTCCTGAACCAAGCGTGGACGCTCATCGGTCTGCCGAGCCACCGTCTAAACTCCTCAAGCATTGCTGCGTGGAGGATTGCGTCCTCTGAAAGTGTAATTGTTCCGGTCTGATTGATTCCGTAGTCAGATAAACTAAAATGCTCTGTCAGACCTGTTACTTTTGCTGTCGTCATTTTAGCCCTCCCCTACTATCTCCATATACTCCTCAGCCGTTATCCAGCCAAGGTCTACTGCATTTCTTACCTGTGCTTGGGTTATTCTCCCCTCGCTGTAGAGTCTTTTTAATCTGTTATACACTTTCTTCACCCCCAAGGATTGCGATTGTTAAATCGTCAATAGCTTCCGAATTTTCTTCGTGCTTAGAAAGCAAAAACTCCTCCTGCCTTGCATAAAGCTCGTTAATTTGCTCCTGAACCGCTTTGAATGCTTTTACGATTTCTGCGTCCATATTGTCTCCTCTCCCGGCATAACGCCGAATAATTCATAATATAACTTATCCATACTCTTTATTGTGCCATAGCTGTCGTACTTGGCAGCGTACCCTCGCCAGCTTTGATAAGACTGCGATATAGTCTCCATCGTTATCTTGCCATTTATAAGGCTTTCCTTTTGGCGTTTCAGTTTCCGCCTGCGGGCAGTGATGTTCTTTCTCGAAAGTCTGATTGATGCCCTGCCGTTTGGCTCGATATAAAACCGCTTTTTTAGGAACGTAAAGCCTTTTGTAAGAGGTGTTATCTTTGTCCTCTTGCGGTTTATCGTTATGCCCCGCGCCTCGCAAGCCTTTTCAATTTCTTCGAGGCAGTATCTCAAATGGTCAATATCTTCGTGTATCAAATAGCTGTCGTCCATATACCTTCCGTAGCCCTTAATGCAGAGCTCCTCCTTAGCCATATGGTCTATCAGACTTGGATAATATGTAGCCGATATTTGCGATATTTCGCTGCCAAGCCCAAGCCCTTCGTCAAATGTTGTAACAAATTGTGAAAGGAAATTATATACCCTCTTATCCGGGAATGCCTCGCTGAGTAAGCCAAGTAGTTTGTCGTGGTCGATACTTGCGAAGTAATTCTTAAAGTCGATTGTAAGCACCCCGCCTTTTCGTCCGTGCTTTCGGTAATGCCTTTCGAGGTGGCACTTTAGTCTGTTAATTGCAAACTCTGTGCCTTTTCCCTTCAGGCTTGCAGAATTGTCATAAACTAGCCTTGGAATTATGACCGGCTTCATTACATTGTTACAAAGGCTTTTCTGCACGCATCTTTCCGAAATGTGTACGGACTGTATTCTTCTTGTCTTTCCACGCTCATTTATGGTGAACTCGTGAAAGCCCTTGCTTTTGTATGTTCCGTTTTCAAGTTCCTTCTTTAGCTTTGCTACTTGCCTTAGTTTGGTAATCTCAAAAGCCTGCACCGAGGCTTTCCATCTTACGCCGTTTCCGCAGGCGTCCGCCGCTTTCAGAAGGTTTCCGAAGTCGCATATTTTTTCGTAATCGTCCATACCGCATAGCCCGATTCCGTTACCTATCTCGTAGAACGGGGTACTACGCATATTTGCTCTTTTGAGCGAGGACAACAAGCTCCTGTATCAAAATCCGCTAATTTCGCCGAGACTACTTTTCTGGTATCTATGATATATCCGAACGGAGCCAACCCATTAGTATTGCTGGCATTGTTGTTGTTGGCAGTGCCATCACTATTCACATTACAGAAGTTACTGCTGTTGTTGTAGTTAGGAGAACGCTCCCACCAATTGTTGGCAGAGTTTTTAGCTTGTTTCCTCATACGATTATGATTTGTACTTTTTGTATCTTTGCCTATCTGATTTTTGCACGGCTTGAAGGAGCGTGATAATCTCGTTTGCCTTTGCGCCGATATATTCTTGCCGTTTTAAGACTTTCTCGCTTGATACGCCGCTCTTTCTTGTGAACTCAAGAAATATCTGAGCGGTGGTTGAAATGTTATCAATTAGGCTTTCTGCTTTCTTGAAACTCATTTCTCTTTCGTTAAACGCTTCTTCTGTTGTCGTTTTGGAAAGATAAATACTGTTTCCGTATTGCACAAGCTGGAGGGCTTCTAGCCCTGTCTTAATGATGTGGTCTGCGTAGTTTGCCCTGTATTTCTTTGGACTGTTTTCGCAGATTTCGCCAAGCCTTATGTTGAACTGATAGATTTCGTACAGAAATTGAATATGCGATAATTCCCGTTTATTCCGTGGTACGGACATTGGGCTTCTCCTTTCTTAATATTTTTTCTTGCGGGCGGGACAAGCCCGCCCGATTGTTTGATTCTAGATACAGCCGAACGGAGCCAACCCACGAGTAATGCTGGCAATGTAGTGGAAGGCAGTGCCATCACTATACACAAGACAGAAGTAACTGCTGTTGTTGTAGTGAGGAGAACGCCCCCACCAACTGTTGGCAGAGCCGTTTATTTTCTTAATTCTATGGCTTGAGTCTGTATAGTAGCTAAACTGCGTGAGCGCATTAAACTCTGTTAGGTTCGAGTAGCTAGTTGCGCTTCCTGCGGAGCTTGCTGTGCCTCCGAAGATTTCTTTGGCCGCCGCAAGTGCAAACCAGTCTGTACTTGTCTGGTTAGTCGTGCCGTTATATGTCCGAGCCGTGATGTTATAGTGCTGCTTAAATATCGCCCCGATGCCGGTTGAAAGCATTGCGGTCTTAAACTCGTTATTGCACCACGCGCGGCGTTTCGAGCTTTCCCAAGAACCCGAATTGGTATTTGACGAGTTCATATAGCCTGCTTCGTTTAAGCTATCTTTTAGCCCTACGATGAAGCTGCAAGTCTTGCCGCTTGTTAGGGTCTTTCCGCCTTTGTTTAGGAGCACAAGCGTAACGGTTTGCGCGGCGTGAGTTTCGCCAACATTTGTTGCTGCCATTGCGGGGAGTGTAACAGTTCGCTCTTGCCCTACCGCCCAGTAGTCGCCAAGGCTTATTAGCCCTGCGTCTGCCGCTTCTACCATATTTACGATGTCAGCGTCGCTTCCGCCTGCCCAGGTTACGGTCTTAACCGATACGGTAACGGTCGTGGTTGTGGTCTTGGTTACGCCGTTTTCTGTATACGACACGGTTACGGTTATAGTGCCGTATGAACTTAGCGTGCTTCCGCTTGCAGGGCTTGTGGTGTAGCTTGTAACCGTCGCCGTGGCTCCTGAGTTATATGTCGCCTTAACTACCATTCCCGAGAGGCTCAGCGTATCGCCTTTATAATAGCTTCTTGTTGTTGGCTGCGTTGTGATTGCGATTGAGCTTAAAACTCTCGTTACGGTGATTGCCTGAGTTGTGGTATAGGTGATATTGTTCCATACCCAGGTAACTGTAATTTTGTCTGTCGACTCGTAAACGGTAGTCCCTGCCGATGGGCTGAATGCGCAGGCGCTTGTGATGTCTGCTGTAGTGCCGTCTGAATATGTAACCTTTACTACCATTCCGGAAAGGTTTATGCTCTCGCCCGCCTTGTAGCTTGTCTTTGTCGGCGCTGTGGTTACTGCGATGCCTGTCGGGATTACCATGCCATTTACCGTTACGCTTGAGAGGAGTTTTCCGCTGTCCGGCGTTACGATCTGTTTTGAGGTCGACGGGGTTATAGTCTTAGTCTGAGACGGTGTTGGGTTTACCGTTACGCTTGAGAGGTACTTCCCTGAAGTCGGCGTAACCGTGCTTGCGGATGTGCCCGCGGTTACGGTCTTGGTTTCTGTCTGAATTGCGCTTATGCTTACGCTCGAGAGGAGTTTGCCACTATCTGGCGTGATTGTCTGCGCCGAGGTTGTCGGTGTTGCACTCTTAGCCTGTGACGGCGTAGGGTTTACTGTGACCTTCTTCATTGTCTTACCACTTGTCGGCGTTACGGTTACGGTAGATGTTCCCGCAGTTACGGTCCTTTCTTCTTCGGGCTTGCCCGCTCCGCATCTATAATATGCCATTATGACCTCACCTCGACTTTCACATTGAGGGCAGACGATTGCGCCTCAAAGGTTAATGTTACCTTCCCAGATGATGCCACCACGCTCGAAGGGTTAACGCCCCAAGTGCTTGTGTAGACATCAACCGTGGAGGATGATGTTATGAGTGAATTTGAAAGCTCCATACTCGTTGAACCGGCGGAAAGAGTGCCTGTTAGGGTTATCCCTCCGCCCACAAGCGTGTTTTCTGAGCCATCTCCGATATACACTTCCTTGCTGTCCGTGCAATATCCAAGTTCGCCCTGAGCAAGCGTAGGCAGATTTGCTTTTAGCCCGCGCCTTAGTTGTAGTTTTCTATATGCCATTAGAATGTACCTCCGTCAATGTCGCCTATTTCCGTGAGAAACCCGCTGTCGTTGGTTAGCTGACTTGTCTTTGTCGGGATTGTTGTGCTGCTTGGCAGCGCTCCGACATCTGACGCCGTGAGCGTGATGTCAGAAGACAATTCCTTATTATTCACCTTGCGGGTAAGGGGGACGAAATTGTCCCCCGCCCACGATTGCAGCGAACTGAGAAATTTTGATAGTTTGTCAAGACTTATAAATTTCATGTCCTGCATCTCCTTTTATTCTGCAAACAGTGCCTCGATTTCTTCGTTTGTGCATTCCAGAAGGTCTGTCTTGCTCCAGTATCCGCTAAGGTCAATATCAGTCGAGCCGATTTTTTCGAACACGCTGCTTGAAGCGATCCAAGCGTATTCATCATATGCCTGCGGCGAGGTTCCGCCATTTGCTACGAGATAGATGATGTTTGACTGCCCTGTGGTTGGCAAGCTTGCGACAACTTCGAACTGTATTGTCTTGATTGCCCCGATAAGGTCGTTTACTTCATCTCTGGTGTAGGTCGTAGTCTTTGTGTAGTAGTTAGCCAGGTCGCTAACCGCTTTGGTGATAAAGCCTGCGTCGTTTGTAAACTCGCTTACCTTGGTCGGCCTGTTATTGATGTTCTCCCACTCAAGCGCGGTTACGCTGATTGTGCCATCTGTTACTGTGATGTTTGCTCCTATCTTTACGCCGCCGAGCGTAGTCGCTGAGGCTGTCGGGAGGGTGTAGTTATTTGCGTTTTCTTCTATGCCTCCCAGTTTTGCTTTTTCTGCCGTGGTATAGTCGTTAGTCGAAAGTCCTTTTCCGCTTTCTTTGTCAACCTTGCCGGCGAGCGCGGTATTGACCACTTTGTTCTGCACCGGATTTGTGCTTGTTCCGTCAAACTCGGTGTCGATTGTGGTTTTGGTCGCTCCTGTTTCGATCCCGGAAAGCTTTGTCTTTTCGTCTGCGGTGTAGTTTGAATCGGTGTGGACATAGTTCTTGTCAATTACAAACTGCTCTTTGAGTTTGAGTAAGAAGTGTGATAACTTGTCGAGTGATACATACTTTGTAGCCATTTTTTTATTCTCCTTTTTTAATTAAAAATTTTGGTTGAACAATTCGTCAATTTCGATGTTGCTTACTTCGGACATTCCGAAATCGTCAAAGGATTTGTTCCCTTTTATTTCAACATCGTTTAGTTTCGGCAGATTTGCAAGGTTTTCATAATCCATTGTTCGCGCTGCCGTCGGAACGCTCAGCACACCTTGCAAGTTGCCACTCCCGCTTTTTATTCCGGTTATGTTCATCAGAATGTCACCTCACTTAAGACTTCGAATGTTGAAGGTGGTATGATAGTATCAACGGTTCCGGTGGCGGTGGTAAGTTGCACATCAAATACATACTTTCTATACGAGAGGTTTTTTGTGTCCTCCGGCAGTATTGAGATTTTCGTGCCGCTTTTCTGTATCAAGGCATTCGGTGACAATGTGCTTTCCTTTACCGTGAATAAGACCTCGTCACCGTCTTTTAGTTCGTATTCGCTTCCATCGGTGTCGTAGATTGTGAGGTCTATTTCTCCGGAGTCTCCGCGTGTGATTTTGATTGTATTATTTGCTATCTGAAACATCAAAAATCACCTCCGTCTAGTCCTCCGTCTATGTCGTCGAGCGTTAGTATTACTTCGCCGTAGTAACCATTTACCGATATAACAGCGCCTTCTCCGTCTCTTCCTTGGCGTGCCACGCTATAGGCAATGGAGCCATCAGAAAATGATGTTCTCGTCCACAGGTAGCTTCCTTGCGCTACCGTTGGCGGAGTGCTTTCCCATTCGCCCGTTGGCGGGGTAGTTTGCGATTCGCTTGCCTGATAGTCAACGGTCGCCGTAAGTTCTCCTGTCGCCGGAACGCCTGTCGAAACATAGGCTCCTTTGTTTGGATCCCATACATACCACACGCCATTTTGGATTGTAGGGTTATGCGCTACTGCGTCTTCTGCCCTTTGTGCATCCGTTGCCGCTGATTCTTCGGAAGCTGCCGCATTGGTTTCCGAAGTCTGCGCCGCTGTCTTTGCGGACTCTGCGGCGGTCTTTGCAGACTCTGCCGCTGCGCTTGCGGTTTCGGCTTTGCCTTGCGCTGTCTCTGCGGCGGTCTTTGCTGTCTGTGCGTCCGTTTTCGCGCTCTCAGCGGCTGTTTTGGCGCTCTCAGCGGCAGTCTTTGCTGACTGCGCTGTTGCTTCCGAACTTGCCGCATTGGTGGCACTCGTCTGAGCGGAAGTCTTTGCGGATTCCGCGGCTGCCTTTGCGCTTTCTGCGGATGTCTTTGCCGACTGTGCGGAAGTGTTTGCGGACTCTGCTTTTCCCTGCGCTGTTTCTGCCGCTGTCTTTGCGGCTTCCGTTGCGGTTTTCAGCTCGTCCATTCCTTGGCTATAATCGTTTAGTTTCACCGCTGTAACTAATTCGCCGTCTGTCCATTGATACATTCCTCAGCCCCCTTTCCGGCAAGCTCCTTTTGCAAGAGGTTTATCACGCCGATTATTTTCGGTGCTTCGCTAACCTCAACCTTTACGCTTGCCAGTGTGTTAATTATGTTGATAACGGTTTCTTTTGTCATGATAAAGCCTCCACTTTTTTCTTTAGTTCTTCAATTTCTTTGTGCTGCTCCTGAATGAGGGCGAGCATCGGCGGTAGTATTCGCCTTACTTCCCAGCTTTCAATTTCGCCTTTCGCTGACAAAACAGTTGCATACGGATAGTGCTCTGCCATTTCTTCGGCAATAAATCCTATGTTGATAGTGTCGTAATTGTAATGCTCCGCCTCGTCAAAATGTCCTTCGTTCCATTTGAACTGTCTTACGGGCAGATTGTAAAGCCTGTGCGGGTCTAACATTTCGTCGCTGACATCTTCGATTGAATTTTTGTATCGCCTTGAGGAAGAGTCTGTTCCGACAATTCCAGATTGAGTGCTACAATACAATGCTTGCACGGAGGCGTTTCCTAAACTTGCAATGTAGAGATAATTTGCATGGATATTATCGCCCGAGCGGTAGTAACCCGACAGGTGATCGAATATTGTGTCTTCGGTAATTACCTCCCAACCGTCTACGGTCACGCTTCCTGCGGCTATTTGTGTCCGGTAGCTGCCATTGACAATCATAACGCCCAAAGCTTCGTAAGCCGCCATTGTGTTGTTGCTATTTTTGCTTCGCGCATTCAGTCCTGAAGCCGACAGATACGATTTGCAGTTTGAACCGTCTAACTGTATATAACTCGTAGAGTCTGACCCTGTGGAGACTTGGATTGAACCGCCTGTTATTGTAAACGACCCCGCCCCCACTCTGTCCGCTGATAATGTCCCTGTGGTAATCTGGTTCGCAGAAATTGATGCGGTAGATATCGCATTTTTTGAAATCGTGGTCGCCTGCGTCGAACTTACAAAGTCGCTGTCGTTTGTTAGGTCAGAAGTGCTCGTCGGAATGTCGGGCTGGTCTTCAATGCTCGCCCAGCTCATCTTTACTTTTGAGCCGAATACGATCTCTCCCGTGTCTCCGTCGAATGACATTGCGTAGTCCGTGTCAGAATCGCCGATTTTGAAGGAGTTAGTTATAACCGAGCCTGCGGCGATTTCGTCTGCATAGATTTTGCCATTCGCCATGTCAAGACCGAGTTTAGATATGGTTTTGAAGCCGTCCGAACTCCACCCTATGCCGTTTAGGTTTGCAAGCCATCCTTTTGTTACCGATGTAACCGTCGGGGTGTTCATCAGCTTAAAGCCTGATAACCTTTTTACTCCGTCTATTTCGGTTTCGTCGAGTATCATATAGCCTGTGTCGCCCGAAAGGAGGGAGTTGTTGATGTCGGTTATCATTTGTCGGATTCCCGGCAGCTGTCTTTGCACTTCTTTCACCTCAGGAACCACAGCAAGAGCGTTTTCCTCTTCATCTGTGAGCCCAAGGCTTTTGATCTTTGCCGATAGCTTCTTGCCAAACTCCATGCTTTGGCTCATAATCGGGACATCCCAGCTTCCGCCGATTTCCACTCTCGCGATGTCGCCGACCTCCCACGACGGGCAGCCGCGGAATGTGATCTCGGCGGCGATGAAAGTAAACGGGAGTATTTTTGAAGCAACAGCATCAAGAATATCCTTGGTCATAAGCGGGTTATAAAAGCTTATCGCCTTTCCTGAACCGGATTCTATAGGAGATTCATCTGTTCCGGATATGAGAGCGGAGATTGTATAGGCAGCAGATGCTGACACTACGAAACCTTTTCTTTCGACTTGTTCCTTATTCAGCGACTGAATATATTCTCTGATTGTTCCTACCTTTGTCGGGACGTAAGGAGAACCATCTATGTAGGCCTGAATCTCTGCGGTGTCCTTGCTGTCTATAATGCCGTCTTCATTTACATCAGCAACAGGGCCTTTTTCAGAATCTACAATTTGTGCTCCGATATATGCGCTTCCTACAATCATGCTGCCGAGGATTGCTTCTGCTTCTTTTGTCGACGCAGAACCTAACAAATTCGCGTTGATATACGAAATATCCTCTGAATTTATTTCCTCGTCAAAGTTTGCATCTCCGAACCTTGCTACAATTTGGTTATACCATGTGAATGAAAGTTTTCCGTTTCTATCGATTCTTGCATTCGCTCCCGATAATCCTGCGAGCCATCCAAGATAATCTCTTACGGTTCCCTCATAAAGCTGTGTTATGGTCACTTCTGCATATTCTATGTTTCCGAGTGCAAGGCTGTACTGCGACGCTATGTCTTCTATGACTTGTTGCTGGGTTGCCGGCAGACTAACGCCCGGAGTATAGGAGTCAGTAAGAAGCGCCATGCGGTCTGTCGCCGTTATGGAGACCGTTTTATAATCATCGTTTGTCGAAACAGTGCTTACATAGAATGTCCCCAGAGGTACCCATTCAGTGCCAAAAGCCGCCTCTGCGGTGAAATATGCGCCTGCCAGAGGAATTGTTTCCTCCGGCATTCTCATAGTTAACTCAAAGCTTTGTGAAAATGCCGATCCGATGGTAATATTGTCGCTTGCAAGATTCTCGGTGAATTTTGCCGATACTAAGTTGTCCTTTTCGACGGTCTGATTCCCATTAAAGGTTATTTTTAGTTTTGCTGCCGGTCGCTCGTCTTCAAAAGCCTCTGCAAGCATTTTCTCTGTCTCAATCATCTGTCCTCACCTCTTGAGCCGTCATTTTCAGTTTTACGCTGCGCCACACGGCAGTTCCGTCGCTTAGATATGTAAACACTTCAGGTTCCGGCTGAGAAATCTTGAATTTTTCCCGCTGGCTTTCGCCTGCGGTGTCTTGATATTCGACTTCTAAAAACTCTCCGCCTCGCACGAGCTTGACAAGCTTTGCAAGATCTTCCGCCGGCACATAGTCCCACTCTATATCTATCACTGTACGATAGCCAAGAATGTCTTTGACGATTTTGCCGCTCATCATGGTTGTTTCTTCGGATTCCTCTTCATGGGTGAGGGTATATCTTGCTTTCGGCATTTTGATTGTTTCGTTTGTGCCGTATATTTTCAGTCTATCGTTAGCCAACTGCCACCCTCCTTTGCATTGTCATTTTTTCGAGAGGATCAAAGAGCACGCTTGCCAAGGTCTTCCCATCTACATTCAGATTTATTGTATATGTCCCTTGGCCGCTGCCAAGCAGCCCCGTAAGACCTGTTAATAAGTTTTCTGTCTGAGCCTTTGCCGTGTAGTTTTCTCCAGATATGCTGAGCCCTGTGTCGATTCCTTTTGCGGATGCACTCGTCAGATCGTCGATTGCCGTGCTGACTGCATCCCTGCCGTCGGTAATGCCTTCTGCTATTCCAAGAGACATCATCTCGCCAACTTGAGATCTGAATACTCTTGAAGGCGAGTGAATGCCTAGGAAATTCTTTGCTGCCTTGAGAGCAGAGCTTGCCGCCTGCTTTGCCGCGTTTACGATTGTGGAAATACCGCTTGTAATTCCTTTTGCTATACCGCTTATAATGGCAGAGCCGACAGAAGCCCAGTTGACCTCTTTGAAGTGCTTTGTGATGGCAGATACAACTTTAGGAAGGCCTGCTACAAGCTTCGGGATTCCTGTTATAATTCCGGACAGGATGCTTGTTGTCACCTTTATGCCTGCAGCGATTATATCCGGCAGGTGCTCTATTATCGTCGTTGCTATTTTCGTCAAGAGCTTGATCGCGCCTGCGGCTATATCAGGGAGTTTAGATATAAGCCCGCTTATGAGGCTTTGGACGATTTCGGCACCTTTTGTAATGAACTGAGGCATTGCCGTCAGTATGGCGTCTAAAAGGTTTGCTAAGATCTCGCCGATGTTTGAGATGATATCAGGCAATTTATTGAGCATTCCTTCTATGAAGTTTTGCATTCCGGCAGATCCGTTGTCGAGCAGCTTCGGTAGGTCGTTTTTGATGGCGTCTGTAAGCGCTGTGATCATGTTTTTACCCTGCTCTGCTATCATCGGGATCGCCGTAGTAACGAATGTTGCTATCGCCGATGGGAGTTGCACGATGATATTCCCGATTGCCGGTATAAGGTTGTTAAACAGGAATGTCGCCGCCGTCTGAACGAATTGCGTGATGTATGGTTTCACATCCTCTCCTATTGTCCAATATCCGAGCAAATTGGAAAATGCTGCTTTCATTGAGCTGAGTGAGCCACTAAGTGTCTCTGCCGCCTCGATTGATGTTGTGCCTGTGATATCGAGGTTTTCCTGGATTGCATGGATTGCGTCATATACATCTGCAAGATTATCAATGTCATACTTCGTTCCCGTAAGTTCCTGTGCATCAGCAAGCAGGCGCTCCATTTCCGTCTTGGTCCCGCCATAGCCGAGTTTTAAGTTATCAAGCATGGTGTAGTTTTGCTTTGCAAATCCTTGATAGGCATTTTGGATATCTTGCAAATTTGTGCCCATCTTGTTAGAGTTATCTGCCATATCGATAAGCGCTTGATTTGCCGCGTCTGCCGCTTTTGCGGTATCTCCTCCTACGGATTGCAAGAGCGAGGCTGAAAAGCTCGTTGCTTGCTCCATGTAGCTATTTGCGGAGATTCCGGCAGTTTTATATGCGTCTTGTGCGTACTTTTTCATAGTATCAGCTGAGTCCTTGAACAGTGTCTCAATTCCGCCTATAGACTGTTCGAGTGCCGCGCCTTCTGTGATAGCTGATTTAAGCGTGGCTCCGATTCCTGCGGCGATGATGGTCTTTTTTATCGCTCCTGCGATGCTGAGGCCGCTTTGCTTCCCGGCGCTTTCTGATTCTGCACCGAGTACCTCGCCGATTGAACCTTTGATGCCTTCTGCCGAAGGTATAATCTGCACATAGGCTTTTGCTAATTCTGTTGCCATGTTGTTCCTCCTTTCTTTAGAATTTCTTGCCGCCTTTTTTCGAATGCTGCTATTGTCTCAAAAGCGATGATTTCTTTCTTGCTTTCGATAAATTGTTCTGCAATGAGTTTCGGGCGGTTTCTGTTTTTGTGGCCGTCTTCCGTGTTCATCCATAGAAGCAGCCCCAACCTGTCAACTGCCGCCGCTAAGAGTAGAACCTCGCTTGCAGCCTTTTGGCCGCTGATTTTCATTTTGATTCTTGAGTTGTCCCTCAATCCGGATGCCAAAAGCGCCGCCGTTTTAGCTGGCAGCGCCTTGTAGTCAAGTACATGATAAGTTTCTGCCATGTCGCAGATAAAAGCCTCTTCATCTGCTTTTAGCATGCCGGCGAGGGTTAGGAGTTTTTTCCGGCTTTGCTCGCTTGCATGATCTCTGCTACTTCAGTAATCATCTCGCGCGCGCCGACGCGTCCTTTTTCATTTCTCAGGTGGTCTTTAAGTGCTTTCCTCTGCTCTTTGTCAAGCATTCGGTTTATAACATCGACTATTGCCGACTCGTTACCGGTGTCTACTTCGCGCAGCGCTTCAAGAAGCTCATAATCATTAAAGACTTCCTCATCCAGTTCAAAGGCGAACCCTGTTTTTGTTTTTCCCTCTATCATGCTATCACCTATTTAATGTACTCGTAGTGAGTATTTCCACTGGCGTCAACTGCTGCGGTTATTGTTACCTCATAACCGATAGCTTCATCATCCTTATAGACAACATCGCCGATTTCGGTAATTGCTCCGTTAGGGATAACAAGACGCTTTACCTTGTCCCCCTTGAGAATTGCGTCAATTACCCATGCGCTTGAATCAAGCTGTTTGGTGTTCGCAGTGATCGTGATTCCCGTTGCAAGCGTGCCCGTGACATTGTCGTCACCGTAAACAGTTTTGAGGACTTCCACATTCATTGATTCGATGAGTTTTAGCTGGAATGTGTCTTCTCTGTCCGTCTGCGTGTTCAGGACAATATCGCCTCCCCATGCTTTGACATTCTCGACTTCCATTGAATTTGAGTTTGTTACTCCGTCGTCGCTCACATACCCAAGTGATACGAACGCTTCACCAAGCTCCGCGTCTGCGCTTGTAGGCAGTGTTGTCCCAATGGGTGCACGGTGTACCGCTCCGCCGACTTTCGGCTTGCCGGTAGATACATTCGCTGTACTTACTCCCATAATTACCTCCTATTCCATGTATACCAAGTCATACACGGCTTGGTACCTATATTCTTTTGTTTCTGCGTCTGTAAAGTTATAGTCTGTGTTTAGCTTAACGCTTGAGATATTTGTCTCTGAACTCATCCCTTCCATTGCGGCCTTTACCTCTTCATTAAGAGTTGCTGCTTTGTAGAGAGTTTCGTCATAAGACTGTATCGCAATCGTTGCGCTTTTAATTTTGTTTTCTTCTCCGCTTCCGGTCTTGTCTATCAAGACGAATTTCTTTTCCTTGCTCGGTCTTTCTATGCTGACCGGAATGTCAAGAGTTTTCTTTAAGTAGTTGATAATGGTTTCTTCAATCATCTCGTCACCTTAACGCCTTGAGAATAGTATTATTTTCAAGGTTGTCTTTCTTGGTTTTGTATGTGATTGCTTTTATGCTGGCATTCGCTCTGTTCTTTCCGACATGAGTCGTAACTTCGTAGCCCTCTCCGAGACTTGCAAGTGCATTCTCTGCTTTTTCCCTCAGCAAGTTTTGCATTTCTTCGGACTGCAGCATTTGTCTTACTCCGTCTCGATTTAGTTTTATTTTCAGCTTACTCATAGGCCTCTACCATCACTTTTTTATTCCACGAAAGCGGAATAAGTTCTTCGATGCCTTGAATTGTGAAACCGAAAGTGCGCCATCTTTTGTCAAAAAACTCAACCTCAGTGTCTTCCCATGTGTTCGTGTCGCCTTTAGGGATTGCAAGAGTATATGCGGCGTGCTTTCCTGTTAGATTTTGCATTGTAGCGGCATCTTCCGTGCTTGTGGGTGATATAAGCACATTCTCTACTTCAATCTCAGTATCTTCGTAGATGGGCGCTCCGAAAGCGTCCTCGCCGATCCTGCTCTTGCTGTGGAGAATTACTGTTGTTCCTCTAAGTTCCATAAATTTATCACTCCAAACCTTTGTCTTCTTAGCCCAAGTCTTGCAAGTTCGGACTTCTTGATAAAAAGTCCTCCGCCGGGTACAAGATACGTGCCTGATACCGAGTAGCCCAGAGCCGCCTGCGACATTTGCGACATAGGCTCTGCTGAGGTCGATGTGTTGAGAGTCCGCGCGACTACATCAACCGTTACTGATTTTGCCACCTGCGCAAGGTCATTGCTATCTGCTACCATAGCGTCAAGGTCTTTGCCAACCTTTGTCGCTTCGTAGCGCAGCGAGCTGCACACGATAGGTATGAGTGCCCCTGCGCGCTCTGTTTCTGCCGGTGTCAAGGTTCTAAAAAGGGCTTCGATATCGCTGATAGTTGCGTAGTCCATTTAGGCCTCCTTTGATGTCTTTTTCTTCGGCTTTTGCGGCTTTGGCTTCTCTTGCGCCTTTTCTTTAGGCTGCCAGTTGCCGCCATGTATGGTGCAGTCCGTTTCGAGGACTGCACCTGTCTTAGTGTTGATGTAAGTCATTTGACACACCTGCCTTTAGTCATTGCCTGCGGTTACGCATTGATGATTCTTGCAAACGATCCTGCATCAAGGATTCCCCAGCCGAGATATACCTCTGCTCTGATATATACCTGGTTCTGACGCTTAAGGTCGCCCTGCCCGTCCGGATCTCCGTACTGGATGATTTCTGCCGGGATTTCTTTCGCATATCCCCACTTGAACATATTTTCAAAGTCTCCGACGATTGCCTGATCAACTGTTCCTACTGCGACTGTTTTGTTGATGTCGAGCGTATTGGCGCCCAGGTGAGTCGGCTGGCCGCCGAATGCAAACTCTGGATAGCGTTTGTCTCCTGCGGTATTAGTGAGAGCCGCAAGCGCGCTTCTCATCGCCGGGGAAATCGCCATACCTGTCACTTCGCCGTCGGAGCCCTCTACAAGAGATATTGCCGCTTCGATGTTTGCGTCAGCTGTTGCCGCAGCGTAGTCTACCGTCTGAGTTACTGCTTTGTCGAAGTGGTTATCGCCGATTACGGCGGATGCCTGACCTGTGGACGGGTTGATGCCGTGAAAGGCCGCCTGATCCAAGCCGGTTGCGACTTTCTTAGAAAAGCCATCGTTGAATGCCTGCAGAATTGCGATTTGCTCTTCTTCTGCCGCAAATAAGAATTCGTCAGACACTCTCATGCCATAAACAAACTTAATCGGCAGAATAGTAACAGGCGTGAGGCTTGCGCCACCGTCTTTCTTTTGGCCATTTTCTGCCACGATGTCAATTTCGGAGTCCATGTTGAAGATGAACTCTTTATTCCCTACAAAGCTGACCGGTGTCATGTTAGAAAGCTTCGCAAGTGAGGACTTGCCTTTTACTTTTGTGATAAGATCTTTAACGAGGATTGGATCAAACAACGATCCTTTGCTTAATACTGCCATTTTTTATTCTCCTTTCAAATTTTTAAGCATTTTCTTATATGCCGCTGTTTCGCCCTTTGCCGGTTCTGGCTCAGGGTCTGCAAGCGGCGGCGTGCCATAGGACCCGATTATGCTTTTGAGCCCTTCAGCACTCTTTTTAATTTCTTCCTCAGTGTTTCCGCTGAGATAGCTAGCCGCATTGTATGATAGCCCCATCTCGCTTGCGATACGGTTTTTTACCGAGTCCGCCTCGTACTTCGCAATCTTTGCATCTCTTTCTTTGATTTGCCCTTGGGTTTGTGCATACTTGCTGTTTGCTTCTTCGAGCTGCCCGGTCAACTTGTTGACCTTGCCCTCTAGTTCCTCCACTGCTTTCTTTTGCTGTTCAGGGGAAATGAAGCCCTCAAATTCTTTTCTGGCCGCTTCCTTTGCCCTTGCGATTCGTTCTGTGATCGCAGCGTCGAACTGTTCTTGGGTTTCGATGATCTTAAAATCTGCCATCTTTTTTTCCTTTCCCTACTTAGCCC
>CAVCFO010000034.1:0-15428 GCA_963601575.1 bacterium
TCTTGTCTCCCGTGGTCTTGTCAACCGTTGCTGTGGTAGTCTTGGTTCCGTCCGTGCTCGTCTCGATCTCTGATGTCACGGCTGCGGTTGTGGTTGCAACCTTGCTCGTATCTGCATCTGAGCCTGTATTCTTATCCTCGGTCGTGTTGGTCACGCTGTCCGTTGTTGTGGCCCCCGATGCAGACGAACCACCGGAAGTTTTCTTGCCAATCTGATATCCGATAATTGTCTTACCATCATTTTGATAAACAGCTGTCAGGCTAAAGCCGCTTGCCGTAACCGCATTTTCACCTCTCGTATTGTCGATGACTATAGATATACCCTCAGCAGCTGCCGTGAATGACGTATCGGTGGTGAATGCTTTGTTTCCGACCTTGCCGGAAGCAAGTTTAATGCTTTGGCCTTTTGCCATAGGCACAGTAACCTTGGAGCCGCTTGCAACATTCACTCGGTTATAGTCCGCGCCGTATGTCACGGTATAGCTACCGTGTTCTTCAGAACCTCCATAAGCAACGCCGTTCACGGTATATTTTACTTTGCCTGTGAACTTCAATGCGCTGTTTTCAGCCCCGCTCCCGTTATCAAGCAGTTCAACCTTGGTTGTATCTGTGTCATCTGCTGCCAGTGCAAATGCGGCATTTGCGCCTGCCGCGGTGTAAGTCGTTATCTGCTCCGCGTTGGTCGAGAGAGCTATAGTAACCTGGTCGGTCTCTTCTTTTAGAACGATTGCAGGGTTAAGAGCGTTGCCATCCGTTCCCACGCGGGCCTGTATAGTCACACCGCCAATCGTACCCGTTGATGCTCTATAGGTGTACCCGCCTGCGGTGATAGCTCCGTCAGCTTTTTCGAGCATAACAGAGCCGCTGCTAAGTGTAACCTTGCCTGCGGTGTCCACAGCAAGCGCGGCACCGGTCTCTCCTGCTGCGTATTCTACGGTATTTATAGTTACCTTGCCGCTGACAGGAACTGTTACCGCGTCCCCAACACCTGCTTTCACCTCGACAGTAATTGCCTTACTTTCATCGGCAGTGCCATAAGTATTTGTAATCACCTTTCCGCTGCTGCCTACAATGCTTTCGCCAGTGCCTTCTGCCTCGCTACCAAGCTCAACTTTTCCGGCTACAAGGGCTGCTACCTTTCCACTCTTTGCTACTTCAAACTCCGTATCAGCTGCTGCAGTCGTATATTCTGCGCTGCCGATCAGAACCTTGCCTCCGGAGGTAGGAGCGGTCACTCTATCCTTGTCGCTGCTTGCGTCAGCTGCCACAGTGATCTTGTCACCGCTCGATCCGGCAGGGTTAGTTATGGTCTTGCCGCTCCTGCCTGTAATGGCAACGCCGTCACCTATAGATACTGAGCCGCTGTCAAGGGCAGCGCTTACTTTTCCATCTAACACGCCAGCAGTAAATTTAGCACTAGCCGAAGCCGCCTCATATGTATTTTCGCTAACTTTGAACGATACTCCTGATTGCGTAACCTCAACTTTAGCCTCGCCTCCTGCAAGAGTTAGCTTACCATCATCCAGATCAATCTTTACGGTGGTGTTTGCTTCGCTCCCCGCGCCGCCTGCTGTAGCTCCGGTCATAGTGACGCTACATGCCGTAATGCTCGCCTCAGCAGGTAAAGTTATTGTCGCGCAGTCAGTATCCTTGCCCATCACAAATGTGTCATTCGCCGAGCCTCTGAATGTTACTTTTTTCGTGTCTGTCACGCTCATTTCTATAGAAGCCTGAGCCGCCTCAGTGCCGCTGTTAAGTGTTAGACTCTTGCTTACTGTATCTACAGTGTATTCTGCGCTTCCGCTAAAGTTTCTGCCAACGCCATTTATAGTCGCGGCAATTGTGCCTGTCGTTCTTGCCGCGCCCGCGTAGAGTTTGGCAGCACCATCGCCAAGGAGCCCGATTATGGTATCATCAGCAGTTGCCGCGATAGCCTGCGCTTTGGATGTCACAGTCACGCCGGCAGCTACCTTGATCCTGCTCTTTGCGTCTACCGCCGTCGCTCCGTTATCCAGCAAATCGATTTTCTCTGTGTCTGCATCGCTTCCGGACATAGCAAATGTTGTATTTGCAGCCTCTGCTGTGTAGGTCGTTGCATCTCCCTCGCCTTCTGCAAGAGTTACATCAACTTTATCATTTGCGTCGCTTAGTTTAACAATTGGGTTCGCTCCTTCGCGCCCTGTCAGAGTAATATTCCCGGTATTTCCCGCATCTGGCGCGATATATTTATATTGACCGATTGTCATAGACTGACCGGACTTTAATGTATAGGTTTTGCCTTTGTCCAGGCTCTCTATAACTACGCTGCCGCTGACATCTGTCACCGTGCCATCTGCAGCCACAGTCAAAACAGTATTTGCTCCGCCCGTGTATGTTTTGCCTCCTACGGTCACTGTGCCATTCGCAGGAATTTTCACTGTCAGCGTGCCGCCAAGATTGATGTCAACAGATGTCTCTCCTTCTCTGTCCCCAATGATGGCCGTGCTTCCTATTTCTAATGATCCAGCTGCCGGGATGGTAACTTCTCCTGCTTTTTCAGCTTCGGCACTTTTTGCCACGGTGACTTCCTTAGCGGCATCGCTACTTGTGTTCCTTACAGCAACGCTGCCGCTTGTCAGTGCTACACTCACCTGGTCATCAGCGCCCAGAGTAGCCAAGCCGCTTGCCAAAATTACGGTGCCATCATTTTTTACTGTAAACCCTGCATCAGCAGAAGCAGCCGTATATGTCTTAGCTACATCATCTGACCCTGCGGTAAAGCTGCCGGCGCTTGGAAGAGTCACGGTATCGGATGCCCCATCACTGCCTGCCGCAACCGTGATCGCAGCGGCCCTGCTTGTTATGAGCTGGCCGCTTCTTCCTGTGATCGAAGTAGCGCTACCGAGTCTAACCGTGCCGCTTGTGAGCGTGTTTGCGCTTTCGGCTACTTCGATAACCAGCTCGCTATAGTCCGAGCCGTTGGTATAGGTACTTGCCCCGGTGGTCTCGCTGATTGTAACGCTGTTGCTGGCACCGCCTGTTACGGTAACGATGTCCTTGCCGCCTTCAGTCGCCTGAACGGTGACATTATTGCTTGGATTGAGCTGAGCGCGTACCGTTTTTCCGCTCGTTCCGATCAGGCTGCCGCTCTCGACGAGGGTTGCCGTGCCGGATATAAGCTGAGCCTTGCCGCTCTTAATCGTAACATTTCCGCTCGTGTCAACGCCAAGCCTCGCATCCTCTGTCGCCTTATATTCACCCGCAGCATTGTAAGTCTTCAGGCTGTCGCCCTCCGCCAGCGCTGCGTCTGTCACAGCCGTAACATCAGATCTGATGACCTCGACGGTGTCGGCGGACAGGTTGTCTTTTGCGGCATCCAGAGCCTCCGCAAGGGTTTTATAATAGGTCGTGCCTTGGGTTGTCTCGATTTTAGCCTCGTTCCGTACGGTCAGCGTCACATCAGAAAACGCGCTGGCGTAGTCGGTCTTCTTATCGTCGTTGCATAGCTCGCTGAATACCTTGAGGGTGTAGCCGCCCTCTGCAATATCGCCGGGGATGGTAACATCAACCGTGCCGGCAGCACTGGAGGTAGTCTCCTTCAAGCGTCCGTAATAAAGGACCTCATTGCTGCTGTTCACCAGTATGGCGGAGATATAATCGGCATAGCTACCAGCTGTCGGGTTCCCATAACTAAGCGTGACGGTTTCGCCGGTTGCCGCGGTGATTGCTCTGGATGAAGTAACGCTAAAGGTGCGGGTGCTGTCAAGGAGCGTCAGCTTCCAATCTTTGCCGGTGTAATCCGATACGGCGGTCAGATTGCTATCTACCGTTTCATCCACCTTGCCGCCCTCGGCAGCAGAGGTGAAGAGTATTTTGCTCGTATCCAGGTTGAAGGCAGGCCGAGCATACGCAGCAGTGTTCCCACTTGCCATTACATCTTTTCCATTCACGTTACCGTTTTGGTAGACAGCTCCAACATTGTGTTGGCTATGTGGAGTGCGCAGCCACCAATTTTTCCCCCATCCATCATTGGAGCCGCTCGTTGCCTTCAGTCTACTGCTTCCGCTAAGGGCGCTCACATAGTCCGCAAGCTCCTGCGCAGACAGGAAAAACATTTTGTCTGTTTCTTCCAACTTGCTGCTGCCCCAACTATAACCATATACCGTTGTGGCGCTGTCGTCCTTCTCAATCCCAAGCATAGCGTCCCTCTCCGCCGAGGAGAACTTGCTCGTATCTGCTGCAAAATCCGTGCACCACTTCTGCGCGTTGCTACCTTGATACTCGATATCTTTGTTATCATCCGTAGTGTAGCTGTTGCTAAATAGCAGCGACGCCAGCACATACTCCGACAGCAGGAATATTACATCTGTATCTTTGTTGGTTTTGTCCGCGTCCAGCACACGCCACTTGATCGGGTCATTGCCGTTCATACCGAAATAGATGTAGCTGTTAGGAATGTAACATGTCCCTGTGGTTTGGTATGGGTATACGCTGTCTGTATCTGGTGTCGGATCCATGATTCCGCTTGTGCCAAGCATGATCGTCTTCGCTATCGTATCGCCATAATCGCTTCCCGCAAAAGCAACGGTTGGCAGCATTCCGACTGCCATCGCGAGGCTAAGAAGGATGCTCAATATTCGTTTTTTCATTTGTTTTTTCCTCCTATAATATGTATTTTCCGCGCGTTTTGTGACCGGCGCGCGGAGGCCGGAGAACATAGAAAGTCAAAAGACCGGGCGCGCCCGGTCAAAAAATTTGCACGCAAAAGCGCGTCCCGTCCAGAAATTTCTCCGGGCGGAGCGCGCCTTATATGCGAGGGTATAGATGGCAGAAATAGACAGACCTATTCTGTCTGTCTGTCTGTCTGTCTGTCTGTCTGTCTGTCTGTCTGATTATGGAATACTTGCTTCATTTTGTCAAGTCCTTTTTTGAAAAAAATACATCTTTTTTCACGCTTTTCGCGCCTTTCGCGCCTTTCACGTTTTTTCAAAATAGCGGAAAGTTCGCACAATTTTCAACTTTCAAAATAGCGTAAAGTCCGCACAATTTTCAACAGGAGATAATTATACAGGATAGCCGCCGCCTTTTCAAGAATTTTTTTGCGCAATTTTAGCACAATTTTGCTATTTTAAGATAAGCGCCGACTTTCAAGAGCCTGCAGATAATTTTTATGCAAATTTTTATGAACTGAAGTGAGAAATAAATTCCGTGAAGTCACAGGTCGAGGGAATTTTCGTCAAGAACATAGCTAAAACTTGGGTGCATTTTCACCTAAGTTTTAACTCATCGTGCCTAATCATGCCCAATCAGCCTGATTGTAGCGGAAATTTGCGCAAAAAAGAGCTGCGCCTTATCGGTTTTCGCCTTTAATGCGTCAGCTCCGTCTTTCAACATTTCGCGTTTATATATTTTCTTTATATATTCTCTGTTTCAGCCTTATTTCAGCGGTGCAAGTCCGAGGATTTCTCTTGCTTCTGCCGGAGTTGCAACTTCTCTGTTGAGGAGTTTTGCCATCTGAACGACTCTTTCTACCATTTCGCCGTTTGACTTGGCAAGTACGCCCTTTGACATATATACGTTATCTTCAAAGCCTACGCGAACGTGTCCGCCCATAGCGATTGTAGCCGCTGCGATGCCCCATGCGTTTTTGCCGATACCTGTTGCCGTCCAAGTTGAATCAGCAGGAATGGAAGTTGCCATGATAACAAGGTCGCGAACCGTAGCTGTCATCTGAACGCCCAGTACGAAGTCGAAGTGGATAGGATACTGGATGTGACCTTTCTTGGCTGCCTTGAGAGCAAGGTCGATCATGCCCTTGTCGAATACTTCGCATTCAGGCTTGATGCCTCTTTCTTGCATGATGTCGCCGAAGTTAGCGATAGTATTGTCTGTATTGATAAATATTTCATCTCCGCCGAAGTTGCAGGTACCGCAGTCAAGGGTTGCCATTTCAGGGGTCGGAGTAATTTCTGTTGACTGGAGTCTCTCCAGGTCAGTCATACCAACTGCTCCGCCTGTGGACGGCTGAATAATAACATCCGGACATTCTTTTCTGATGGCATCAACCATTTCCTGGAATCTTCCCTTGTCCTGTGTCGGAGTTCCGTCGTCCCATCTAACGTGAAGGTGGATAAGAGCAGCACCCGCCTCATAAGCAGATTTTGCTTCTCTAACAACTTCTTCTACGGTATAAGGAACAGCCGGGTTGTTTTCCTTTGTTACTTCTGCGCCGCAAATACATGCGCTGATAATCAATTTGTCCATTTTAATCAATCTCCTTTTATTTCATTTTTTCAAACAAAATAATTACTAATATCGGCGATCTTTTCGCACCTCAAGAATATTATATCATCACCATAAGTTATATTCAAGTATTAAACCCATGACCTCGTCGATTTTTTGTCAGAGTTTTTGCCGCCGCCTATAAGTTTCCACAAAGTTCTATAGATCTCTATGCTCCAGCGTAACTCGTCTTCCCTCCTCGGAAAAAATCCTATAAACCTCGTTTGCCACCGCAACGGAGCGATGATGCCCGCCGGTGCAGCCGATGGCAACGGTCAGGCTGTACTTGCCTTCCTTTATATAGAACGGAATCAGCCTTTTGATAATCTCCACAAGCCTGTTTATAAATTCCTTTGTGATATCCTGTTTCAAGACATATTGCGAAACCTTCTTGTTGTTGCCCGTAAGTGGTTTCAGGCTGGAAACATAATAAGGGTTCGGGATAAAGCGAACGTCAAGCGTCCAGTCGGCTTCCGGCGGAAGCCCATGTTTGTAGCCAAAGGACATGAAATTAAGCACAAAGGACTCGCTTGCCTCGCCCTTTGCAAAGAGCCTGTCAAGCTCTGCGTTCATCTCTGCAACCTTCAGGGAGGACGTGTCTATAATATATGTTGCACTCGCCCTGAGATCCGCTAATTTTTTCCGTTCTTCCTCGATGACCTCCCCGGTTATCGCCGCAGCGGAAAGTGGATGGGTCCTTCTGCTCTCGTTGTAGCGCCTGATGAGGGCTTCGTTTGAGGCTTCGATGAAGAGAATCTTAAAGTCCACATTTTCGTCACTCTCGAGGCTTGCAATGGATGCCTTCAGGTCCCCGAAAAAGCTGCCGCCCCTAACGTCGATTACGAATGCCGCTTTTTTTACGTTCTTCTCACCGGTAAGGCTAAGGTCTATGAAATTTTTGATAAGCGCAGGGGGCATATTGTCTATGCAATAATATCCCTTGTCCTCGAACCAATCCGCCGCCTTGGTCTTTCCCGCGCCGGAAAGTCCCGTAATAATTACAACTTCCATCTTAGCCTCCTTTTCGCAAATTATCTATGCAAAATCCATATTTGGATTTTTATCTAAATCCCTCTTCAAATAACTATCCAAATCGCATCCTAATCTTTATTCAAATATTTCTTCAAATTCTTTTATGTCAACTTCTTCCCCTGCGTTTCGCTTCGCCAGGGCTTCCTTTACCCGGTTAAACACATCTTTGGTAAGGTTTGATCTTCTTATGATCAGCGCAACCACAATCATTGCCGCTCCCGGAATTACCACAAAGGCATTCTCCACCCATTCGAGCGCAATGGGACTCTGAACCGCAAGCTCGCTGTTAAACCCCGCAAGCTCCAAAATCACGCCCAGCATTTGCAGTCCCACCGCGATGGAAAGGGACTCGGAAAGTGCCTGCAATGAAACTACCGCCCCAGAATGTTTTTTCCCGGAGAGAAGCTCCTCCACCTCGCAAACATCGTAAATCATAGACGGCATCAGCTGCCAATATGTTGCGTTCGCCGCCGCATACAGCAGGCAGACCAAAATCATCATCGGATAGGAGTCCACACCGATAATTTTTGTCAAAATCATCAGGCTGCCGCATCCTGCCATGACATATTTGAACAAATCTTTTTTGTCAAGCCTTGCCCCAAGCTTCGTGATGAAGGGCACCGTCGCAACCCCCGCAAGGGTTATCATCAATAGAGTTGTCGAAATCTCTTTTTCCCCAAGTCCCATATTGAATGTCATAAAGAACACGCGGTCAGAGGAAAATGTGATATTTGCAATCAGATATGCGAGGCTTGCGCCGATTATGATCTGCACCGGCTTCATCTTGATGAGCTCCCAGTATTCGGCGAACATCGCCTTGTATGCCGCGAAGATATTTTCCCGCTGTTTCTTCGGCTTTATAAAATTCTTCACGTCGTCATTTTTTATGCTTGTTGCGCAGATAATGAGTGCCGATGCGCCGCAGATTCCCACGACGAAGCCTGTTATCGACCACGAGCGGGAAAGGCTCATGCCATTTCTCGTGCAGATATCTACCAAAATCGGCGGCAGAACCATTCCAATGCACATCCCAACCTGATTGAATATATAGGAAAACGAACGAAGCACGGTTCGCTCGTTATAGTCGTCTGTAAGCTCCGAACCCCAGGTAAGGTAAGGCACGAAGAATGAGGAGAAACAAGTCCAGTACGCCAGCACCATCACAAGATAATAAATAATCCTCACCGCAGGCGATGCGTCGATTGCCGTAAACAAAAGCCCCGTCACAAAGATGACCGGAATTGCGGCGCCCAAAAGAAACGGCTTTCGCTTCCCGTAGCGGGTAATCGCATGGTCTGACTCAAAGCCCACAATAGGGGCGCACAGTGCCTCCCACACGGAGCCTGCCGCGCAGATTGCTCCCGCCGCCGCAGGGCTTATCCCTGCCACCGTTGTCAAAAATAGCAAGAGATAGGTTCCCGCCAGCATATACAGGGCATTGTCGCAGGTTCCCCCGATTCCGTAAGAAAGCTTTGTTCTAAAGGGCAATTTCATAATTTTCCTCCATCATCACCGATACACCATCGATATATTCCGTTCATTCAGTTCGATATCTATCCGCGTATCTATTGTAACACAGATTCCTAAAACATTCCCATACTTTTTAGCGCAAAAATCCACAGAAACATAGTAAAACATGCAAGGCCGGAGGAGAAAACCACCGCGTCCCCCGCCAGCTCGTAGTCGCTGTCCATTTCCTGCGCCATAGGAAATGAAAACTGGCAGCACAGCCTGTGCTGCCACTAAAAAATTACTTGCCAATGCACTCATAGTATTTTAACTGAACAAATCTTTGAACTTTTCCTTGAAACTTGTCTTCTTCTGATAGCAATCCTCACTGAGCTCCCTACCCATGTCCTCGATGGCTTTCTTTTGCTTATGGCTCAGTTTTGTAGGAACCTCAAGGGTCACCTTTACATAAAGGTCGCCCTTTGCCTCACGTTTGAGGTACTTGACGCCCTTTTCTCTCAGCCTGAATGTGGTTCCCGGCTGCGTGCCCGCAGGAACCTTGTAAGAAACCTTGCCATCAAGGGTAGGAACGATTATTTCTGCGCCCAGAGCCGCCTGATCAAAGGTAATCGGGATTTCCAGATAAAGATCCGCACCGCTGCGTTTGAATACCTTATGCGGTTTTACATTAAGCACGATGTAAAGATCCCCCGCAGGGCCGCCGTTTATGCCAGGCTCCCCTTGTCCCCTGATAGGGATTACGCTTTCGTTGTCAACTCCCGCCGGAATGTCCACAGAAATAGTAACGTTCTTTTTAATCTTGCCCTGTCCTTTGCAGTCCGGACAAGCCTCTTCGATTATCTTGCCGCTGCCGCCGCACTGGTCGCAGGTGGTAACGGTCTGGAACTGTCCGAAAGGCGTTCTCTGAGCCTGGCTGATTTGCCCGCTGCCGCCGCATTTTGGACAGGTTTTCTTGGTTGTTCCCGGTTTTGCGCCGTCGCCCTTGCAGGTCGGACATTGCACAAATTTGTTAAGTTCTATCTTCTTGCTTGTGCCAAAGGCAGCCTCTTCAAAGGTGATCGTAATCGCTCTCTGAATGTCTCTGCCCTTTCTCGGCTGGTTGCTTCTTCTCTGCTGACCGCCTCCGAAACCGCCGCCGAAAGCACTTCCAAACATATCGAATATATCTTCAAAGCCACCGAAACCGCCCGCGCCGCCGAAGCCGCCGAATCCTGCGCCTCCGAAGCCGCTCGGGTCAACTCCCGCATGACCGAATCTGTCATATTTACTCTTTTTGTCGGGGTCGGACAGAACGCTGTATGCTTCGTTGACTTCTTTGAATTTTTCTTCTGCTTCCTTGTTTCCGGGATTCTTGTCGGGATGATATTTCATTGCCATCTTTCTGAAGGCTTTTTTTATCTCATCCTCGCTTGCTCCCTTCTGCAAGCCAAGCACCTCGTAATAATCGCGTTTTTCTGCCATATTAAACCTCTCTCGTCAATTTATTTGTTCTCGTTATACCCGAAACGCCGAAGCAATTTCTGCTCCGGCAACGGGTTTTTTCGAGTTTATCTTTATTTGTTGCCGTCGTCAACAACGGTGTAGTCTGCGTCAACTACATTGTCATCCGCAGGGCCTGCCTGAGCTCCTTGATCCTGAGCACCGGCGCCCATATCTGCGCCTGCACCGCCCATGCCTGCCGCGCCGGCAGCCTGAGCAGCCTGAGCCTGTTCATAGAGCTTTGTGGAAATGATGTGGAATTTTTCTGTCAAAGCTTCTGTCTTTTCTTTTATCTGATCTACGGTCCCGTTGCTCAGAACCGCCTGAAGCTGGTCCTTTGCGTCGGTGATCTGAGTCTTTTCGTCTTCGGAAATCTTGCCCTCAAGCTCCTTGAGAGATTTTTCGGTTTCGTAGATCAAAGACTCTGCTCTGTTTCTAATCTCCACTTCTTCTTTTCTCTTCTTGTCCTCTTCGGCATACTGTTCAGCTTCCTTAACCTTCTTGTTTATTTCATCTTCGGAAAGGTTGGTGGAGGAAGTGATGGTGATTCTCTGCTCTTTGCCTGTTCCCATATCCTTTGCGCTTACGTTTACGATGCCGTTAGCGTCGATATCGAATGTAACTTCGATCTGCGGGATCCCGCGAGGAGCAGGCGCAATGCCTGTAAGCTGGAATCTGCCGAGGGTTGTATTTCCTGCTGCCATTTCTCTTTCGCCCTGCATTACGTGAATGTCAACTGCCGTCTGGTTATCTGCTGCTGTTGAGAAGATCTGGCTCTTCTTTGTAGGAATCGTCGTATTTCTTTCGATGAGCTTTGTTGCAACGCCGCCCAGGGTTTCGATGGAAAGCGAAAGCGGAGTAACATCCAGAAGAAGTACGTCGTGAACTTCGCCTGTAAGAACGCCTGCCTGAATTGCGGCGCCGATTGCTACGCATTCGTCCGGGTTGATGCCCTTGAACGGTTCTTTGCCAGTTACTTTCTTGACTGCTTCCTGAACAGCCGGGATTCTTGTGGAACCGCCTACCAGGATAACCTTTGCGATGTCGGCATTTGTAACGCCTGCGTCTCTCATTGCCTTGTTCATAGGCTCGATGGTTCTCTGTACCAGATGCTCTGTGAGCTGGTCGAATTTTGCTCTTGTGATGTCTTCGTTCATGTGGAGCGGGCCGTCAGCCGTTACGGTTATGAACGGAAGATTGATATTTGCTGTCTGGGAGCCGGAAAGCTCTTTCTTTGCCTTTTCTGCGGCTTCTTTCAATCTCTGGAGTGCCATCTTGTCGGCTCTGAGGTCTACGCCGTGTTCCTTTGCGAATTTGTCCGCAAGGTAGTTCATCAATACTTCGTCGAAGTCGTCGCCGCCAAGGTGAGTGTCGCCGTTGGTTGCAAGTACTTCGAATACGCCGTCGCCAAGTTCAAGAATGGATACATCGAATGTGCCGCCGCCAAGGTCGTATACCAAAATCTTATGGGAGCCTTCTTCCTTGTCAAGTCCGTATGCAAGGGACGCTGCGGTAGGCTCGTTGATGATTCTCTTTACTTCAAGACCTGCGATTCTGCCTGCGTCTTTGGTTGCCTGTTTCTGAGCGTCTGAGAAGTAAGCCGGAACCGTAATAACAGCTTCTGTAACCTTTTCGCCAAGATAGCTTTCCGCGTCTCCCTTTAACTTTGTAAGGATCATTGCCGAAATGTCCTGCGGAGTGTAGTCCTTGCCGTCGATGGTTACCTTGTAGTTTTCTCCCATGTGTCTCTTGATGGACGAAATTGTTCTGTCAGGGTTTGTAACCGCCTGTCTCTTTGCGGTTTCGCCTACCAATCTTTCTCCGTCTTTCTTGAAGCCGACTACGGATGGAGTCGTTCTCATGCCTTCTGCGTTGGCGATAACCGTAGGTTCGCCGCCTTCTAATACTGCTACGCAACTATTTGTTGTTCCTAAATCGATACCAATTACCTTTGCCATTTTATTTTCCTCCTTGATTTTCAAGTTTTAGTTCTAATTTGTTTTTTGTTTTCGCCACGGGCGATTTTAACTTATATATTATTCAACCAACAACGCCACGGGCGATTTTCTTGATGCGCCGGAAATTTTTCGTTATGCAAGGCGCCGAGTGCGGAACGAAGCGGAATGTACTGATGCGTACATGAGCATCGGATTCGCGCTTGGCAACACAGCAGAACAGAAAATTAACAAGCATCAGTTTGATACTTTGACCATGGATGCCCTTACCACTCTGCCGTTCAAGAGATACCCCTTTTGCAACACCTCTATAACCTTGCCGCTTTCGTACTGGGCACTGTCTTCGGTCATCACGGCGTTGTGGAAGTTCGGGTCAAAATCCTCGCCGAGGCATTTTATTTCGGTGACCCCTGCTCTTTCGAGCACAGCCAATAGCTGTTTTAGGATCATCTCCATTCCTTCGAGGAACTTATCGCCGCCTGTTCCGGCTGCGATAGCTCTCTCAAAATTATCTATTACATCAAGCAGTTCTTTCACGATTTTCTCGTTTGCGAACGCATAAATGTCGCTTTTTTCTTTTTCTGTTCGGCGCTTGAAGTTTTGGAAGTCTGCCATGAGCCTCATGTATTTCGCATTCAGCTCTTCCTCCGGATCTTTTTCTGCTGCCTGCTTCTGCTCTGCTTCACCGGCCCCCGCCTCCTGCTTTCCATCTTCTTTTTCGCCGGGTTTTTCTCCGGACTTTTCTCCGGATTTTTCGCCAGGATTTTTGCACGCCTCTTCAGGCTTCAAATCTTCTTCGGTTTCGGGCAAATCCGCGCCCGCCTCCGCCTCTCTTTTTTTATTTTCTTCACTTGTCATCCTCGTTACCTCCGCTTTCAAGTTTGAATGTATCATTTAAGTTGTCTGTCAAATATTCGATGATCGATGTTACCTCGCCATATTTCATTCTGGTAGGACCGATGACGCCGATTTTTCCCACTAACTTTCCGTCCACATGGTAGCTTGCGGTAATCAGCGAACAGTCCTGCATGATGTCGTCGGAATTTTCCTCGCCGATGGTAACCATGATTCCGTCCTCTCTTTCTATCAGCTTCTTCGTAAGTTCTTCCTTTTGGCTGAGCATTTCGATAAAGCTCTTTGCCTTGGAGATGTCGCTATATTCCGGAATGTCGAAGATGTTTGTGAGGCCCTCCATATAGAGGTTTACGTTCAGCATATCCTCAAGGGTTTTGAGGAAGCTTGGCATTACGTCCTCGGCAAGTCCGCTCATTGCAACGATGTCCGTCTCCACGTTTGCGATTATATTATTGGTAAGCGCCTGGCTTATGGTCTTTCCTTTATAATTGTATGTCATGGTCTTGGAAAGTAGCTGGAGCTTTTCTTCTGTATAAGGCACGCTCATGCGCACCGCCTTGTTAGAAACCTTGCCGCTTTCGCTGACTATCATGAGTATCACCGTCTGCTCGTCTACCGGAAGCAGGTTGATGTATTTTAGCACATCCTCGTCCTTGCTTGGGGTAAGGGCAAAGGATGTAAGGCTCGTAATCTCCGAAAGCACGCTTGCCGCGTGTTCGATGGTCTTTTCAAAATTGCTTACCCTGCTGTGGAGCCTGCTTGCGATGATGTTTTTTTCCTCTTTGGTAAGTTCCTTTTTTTCCATCAAAGCGTTTACATAGAGTCTGTAAGCCTTGTCCGAAGGAACTCTGCCTGCCGATGTGTGGGGATGTGTAAGGTACCCCATCTCCTCAAGGTCGGCCATTTCGTTTCTTATGGTCGCGGGGCTGTACCCAAGCTCCGGCTTCTTTGAAAGGGTTCTGGAGCCCACCGGTTCTGCGGTTCTGACATAATCTGCAATAATTGCCTGCAAAACCTTTAGCTTTCGTTCGCTTAATTCCATATCCTGTGGCCTCCTTTCATATTTCGTATCTCGTCTATCGTCTATCAAATTTCTCAAAGCTTTTGCTCTGAGTTTTTTACTTTTGCTCATCGAATTTTGTTTGTTAGCACTCATTGCGTTGGAGTGCTAACTTCATGTTATAAATATACCCCGTTTTTCGGATTTAGTCAATGTTTTTCAAAAAGTTTTTTGTGTATTTTTGGTGAAGATGCTTAGATGAACCTTTAGATGAACGTCCTGCCGGTGTGCTGGGCGAGAATTGCCAGCCCTATGGTCAGCGCCACAGGCACCGCAATGGAAATCAGGCAATATACCTTGTTCTTTTGGATTTGATAGCTCATGACAAAGATCGAGCCGAAGCAGACGATGCTGCTTACGATGTGGTTCGGAAAGTTTGCAATGGCCTGGGCCGCATAATACATTCCGAGAATCGCCTGAATCGTGTTGCCGACTCCAAGGATAACAGCGCCAAGCAGGTTCTGCTTCTTGCAATAATAGGCGATAAAGCCTCCCGGAAGCGTCAGCATGGTCATAGGAAGCCATATAGTTCTGTAGTAGTACCATGCCATAGCCAGGGTCAAATTTCCGAAAATGACTTCAACGGCATAAACAACGGGCTGGCTTATCACAAAAAACATGAAGCATTTGAGCATGGCGTCCCAGTTTTTGTGACAGTTCACCACGATGATTACAGCGAAAATAACCCACCATTCGTAGCTGACTCCGATGTCCTGGATGGATGTCCCGGCCCATGCGTCGTTTAGCATTACCGCGCCGGTGTAGGCTCCGGCTGCGATAGCAAAGATAATTACCGTTACCCAGCTCATTTTAAGTTTTCCAAATAGTGCGCTCATAAAATTTCCTCTCGTGTTCTATATATTTTTTGCTTTTTTCTACATATGATATAGCAGTATAGCACAGTCTTCCGCAAAAAACAACAAAAGCCGCGAGGATGGGATTCATCGGCGGGATTCATCGGCGGCGGGAATTGATCCTTTGCAAAACTTTATTTTCTTCAAATATGCGAAAACCCACCGGTTTACCGATGAGTCCTCATGTTGAACAACGAATATTCTAAACTAAAGTTTTGCAACTTCGCTCAGGGTCAAGCCCGTGAGTTTGGCAATGAGTTCATTCGCCATGCCCTCTTTGAGCATTCCTTTGGCAATCGACAGCTTCTCCTGAGCCGCACCGCGCTTGGCGCCTGCGCGTTCACCCTTTGTGAATCCTGCACGTTCACCTTCGTCGTAGCCGTCAAGTCACGATATCTCAAGGTCTTTTTCTCTTGTCAATTCTTTGAATAACATCTCCACAATCTCCGTTCCGTACTTATCC
>CAVCFO010000035.1:0-14517 GCA_963601575.1 bacterium
CAGAGATGTGCATGCCTGGAGATAACATCATCATGGAAGTAAAGCTCATCACTCCGATCGCAATCGAAGAGGGGCTGAGATTTGCTATTCGTGAAGGCGGCAGAACGGTAGGTTCTGGCGTTGTAACAGAAGTTATCGAGTAATGACTTGTTAATTTTCCGTTCTGCGGTGTTGCTCGCTGCAAATCCGTACTCACGTACGCTCAAGTACGCTCCGTGCGAATTTGCATCGTGCGCCTTGCATAACGAAAAATTTCCTGCGTCATTTCGGAAAATTTGAGTTGTGGCGTTGCCCGCTGCGGCGCCCCGCGATGCTCACATACGCTCAAGTATGCTCCGCTCGCTCGTGCCTTGCCGCCTAGCCACGAACGATTTTTCCTGCGCATTTAGCAGATGATGCAGCATAACGAAAAATTTCCTGCGTCATTTGAAAAAGGTGATTGGCGTAGAGACAAAATTGCGCAAGCGCGATTCCGCAGGGGCAAACAGAATTTCTGCCCCGAGGACAAGCGCGGAGCAATTTATGTCCTCGAAGCCTCTATGCGAACGATTTTTCCGGCGCATTTCGCAGATGACGCGGACATAATAAGCAATAAAGAAGCGGCTCTCATTGAGGGCCGCTTTTGAATCTATTCCCACGACAGGTGGCGCTCGTTAACCACGCAGTCGCGCAAATACATATTTATCAATGTCTGATACGGAATGCCTACGTGGCTGGATTCTTCCCTGAAATAGCTTACAACATTTTCGTCAAGGTTGATGGTTATAGGCTTTTTCAGTGTCTTCGCATAAGGATTTTTTATAGCTTTGCTAAAATCAAATTCTTTATCTAAAAATTCATCATTGTTTTTCATCATAGCATACTCCTTTCATAGCCAAGCTTTTCTGCGGCGGTTGCTTTCCTCGATGAGATTATCCTAATTGTCGTTTCACCACGAATGCAGTGTACCACAAGAAGAACATTTCCATCCCTGCTACAACCTAAAATACGGAACCTTTCCTCATACAACGAATGAATTTCGTCATACTCTAACAATGCCTGCTCATCATAAAACACAGTCATCGCTTCTTCAAAAGAAACCCCGTGCTTACGCTGGTTGATTAGATTTTTGTTTTCATCCCACTCGAATTTCATCGCATCACCGCTTTCATATTTATATTATACATATAAGATAAATATCTGTCAACGAATTTTTCATTCTCCTATTTGACATTCTACCCTCGTGGTGATAGAATAAAATGGTCTATGAAAGTAAACCAAATTGAATGATTTGTGGGGGTGTTTGGAAGTGAGCATTTTTAGAAAATCCGGAAAAAAGAGAAACAAGAGACCGGAAATTTGCCTGTCGCTTGCCTGCGAGAATATGGACCAGCTGAGGGCCGAAATCGAAAAATATGGCAATTATTGCACGATCATCGAATGGTGCGTGGATGCCTTCGGAGAAGCCGCGGAGCTTACGCAGGAGGATTTCATAGCCTTGCTTTGCGAAATCAAGAATCTCCGCAAGGGAAGAAAGCTTATCGTCGATTGCAAGGCAGAGGCCGAGCTCGAAGCCCGCATACTTCAGTGGTCGATGGGTATCGCCGATATGATAGATATCGATGCAGATAACCCCCTCGTAAACAAGCTCGTGCGCAGGGCAAGACGAAAAGGAACAAAGACAATCATCTCTCACCATGACTTCGAGGCGATGCCTACAAGAGACGAAATCGCGCTTGAGTTCATCAAGATGGAAAAGACAGGCGGAGACATTCTCAAAATCGCCGCCATGGCAAATAGCGAACAGGATACATATTCGCTCCTTGAGGGAGCAGCATCCTATTGCCAGCTAAAATACCATCAGCCGATCGTTGCGATAGCAATGGGAGAAGAAGGCCAGGTAAGCAGGATATGCGCAGGCGATTTTGGCGCGGTGATTAGCTATGCCTGCGGAAGCACTCCTACCGCACCCGGCCAAATCGATGCGAAGCGCCTATATGAATATATGAACAAATATTATAGCAAAGAGGGACTTTGATGAGCGAAAACATAATTAAAGTCGAAAATTTAATCTTTGAATATGCCAAGACCCAGGAAGAAGAGAGCATTACCATAAGAGCAATTGACGGCGTGAGCTTTGAGATCGAGCAGGGAAGCTTCACCGCGATCATCGGAAAGAACGGCTCCGGCAAGTCCACCCTCGCAAAGAACCTAAACGGACTTCTCACGCCGACATCCGGAAGCGTATATGTCGCTGGATTCGACACTACGGATCCTGAGCATATCTGGGATGTGAGGCAGACTGCGGGTATGGTATTTCAAAATCCTGACAACCAGCTCGTATCTGCAATAGTAGAGGATGATGTTGCATTCGGACCGGAGAACCTCGGAGTGCCGCCTGATGAGATAAGGCGGCGCGTAGACAAGGCGCTCGAGGATGTGAACATGGGCAAGTTCAAGAAAAAGGCACCGCATCTCCTCTCCGGCGGCCAGAAACAGAGGATCGCAATAGCAGGCGTCGTTGCCATGAAGCCTGGCTGCATCATCTTTGACGAACCGACGGCGATGCTGGATCCAAAAGGACGCAAAGAAATAATGGCAATAATCGATGAGCTACATGCCGAGGGAATCACGGTCGTGCTCATCACGCATTTTATGGAAGAAACAGTAGGAGCAGACAGGCTCATAATCATGAACGAGGGCCGAATCCTCCTCGACGGAAGCCCGGCGGATGTATTCGCACGGGGCGATTTGATCCGCGAGGCGAACCTCGAGCTGCCGCTGATGGCAGATATGGCGCAAAAACTCAGAGATCTTGGGATCGATGTGCCCCGCGACATAATCACACAAGAAAAGATGGTTGAATTTATATGTCAATAAAGGTAGAACATTTAACTCATATATATGATAAGGGCATGCCGACAGAATCCGTGGCGCTTGATGACATCAGCTTCACGGCAGATGACGGACAGTTTGTCGGAATCATCGGTCATACCGGCTCCGGAAAGTCCACGCTGCTTCAGCATCTGAACGGCCTTCTCAAACCCGACAGCGGCTCGGTGATCGTAGGCGGCGTAGACATCACAAAGCCCGGGATTTCCATGGTAGAAATAAGAAAACGCATTGGCCTGGTGTTTCAGTATCCCGAGTACCAGCTCTTCGAAGAAACTGTCGCAAAGGACGTTGCCTTCGGCCCGAAGAACCTCGGCCTTTCGCAAGATGAGATAGAGGAGCGAGTCAAAGAAGCAATCGAGCTTGTCGGACTCGACTACGAGAAGATAAAGGACAGATCGCCCTTTGAGCTATCGGGCGGACAGAAGCGCCGCGTGGCAATCGCGGGCGTTGTTGCAATGCGCCCCGAGGTTTTGATCCTGGACGAACCGACGGCAGGCCTCGACCCGAAAGCACATAAGGACGTGCTTGCCATGGTAGAAGAGGTCCATCGCCGCACGGGCAATATCACGATCTTTGTTTCCCACAACATGGCAGACATCGCACGCCTCTCAGACAAGGTAGTCGTCATAAATAGCGGGCTCATGGTCGCAGAGGGAAGCCCCCGCGAGGTCTTCTCCATGAAAGAAAAGCTAAGAGACGTAGGCCTTGACCTTCCGCCCGTAACAGAATTTACAGAATGCCTGCGCGAGAGGGGAATCGAGCTTTCGCCTACGATCCTTGATGCAAACGAGGCCGCGCGCCAGATCGCAGAATATCTAAAGAAAAATCGAAAAGGACGCCCATGAGGCTTAGAAAATATGATTAGAGACATTACGCTGGGTCAGTATTACCCGGGAGAATCTTGGGTACATAAGCTTGATCCGAGAGTAAAAATAATAGCAACATTGCTATTTATAATTGAACTTTTTATCGTAAATAACTTCGCAGGCTTTGCGATCTCGGCGGCGGTGCTGGCGGTGATTATCGCAATATCGAAGGTTCCGATGAGCTTCATCATGAGAGGGCTAAAACCCATCCTCATAATCCTGCTTTTTACATTCGCCTTGAATATCTTTATGATAAACGGCGAGGTGATATGGAGCTGGTGGATTCTAAAGATTACAAAAGAAGGAATCCGTACCGCGATATTCATGGCGGTCAGGCTGATCCTTCTCATTATCGGATCCTCCATGCTCACACTCTGTACAAGGCCCCTTAGCCTCACGGACGGAATCGAAAGGCTGCTTTCGCCATTCAAGGAGATCGGACTTCCCGCGCACGAAATCGCAATGATGATGACCATCGCCCTCAGGTTCATCCCGACCCTGCTCGAAGAAACAGACAAGATCATGAAGGCTCAGCAGGCGCGCGGCGCAGACTTTGAATCTGGCAGCATCATGCATAGGGTAAAGAGCCTGATCCCGATACTCGTGCCGCTGTTTGTGAGCGCATTTCGCATCGCAAACGACCTTGCCATGGCGATGGAAGCAAGATGCTACCGCGGCGGCAAGGAGAGGACTAGGATGCACCAGATGGAGCTTTGCGGCAGAGACTATGCGGCATTTTTCCTTCAGGCGCTGTTCCTTGCGGCGATTATCGCAAGCGCAAAGCTGCTTTAGCAAATGGCATCAGAATATAAAAGTATATAAAGCATATAAAGTATATTGCATATAATGTAAGGGAAATATAAAAATACGAAATTAGAATAAACTATAAGGAAACGGTATGAGGCAGAGAAATATCAAAAATCTCGGCGAGAAGATAGAGCAAAATTCAAGGCTCCTTATAGAGGACCCGCGGGATATCAAGGGCCGCTGGGCGGAGCTTTTTGGAAATGATAATCCGATTTATCTTGAGATAGGCTGCGGCAAGGGAAATTTTATCACGCATCATGCGGAGAATGAGCCTGCGGCTAGCTTCATAGCCTGCGAAGGCCAAAGCTCCGTGGTGCTCCGCGCGCTCGAGAAGGCACAGGAGGCAGAGCTAAACAATCTCAGGATATTCATAGGCTATGTGCATGACCTCAGAGATTATTTCGAGAAGGGAGAGCTCGCCGGGATATATCTAAACTTTAGCGATCCCTGGCCGAAGGCAAGACACGCAAAGCGGCGATTGACATATAGAGCGCGCCTTGCAAATTACATGAGCGTGCTTAGAAGCAACGGATTTTTGGAGTTTAAGACGGATAACGATGCTCTGTTTGAGTTCAGCATCGAAGAGCTAGATGCGGCAGGCTACGAAATAGTTGAGCTTACAAGGGATCTGCATAACGCGCCCGGCGGGCAGTATGCGTCAAAATCTTCTCAGTTCATGACCGAGTACGAGCAGAAATTTTCCGGGCAGGGAAAGAACATTAGCTTTCTGAGAGCCGTGCCAAGGGACTAGAGAAAAAATGGTAAAAAAATCAGGCAATCGAGTTAATTTCGGTTGCCTGATTTTGTATGCACTTGAACTGCTATTGGACTGCTATACTAAAAGCGGGCGGCATGGATAATTTTATTGCAAAATACCCATATATGAAAATTTATACTAGTTGACAGATCGGCATGGGGGGGGGTATCATAAGGGAAAGAAAATTTTTGCGCCTGCCGGATTTTTGTACTTTTCAGGGGTTACGGCGGATTGAGCGTTCGCATTTATTTGCGAAAAGTAGACATCCACCGCAGAAAAGCCTATGCCGAAGTGTAAGGGCGCAAGAGTAAAACTAAATATGTATAGTAGGAGGAGAAGATGAAAAAATCATTTGCAATTATCATGAGCGTGCTGATGACCTTTTGCTTCATGCCGGCCGCAGCGTTCGCTGGTGGCGGCGGGACAGATGATGCCGTTGTAGCAAAAATTGGAGATACAGAGTATACCGATTTGAATGCAGCGCTCAAAGCTGCAAAGGACGGAGATACGGTGAATATCATCGCTGACTGCACCATTTCGCCCGTCGAGATCGGTCCGGATAATGGGGAGAATGCGTGGACAGAAGGCATCACTATCGAGGGCAACGGCCATACCATAACGGGCTGGGATAAGACAGCGTATGACAATGGTGGATATTCCCTTGCGATCGACGTGTACAGCAAGGTGACTTTTAATAACATAAAATTCACGGACTTTGCTTGTGGGGACGATAGCACAACAATAGAAGCTGCGGTTATTAATGGATACAGCGGCTGTGATATAACGGTGAAAAACTGCTCCTTCGAAAAATTCAACCGTCAGGCGATTAATTTTGCGCCGGGCGGAGGTGGAAATATGAATGTTGAAAAATGCGCATTTGACTGCACGCCGGTTAAGGAAGAGTTCAGTGTCCAAAAGGCGTTTGTTATTAAACCGGGGACGGCGGAAAGCGAAGTGAACATCAAAGATTGCACGATCACCTGCGCAAAAAGCACGGCTGAGAGCTGGACCTCCGGAGGCATTGAAATTTTCGGTGGGACCGTTACCGTTGAGGGATGCATGCTAACAAACTGCGACGAAGGCGTAGCTGTTTTACGCGAATATTTTAACGTCATCTACAATGAGGAAAACTATGATGTGAGTAGCAGTGTGACGCTGATAAACAACAGGATCTCGGCAAATAATAGAGCGGTATATATTGGCTGTTACAAGGGCGGGGCTACAGAAGCAAAGGTCGAAATCAGGAGCGGCTACCACAAAGGGATAGTCGGGATCGCGGCATGTGCTGTGAACGAACAAAGTGAAGGAGCAGATGAAACCGATTTGCAAAAATGCACATTAACACTTACCGGCGGGTACTACTCTGACGAGCCTGATGCCAAGTACGTTGCGGATGGCTACTACGTTGACGCCAGCAACATCAGCGGATATCCATATGAGGTAAAACAGGGCTCAAAGCCTGAAAACAGCACAATCGTGATCGTAAAAGATGAAACTACGCCAAGCATTTCTGACGCAGTCACCGTACTAACTGACGATGAAACGACTGCTATCAATAAAAATACCAAGGTTGAGGGTGTGACCGAGGCGGTAGCGGGCAGCAAGGACACGCTGGTTGGAAACTCCGGCATTAACACTGCGGCTGAGGGCGTTGACAAGGTGAATGTAAATGTGAATGTGAAGGTTGAACTCACTGCTGCCGAGTTTTCGGATGAAAAGCAGGCTATGACCTATACCGCAACGCCGGTAGCGACGGTCACGACTACAAACTCTGCCGGCGAGGCTTTGGAAATCGTGACTAATGTTGTAGTTCCCAACTCTTTGCTGAGCGGCGAGCTGATTACCGTCAAACTGCCTTTGCATGAGGGTTTTGACCTAAAACAGATCAGGCATACATCCTCCGATGGCTCTGTGGAGTATTTTTTAAAAACTCCAACGCGCGGCGCGAAGACATTTACAATCGACGAGAATAACTGCGCCGTATTTACAATCTCAAAGTTCAGCACATTTGAGCTTTCCGGCACGGTTACCTACGTCGCTCCGAGCAGAGGAGGTTATTACAAACCGGTAGACAAAGCCGAAGACAAGACAGAAAACGAGACAGAAGGCAATACAAAGAATGACGCTGGCCAGATTTCAGCAGAGCAGGCCGCAAAGGTAAAAGAACTTGCGAGCAAAATCCAGCTCAAGGCACGTTCCGTGAAGACAGCCAAGGGAAACATCAAGGTTAGACTCAAAATTACCAAGGGCGCTGACAGCTTCAAGGCCCTCGAAGACATGGGCTACACCTTGAAATATCAGTTCTACAGAAGCACCCAGATGAGAAAGAACTATAAGTACAAGTTTGAAACCCTCGGCGCACCGTACACCAACACCGATGCGAAGAAAGGAACGAGATACTACTACAAAGCTCGCATCGTGGTTTATGACAAAGAAGGAAACCTAATTACCAAAACGGATCTCAAAAAATGTTGGTATGCTACGAGAATAAGATAAGCTGAATACAATTTGAGGCGACCTTGCGGGTCGCCTCAAACTTTTGTAAGTGGCAGATCAGATTCGTTATACTGAGACATTATCACATTTAATTCATAACTTTATCTCGTTAATGCAATAAAAGTCCTTGCAATCTCCTATCTTCTGCGGTAGAATAGAATTTAGTTTTGAAAGATTCATATTATGGGAGGCATAAGAAATGTATGTAGTTTGTTTGGATTTAGAGGGCGTTTTGGTGCCCGAAATATGGGTTGCCTTTGCGGAGGCGAAGGGGATTTTGGAGCTGAAGAGAACGACCAGAGACGAGCCGGATTACGATAAATTGATGAAGTATCGACTTGACATATTGAAGGAGCATGGACTTGGGCTAAAAGAAATTCAAGAGACCATCGCAACGCTTGACCCGCTCCCGGGAGCAAAGGAATTTTTGGACGAGCTTAGGGATTTGACTCAGGTAGTTATCGTCAGCGACACCTTCGAGCAGTTTGCAAAGCCGCTGATAAAGAAGCTGGGACTTCCGACTATCTTCTGCAATACGCTGGTTATAGGCGAAAATGGCGAGATAGCAGACTATAAGATGCGCATCGAAAACTCGAAATACAGCACCGTGCGGGGACTTCAAAGCATCGGATTTGAGACAATCGCAAGCGGCGACAGCTATAACGACCTTGGCATGATAAAAGCAAGCAAGGCGGGCTACCTTTTCAAGACCACCGAGCAGATCAAAAATGACAATCCTGACGTCAAGGCAGTGGAAAGCTTTGGCGAGCTGATGGCCGAAATCAAGAAGGTAATTCTGTAGGCAAAACACAAATTTGTTGTACAAATCCAAGTTTCGGCTTATAATGGTGGTATTAGGAGGCGATTAAATGACACTGGATGAAATCAGAAAAAATGTGCAGAAGCTCGCACCGGAATATCCGATAAAGAGGGTTGTATTGTTCGGGTCAAGAGCAGCCGGCAGACAGCGCGAAGACAGTGACGTTGATCTCATAATTGAGTTTACGCAAGCAATATCGCTGATAACCCTTGCGCAGATTAAGATGCGCCTCGAAGCGATGCTGAATCTGGGTGTAGATATCGTGCACGGACCGCTTAGAAACGACGACCTGCTTGAGATAGACAAGGAGGTCGAGCTGTATGTTGCGTAGAGATCAGCTCAAATTGATTCTTGAAAACGATAATGAAAGAGGAATTTAATAATACGGACACCGGGCATGCCGGTGTCTTTTTCTTCGAAAGCAGAGCAAAAAATCACGGGCAAAGTTTATCAAAAGAGAATCACATAAATTATTCAAAAGCTGACGAAAAGGCGCCATCCATCTTACAATGGTGAAAAATTGTGCTAAAATTGCGCAAATAAATTATCCAAAAGCTCTTGAAAAGCCGCCGGCTATCCTGTATAATTATTTTTTGATAAAAACAGTGCGGACCTTTCGCTGATTTGAAAAAAGCGCGAAAAACGCAAAAAGCATGCAAAAAAAGAAGTAAAAGAAGTAATTTTTTCGCAAAAAGGACTTGACAAAATGCAGCAGGCGGCCATAATTAGACAGACAGACAGACAGACAGACAGACAGACAGACAGATAAGAAAAATCTGTCTATTTCTGCTGCGCATATTATCGCTCATAAGGCGCGCTCCGCCCAGGAGTTTTTCCGGGCGGGACGCGCCTTTGCGTGCTTTTTGACCGGGTGCGCCCGGTCTTTTGAGTCCCCATGCCGGCATCCGCGCGCCGGCAAGTACTATCCGGTATCCGCGCACCGGCAGGGGCCATCCGGCAACCATGCGCCGGTATGTATTACCCGGCACCCGCGCACCGGCAGGGGCCATCCGGCATACATGCGCCGGTATGTATTACTCGGCACCCGCGCGCCGGAAGGGATTACCCGGCATATATGTGCCGAAAAACGCGCGGAAAAATTTATTTATAGGAGGTAAAAAATGAAGAAAAGAATATTGAGCATCCTGCTCAGCCTCGTGATGGTGCTGACGCTCACGCCGGTATCAGCGTTTGCAGGGAGTCAAAGTGTAACTTTTGATGTGACGCTTAATGTTGGTAGTAATGTAACCTTAAAAAAGGTAATAGCTATCTTCCCTGGAGCACCCGATGCAGCCATCACAATTGTGAAAGGAAACGTAACCGGCGGAGTAAGAACTGGGGAACTTAGTATTGGAAATGGCAGCAAAATTGACAAAAAAAAGTCAGCGGTTTGGACTATGTTCATTTTGCTATGGTTGCTGAGGACACAAATGGCGCGTACTATTATTATACCAACGGCGGCAAGGTCGATTATGATGAAAACGCAGAAGAGAACACATGCAAGATTTATAGCGTGACAAACAACCGAGGAACCGTGGATGGTGACGGGTGGAAAAATTTAGGCGGCCAATGGGTTAAGGCCAAGCTGTTCCTAAATGTCAAGGCTGGCACGGGCGGCGAGGTCACCGGCAAGGGCTACTGCGACTATGGCGCGGGTATAGAAATAGAGGCGAAACCATACGAGTGGTATAAGTTTGATAAGTGGAGCGATTGGGGAGAAAGTGGCGAAGAGGGAACAAAGAATCGCAGAACTGTAAGAATGCTGAATAATGGGGAGCTTACGGCTTTGTTTGTGGCTGTTGAGGCCAAAGACGGTGGCGGGAACAAATACACTACCGTGACCGAGGCGCTGAGCAAAGTTACTGAAAGCGGCGCAACCATCACCACCAAAGAATCCGGTCTGACCGCTGTGACGAGCGGCACCCTCGCGAGCGGCGTTACCTTGGAGACCCCGAAGGGAAAATTCACCGCGAGAGGCGGCGATGCGACGATCAGCATGGATATAGACGGCGCGATCACCTTGACAAGCGGCAAGCTCGAGGTCAATGGCACGGAGCTGACCGCTGGCGCCGAGCTTAAGGCAAAGATCAACAGTGTGGATAAGACCTTTACGAGCGGAAGCGGCAAACATTTCACTCTTAGCACCGACGGCACACTGACGCTGGACGCGGAGGGCTCTGTAAAAGTGGGAAGTGATGTTACCTTCGCGGGCAAGGCGGGCGACAGCTTCAAGCTCGATGTGAGAGAAGATGGCGTCACCGCAACCATCCCTAAGGATGCGACCGTCACCGCAGGCGGCGTGACCATCACGGGCGTTGCACCGGAGGAAGGCAAGGACGCCACCAAGGTAGCTCTTGAAAGTACACCAACCCTCATCGCGGGCGCAGGCAAGGTGACCGGCGAGATGACCGTAAACGCGAAACTGAGCGATGAGAAAACAGTTGCGGTGACCGTTCCTGACGGCACGACCGCAATCATCGACCTTGACGCCGTTCCAAAGGCAGTTAGGGATCTAGAAGCAGGCGAGTCCGTAACCTACGGCAAGATTACTTACAAAGCAGTTGGTGGCAGCAGCTTCCCGCTGGATAGCAGTAAGCTGACACAGACAGGCGAGTCGGCAGAGATTCCGGGAAGCACAGCCGCAAGCATCAAGCTCGGAACCGACACCACCGATCCTGCATATACCGCGCCTGTTGTAAATATTGCAAGCACAAACGCCAGCCGGATGACCGTTGCCAAAACAGAAGAAGGAGGAACGGTCGAAGTAGCGTCTGCAGATGGCAAGTTCACCGTGGGTGAAATGACCTATACGGCAGGGGAGGCCGGCGCCGTCTTTGCAGTTGGCGCAGGCGGCGAGGTAGCGATAACAAAACTCTCTGCCAAGCTCGGCGCAAAAGATTATGTCATCGGCGGCGGCAGCGGCAAGAAGATTGCCAATACGGCTACCAGCGGTGAGGCGATCACCGTGACGGCCGGAACAGACGGGGACACCGTTATAGTTCCAAAAGGCGGCAAGGTCACGATCGACGAAGTAGAATACGAAAATGCATCTGACTCAGAATCGATGACCATTGTGGTGACTAAAGAAAACGGAAACAAGCTGACAGCCGGCGCAGTCAAGCTCGACCCGAACGAGGAGATCAAGGCAAGCGCTGGTGATACGCTCATCAGAAATACCTGCGCCGGGGTCATCACAGTCGAAGCAAGCGACCCTGAAGAGGGCAAGGCGACCGTAACCGTACGAGAATATGGCAATGTGACAATCGCCGGAGAGAAATACGAAAACGCCTCTGACCTAAAAGCTATGACCATCGTGGTCGGCGAGAACGGTTATGAGATCACGGACGGCTCCGTCAAGCTCGAAAATGGCGAAGCTATCAAGGTCGGCGAAGGCAGCGTCAAAGTTACGAACACCAACGAGAAAACGATTACGGTAGATGAAGGAGGCGGCATCGTAACCGTCCCAGAGGGCGGCAAGCTGACCATCGGCAATGCAACGATCACCGACATAAATCAGAAGACTATTTTCAAAGTCGCTAACGACGGCCAGACAAGCGTAGAACTTGCCAATGGAGAAACCGTTACGATCAACAACGTGATCTACACCGGCGCTGAGGGAGAGGACGCGACCAGCGGCGGCACGCTGACCATCAATGCGAATGGCAAGGTCTCGGCAGTCACAGGCGAAATCGTAATCGCAATCGACGAGGATGTTATGGATGCGGGCTTTAGCTATGACATAGTTCCGGAGACATCCGTAACTGCCGGCAAGTATGTATATACCGCACCGGCTGGTTGCAATCTTGGCGATGTAACGATAGAAGGACGCGTAGACGAAGCAGGCGCTATTCTTAACCCTGCGATCGTCCTGAAGGATGCAAATGACAATGTTACCGTAGCTCTTTCGACAGACGCGGAGCAGAGTGCAACCTACACCGCGGCGAGCGCGGATGCGATGTTTGCAATGGCAGCGGCAGGTACCGATACCAAGAAGATCGACCTGCTCGACAATAGCAAGGTAAGCCCTAAGCCGACAACAAACAGCTCGCTGAAATTCACCGATAAGGAATCCTATGTCATAAACGGCACGACCTATCAGGCACAGGATGTCAAGGATGAGGACAACAAGGTGAAGGAAGCAGTAAGCTATACCGTGACCTTCGGAGAAGCTGAGGTCGAAACCGGCAAGAAGAACGAGGATGGCGAGCCAATCAAGGAAACCGTCAGCCGCAACACCGTCGCAGTTGAATCCGGATCCAAGGTTAAGGTAACCATGGCTAACAAAGGAACAATCAGCATCGCAAGCGGCTGTGTAGGCGAAGAGCAGTTCACATCCGCTCTGCCATTTACTGCAATGAACGGAAACGCATCGCTCATCATCGACAATAGCGTAACAACTACCCCGAACAAGATCAGCGGTGACGATTCATATCTCACAGCGATCAAGGGCGAGGGCGACACCATCACTGGATATGAGGTAAGAAGACGCTCATCCGGCGGAGTAGTAGCGCCTTCCGGCAATGTGACCAACACAACCGAGGATAAGAATACCGGTTCGGGTGCAGGCACAAGCAAGGTTGACACCACAACCGCAGTCATAACGCCAGAGACCAAGACGAACACGGACGGAACGAGGACGACCACCGTAGCGGTTGACAAGACAACTGGTGACTCGATCGTAGATAAGGCAGTCGAGAACAAATCCGAAGAAGTCGTTGTAAATACGACCACGACGACAAACTCGGCCGTAACCGAGACCGCAGCAGGTAGCAAGACAGAGGTCGCCCTCCCGGAAGAAACGGTTCAGGGACTTTCCCAGAAGACCGAAGCTGCCATCACCATCAAGTCAGACGCTGCCGAGGTTACGCTCGATAAGGAAGCAGTCCAGGCAGTGGCAGAGCAGGCAGGTAGCACCGGAACGGTAAGCCTGGTTGTAGAGACCGTTAAACAGGATGCGAGCGCCGTAGAGGTAGACCTAAAGCTCGTAACATCCAAGGGAACCGTAAGCGACTTTAGAGGCGGAAATGTATCCGTAACAGTTAAGCTGAATGCAGCACTTGCGGCAAAACCAGTAGTGTGCGTATATATCGATGGCAGCCAGCTTTATCACAAGGTAAGCGGCCAAAAGAACGCAGACGGCACATTCACCTTCCAGACAAACCACTTCTCGACCTATGCAATCATGGCAGAAGAAGAAGCTGACCAGGTGATTGCAGAACAGAACGCAGAGGTTGAAAAGCTCACAAGCGATCTCACACTCAAGGCACGCTCCGTAAAGACCGCAAAGGGCAATATCAAGGTAACCCTCACAGTAAATGCCAACAACATCAAGGCAATCGAAGACCTCGGCTATACTGTAAAATACAAATTCTACAGAAGCACCAAGAAGGCGAAAGGCTACAAGGCAAAGATCGAAGGAACCGGCAAGACCTATACCAACACATCCGGCAAAAAAGGCACCAAGTATTACTACAAAGCCCGCGTGATGGTATACGATTCACAGGGCGCGCTCATCGCAAAGTCAGAATTGAAGCAGTGCAAGTACGCGTGCAGAGTTAAATAGCTAAATATAGTAAGGCGAAAGGCGTAGAGACAAAATTGCGAAAGCGCGATTCCGCTTCGCTGAAAGAAAAATATGTAGAGCCGGCAACAAAATTGCGGCAGCACGATTCCGCAGGTGCAAACAGGAAATGTTTGCACCGAGGACTAAGTGCCGAGCAATTTATGTCTGCCGGCTTCTATTCAATTGAAATGTAATTTGCGTGCCAGAGCAATTTATGTCCTCGAAGCCTCCACGCAAACAATTTTACGGCATGATAGCAAACGAAAAAGCGGCTCGAATGAGCCGCTTTTATACAAACCACATTTTCGCTACAGTGCCTCGATCTCCTGCACGG
>CAVCFO010000036.1:0-14110 GCA_963601575.1 bacterium
TCGAAGGAACCGGCAAGACCTATACCAACACATCCGGCAAAAAAGGCACCAAGTACTACTACAAGGCCCGCGTGATGGTATACGATTCACAAGGCACGCTCGTTGCGAAGACGGCACTCACCCAGTGCAAATACGCGTGCCGTACACGCTAGACTTGTCTTTTTCGCCCACCGCGTTGTCAACTGCGATTCCTCGGTGCTCACGTACGACCAAGTACGCTCCGCTCCTCGGAATCTTGTTTCCTAGCCGTGAACGAAAAATCCGGCGTCTAGTCAGAAAAATGATTAGCGTGGAGACAAAATTGCGGCAGCACGATTCCGCAGGTGCAAACAAGAAATGTTTGCACCGAGGACGCGTGCCAGAGCAATTTATGTCCTCGAAGCCTCCACGCGAACAGTTTTTCCGGGCGCTTTCCAACGACGCTAAAGAGAAATGGACAGCGAGCGTAGAGACAAAATTGCGGCAGCACGATTCCGCTTCGCTAGCAAGAAAATATATGAAAAGCGGCTCCTCTGAGCCGCTTTTCTACTATAGGTAACGGCGAAGGCAAAACAGCTCGCACCGTGCTTCGCGAGTCGGCGTTTAATGTTTCGGAGACGGAAAAAATGAACACAGAGCTCAGACCGCTTCGCACGCAAACTGACCGGCGGAGCTAAAGCAGCTCCGCCATATAAAGTGGCAGATGAATGATCCCATCTTTTATCATTACATCTTTCGTGTAAAGAACATACGAGCTGCCGATAACGGAGGAAAAGTGCCTGCAAAACTTATCCAGAGATGCGTGAGAGCGGTAATTTCCCGATTTTACTTCGACAGGGGAAATTTTTTTGCCATCAGTAATGAGAAAGTCGATTTCCATATGGTTTTCACGATTTTGCGAATCGCAACGGGAGTAAAAGTACAGGCGCTCTCTGCGCAGGCGAAGCATTTGAGCAACGGCATTCTCGACAATCATTCCCTCGTTGATGTTTAATTTATCAAATAAAATTGCGCGGTAAAGTTCATTATTCGTATAGCTTTTGTCCTTAAAAGCGTGTGTTACAAGCAAACCGGTATCAGCCATATAGCATTTTTGTGTCGCATTATCCGCACTGAGGGCAAGCCCGACATTCGGATCGGTTGCATTAAAACATGCGTTTACTATCATCGCTTCGTTGAGCCAGACAAAAGAAGATTCAAATGTTCTGAAACGTGCCTGCTTTCCAAGGGAAGAAAGCTTGTATTTCTTTTCTTTTTTAGAAAGCTGACCGGGGATATTATCAAACAAAGCAAATACCTTGTCCTCATAGCCGGCAGCAAATTTTGCAATATCGTCACGATAGAGTTTTAGAATACGCCGTTTTGCGATGTCCGAAGCCTCGAAGTCCTTGCCGTTTATATATGCAAGCACAGATTGCGGCATCCCGCCGACAAGAAGATACTGGCGAAAATCGTTCATAATCTTGCGGTGAATGGATGCGCCGAGAGGAATTTTATTTTCAAAGCATTTTTTTATGAGAGGATAGGTCGTTTCATCCCCCATGGCCCAGAGAAATTCTTCAAAATCAAGAGGAAACATCTCGATATGATCTTCCTCGGACGGAATTATAATATCCTGCACATTTTTCTTGAGTCGAATGAGCGAACCTGTTTCGATGTAATCATATCTGCCGTCGGCAACAAGATATTTTATAAGCTGCCTTGCTCTTGGATATTGCTGAACCTCATCAAATACTATCAGCGATTCGCGCATATGAAGGGGAGTGCGAAAAAACGACGACAGCTTTGCAAAAAACATATCGAGGTCTGCGCTATCGTTCATAAAAAGGTCAAGTACAGCTTGCGGCGCATTACCGAAGTCGATTATAATGTAGCTCTTGTATTGGCTTTTGGCAAACTCTTCAGCGATGTAACTTTTGCCGACTCGACGAGCACCGTCGATCATCATGGCAGTTGTGCCGTTGCTGGTGTTCTTCCAAGCAACGAGTTTGTTATATATTTTCCTTTTAAGCATGAGACTATGTTACCCTCCAATTTTGAGAAGCTATTATTTTGCACTTGTCTTATAGATAGTATAACAAAATATGCACGAAAAAGCAAGCTTACAAATCCTAATTTTGCACGAAAAAGCAGGTTAATGCATGCCAATTTTGCACGAAAAGCAAGTTGCGGCGCACCGCTTCACGGAATCTTGTTTCCTAGCGGTGGACGAAAAATCCGACTTCTATTCAATTGAAATGAAATTTGCGCGCCAGAGCAATTTATGTCCTCGAAGCCTCCACGCGAACAGTTTTTCCGACGCATTCCAACGACGCTAAGGAGAAATGGACAGCGAATGTAGAGGCAAAATTGCGCGCCTGAGATTCCGCCTTGCTAGCAAGAAAGTATACAAAAAGCGGCTCCTCCGAGCCGCTTTTGTAATTACCACAAATTTTCGGACAAATTTTAAGGGATGTTCAAAATTTAGTACAAGAATGCAAAAAAACAGTTTGAGTGTTTTAGATGGGGGTAAAAAATATATAAGGGGTAGGGATTTTTCAAAAAGGAGGCGAGTATGTGTTTAAGGAAGAACTAGATACGATTCGCAAAGCCGAGGAAAATGCCGAGCTTTGTCTGAAAGAAGCAAAGTCGGAAGCTGCGAGAATCGTTGAAAATGTAAACTCCGAGGCAAAAAAACTAATTGAAAAGGCTGAAAGCCAGGCAAAAGATCGCACCCAGGCGCTCCTTAGAGAGGGCGAGGATGAGGCGAAGATGCGCTACGAAAATGCGCTGAAGCAGGCCGAGATTTCGGCGGCGGAACTTGCCGAAAAGGCGGAAGCCAACAAAACTAAGGCTATCGAGATGATAGCGGAAAGGATTGCGAAGATCAGTGTCAATTGTTAAAATGCAAAGAATTGCAGTTCTTGGACTGGAACATGACAAGAAAAGGCTGATATCTGAGCTGATGAAGCTGGGCGTAGTGGAGCTTACGGAGCAAAGACCCGAAGACTTCGAAGAATCCGGTAATATCGGACTTACGCAGGATTGCGTCTCAAAGGACGCAGAAGAGTTTGCAAGCAGAGTGGCGAAAGCAACTCAGGCGCTTGAGGCCCTGTCAAAGTTCGGACAGCTCAAAGAGCCGCTGATTTTTACAAGACGCAGGGTAAAGTCGTCGCACATGGCAAAGGTCGAGGCGGCGCAAGAAAAGATGTATTGTGAGATAGAAGAAATTTTGAAGCTCGAAGAAGCGGTGAAAGAAGCTGAAAATCGCATAAACAGAGCTTCGGCAAGCGTTATGATGCTAAGACCTTGGCAGGGACTGGATATTGACCTTGGCAAGCGGCACACGAAAACGGCAGATATAACGCTGGGAGCGCTTCCAAAGACGGAAGTAAAATCCTTTGAGGAAGCCATGGCACTGATAAAAAGTTCAGGCGCCGAAGAATCCTTTGGCTTTGCTGATTTAAAGCAAGTCAGCGACGAGAAAGATTTCATTTATGTGGCGATGATAAGCGGCAAAACCGAAACGGCAGAATGCCTCGCCATACTCAAAAATATAGGCTTTTCTGAAATTGACCTTGCGGGCTTCAGCGGAACTGCAACGGAAAACTTAGAAAAATTAAATATCGAGACAAAAGAGGCGCAGGCAGAAGCTGCCCGTCTCAAAGCGGAAATCGCAAAACATGTTACTTCCAAGGAAGCTATCGAGGATTATGCGGACCTTTTCAGGATTCGCGAGGACAAAGAGAGAATCCGCGAAAAGCTTCTCAGGACGAAAAAAACATTCATGCTGGCAGGCTGGGTGCCTCAGCGGATGACGGGAGAGGTCGCGCGGGTGCTTGACGAAAACGGCGCCTACTACAAATTCAGGGATCCGGAAGATGATGAGGAAGTTCCGGTTTTACTGGAAAACAAGAGCTTTTTCGCACCTACGGAAGTCATTACGCAGATGTATTCGCTTCCGGCATACCGGGGCTTTGACCCCACATCAATCTATTCGCTTTTTTACATCGTTTTCTTCGGAATGATGTTCAGCGACGCGGGCTACGGGCTCATGCTTGCCATAGGCTGCGGGGTTATACTCAAAAAGTTTGACCTTGAGGGGACGATGCAAAAGATGATGAAGCTGTTTTTCTATTGCGGCATTTCGACGGTGATTTGGGGAGCGCTGTTCGGAGGCTTTTTCGGAGACTTGATCGGCGTATTTACGGGAACTTTCCTGGGAAAGGAAATCGCATTCAATGCGATTTGGTTCAACCCTCTGGAGGACCCGATGAAGCTCCTTATATTCTCGCTGATTCTGGGTGTGATCCACCTGTTTATCGGAATGGGAATTCAGGCGTACATGCAGATAAAGGACGGACAGATCATCGACGCGATATATGGCGAGGGCTGCTGGTATGTTACGATTATAGGCCTTGCGGCATGGCTTTGCGGGGCGGCTGCCTTTGACTGGCCTGTGCTTGCTACCATAGGCAAGTGGATGAGCATAATCGGCGCGATAGGACTTGCGATTGCCGGAGCAAGAGGCAAGAGGGGCTTTGGCATGATTACCGGTGCCTTTGCAAATCTATATAATATAACCAGTTGGATTTCGGACATTCTCTCCTACGCAAGACTCCTTGCGCTGGGACTTGCCACCGGAGTTATCGCCCAGGTAGTAAATACCATGGGATCACTCTTTGGCGGCGGCGTCGCGGGATTGATACTGTTTATACTGATCTTTGCTGTGGGACATGCGATAAATTTCGCCATAAATATGCTGGGAGCTTTCATACATTCGGCAAGATTGCAATATGTTGAATTCTTCGGCAAATTCTACATCGACGGCGGCGAGCCGTTTGAGCCGTTCCGAGCAAAGACAAAATATATCAGAATCGAAAACGACTAAATTTAACGGGTAAATCTAACGATAAAATCTCGAGAAAATCTAATAAAAGATAATAATTAGGAGGATACAAGATGTTTTTCTTATATAATGCTGGAAACTGTTTAGCAATTTTGGGAGCCGCAATAGCTGCGCTGGCAGGCATCGGCTCGGCTATGGGCGTTGGTATCGCAGGACAGGCTGCATCTGCGGTAGTTGCAGAAGACCCGAAAAAATTCGGTAAAACAATCATACTTCAGGCGCTTCCGGGTACTCAGGGTATCTACGGGCTTATCATAGCATTCCTGATTATGGTAAAAATCGGCCTGCTCAGCGGCAACATGATCGAACTTTCCCCAGCTCAGGGATTCTATTTCCTCTGCGCAGGCATTCCTATCGGAGCGGTTGGAATCTGGTCAGGTATCGCGCAGGGAAAGGCTGCGGCGGCTGCACTTCAGCTCACCGCAAAGCGACCGGATCAGCTGGTAAAGGGTATCATCTACACAGCAATGGTTGAAACTTACGCAATATTCGCGCTGCTTGTTTCGGTTCTTATCTGGCTGAGAATACCGGTTTAAGAGAAAGGAAAAACTATGGGCATTGAAAAAATTACCGATCGCATAACCGGCGAAGCAAAAGCCGCATATGACGAGGCGGTGGAAAAGGCCCGGAGCGAGGCTTCGTCGATTTTGGCCGAAGCAAAGGAAAAGGCAGACAAAATTTTGAACGAGGCCCTTGCACAGGGTGAGACGGAAAAGGAAAATATCATAAAATACAGAAAATCCGTTGCCGACATCGACGCCGGAAAGATAATCCTAAAGAAAAAACAGGAAATCTTGGCAGACTGCTTTGACAAGGCCACTGACGCGTTGGCTTCTATGGACGAATACGAATACATCGAGCTTTTGGTGACTCTGGGAGCCAGTGCTGATATGTACGGCGGAAGCCTTCTCTTCAACGCGGACGAAAGAGATCGTATCGGGCAGAAGGTCTGCGACGGGCTGAACGCGGCGGTTGCGCAGAAGCGCAGAGACAAATACGGCGACGAGATCCAGTATGCAGAGAGGTTCACCGTGGCTGAGAACGCAGGAGACATGAAGGGCGGATATATCATCACATACCGCTCGACCTTTGCGGACTGCACGATTGAATCCTTGGTCAAAGTGCATAAGCCGCAGCTCGCAGGAGAGGCCGCGAAGATTCTTTTCGCCTAAAAGGGGGAACGAAAAATGGCTAACAAAAACGAATATGACTATGTTTTCCCGTCGGTTCTGATAAGGAGCAAAGAAGTTCACCTGCTGAAAAAGCAAGATCTCGAAAGAATTGCGGAGCAGCCGGGTGTTTCCGAGGCGATAAAGACATTGGCAGAGTTTGGATACGGAGACGGAAAGGACAGTAAGGAAAGCGCAGGAAGCGAGTCCTATGAGGAGATCCTTTCCCGGAGCCTGCAGGAAGCTTACGAACTTGTATTTTCAATCCTGCCGGAAGAACCGGAGATGAAGCTTTTCCTTTATCCGAACGATTATCATAATGCGAAGGTGCTGCTAAAGGCGGAGGCGCTAAAGACTGATCCTGCGCCATATATCGCAGAAACCGCATCAATTCCGCCTGAGAAGCTTGCAGAAGCGGTGAGAAAGAGAGATTTTGCAATCCTTTCTTCTTGCATGAAACAGGCAATCGCTGAGGCGGCGGAGAACTTTGCAAAAACAGGCGATCCCCAGGAAATCGATATCATACTGGACAGAGCCTGCTTTGCGGATATGCTCTCAGAGGCTGCGAAGCTGGGGAATGAGTTTGTGACAGGATATGTAAAACTTCTGATTGACATACTCAACATGGGAGCATTCATAAGACTTCGCAAAATCGGAAAATCAAAGAATTTCTTTGGGAAAGTTTTTTTGGGCGGCGGAAATATCGAAGAAGAATTTTTCAAGGCAAACTACGAGGAAGGCTACGGCTCCGTAGCGGAGAAACTGAGGCACGCCGGATATTATGACGTGTTTGCGGTAGGCGCAGAAGATTCGACCGAAAACGGAAGCTTTGCGACCCTGGAAAAAATCTTCGACAACCTGAAGATAGAATTTGCAAAGGAATGCAAGTACAAGTCTTTCGGGCTGGAGACCGTAGCGGCATATCTAATCGCAAAGGAAACGGAAGTAAAGAATCTCAGAATTATTCTTGCGGGACTCAGTGCCAAGATGAGCGCGGAGAAGATCGCAGAAAGGTTAAGGGAAACTTATGTATAAGATTGGCGTAATAGGCGACAGAGCAAGCGTGCTGGGGTTCCGTGCGGTGGGACTCGAAGTCTTTCCGACGGATGACCCCGATGAGGCGAAGAAAACTCTGAAACACCTTGCAAAAGAAGATTTCGCTATCATATATGTTACCGAGCAGCTTTATCAATATATGCTTTCCGAGGTGGATGAATATACAGACCAAAGGACGCCGGCCATAATACCCATTCCGGGTAGCGATGGCAGCCTCGGCATAGGAATGACATCGGTGAAAAAGTCGGTGGAAAGAGCTGTTGGAGCGGACATATTATTTGGAGGAAACTAAAATGGCAGAAGGTAAAGTATTAAAAGTATCCGGACCGCTGGTTGTCGCAACAGGCATGGAACAGGCAAATATGTATGACGTTGTCCATGTTGGAAATCAGGGCCTTATCGGAGAAATAATAGAAATGAGAGGGGACAGGGCGTCGATTCAGGTATACGAAGAAACCGCAGGAATCGGGCCGGGAGTTCCGGTAGTAACAACGGGAGCGCCTCTTTCGGTAGAGCTTGGGCCCGGACTCATCGAAACGATGTACGACGGTATCCAAAGACCCCTCGAAGAAATGGTTAGAGTGGCAGGGCCGAATATAACCCGTGGAATAAAAGTCCCGTCACTTAACAGAGAAAAACGCTGGGAATTCAAGCCTCTTGTAAAGGCAGGGGACGAAGTTTCCGGCGGAGACATCATCGGCGAAGTTGAAGAAACGGTACTGGTAACTCAGCGCATCATGGTTCCGGTGGGAGTAACAGGCATCGTTGATTCCATCGAATCCGGAAGCTATACCGTTGACCAGACCATATGCAAAATCAAGCTGACGGAGGATTATGGCGAGGAAAATCTCAAAAAAGGCGATATCAAGCCTCTTTGTATGATGCAAAAATGGCCGGTAAGACGAGGCCGCCCGTACAAAGAAAAATTGGTGCCTGAGATGCCACTCATCACCGGTCAGCGTGTAATCGACACGATGTTCCCTATCGCAAAGGGCGGAGTTGCAGCGGTTCCGGGGCCTTTCGGTTCCGGCAAGACCGTCGTTCAGCACCAGCTAGCAAAATGGGCGGACGCGGATATCGTAGTCTATATCGGCTGCGGCGAGCGTGGGAACGAAATGACAGATGTACTCATGGAATTCCCTGAGCTGAAAGACCCGCGTTCCGGCGAATCGCTGATGAAGCGGACGGTGCTTATTGCAAACACTTCCGACATGCCGGTAGCGGCTCGTGAAGCATCTATATATACAGGAATCACCATCGCGGAATATTTCAGAGATATGGGATATTCGGTAGCGCTGATGGCAGACTCCACATCAAGATGGGCGGAGGCTCTCCGCGAAATGTCCGGACGTCTGGAAGAAATGCCCGGCGAGGAAGGCTACCCTGCTTATCTTGCCTCAAGACTTGCGCAGTTCTACGAAAGAGCCGGCAGGACGGTTTCTCTCGGAAAGGACGGGCGTATCGGAGCGCTTTCTGCTATCGGAGCGGTATCTCCTCCGGGCGGCGACATTTCGGAGCCGGTTTCCCAGGCGACCCTTCGTATCGTAAAGGTATTCTGGTGCCTTGACTCGGCGCTGGCTTATGCAAGACACTTCCCGGCAATCAACTGGCTTCAGTCCTATTCCCTCTATGTGGAAAGACTGGAAAAGTGGTATGCTGAGAATGTTGACAAGGAATTTCCTGAGATGAGAGCCCAGACTCTTGCGCTTTTGCAGCAGGAGGCAGAGCTTAACGAAATCGTCCAGCTGGTAGGCGTTGACTCCCTTTCGGCAGAGGACAGAATGAAGCTTGAGGTCTGCAAGTCGATTCGCGAGGACTATTTGCACCAAAACGCTTTCCACGATGTAGACACATATTCTTCCCTCAACAAGCAGTTCAAGATGCTGAAACTGATCCTCAGCTTCTACAAAGAGGGGCTTGAGGGCATCGCTAAGGGCGCTTCCTTTGCAAAGGTTGCGGCTATTCCGCAGCGCGAAGAAATCGGACGATTCAAATATGTTGAGGAAGATCAGATCGACGAAAAATACGAAAAACTTATGAATGATATACGCGCCGAAATTAACGCGCTGGTAAAAGAGGAGGCGGAAGCGGATGATTAGAGAATATAAGACAATCAGTGAAGTTGTAGGGCCTCTGATGCTGGTAAAAGACGTAGACGATGTTACCTACGACGAACTTGGCGAAATCCTGCTTCCGAGCGGGGAGAAAAGGCTTTGCAAGGTGCTGGAAGTAAACGGACACAATGCGCTGGTTCAGCTTTTCGAGGCTTCTCAGGGCATCAACCTGAAACAAAGCACGGTAAGATTCCTGGGTCACGGCACCCAGCTTGCGGTTTCCCCGGATATGCTGGGGAGAGTTTTCGACGGAATGGGAAGACCGAAGGACGGCGGACCTGAGATTATTGCAGACAAAATGCTTGATATAAACGGACTTCCGATGAATCCGGCGGCTCGTGACTATCCTGCGGAGTTCATACAGACAGGAGTTTCGGCCATCGACGGACTGAATACACTGGTTCGTGGACAGAAGCTGCCTATTTTCTCGGGTGCAGGACTTCCTCACTCGAATCTGGCGGCGCAGATTGCCCGTCAGGCAAAGGTAATAGGCGACGACGCAGGGAATTTCGCCGTTGTATTTGCGGCTATCGGTATCACCTACGAAGAAGCGGATTTCTTCGCCTCTGACTTCAGAAGAACCGGAGCCATTGACAGAACCGTAATGTTTATGAACCTTGCAAACGACCCGGCGGTCGAGCGTATCGCCACGCCGCGTATGGCGCTGACTGCTGCCGAGTATCTTGCATTTGATATGGGAATGCACGTGCTGGTAATCATGACGGATATCACAAACTATGCGGAGGCCTTGCGTGAGGTTTCGGCAGCCAGAAAGGAAGTTCCGGGCCGCAGAGGATATCCGGGCTATCTCTATACAGACCTTGCGACGCTATATGAGCGTGCAGGAAGAAAGAAGGGCTCGGCAGGCTCAATCACCATGATTCCGATTCTGACCATGCCGGAAAATGACAAAACTCACCCGATTCCGGACCTTACCGGATACATCACAGAAGGGCAGATCATCCTTTCAAACGACCTGTTCCGCAAGGGCATCAAACCGCCAATCGACGTTCTTCCGTCCCTTTCCAGACTCAAGGATAAGGGTATCGGCAAGGGCAAAACCCGTGAGGATCACGCAGATACTATGAACCAGCTTTTCGCAGCCTACGCAAAGGGCAAGGAAAACCTTGAACTGGTGGCTATCCTCGGAGAAGCGGCTTTGTCGGAGGTTGACCTGATGTATGCGAAGTTCTCACAGGAGTTTGAGAAACGCTATGTTTCGCAAGGCTACGACACCGATAGAAGCATCGAAGAAACCCTTAACCTCGGCTGGGAACTCCTGCGCCTGCTTCCGAAGAGCGAGCTTAAGCGTATCAAGGACGAATATATAGAGAAGTATCTGTAATGCAAGGAAGGAGGCTCCAAAGTGGAACGACTCAATGTGAATCCTACCCGCATGATGCTGACCACGCTGAAAAAGCGTCACGCCACCTCGGTGCGGGGGCACAAGCTCTTGAAGGATAAGAGAGACGAGCTTATGAAAGGTTTCCTTGAACTTGCGCGTGAGAACAAAGAACTTCGCGACCGTGTGGAAGAAAAGCTTGCGGATGTTTATGCGTCCTTTGGAATTGCTCAGGCTGTTATGAGCCGGCAGGGGCTGGAGGAGGCTTTGATGTATCCGAAACAGGGCGTAAAGCTTGAGGTTTCGGGCAAAAATGTAATGAGCGTCGATGTTCCGGTCTTCGAATTTACAACGACTGCTGAGGATGCGGCAAATATCTATCCTTATGGCTACGCAAACACCTCCGGAGAATTGGACTCGGCTATTGCAAGCCTTGCGGAGATTTTCCCGCTGATGCTGGAACTTGCGGCAAAGGAGAAAGAAGCCCAGATGCTTGCCGCCGAGCTTGAACGCACCAGGCGCCGGGTAAACGCTCTGGAATATGTAAAGATTCCGCAGCTTGAAATGACCATAAAATATATCAGGATGCGGCTTGACGAAAACGAGCGTGGTAACCAGACCAGGCTCATGAAGGTCAAGGACATGGTGCTAAAAGAAGCGATTCAGGAAAAGCACGATGCCGACGAAGAAGCCTACAATGCGGCTATCAAGCACGCGGTGAAGCATTCAAGAAAACCGATAAATATATACTAGAAAATTATATAAGATACAAGCGATTGCCCGCCACGGATATTTCTCCGCAGCGGGCAATTTTCTTTTCCTTTTATTTTCGGCGGCTTTGTGTTACAATTTTGGATAAAGAGGTGAGATGCCATGGGAAGATGCGTTATTATAGGCGCTGCGGAAATCAAAAATTATGCGAGGGCAAAGGAATATCTCGCAAAAGACGACTTTTTTATTTTTTGCGACGGAGGGCTTGTCCATGCCGAAAATCTGGGCGCAAAACCGGATCTTATTATCGGTGATTTTGACTCCTATCCAAAGGAAAAAGCATTGGCGGAGAATAAGGGAAATGCCGAAATTATAGTGCTCCCTCGCGAAAAAGACGATACGGACACGGTCTTCGCGGCAAAAGAAGGGCTAGCGCGCGGCTTCTCGGAATTTTTGCTGCTGGGCGCCATCGGGCAAAGGTTTGACCACAGCCTTGCGAATGTGTCCATTCTCCTGATGCTTGATGGGGCGGGTAAAAGCGCCTCGATACTGGACGATTATTCGCAGATGTGCATCGCAGGGAAAGAGACTGTATATATAGACGAGAAGTTTTCGTACTTTTCACTTTTGAATATTTCGGGGAAGGCGGAGGGTATAACCATACGGAATGCGAAATATCCGCTGGAAAATGCGAAGGTCGAGTGTGAGTATCAGTACGGGGTCAGTAACGAGGTGATTTCGGGCGGGCGGGCTGAGGTCAGCGTGGCCGAGGGGAAGCTCCTCCTTATAAAGGTCTTTTAGAAGAGAACTGGCGAAGAGGGGAATAAAAAACGGCCCCAAAATAGAAAAAACGGTCGAGAAGCCTGCAAGAAGCAAAAACGGGAAGGAAATAGACAAATATAATGGAAAAAGGACAAATTGTTGAACTTAAAATAGAAGATATGAGCGCAGAGGGAAGCGGAATAGGCAAAATCTACGACGGCGAGAGGGGATTTGCGGTTTTCGTAAAGGGCGCATCTATTGGCGACCTTGTGCGGGCAGAACTTACAAAGGTCAAGAAAAATTACGCCTTTGCTCGCGTCACCGAGGTTCTGGAGCTTTCTCCAGATAGGCAGGAAAGCTTCTGCGAGTATAGCGGGCTCTGCGGAGGATGCGTTTATTCTGAGATAAGCTATGAGGCGCAGCTTGCCCTGAAAGAAAATCAGGTTCGGGAAAAGCTCACGCGGCTTGGGGGCTTGCAAGATCCTGTGATTATGCCGATTATGGGCATGACAGAGGGAAAATCTATCTGCAGTCCATTCCGATATCGGAACAAGGCGAGCATGCCTGTAAGCACCGGAGGGCTCATTACGGAAAAGGGCGGAATTGTAAAGCCTGTACATGAGCCGAGAATCGGATTTTATCGCCCGAAAAGCCACGAAGTCGTAAACTGCGAGGATTGCCTGCTCCAGTCTGAACCTGCCATGGCGGCGGCAAAAGCGCTCAGAAGATTTATGGAGGAGGATCATATAACATCCTATGACCCACGCTGGGACAAGGGGCTTATGCGGCATTTGATCGTCCGCACGGCGGCGGGAACCGGTGAGGTCATGGTAATTCTGGTGATAAACGGCAAGGCAATTCCCAATGCCAAGAAGCTGGTTACGATGCTGGACGAGGCAATTTACAATGTGCCTGTGTATGAGGATGGACCTCTTGCAGGAGTTGAATTTAATCTTGAAAGCGTCGTTGTGAATATAAACAAATCGAAAAATCTTGAGGGCAAGATCCTCGGCGAGGAATGTATTACCATTGCGGGAAAGCCAACTATTATAGAAGAAGTGGGCGGACTTTGCTTTGAGATTTCGCCCCTATCGTTTTATCAGGTGAACCGTGAGCAGATGATAAGGCTCTACGACAAGGCTTTGGAATACGCATCGCTAAAAGGCGACGAAACTGTGCTTGACCTTTACTCAGGAGTGGGAACGATCGGGCTGTTTGCGGCGGCTGAGATGAATAGGAAGGCAGCGGATGCGATAGAGGCGGGAAAGCCAATCAAGCCGGGCAGAGTTATCGGCATAGAATCCGTTAAGGGGGCGGTCATCGACGCCAACCGAAATGCGACGATAAATGGCATCGTAAATGCACGATATGTCCTTGGCAAGGCAGAAGAAGAACTCCCGAAGATGGTTGACCCGAAGTCAGAACTGAAGGACAAATCCCTTCGCGTGACACATGCGGATGTTGTCATTCTCGATCCGCCGAGGGCAGGCTGCGAGAAACCGCTGCTGGAAGCGGTGATAAAAGCAGAGCCTTCACGAATTGTATATGTCTCCTGCGATCCGGCAACCCTGGCGCGTGACATCAAGTATCTCACCGAGGGCGGCTACGAATTTTGCGAGGCGACCCCCTGCGACATGTTCCCCTGGACCGGCTCTGTAGAGACGGTTGCCCTTCTTTCCAAGGAATAAATCGACTCAAAAAAGGTGCGTGTGGGGTTCTCATCTGCTTGCCGCTCAGCGCCGTGGAGCACGCCATCAGATAATAATCATTCTGATTGAACTGAAATGCACCCGTATTGGTCATAGGGACTTTTCTGGTATGTGCCGCATAGGAACGGTGGTTGATCTGGTTGATAAAAGTCGCCATGATGGGGTAGCGGTCTTTCATGCTTGCAAGAGAAGCATAAAACACTTTCTCAAACAACCCGGTGCCGCGAACGGATCTGTCGATGCAGACCGGGCCGTATTGATAGCTGTTTTGGGTGGTCAGCGTTTGCCCCTCAAAGCTGAAATTCGGAAGCTGTTCGATCATGTAGGCGAAGAACGGCCATTCTGACCAAAACTCCCATGATCCCGCCATGGCGAACGCC
>CAVCFO010000037.1:0-13099 GCA_963601575.1 bacterium
TTTTTATATTTCATAGTAGTCACCTCATAAGGTATTAAATCATAAAATACCCCCCGTGTCTACTTTTAGACTACCACAACAGAAATTTGCGCCGCCTAGCCTTGCAATATCAACTTTTTCCGGCCGATGCGCAGCTCGCGCCTGCCCGCAAAAGGTAGACACGCATCTCCCGGAAGTAGACACGAAGGGAAAACGGCGCAAGTATCAAGATTCGTTATTTTTATAAGGAGGAAAGAGATGAAAAAACTTTTTTCAATCATTATGAGCGTGCTGATGATAGCTTGCTTCATGCCGGCCGCGGCATTTGCGGATGTTTCGACTGATTGCGCAGGCGGCGATGACTGCCAGCATGCAGCAGCTATCACCAGCGGCAATGTGACAACGCATTATGACACGCTGCTGCAAGCTATAGATGGTGCAGAAGAAGGAAGCACAATCACACTTTTGAAAAATTATGAAGTGCAAACTAAGGAATATACTTCCTACCTTATGCCGAATGGTTCTGTGCTAAATTTGGGAAACAATACTCTGACCGTGCCTTTTGCGGCGGCAGTGTTTGAGGGCGAAAATATCACTATAAAGAATGGCTGTTTTGCAAGTGACGCTAATTATGGGATCTGGATAGGAAACGGGAAGAATGAAACCTCCGCCACCTTAAAAAATATAAAGTCTGATCGGGGCGTAAATGTTTTTGCTGCCAGCGCAGTTTTAGAAGAATGCACGATTGATTTGACAGGGCAAGAAGAATATTACGCTGTATGGGGCGATGATGGGAATGTTGAAATCACGATCAAGAGCGGGACTTATATAGGCGGTAGCAAGTTCGCTGCCGTGAGTGCATCAGATGGATGGAATGGCGGCGATGTAACTGATCCGGCAAAAATTATAATTGAAGGCGGCTACTTTGGCGGTGAGATTTGGGTTTACGATGGGGGAAAATCTTATGAAGAGAAAAAACTGAAGGGTGAAGTTGAAATCACCGGCGGCCTCTTCAATACCAAGCCTGACTCGACATATTGCGAGGATGGCTATGCAGTCGTAGCCAGCGGAAACAGCAAGTATCCGTTCACGGTTGCAGAAAATAAAGCTGAAGTAAAAACTGCGGACACCGCGGCGACCGAAGTTAAGTCAGAGGGAGCAAATATTGAAGTAACAAAAGGAACCGACGAAGCAGCGACAGAAGCAGAAACAAAAGCAGCCGGGGAGGCGGTAAGTAGCGCCGCAGAAGCTGTAACCGGCACAACATCCGAGGGCTTGGAGGTTGCAGCCGTAACCGAAGCTCAAAAGACAGTGACTGAGAAAACAGCTTCTGAAGCAAAGGAAACCCTGAAAGCAGCTTTGCAGAATGTTGAAGGCGCAGGCCAGATCGAAGACGGCACGACAGTGAACATCTTCGTGCAGCCATATCTTGACATTACGATAGCAGACGCAAAAGTCGAGACAACGACGAATAGCAGCGGGGGAGGTACGACTACGACCGCAACCGTAAAAGAGCTCACCCTCAACATCGTGCCTATGGTTAAGACCATTGCATCAACGGCGAATTCTGCCGAGGGAATTGTGACAGCAAAGGATGCCGGAGGCACGGGAGGTAAAACTCAGAACGCCGTAGAAGTCGGCACGGCAAAGAAAGTCGAGGTTACCACGCCTGTAACCATCACAATTCCGCTTCCGTCAGGCTTTGTGAATAGCACAGAGGACAAGCTGTATATCGAGCATACCAAGTCAAACGGCACTTCGTATGTATATACAGCGGCTGTAACAAGTAATAGCGAGGCTTCTCCTACTTACTACGCTACCTTCACCAACCCGAACGGCTTCAGCCAATTCCTCATCACGACAGAGGACGCATCCGAAGCCAAGATCGGCGATGTAGGTTATACGAGCCTTCAGGCTGCACTGGCAGCTGCCGAGAACGGGGACACCGTAACCGTTCTAAAAGACGGACTCACTGCCAGCATGAGCGGAAGCACCAGAACGATCAAGCTTGTGAACGGAATGACCGGGGAGTCGGATGCTGATTCCATCAACGTAACCATCAACGACAAAAAAATTACCCTAGCAAAGAACGGCGAGGGCGAAAGCTTCACATATACCAAAAGATCATCCGGCGGCGGCTCTTCAGCAGCTGTAACCCCGCCAGCAGTCGATGAGGCAGGCGATGAGGCCAAGACGGACGAGGAAATCGCAGCCGAGAATGCCGCAAAGGCAGCAGAGCTTGCAAGCGCCCTCAAGCTGACGGCACGCTCCGAAAAAACCGCAAAGGGCAACATCAAGGTAACCCTCACGGTAGACAGCGATGCCATACGGCAGATCGAGGTCCTCGGCTACACCGTAAAATACAAATTCTACAGAAGCACCAAGAAGGCTGCGAGTTACAAGGCAAAGTATGAAAAGGCAGACCTGACCTATACCAACACCGCAGGCACAAAAGGCACCAGATATTACTACAAAGCCCGCGTGATGGTATACGATGCACAGGGCGCACTAGTTGCAAAGTCAGAATTGAAGCAGTGCAAGTACGCGTGCAGGATTAAATAACAACAAAGCGGCTCGTAAGAGCCGCTTTTGCGCTATTGTGGTTGCGCAGGCGGCGAGGGTCATGCGAGTTGCCGCGCAAAAAAATGAAAATATTTATCGCAAATAAATTGAAAAAGGCCAAAAAATTTTATATAATATTCTCATCAATGCGTAAGAAAGTAATATCGACAGAAAAGAGGAGAATATAATGGGATTTGCGACAGAAGTGGGAATTGACCTGGGTACGGCCAATGTACTTGTATATATAAAAGGAAAGGGCATCGTTCTCAACGAGCCATCCGTAGTTGCCATCAACAAGGATACCGACGAGATCCTTGCGGTAGGCGAGGAGGCAAGACAGATGCTCGGAAGGACGCCTGCTAATATAGTAGCGGTAAGGCCGCTTCGCGACGGCGTTATCTCCGACTACGACATCACCGAGAGAATGCTAAAGCACTTTATCCGCAAGACCTGCGGTAGCGGAAGATTTTTCCGTCCGAAGATCATGGTCTGCGTTCCGAGCGGAGTTACCGAGGTAGAAAAGCGTGCGGTGCGCGAGGCGGCAACCCAGGCGGGAGGCAAGGATGTTTATCTGATGGAAGAGCCCGTTGCAGCTGCAATCGGCGCAGGCATTGACATTTCAAAGCCGGACGGAGTCATGGTTATCGACATCGGCGGAGGAACCACGGATATTGCGGTTATTTCGCTGGGCGGCATCGTAGCCAGCACATCGGTAAAGATCGCAGGTGACAAATTCGACGAATATATCATCAAATATATGCGAAAAGAGCATAAGCTCTATATCGGCGAAAGAACCGCAGAGGAGCTGAAGATGACCATCGGAACAGCGTTCCCGGCAGATGAGATTGCGACGATGGACTGCAGGGGCAGGGACCTTGTAACAGGCCTGCCAAAGAGCGTCGAGGTCAGCTCCGAGGAGATGATGGAGGCTCTCGAGGAGCCTTTGCATGCTATATGCGAGGCGGTTCACAACGTTCTTGAGATCACGCCGCCGGAGCTTGCAGCGGACATCAGCAACTCCGGCATCATCATCACTGGAGGCGGCGCGCTTCTCAACGGAATCGACAAACGGATCCAGGACAGAACACAGATCAAAGTAATAATTGCAGAGGACCCAAAGTCCTGCGTTGCAGTGGGAACAGGAAAATCACTGGATATTCTTGAGAAACTGGAAAGCAGCTCACTTAACAGAAGGGCGCCTTATCTTTAGAAAAAAGTTCAGCGTCCCTTAAGGGACGCTTTTTTCATAGAAATTCGTAAAAACCCGCACAAATTTATTGCAACCCGCAGAAATTTATTGCACCCCGAAGAAACTCATTGCAGCTCGCAGAAATTTGAAGGCGAAAAGTAAAGGCGAAAAGCAAAAAGTAAAAGCAAGAGAAACAAAAAAGAAGGAGAAAACAAGGATAAATATGAAATTAGAACTGATAGCCACGGCAACCTTCGGCCTAGAGGCGGTTGTGAGGCGCGAAATCGAAAAGCTCGGCTACAAGATCCTAAGATCAGAGGATGGCAAAATAACATTCCTCGGAGACGAGCGCGCCGTAGTCCGCGCAAACCTATGGCTCAGAACGGCAGACCGCGTGCAGATAAAGATGGCTGAGTTTATGGCACTCGAATTCGAGGATCTGTTTCAGCAGATGAAGGCGATAGCCTGGGAAGAATGGATCCCAATCGACGGCAAATTCGTGGTGAACGGCTCCTCCGTCAAATCAAAGCTCTCAAGCGTTCCTGCCTGCCAATCCGTCGCAGAAAAGGCGGTAGTCGAGCGCCTAAAGGATTTCTATGCGGTGGACTATTTCCAGAAGAGCGGAGCAAGCTACGAGATCAAGATTACCCTGCTAAAAGACCGCGTGACTGTGACGCTGGACACCACGGGGCCGGGACTTCACAAGCGCGGCTACAGGGCCCACAGCGTCGAGGCACCCATCAAGGAAACGCTCGCATCGGCCATGATACAGCTTTCGTTTTGGAACAAGGATAGGATCCTCTCAGACCCTTGTTGCGGCTCCGGGACGATACCGATCGAGGCAGCGATGATCGCAAAGAACATTGCGCCCGGCATAAGCAGAAGCTTCGCAAGCCAAGAGTGGGAGGCTATTCCAAAGAACCTATGGAAAGAAGAACGCAAGGCGGCATTCGAGGCGATAGATAACGATGTGAGACCCAAGATTTTCGGTCTGGATATAAACCCGAGCGCCATAGAGGCAGCCAAGGCAAACGCAGAGGCAGCCGGGGTCGATGACTGCATCAAATTCGCTGCCGCGGATATCTCCGCGATGAGAACAAAGAGCCTAAGCGGCGTCGTGATCACCAACCCGCCGTATGGAGAGAGAATCGGCGATAGGCAAAGCATCGAAAAAATCTACAAGGCATACCGCGAATTTTTCGGGGCAAATCCAACCTGGTCGCTATTTGTTGTTACGGCGGACAAATCCATCGAGAGGGCGCTCGGAAGGAGCGCAGACCGCCGCAGAAAGCTATATAATGGCAGGCTCGAGGTCTGCTACTACCAATTTCACGGAGAAAAGGTATGAATATAATAATCGACCGCACATCGAAGATCCCCATCTATATGCAGATCGCAAGCAGGATGAAAAGACAGATTTTTTCCGGCGAGCTTGCGGAAGGGAGCACCCTGCCGTCTGAGCGGGCCGCGGCAAAGGCCCTCTGCGTGCACCGCAATACGATCATAAAGGCATATAACGAGCTGAAGGCGGAGGACCTGATAGAATCGAGACAGGGAGCATGTTATACCGTCAAGACTTCGCAGCATGCGAAGGACGCCTATCAGGGCGGGGCATGCGACCGACCTGACGCAAAGAAAAGTCCAAAATCCGGGGAGCAAGCAGCCAGAATAAAGAAGGTCAATTGGCAGTCCGAGATAAACGAAAAGTATCTTGATATGGAAGTTACCTTCGATGACCTTTTTCAGCGCTTTGCAAGCAAAAATATCATTTCTTTGGGTAGCGGGATCGCATGCCCCGAGATTTATGACCGCAAGAAGCTAGCGGCAGACATCGCCGACGTGGTCAGCGGCGAGGGAAAGACCCAATATTTTTATAGCCCATACAAGGGAGACAAGCAGCTCCGGCAGCAGCTCGTATCATTTCTCAGCACGAAGGGTATCAAGGCAAGCACGGGCGAAATTCAGATCCTGACGGAGACGAACCAGGCGCTTGATTTCCTGGTGACTCTGCTGATAAAACCCGGCGATTCGGTGATAATGGAAGATGCCGTATCTCCCGACGCATACCGGGCGATGGAGCTTGCGGGTGCTGAGATCGTGACGGTACCGATCGACGAGGATGGGATAGACTGCGCGGCTCTGGAGCGAGCAGTGCTTATGAGAAAACCGAGGCTTATCTATGTCAACTCGAGCTTTCATGACCCGACAGGAGCGATTCTCTCCGAGGAACGAAGAGAGCGCCTCATCGAAATTTCCAGCAAGTATCGCATACCGATAATAGAGGAGGACGCCGCCTCCGAACTCGTATACGAGGGCAAAAGGCTCCTGCCGCTAAAGGCGCTGGACAAGGCAGAGAATGTAATCTACATATATTCATTCTCTCTTTCATTCGTCCCGGGCCTGTCGCTGGCATTCGTCGTGGCAAACAGCAGGCTAATAGAGAGCCTCAGCTACCTCGTATCCGTGCGGATGATGGCAGTCGACTGGACATCCCAGAAGCTGCTTGCAAAATACCTCGCAGACGGCAGCTATTATAGCATAACGCATGCATTTCGCGAAAATTATCTGAGAAAACAGAATCTCGTGTGCCAAAGGCTCGATGAGATGGAGCCTCTGGGCCTTTCTTATCACAAGCCTGAGGGCGGCATATACATATGGTGCAGGCTCCCGGATGGGATAGATAGCAAGGAATTTGCCGATGCGGCATATAGAAACGGCCTTGCGGTGATCCCCGGATATATCTTTTTTCCGAAGAAAAATGGCGGCAGAGACCATATCCGAATCAACTATTCCTTCGAAAGCGAGGAAAGAATTGAAAAGGGCCTTCGGATACTGAAAAAAACCCTTGAAGAGGAACTGAAGCGGAAATCGAAAGGCAACTTGAAAAGCAAATTGAAAACCAACCGAAGTGCAACCTGAAAAGCAAATTAAAAACCAACCGAAAACCAACTTAAAAGGCGACTGAAAAGCAAACTGGCACACGAAAAATAAAAAGCCCTGGTACTTTCAAAAAAGCCGTGCTATAGTAAAATTTTAGTAAGAAAAAACGCTACACATATTAAGAAGGAATTTTATACAAAAGGAGAAGAAAGATGGCAGTAAACTTAAAAGGCAGAAATTTTTTAACACTTATGGATTTTACACCGGAAGAAATCAGATATATGCTTGACCTGGCTCATGACCTGAAAGCAAAAAAGAGAGCCGGTATCCATAACGAAGTTTTGAAGGGAAAGAACATCGTGCTCCTCTTCGAAAAGACATCGACAAGAACAAGATGCGCATTCGAGGTTGCGGCTCTTGACGAGGGCGCGCACGTAACATTCCTAGACAGCAAGAGCTCCCAGATGGGAAAGAAGGAGACCATCGCAGACACGGCGAAGGTTCTCGGGAGATTCTATGACGGCATCGAATATAGAGGATACAAGCAGTCCGTTGTTGAGGAGCTTGCAAAGAATGCGGGCGTTCCTGTATGGAACGGCTTGACGGACGTTGATCACCCGACACAGATCCTCGCCGACATGCTTACTATCGAAGAGCACGTAGCAAAACCTCTCAGCAAGGTTAAGGTAGTTTTCTGCGGCGACATCAGAAACAACATGGCATATGCCTGGATGTACGGCTGTGCGAAGATGGGAATGCACTTCGTGGCTTATGGCCCGCAGGAGCTCGCAGAGCAGATCGACCAGGATGTAATCAGAAGAGCAAGAGAGGTTGCAGAGCATACCGGTGCTGTTATCGAGGTATCTTCAGATGAGGCCTGCCTCAAGGGCGCCGACGTTCTCTATACAGACATTTGGGCATCCATGGGCGAAGAAGACCAGATCCCTGAGAGAGTAAGAATGCTCACCCCATTCAAAGTCACGAAGGAAATGCTCGACAAGACAGAAAATGACGATGTCATCTTCCTGCACTGCTTGCCATCCTTCCACGATTTTGACACTACCATGGCAGCCGAGCAAAAGGAGCTCGGATATGACATCCGCGAGGTTACCGACGAGGTATTCCTTTCGAGACATTCGAAGGTTTTCGACGAGGCCGAAAACAGAATGCACTCTATCAAGGCCGTAATCGTTGCAACTATCGGCTAGCGCATTGCGCTTCCAGTTGAAAGGAGAAAAAAATGCATCCCGGAATTTATAATTTTTCCGAAATCGGCAAACTAAACAAGGTTTTGCTTCATAGACCGGGGGAGGAGCTCGAGGCTCTGACTCCCGCCACCATCGAGAGACTGCTCTTTGACGATATTCCATACCTGAAGGTCGCGCAGGAAGAGCATGACAAATTCGCACAGGTGCTCAGAGAAAACGGCGTCGAAGTCGTTTACTACGTGGAGGAAGCCGCAAAGGCAATGGCAAACCCAGAGGTTCAGATTCAGTTCGTAAACGAGTTTCTGAACCTAAGCAAAATCAACTCGAAGGGTCTCAGAAGCGCAATGACATCATATCTTCTTGACATGGCACCGGCGGAGATGGCAAGCAAGGTGATCGCCGGCATCAAACGCGAAGAAGTCAAGACGAAGGATGCCACATCGCTGATGGATCTTGTAAATGACGATTATCCTTTTGTTTCTGACCCGATGCCGAACCTGTATTTTACCCGAGATCCGGGTGCCTGCGTTGGCGAGGGAATAAACATTCACCACATGCATACCGATGCGAGAAGGCGCGAATCCCTGATCCTGCGCTATATCTACCGCTACAATCGTGAGTTCGCCACAGAAGAAAACAAGCAGTGGTACGACCTCACGGACACATATTCCATCGAGGGCGGCGATGTGCTGGTGCTTTCCAAGGATATCGTCGCGGTGGGGCTCTCGCAGAGAACCACGGTTTCGGGACTTGAACACTTCGCAAGGAACATCCTGCAGGGGAGCTCCTTCAAGAAGGTTCTCGCATTCGACATACCGAAGTCAAGAGCGTTTATGCACCTGGATACGGTATTTACCATGGTCGACTACGACAAATTCACCATTCATCCGGAAATCGAAGGGCCGCTCGGTGTTTACGAAATCAGCCTGAACGAAAAGGGCGAGCTAAAGTTCAACGCTCTCAAGGACGAGCTCCATAAGATCCTTGCGCTTGAGCTAAAGGTTCCTGCGGTAGAGCTTATAAGATGCGGAGGCGGAGATCTTCTTGCGGCGCAGCGCGAGCAGTGGAACGACGGATCGAACACGCTTTGCATTGCACCGGGAACGGTTGTAACATACGAAAGAAACTATGTGACAAATGACCTTCTGGACAAGAAGGGAATCAAGGTTCTCACGGTTCCGTCAGCGGAGCTTTCCAGGGGCAGAGGCGGCCCGCGCTGCATGTCCTGCCCGGTAAACAGAGACGACCTGTAATATGGAGGAGAAAATATGGGAGAAAGAATTGTTGTTGCACTGGGCGGAAACGCCTTGCAATCGGGCAAGGCAGAGCCGACGGCAGAGGCCCAGCTTGCAGTAGTAAAAAAGACCTGCGAGAGAATCGCGGAGTTATCGGATAAGGGCTACGAGGTTGCGGTAGTTCACGGAAACGGACCGCAGGTAGGAAGGATCCTCCTGGCTTCTGAGACCGCAAAGAGCGTAACACCGGCAATGCCTTTTGATGTTTGCGGCGCCATGTCACAGGGGTATATCGGATATCACATCCAGCAGGCCCTCAAATATGCTCTCAGCCGCCTGAATAAGAACATCCCGGTGGTTACCATAGCAACCCAGATGATCGTTGAGAAAAACGATCCGGCATTCACCAATCCGACGAAGCCGATCGGACCATTCTATACGGCAGAGGAGGCAAAAGTCCTCGAAGAGGAAAAAGGATATTCCATGAAGGAGGATGCCGGCAGAGGCTGGAGACGAGTTGTTGCTTCCCCGCTTCCCCGCAAGATCGTTGAAATCAGCGCGATCAAACAGCTCTGGGATTCTACCATCGTGATCGCTTGCGGCGGCGGCGGAATACCTGTTGTGGAGAATCCCGACGGCACGCTCGAAGGAGTTGCCGCGGTAATCGACAAGGACTTTGCGGCAGAGCTTTTGGCAGAAGAGGTGGATGCAGATGCACTCATGATTCTGACCGAGGTTGAAAAGGTTGCTATCAATTTCAACAAGCCGGACCAACAGGACCTTGCAAAACTCACTCTTGCGGACGCGGCAAGATATTGCGAAGAAGGCCAGTTCGCACCGGGCTCCATGCTTCCGAAGGTAGAAGCCGCGATGAAATTCGTCCGTGCAAACCCGGACAAGAAGGCAATCATCACGTCCCTCGACAAGGCAATCGACGCCCTGGAGGGAAAGACAGGCACAGTGATTACATTCGCATAGCGTAGGCGCAATAAAAAGCCCTCGGCAATTTGCCGAGGGCTTTTGGTTTCTTTATTTATTCTTTGAATGAATGAATGAATTATGCTTCGAGAGCCTTGAGAGCTGCTTTCTTTTCTTCTTCTCTTTCTTCCAAAATCTTTGCATATTCTTCGTCGGTGAGCTTCGTCATCGTGATACCGGTGTATCCAAAGAATACGGAAACGATCGGGTTAACCCAGTTAAGGATTGCATATGGAATGTAGCTGGAGTTTACACCGAGGAAGTTTCTCATTGTAGCACCGCAGGTGTTCCATGAGAAGAAGTTCGATGTGATTGTTCCTGAGTCTTCCAAACATCTTGAGAGGTTCTCCGGACGGAGTTTCATGTCTTCGAAGGATTCCTTGAACATTCTGCCCGGAAGTACCAGTGACAGGTACTGGTCGCAGCAAACTGCATTTGTGATGATGCACATAAGCTCTGTGGAAAGAACGAGGCCTCCTCTGCCCTTTGCAACCTTGAGGAACAATGCTGCGAAGGAAGCCATCATGCCTGTGCAGTCGAGGATACCGCCGAAGCACATTGCAGCGATGATGATGGAAATTGTCCACATCATACCCTGAACACTACTGGAATCAAGCAATGAGCTGAGATTCTGGATAACTTCGGATGCATCGTCCGGAACTACGCCCAGAGCGATACCGTTGTTCATGATGTTGAATATGTTGTTGATAACCTTGTCACCGATTGCAGCTTCGATGTAAGCTGAGTTGTAGAACATCAAAGGAACTGCGATCAAAGCGCCGCCTACTAGCGAAGGAATTGCAGGGAGCTTCATTGCAACGGCAACGATTACGAAGATCGGCGGAATCAAGGTGATAACGCTGATGTTCGAGGATGCCTGAATGAAGTCGAGGATTTCTTCCATAACGGACATATCCGGTTCATTTGCGGAGGCGTGCATGAATCCCATAACCGCATAAGCAACAAGCGCGATGATAAGGGAGGTACCCGTTGTATAAACCATGTGCTTGATGTGTCCGAACAGAGTTGCGCCTGCCATAGCCGGAGCAAGGTTAGTTGTGTCGGAAAGCGGGGACATCTTGTCGCCGAAGTAAGCACCGGATACAACAGCACCTGCTGTCATAGCATCCGGGAATCCCAGAGCTGCGCCTACGCCCATAAGAGCAACGCCCATGGAACCTGCTGTTGACCAAGATGAACCTGTTGCAAGGGATACGATACTGCAAAGGATACAAGCCGTAAGCAAGAATACCTTCGGGCTGATGATTTTGATACCATAGTACATCATTGACGGGATGGTACCTGCTGCCATCCAGGAAGCGATGATTGCGCCCAGGATAGCGAGGATTAAGATAGCCTGCATTGATCTGTTGATGGAAGCTAAGATACCCTGTTCAAGGTAAGCCCATTTCCATCCGTTTGCGCAAGCAACCAGGCCTGCGAAAGTTGCAGCCAGCATAAGTGCGATGTGCGGTTCTCCACCTGCGTCCTTGATAATGGACCACATAAGTAAACCGATCATTACCAGCATAACCAGAACGGTTTGCCACATAGGAACTTTTCTACCCATAAATAAGTCCTCCTTAATAATATTAAGTTAAATAAATAAAGAAAGAAGTGTATCTGTCGATACACCCTAATTATAAATGCTCGCCAAACTTTTGTCAACAAAATGTGATGAAATGTGAAGATTTTTTGAAAAAGGACAAAGCCTCATTCCAACTTGATGATATATAATAAGATGATACATAAATAAATATATAAATAATAAGAAGGAAGTGATTATTCGATGTAAGGAATAACTATCTGAAGAAAAGTCCACAGAAGCTTCAGCCCATAGAAGATGATTACGGCTCCGCAGATAGTATTGATGATGCGCAGCGTCTTGTCGCTGAATTTTGCGCTAAAAAGTGAGATGACCGTGGAAATGGTAAGAAACCAAAGCACGGACGCGCTGGCAAAGCCGGTCGCAAAGAAAAAGTCCGTACCCTCAGGGAGCGTAGCCTTGAATGCTCCCAGCATCATGGAGCCGTCAATCAGAGCCTGGGGATTGAACCAGGTAACCACGCAGGCGGTGGTGACGACCTTCAAAATCGGCACATCGACCTTGGTGCTCGTATCCATAGTATCGCGCGCCCGCAAAAGCCCGACGCCGATCCAGATTACAATCAGGCTGCCCATCCCAAGAATGATCATTTCCAGAATCTTTGAAGAACTCATAATCGCCCCGACACCGAAGAAACATGCCATCCCAAGCGTCACATCGAAGAATATGACGATGAGTGCCGTCGCATATACGCGGCTTTTTCGCTGAGTCAGCGCCGTATTGATAACGAAAAGGTTTTGAAGCCCGATGGGTGCCACATACGCAAGCCCCATAGTCAAGCCTTGCAAATAAATATCCATAAAATCCTCCTTGCATTTTCTCAAACTTTTGCGGTGCTAATCTCCGCGAAATAAACTTGCTCTTTTTTTATTACCTGGTATAATTATAGTATCGCTTGCAAATATGTGCAATAACGCAAAATATAATTACTAAGTAAGAAAAAGTTTACTACGGGAGGAATCATGATAGAAACACATTACGACTGCCCATGCCTCGAAAAATGCCCGCTTAACTATGCAATGTCAATTATAGGCGGCAAATGGAAGATGCAGATCATATGCTCTCTGAATAACAAAGGAACTCTAAGGTACAACCAGCTTAGAAGAAAAATGGACAAAATCTCAAATACCGCCCTAGCTGCGGCCCTTAAGGAACTCGAAGAAGAGGGTCTTGTCAATAGAAAGGTATATGAGGAGGTGCCGATCAGAGTCGAATATTCCACCACGGAGCTTTGCGACCGCCTGATGCCGATTCTTGAAAGCCTCAGCGATTGGGGCGAGGAGCTGATGATTGCAAGGGGAATGGAAACCGCTGCAAATACAGGAGCTCAGGCGATAGGCAGATAAAACTTGCGAAAACTTATGAAAAAACGAGAAAATATGCTTGACAGGATGGGGGTAAGGATGGTAATATAGACAAGCTGTCGCTGATGCGGCGGCGTTCTCAAGACTGGATGCAAGAT
>CAVCFO010000038.1:0-13097 GCA_963601575.1 bacterium
CAGCATCACGCTCATAATAATCGCAAAAATTTTCTTCATTTTGTTCTTCCTTTCTTTTCTTAAATTTGTTTATATCATAGCTTTTGCCATAATATCGATCTTTGTGCAAAATTCGGAGGATCCCCGCTTTTAATTCACGCTCTGCGGAAATGTATTGTTTTTATTCTGCATTTTTCATAATAATAACACATTCAATATGTCGCTTCAAGCATTTCTGCGGATTTGATATTATATTTTTTGCTTTATATCGTATAGAATGTATTTATGGAGGTAGCTTTATGCGTGAGATATGTGAAATGTACGAAAAAAATTTCGGTGACAGACTGGCGTTTCTCAGAATGCAAAAGGGCGTGTCCGCAAGGGATATGAGCCTGTCCATCGGACAAAATCCCAGCTACATAAACAGCATCGAAAACAAGAAAGCCCTGCCTTCCATGAGCTCATTCTTTTTTATTTGCGAATTTTTGGGGGTATCTCCTTGCGAATTTTTCGACACACAAAATCAAAGTCCCAAGGAACTTCGTGAGCTTATAGAAATCCTGAGAAGGCTGCCCGCAAATGACATTGAATGTATCTCCTACATCGCAGGCAGGCTGCTGCCCTAGAAAGCATGTTTAGGGCAAGGTACAGAATAAAAAAGAGGGCCTCAGCCCTCAAATTTATAGTTTGGAAGGGCGTATGCCCTGTTTTTCTCTCGAGAGCAAATCGGTTTGCCCTCGCAAGCTAAAATGTCAGCTCCTCTGTTTCCGCAACGAGCTTGGTGAGGGCGTCCGTGTAATATTCGATAAGCTGCCGGCGATTCGGCGCATCCCTACGTATAGTTCGTCGCAGGAGTCTCATGTAGCCCATGATTTTCGCCTTGTTTTCGACCTCCGCGATCCTCGCTTCATCCTCGGTGTCCAGGTACATGGCAAGGGATCTTCTCCAGAATTCTCCCGCCGTTTCAAACGAAAATCCCAGAAATCTCAGCGCCTCTTCATGGTCGGGCTCAAGAAATCCCACGAACGCGTTGAACATGGATCCAAGCTCAAAGATCGGATGTCCCATGCAGAGAGTGTCCATGTCGATGAGCAGCGCTTCGCCGTCTCGTACCATGATATTGTTCGTATGATAATCCCCGTGGAGCATGGTATTCTGGCAAGGCACCGCTTCTACCATCTTGTAGAGTTTCTCGCCTGTTTCCGCCGGCAGATGCTCCCGGCAGAATCCTGCCCAGTCGAGAGCAAGCTCTCTCATGTCCGGCATATCCCCCGGGTTCACCTCCGTAGCGTGAATCTGCTTTACCATGTCGACATAGTATTTTAGCGGTAGCTCAAGATGCTCCGGATCTTTTTTTATCATCTTGGAAAGTGACGTTGCCGCAAGAAGCTCCATCACCGTGCCGTAGCTTTCGCCGATGCGCACCACGTCATAAGGAATCGCCGTGTTGATTCCAAGCACCAGCGCCTTGCGGGCAAGCTCCCTCTCCCGCTGAATCTCCGGCAGGGCGTCCGCGTTGAAATAGAGCTTGATAATCGTCTCTGCGTCGTAGCGATAAACCGCGCCGTTTGCGCCCTTTCCGATCATCTCACAGCCCTCTACGGAAAGATGACGATACGCCTTTTTGACTGCAATCATCTCCGTAAAGCCCGTCATATCGAGAACCTCATAGACCTCCGGCGAAACATTGATTATCGCAAGCTCGGAATCTTCCTTTCTTAGGCGAAGGAGTATGCGAAGTCCCGCGCTGGAAAGATACTCAAGATCTTCTGCATCAAGCACCGTATGAAGTCCCGCATTCTCCTTTCGGATCGCCTGGATTTTCTCCTCAGCTTGGGCGGCATTGCTCGCATCGATACGCCCCGCAAGACCGATATAAAGGATCCCTCCGTTCACATGTGATTTTATCTGTTCTGTCATATTGCTCATTCTCCTTTTCAAGTTTTCTCCGATTTTTAGTTAAATATCTCCGCCTTATTTTGCAAAGAACTCAAGGCAGCGCTGCCTATAGTCAGGCGCCTCGTCGTATACGGCATGTCCGTAACTTTCTTCGTACATATATATCTCGCAGGAAAGCGCCTCTGCTATCTCTTCTGAGCCTTCCAGTGTCACAACCCTGTCGCCACGGGAACCGATAACAAGAGTCTCGCATTTGATTTTGTCAAGCTCGTCATAGCAGTTAAAGTCCTTGCATGCCTCGGTCAAAATTGCAAGCCGATGGAATTCTTCTTCTGCGATCCCCTTGTTCATATCTATAAGCGCCTCTCGATAAGCATCCAGTGTTTCTTTCGAATATACATTATCTATAAAGCTTGCAATGAGCGCCTCTTCGTTCTTTTCTTTTGCAAGGTGCAGCCACCGGCAAACTATATTATTGAAATTTTCGTTCGGTTTTGAGAGCGTGGAGCCGAGGATCATTTTGCAAACGAGCTCTGGGCAGTCGATGGCAAGATACATTGCGATCATCCCGCCTTGGGATGCGCCGAAGACATAGGCATTCTCAATGCCGAGGGCTTTCATTGCCTTTGCCGTATCCGCCGCCATTTCTCTGATTGTATATCCCTCGCCGAAATTCTTTGCTCGGTCAAACACATATACTGTATAATCCTTTGCGAAATCCTTGTAGGCATCTGCAATCATATCTTCGAGCCCCATTACGCTGTGTATGGAAAGCCCCGGTATAATAACAAAGTTCTTTTCTCCGCTACCGAAGGTGATATAATTCATCTCCATGCCGCCTGCAGTAACTATTTTCATGTCCATCTCCTCTTCGTTTTTCTGCTGTTATTATAGCAAAAAACTTTCTGAATCTCAATATAATTTTGTGTGCCTACTGCCCCTGCACTTGATATCCCCAGCCGAATGTTTTTTCACATATTTAACAAGAATTTAACAAGCTAATTTCTTGATTTTTTCGCTTTACACCCACCCGCGACCGGCCTGGGAGTGGTATTCTTTTTTTACCAAACGAATCTTTGGGATCTTCGGCGAGGATTGCCGCAGGTTCACGAAAAATTTATGGAGGATTTTGACATGGCTGAATTAACTGCTGTTCGCACGTCCGGCAAGTTCCGGCACGAGCATAAGTATGCGATAGATTATTTCAACTATATGGCTCTCAGGCAAAAGCTCTCAGTTGTCATGCAGCGGGATAAATACGCACCGGCGGACGGGAAATACCTGATTACGAGCCTATATTTTGACAACTGCTTCGACAAGGCGCTCAAAGAAAAGCTTTCCGGAGTCAGCAAGCGAGAAAAGTTTCGGCTTCGCTACTACGGCGAAAATACGGAAAATATTTTTCTCGAAAAAAAGCAGAAGGTTAACGGGCTTTGCCTCAAGACCTCGGCGAAGATTTCCCACGAGGATTGCCTTGGTATTTTGAACGGGCATCACGATTTTCTGCTCAGCTCTGATTCTGAGCTTATTTCGGAGCTTGCCTTCAAGATGCAGACTCAGCTTCTCCGCCCTCGAACGGTAGTTCGCTACTATCGCGAGGCTTTCGTCTATCCTGCGGGGAACGTGCGGGTGACCTTTGACTCGGACATATCCACGGGGCTTTCGCCGGACTGGTTCTTCGAGCCATCGCCGGCACCTCTGGGAGATTCCGTGATGATTATGGAAGTAAAATATGACGAATTTTTGCCGGAAATTATCAGGCATATCGTCCAGCCACATTGCACAAGGCTTCAGGCCTTTTCAAAATATGCCTCATGCCGGGGAATGGCATAGGCTAAAATCATTTATTATTTTAGCCGAAGGCCTCGGCATAACTTTATTTAATAACTAAGCCGGATAAACGGCGGAACGGAGATTTTTATTATGACTTTTAATGATGTATTCAAATCGAGCTTTCTGGAAAGCGTAACGGACTTTTCAATTTTGGACACACTCCTTGGCATGGCGTGCGCCCTGGTAATCGGACTTTTTATCTTCTTTATATATAAGAAGACTTCGGCGGGAATCATGTATTCTGCAAGCTTCGGGCTGACCCTCATCGGGCTTTCCCTGGTAACTTCGCTGGTAATCATGGCGGTAACTTCCAACGTAATCCTGTCCCTTGGCATGGTCGGCGCCTTGTCCATCGTGAGATTTCGTGCGGCGATCAAAGAGCCTATCGAAATCGTGTTCCTTTTCTGGGCGCTTGCCGGCGGAATCGTAGTGGGCGCGGGGCTGATACCTCTTGCCCTTGTGGGTTCTGTCATCATCGGCGCGGTGATCTTCGTCATGGCAAGCCGCAAAACCCACGAGAATCCGTATATGCTGGTGCTGAATCTTGCTAATGAAGATGCGGAAAACGCGGCTCTTGAGGAGATAAAGGCAGCCGCTTCCAAATATGTCATCAAGGCGAAAACCGTGACTCCAAAGGGTATCGAGCTTTCCTACGAGGTTAAGCTAAAAGACGCCTCGACGGCGTTCGTAACCAAAATCGGCAGTATCGCAGGGGTTGAAAGCGCGGCTCTTGTAAGCTACAACGGCGAATATATGTCATAGGAGTAATTTCTAGGAGTGTTTTTATGATTGATAATAAGCATATCGGCAAAATAATTATGTCGATTACGGCGCTGGCTCTTATGTGCCTACTGATTTTCATGCTGGTCTTCGGGGAAGCCGCAAAGGCTTCGGCATCGGGCATCACCATGGGTTACGAAAGCTCGCTCTTCTCGACGGATTCCATTATCGATGTTGACGTTTCGATTTCTGAGGATGATTGGGCTGACCTTTTGGAAAATGCGCTTGACGAGGAATATTATTCCTGCGATGTTACCGTAAATGGCACGAAATATAGCAATGTGGGCATCAGGGCAAAGGGAAATACCAGTCTTTCCATGGTCGCCTCCAGCGATTCCGACAGGTACAGCTTCAAAATCTGCTTCGACGAGTATGTTGACGGTCAAAGCTGCGATGGGCTTACGAAGCTGGTTCTCAACAACAATTATAGCGACGCAACCATGATGAAAGAGGCGATCTGCTACGATATGTTTGCATTTCTGGGGGCGGACGCTAGCCTGTATAATTATGCAAAGGTTTCTATAAACGGCGAGTATTACGGAGTTTATCTGGCGCTGGAGCCAGTGGAAGAGTGCTTTGCCATGAGGAATTACGGGGCAGATTATGGCGAGTTCTATAAGCCCGACAATATGGGAATGGGCGGCCCCGGCAAGATGAAGGATTGGGACGGAGATATGTCAGAGTTCTTTGGCGGCGATTCCGATAAGACGGGTAATTCGAGCGATTCAAACAAGGATAGCGCCGCAGGCTCGGCATCAGATTCAGGTAGCTCCGGCGGTACCAGTAGCGGTAGCGGATCTGCCACCTCCGGCGAGGCAAACAGCGGTGTCCCTGAGTTTTCGGGAGAAAAGCAGGGCGGTGATCCCCCTGAAAAGCCGGATGATGCAGACGACCCGGCTGCCTTCGGAAGCTCAAGTAGCTCAGGCAGCGACGAGAAGCAGGGTGGCAAGGTGCCGAGTGGCGAGCCGCCGGAAATGCCAAGCAGTTCCGATAGCTCAAGCGGTTCGGACAGCGCCGGTGATCAAAGCGGAAATGGGCAGAGCGGCCAGATGCCGCAAGGAGATTTTGATGCAGGCGGCAAAGGCGGCCAAATGCAGGGCGTCGATGGTGCAAGTGGCGGCGGCGACATGGGCTCAGGCGGCGGCGCAAACCTGAATTATGTGGACGACAGCCTGGATAGCTACGATGCGATATGGGAAGGCAGCGTGTTTAGCACCACAGACAAAGACCACAGCAGAGTTGTAAAGGCTCTGAAAAAGATCTGTGATGAGGACGCTGACACAGACACGCTGGCAAAATATATGGACGTTGACAATGTGCTGCGCTATATGGCAGTCCACACATTCGTTGTGAACCTCGACAGCCTTTCCGGCAACATGGCGCACAACTATTATCTGTACGAGGATGATTCGAGGCTTAATATAATTCCTTGGGACTATAACCTTGCTTTCGGTGGTTTCCAGTCGCAAGGCGCAAGCGACATCATCAACTTCCCGATCGACACGCCTTTTACCTCTGCGGTAAGCACAGAAGACAGGCAGTTCTTTATGTCGCTTCTTGAAAACGAGGAATATCTGGCGCAGTATCACGAATATTTGCAGCAGCTTGCAGAGGAATATGTAGGCGGCGGATACTTTGAAAATACTGTCTCACGCATTACATCGCAGATAGACGATTTGGTTGAAACAGACCCTACATCCTTCTATTCTTATGATGAGTATACCGCCGCCGTAGAAATGCTGAAAGAAACCGTTTTCCTCCGGGCAGAAAGCGTGCTTGGGCAGCTTGACGGCAGCATCCCATCCACAAGAGACGGGCAGGATGAAGACTCTTCATCGCTGATCGACGCCTCCGCCATAGACCTTACGAGCATGGGCGTAATGAACGGAGGCGGCGGAGGCTCAGGCGGTGGCGGAGATGAACGCGGCGGTCCCGGCGGTGACGCAGGACAAGGCGGCGGACCGAGCGGAGATTCGAGGCAGCCGCAGGGCGGCGCAACCGGCAGCAGCTCTGAGCAGTCAGCAGGCGACGCGACCGGCAGCAGCTCCGAGCAATCAGCAAGCGATGCTTCGGACGGTTCTTCGGGGCAAGGTCCAAGCGGCGCTCCTAGCGGCGGCTCAGGGCAGCCGCCTAATATGAACTCCGGCACAGGCTCCGGCCAGCCGCCAAGTGATGCCACAGGCAGCACCGCTACGGATTCGGACAGCAATGCAGACACAGTCTAAGACTATAAGCTAAAAGAAAAACTTGTTACTAGCAAATGCTAATAACAAGTTTTTCTTTTCGTCTGAGTTTTTCAGGGCACCTCGCATGCAAACTTAGTTTTCGCTTTCCTTGTTCATGCAGCAGTTCTTGTACTTCTTGCCGCTTCCGCACGGGCAAGGATCGTTTCTGCCAACCTTTGGCTGCTCGCGCCTGAATGTCTCAGGCTTTCTTGCATCCTCAGGCTTGGGTGCCTCGCTTGGCATCTGCCCTGCGCCCACCGACGGTCCTCTGCGAACATTCATCTTTGGCTCTGCGAAGTCATCCTTCTTGTTCTCTCCACCGGAAATAACCTGCTTACGCTGCGCTCTGGTATTTACTGTTACTCCAAAGCAGTATTTTACGGTTTCTTCCTTGATATCTCCGATCATTTCCTCGAACATGTCGAAGCCCTCGTTTGAGTACGCCAGCGCCGGATCAAGATGCCCCAGCGAGCGGAGGCCGATGCCCTGTTTCAGTTCGTCCATGGCATCGATGTGATCCATCCAGCGGTTATCGACAACTCTGAGCAGAATCATCTTTTCTACCTCCCTCATCTGAGGCTCGCCGATTTCTGCTTCCTTTTCGTCATACATTCTGTTAAATTCGGCAATTACATCTTCTTCGAGTTTCTCCGGCGTAAGTCCTCGAATTCCGCTTTCGTCATAGTTCATGCCATCGAATTTGTCCGAAAGACGCAACAGGTTCTTATTCATCAGCTCAAGATCCCATTCCTCTGCAAACTTGCTGCCTACGGTTATCGGCTCTACGATACTGTGGATGAGATCTTCCATCATTTCCGTTACATAGGACTTGATATCATCTCCGAAAAGGACTCTGCGTCGCTGCTCATAGATGACTTCACGCTGCTTATTCATAACATTATCGTACTGGAGAACATATTTACGGATTTCGAAGTTGCGGCTCTCGACCTTCTTCTGGGCGCCTTCGATGGTTCTTGAAAGCATGCCTGCCTCAAGCGCATCCTCCTGCATTCCGAACTTGTTCATAATGCCCTGAATTCTCTCTCCGCCGAAGAGTCTCATAAGATCGTCCTCGAGGGATATGAAGAATTGCGTCATGCCCGGATCTCCCTGACGACCGGAACGGCCTCTGAGCTGATTATCTATACGCCTTGATTCATGGCGCTCCGTACCTATTATGCAAAGGCCTCCAAGCTCTCTTACTTTTTCTTGCTCCTCGGCTCTTTCTGCCTTGAATTTTTCGAGAAGCTCGCTAAATACCTTTCTGGCGTTCAAAAGCTCCTCATCGTCGCTTGATATGAAGCTCGTAGCAAATGAAATCTGTTCCTCGGTATATCCGTCGCTTTTCATCTGGCGCTTCGCCTCGAATTCAGGGTTGCCACCGAGGATGATGTCCGTACCACGGCCTGCCATATTGGTTGCGATGGTTACCGCGCCGAGGCGACCTGCCTGTGCGACGATTTCGGCTTCTTTTTCGTGCTGCTTTGCGTTGAGGACATTGTGCTTGATCCCGCGTTTTTTCAGCATCTGGCTGATTCTTTCGGAGTTTTCGATAGAGATTGTACCTACGAGAACAGGCTGTCCCGTCTGGTGCGCCTGGGCAATTCTATCCGCTATCGCATGGAATTTTGCAGGTTCCTTCGCAAAGATCGCATCGTCGAGGTCCTCTCTGATTACCGGCTTGTTGGTCGGAATCACTACAACATCCATGTTGTAGATTTCGCGGAACTCGTCTTCCTCTGTCTTTGCGGTACCGGTCATGCCGGCAAGCTTGTTATACATTCTAAAGTAGTTTTGGAGTGTGATGGTTGCCAGCGTCTTTGACTCTGAACGGACAAGAACGCCCTCCTTCGCCTCGATTGCCTGGTGCAGGCCGTTGCTGTATCTTCTTCCGAACATCAAACGCCCGGTGAACTCATCAACGATGATGATTTCGCCATCCTTTACGATATAGTCTACGTCCCTCTTCATTATTGCCTTTGCCTTCAGGGCCTCGACAACGTGATGGTTGATTTCCATATTTTCAGGATCTCCAAAGTTTTCGATGTCAAAGAATTTTTCTGCCTTGATGACTCCTGCGTCCGTGAGGCTTACTCTCTTTTCCTTTTCCTCGATGGTATAATCCGCATCTTCTCCCTCTGTCAGTGTATTTACAAACTTGTTTGCGATGCGATAAAGGTCTGTGGAATCGTCTCCCTGACCCGAAATGATGAGCGGCGTTCTGGCCTCGTCGATCAAAATCGAGTCGACCTCGTCGATGATCGCATAGTTGAGGTCGCGCTGAGTGAGCTGATCTTTATATATTACCATATTGTCGCGCAAATAGTCGAAGCCGAACTCGTTATTCGTTCCGTAGGTGATATCGGCCTTGTATGCTGCTTTTCTTGTCTTGTCGCTGATTCCGTGAATAACGCAGCCTACGCTCATGCCAAGGAATGTATAGATCTTTCCCATCCACTCCGCGTCACGCTTTGCCAGATAGTCGTTGACCGTGATTACATGAACTCCCTTTCCTTCCAGAGCGTTGAGGTATGCCGGCAGCGTTGCAACCAAGGTTTTACCTTCGCCTGTCTTCATCTCGGCGATTCTGCCCTGGTGGAGCGCGATGCCGCCGATGATCTGGACTTTGAAGTGCTTCATTCCGACACTTCTCCACGCCGCTTCCCTGCAGACTGCAAATGCCTCAGGCAGGAGGCTGTCAAGGCTCTCTCCGTTTGCGATTCTTTCTTTGAACTCGGCAGTTTTGGCGCGGAGCTCATCGTCGGTGAGGGCAGCCATCTGATCCTCGAGCGCGATTACGCTGTCTGCGATTTTTTCGATTTTTTTTACTTCTTTGGTGTTAAGATCGCCAAAGATTTTTTCCATAAGTCCCATTATTATCCCCTTTCTCTATTCGTCACGCGGCAACTCAGTCACCGTCATGTTTATTTCCAAAGCTTTTCTGGCGTCTGCCTTCGTAACCTTGACCTCGAAGCGTTTGTAGTCGGCCTCATATACGAAGCTGTCGCCTACCTTCGGCAGATTATCCAGCTGCAGCACAACCCAGCCGTTTACCGTAGTTGCATCGATTTCCTCTTCAACATCGAAGAAATCAAACATCTTATCCAAGTTCGTTCCGCAAAGTACCCGGTATGAACCGTCCTGCTGCTGAACTATATCCTGAAGCGCAACCGCGTCGTGCTCATCATAAATCTCTCCCACGAGCTCCTCGATTATGTCCTCCATCGTAACAAGCCCCGAGGTTCCGCCGTATTCGTCGACGATGATCGCAATATGCGTCTTTGCGGCCTGAAGCCTCTTGAGAAGCTGCGAAATCTTCATGGAGCCTGCCACGAAAATTACGGGCTTTACATATTCGGAAACCGCAGCGCCCTTTCCCTTTATATAATTGTGAAAATCCTTTTGGTTGAGAACGCCCACGATGCTATCAAGGTTATCCTCATATATCGGAAGCCTCGAAAATCCCGTAGAAAGGAAGAGCTCCTCGATTTCTTCGAGCGGAGCGTCGATCTCTGCAGCCTTGATGTCAACTCTCGGAGTCAGCACGTCCCAGGCTTCGAGTTCATTGAATTCTATCGCATTTTGAATAAGCTCGCTCTGCTGCCCGTCGATTCCGCCCTCGGTTTCCGCCTCTTCCACTATGGTCAGAAGCTCATCCTCTGTGATCGGCTTCGCATCGTCTGTGTGGAAAACAAGCGCCAGCAGCTTCTTCCAGCCCTTGAATAGCCAGTTTACGGGCGCGAGTATGAACATAAAGAATTTCAGCACGGGAGCGGATGCCATAGCGATCTTCTCCGGGCTTTCCTTCGCGAGGCTCTTTGGCGAAATCTCCCCGAAAATCAGTACGACCACGGTCACCACGACCGTCGAAATTGTCGCTCCGTAGACTGGATACATCTCTAGGAAAAGCACCGTGCCTATTGCCGATGTGGCGATATTTACGATATTATTTCCGACCAGGATCGTCGAAAGCAGATCGTCGTAGCGTTCCGACAGCTCCTGCACGGCCCTAGCCCTTTTGTCTCCGTCGTTTGCAAGGTTCTTGATTCTGATTCTGTTTACGGATGTGAATGCCGTTTCCGATGCCGAAAAGTATGCCGAAAAGCAGATCATAATTACCATTGCTATAACTTTTTCCATATATATTTGTTTTTCTCCTTTTATAAACATCACAAAATAAGCCCTGAGTAAAAGGCCTATTGACAGTATAACATTGATTGGTTGCAAATTAAAGTGAAATCCTTGTGAAAACAAAGGCCTATGCGATTTTTAGCATCATTTTTGCAGAAGACTCGATTTTTCTATGCGAAAAGACGGCCACTTTGTCAACCTAACATTTTTCTAGGTTGACAAATCCGCGCTCCTGATATATACTATTCTCACTTTCACTCAAAATTCATCAGAAAGGATGTGAAAATATGTCAACAAGATCCGAACTCCTGGCGCTTCTTAACGAAAATGCCGGAAAATTTGTGTCAGGGCAGGAGATCGCCTCGCGCCTTGAAATTTCCAGAAATGCAATATGGAAGGCGGTAAACTCTCTGAAAGAACACGGCTTTGAGATCGAAAGCCGCGCAGGAGTCGGCTACAAGCTGCCGCAGCAGCGTGATGTCTTGAGCCGCGACGCGCTCTGCCAGAAGATCAGCTACCCTTGCGACATACACATTTTCGAAAAAATAGATTCTACGAATAACTATGCGAAAAAACTCGATTACTCGGATGTTCCGCAGCTCGTATTAGCTTCTGAACAGACCGCAGGCCGCGGCAGGCTCGGCAGAAGCTTTTATTCTCCGAAGGATAAGGGCATATATATGAGCATTGCCTTTGCGCCGGATTTTGATCTGGATAAGTCCCTGTTTGTTACGACGCTCTCTGCGGTTGCGCTTTGCCGCGCGATAGAAGATGTCACAGCTCTTCGCCCGAAGATCAAATGGGTAAATGATATTTATCTTGACGGAAAAAAGCTTGCAGGCATACTCACAGAGGCAGAGAGCAATTTTGAAAGCGGCAAGATTCAAAAGATCATCGTCGGCGCAGGCATAAACTGCTTTGACTGCGACCTGCCGGACGAAATTCGGCAAATCGCAACCAACCTCGGAAACCCTCTGCATAGCTTCACGCGAAACGACCTCATCGCATCATTTTGCAACTATTTCTTCGGTATGATCGAAAATTTCGACCAGCAGGCGATTTTGCGGGATTATAAACGGCGCTCGTTTATAATCGGCGAGCAGATTCTAATTTTCAATCCTGCCATCGGTCGCCAGATCGGGCGGACGGATGATAGGGCCGGCGAGGGGATCCGCGCCCGCGCCATCGACATCGACGAAAACGGCGGTTTGGTTATAGAATTTCTCGAGGGTCGATATTCTCGCCAGATGCAAACGCTGACCTCGGGCGAAATAAGCATACGAAAGGCTTAGTGCAAAACAAACTATTACAAGAAAGGTTTTAGAATAGATGAAGTTAGCTGAAAAGAATAGCTATGCTGCAAAACAACTTGATATAAACAAACTGATTCTCTGCGGGCTATTCGCGGCCATCGTGGCGGTATGCTCGTGGATCTCCCTGCCGCTTCCGTTCACTCAGGTTCCGATCAATCTTGCGATTCTCGGCGTGCTGATTGCAGGCGGCACTCTCGGGCCAAAATACGGTCCTATAAGCCTCGGCGTCTACATTCTGCTGGGCGCTGTCGGCCTTCCTGTATTTGCGGGCTTTGCCTCTGGCCTTGGCACGCTCGTAGGCCCAACAGGCGGATTTATAGTAGGTTATATTCTGTGCGCCGGCATCACCGGCCTCGGCGAAGACTCAGCAAAGGCGACATCCGCAAGACATGCTGCCGATGGACCCGCCGGCGCAAGATCCGCAGGTGCAAGATCCGCAGGCTCTGCCGCAAAGCTTGTTTTCTTCATGGCACTTGGGGTTCTTGCCTGCTACGCCTTTGGAACGGTTTGGTATGTGATACTTATGAAAACCTCGCTCTGGGTAGGCCTTGTGTCCTGCGTCTTCCCATTCATCCCATTCGATGCCATAAAAATAGCAGCCGCCCTACTCCTCGTAAGACGACTGCAGAAGATCCTGAACTAGCCAGGGCCGACGCCACGTGCAAAGGCAAAATGACAAATCACAAACTCACACTTAAATTAAATAGAAGCCGGCAGACATAAATTGCTCTGCGCTTGTCCTCGGGGCAGAAACTCTGTCTGCCCCTGCGAAATCGCGCTGCCGCAATTTTGTTGCCGGCATTTCTGCTTTCACAAATGCGCAGGAAAAATCGTTCGTGGCTAGGCGGCGAGACGTGAGCGAGCAAGCTGCTTTCGAAGCGGCGCAGGCGCTGAGAAAGCTACCTTTCTAAATTGCGGCAACCGCGACGAAGGCAAA
>CAVCFO010000039.1:0-11905 GCA_963601575.1 bacterium
CGCGATGAAGTTCGGGATTGCCATGAGGCCGTTGAATGTGTCTGCGATATCCCATACGGCATCTATCGGGCTTACGCAGCCGATAACGATGACGATGCAGAAAATGATCTGATAAGGCAGTACCGCTTTCATGCCGAAAAGGTACTGGATGCAGCGCGTTCCGTACAGCGACCAGCCGAGGATCGTGGAATATGCGAACATCATAAGAGCAAGTGCAACGAAAATTGCGGAGAGCTTATCGCCCCAAATGGTGCCAAAGGCCGATGTTATAAGCTCGCTGCCCGGCTTTTCGCCAAAGGTGATATCAACGCCGCTGATGATGATAGTCAGCGCCGTAAGTGAGCAAATAACGATGGTATCAACGAATACTTCGAAGATTCCAAATACGCCCTGCTGAACCGGGCCCTCACAGTTTGCCGCTGCGTGAGCGATAGGAGCAGAACCAAGACCTGCCTCGTTAGAGAAAGCGGATCTTCTGAGGCCCCATACGATTGCATTCTTCAGCAAAATACCGCTGCCTGCACCAACAACCGCCTGCGGATTGAATGCCGCTACGAAAATCTTGCGCAGAGCTTCGCCCAGCATCGAGATATTTCCGAAGATAACTACCAGTGTAAATATGATATAAACGATACTCATTACAGGAACCAGCTTTTCGGTAACAGAGCCGATGCGCTTGATTCCGCCGAGAAGAACAGCTGCCGTAAGCACAGCCATTGCGATACCGATTATCCAGTCAACTGCGGCTACCTCCGCAAAGGACGGGTTAAATGCCGCAACTGCGCCTTTGATGGAGCCGTTGATCGAATTTGCCTGTGACATGTTACCGATACCAAAAGATGCAAGTGTGGCGAAAATGCAGAACAGAACCGCAAGCCAGGACCATTTCTGACCGAGGCCGTTCTTGATGTAGTACATCGGGCCGCCTACCCAGTCGCCTTTTGCATCCTTTTCACGATAGCGAATGGAAAGTGTAACCTCAGCATATTTGATAACCATGCCAAGGAGCGCCGCCAGCCAGAGCCAGAAGATTGCGCCGTAACCGCCAAGGGCGATAGCCTGGGAGGTTCCTACGATATTTCCTGTGCCGACGGTTCCCGCAAGCGCGGTGCAAACTGCCTGAAGCGGCGTTACTTCACCCTCGCCGGCATCTGATTTCTTGAAAATTTTTCCGAAGGTGTTTTTCATGGTATATCCGAATCTGCGGAATTGCACTCCCCCGGAACAGATGGTATAATACAGTCCTCCCACGAATACGCAAGGCAGCAGAATGTAAATCCAAGCTACGGTATTCAGCGGGCCTGTTATAAAGTTGTATAAAGCCTGCATTTTGTCCTCTCTTTCTTCTTTTGACAATTGATAATAACTTTAATGCTTCCAAATTGAACGCGCCATGCAGAACCGGATGAGCCCCTACAGGATTGAATGTGTCCCTGCAGAAATGAATGTGAGCCTGCAGAAATGAGAGGAAAAAACGAAAAAAGAGGAAAGCTTCCGAAAAGCCTGCCTCCGGTATTTGCAAATATTCGTCAATCAGCCGCAACAAAGAATAAAAGATAAAAGCGAAAGACCACCGCAATAGTGAGAATATCGTTTTTCTGTCCTTTTGCCTGAGAGATTGGCATTATATCGCCTTGCACCTTCGGCCCCCGCAACCTGCGGGCGTCTCCAGAACGCTATCCCTTTACAGTCCTCTCCGCCGGAGGCAATACAAAATGCATCCGCGGAACCTGAGAGTTTTACTCCTTCGGTAGGTAAACCTTTTCCTGCAAAGTTCATCTAGCATATTCAATTTGTTTCAATGCGCCTCGCAAGAGCCATCGCCCTTGCAATAACAGAATGATTATACACAAGCCATATATAAAAATCAAGGCTTTTTTGAATTTTGTACAAAAATTTATACAAAGCTACGAAGCGGCAAAATCTCATCGAAAATTGCAAAAAATCCGCCCCCGTCAGGAACGGATTTTTCGCTTATAAAACACAAGGGCAAGGACGAGGGCGCATGTCTCCGAGGCCGCCGCGGCAGTCCAGACTCCGATCTCCCCAAAGAGAAAAGCGAATGCAAGGACAAAAATCGACGTGAAAACAACGCCCCTGCCTATGGAAATACTCATTGCAGGCTTCGGAAGCTCAAGCGATGTAAAATATCCCATAAGCGTGATCACCGCCCCCAGCGGCAGAAACGCCGGAGAGTAGAGCCTAAGCGCCAGGACTGCCGCCTCAAAAAGCGCGGGATTTGCAGGGGCATCGATATAAATTGCAACGATAGGGTCAGGGCAGAGCATACCGATAGCAAAGGCAAGAAGCGAGCAAGCACCCGCGTAGCAGAGGCCAAGCCTGAAGATATAGCGGCAAAATGCCGGTTTTTCTTTGCCGTAGTAATAACTTACCAGCGGCTGGGTGCCCTGGTTTATACCCATCATCGTCATAAGCACCAGCTGGGCAAAGTAGGAGATGACGGTATAGATTACGATGCCGTCGCTCCCTGAGAGGCCAAGCAGCACCCTATTAAATATGAAAATGCAAATTGCCACCGAAAGCTCGGTCATGCAGTCGGCAATTCCCATCCTTGTACGCAGGAAAGCGTCTTTCAAATCGCAGAGAGCAATTTTTACGAAAGAAAAGCCGGATTTCTTTGAAAGAAAATGCCGCAGGTAAACGCTGAACTGCACTACCTGAGAAAGCCCCGTGGCGATTGCGGCACCTGCCACGCCCCAATGAAAGACCAGCACGAAAACTGCGTCAAGGACGATATTGCAAAGAGCGGCGCCGCAGGATGTCTTGATGGCAAGCTGCGGAAAGCCGTCAGCCTTAACCAGCACCTCCAAGTTATAGGCGGTCATATAAAAAGGCAGAAACAGCACGATGATGCCAAGATAGCTTTTTACATAATCTATAGTTTCTTCCGTCGCACCGAGGAATACAGCGATTTTGTCAAGAAAGAGCATGATCAGGCAGGATGCGATTATGCCCACCGCGGCGATTGCAATAACGCCGCTTGTAAAAACCCTGTCCGCGCTCCTCCTGTCGCCGCGACCCTTGCAGACAGAGGCTCTGGTACTCGCCGCCACCGCAAAGAGTATGCCGCAGGCGAAGGCAACATTGACAATCGGCATGGAAAGGTTCACCGCCGCGAGCGCCTTTTCTCCGACGCCCCTCGCAACGAAAATGCCGTCAACCATGGTATATATAGTATAGACCCACATGGCAGCCACCGATGGCAGAACATAATGTAAGAATTTCGATCTGATATATGCTTTCTTCAAATTTGTCATGATAATCACCTCATAAATAGCATAAACCTTGGTATAATACCAAGGTCAAGAGGAATTTTGCTTTTTTTTAAGAAAAGTTTGTGGTATGATCTTGGTAGAAGGCGGCGCGGCGCGCCCCGCGGCAGGCACGCACGCAAACCCCGCCGCCCCGGGGCGCAGTAAAGGAGGCAGTTATGACCGAATACTACAAAATAGGCGAAATATCAAAACTGTATAACATAGGAACGGATTCGCTCCGTTACTATGAGGACCTCGGGGTCCTCAGGCCGCGCCGAGACGAAAACGGCTACCGGATGTACGGCATAGGCGACATCAGAACCCTGAACATCCTGCGAGAGCTTCGCAGCATTGGCTTTTCCATAAAAGAAATCAAGGAACATCTCGCAAGCTACGATGTCGCTAAGACCCTGGATATGTTCGCAGAAGCAACAGAAAGAATCAACCAAAGGCAAGAAGAACTGGAAGAGATAAAAAGAAATGTTCTGGAGCGAATGGAGGAGCTAAACTATTATCTTCGCGAAAAGAATACACACGAGAGCATAACACTGCGCAATTTGCCGGAAAGGCGCATCCTCAAACTCAGCGAAGAAGCCATCAGAGACGATAACTTTGACTTTATATTGAAAAAACTCCAGTCCGAATACGAAGACCAGCTATATATAGTAGGAAACGGCGAAATCGGCTCCCTCATAGACGGAGAATACTTGCAGGGCGGCGGCTACGGACGCTACGAGGCGGCGTTCTACATAGTAGGCCCCGGAGAGGAATTTGACGGCGAGCTTGCCGCAGGAGAATATCTTTCGATGACCGTAAAAGGCGGCTATGAGCAAATGCAAAGGGAGTGGGAAAAGCTCTTTGATTATGCCAAAGATGAGCACCTTGCGCCAATCGGAGACGGCGTGGAGCTTTATCTCATAGACGATCACGACACCAACAGCGAGAGGGAATTTTTGACCGAACTGCAAATAGCGGTCTCCCGCTGAGCGCCGGCGCAAAACCAAGTTGATCTCAAGTGCCACAGGCGTTAATTGTTTAACGACACAAAAAAAATAAAAAAATATATGAAAAAAACCAAAAAAGCTGTTGACAAGGTGATTTTTATATGTTACACTTCGTATATCACTTGAGGAAAGGAGAAAATCAATGAACTTTATGGCTTTAGCTATCAGCATCCTGTACATACTAGTCATTAGCATTATTCTACCGGTTATCGTCATTATGAGCCGGAAACTGAATAGTGATCTTTGCGTTGCGGGTAACAGAGCGAGTTTGATTGATTTTGTTTGAGCCGGGATTCGGCTTGAGCCTATATTCAGAACTTAAGTTGAGAAAGAGCATTGGCCTGCAGGCGAGAACCGGCAGGTTTTTTAATTGCAAATTGATTATTTTATTGAACCATTAAGGAGGAACAAAGAAATGAACATGAAAAAATTTATGAAGAAATTTGCGGCTGTATCCATGGCAGTCGTAATGACGGTAGCATTCGCAGGCTGCGGCGGCAGCGGTAGCGACGCAGAAACCACAGGCTCGGACGCTAAGTTCGTAATCGGCGGCATCGGGCCTACAACCGGCGGCGCAGCAGTTTATGGCCAGGCAGTTAAGAACGCAGCTGAGCTTGCGGTGGAAGAAATCAACGCAGCTGGCGGCATCAACGGCTATCAGGTTGAATTCCTGTGGCAGGATGACGAACATGACACAGAAAAAGCCGTTAACGCATACAACTCACTGAAAGACCAGGGAATGCAGATGCTCATGGGAACAGTTACTTCCGCTCCATGTACCGCAGTCGTAGCCCTTACTTCCGAGGATAATATGTTCCAGCTCACACCGTCGGGTTCTGCAGTTGAATCCATCAATGGCGACAACGCATTCAGAGTTTGCTTCTCCGACCCTAACCAGGGCGTAGGTTCGGCAGACTACTTCGCAGAAAACTTTGCAGACAAGAAGATCGGCGTAGTTTACAACTCATCGGACGTTTATTCCAACGGTATCTTCAAGACATTCAAGAAAGAAGCCGAAGCCAAGGGTCTCAACATTGTAGCAACAGAAGCCTTCACAAAGGACTCCGCAACAGACTTCACCGTACAGATCCAAAAGATGAAACAGGCAGGAGCAGAACTGGTATTCCTTCCGTTCTACGCTCAGGAAGCTTCCCTGTTCCTTACTCAGGCAGACAAAGCAGGACTTGACGCTCAGTTCTTCGGTTGTGACGGACTTGACGGCGTAATCGACCAGCTCGGCTCAAACGCTGACCTTGCAGAAGGCGTGATGCTCCTTACTCCGTTCGCAGCAGACTCTGATGATCCGCAGTCCAAGGCATTCACCGAAGCATACGAAGCAAAATATGACGGCGAAGTTCCTAACCAGTTCGCAGCAGACGCTTATGACGCAATGTACATCATCAAGGCTGCGGTAGAAAAGGCAAATGTCACTCCTGATATGAGCGTTTCCGACATCTGCGAAGCTATGAAGACCGCTATGACAGAGATCGAATTCACAGGTGCAACCGGAACCATGACATGGTCTGCAGACGGCGAGCCTACAAAGACTCCGATGGCTATGATCATCGAAGACGGATCATACAAGGCAATGTAATCCGCATGCGTAATCCGAAAATATAGTCCACATATTAACACTAAGTGGATGCTAAGCCAAAGTATACTCAATATAGTATAAAAATAATTGCCAGAATGCAGGGGACGGCCGGGCGCCGCCCCCGATTCTGAATTTTGAATGAGGTAATTTTTATGAATTTTTTATCGTATCTGATCAGCGGCATCAGTCTGGGTAGCGTTTACGCCCTGATTGCGCTGGGATATACAATGGTATACGGAATCGCGAAGATGCTGAACTTCGCACACGGTGACGTAATCATGATCGGAGGCTTTGTCATCTTTACGGCAGTTTCCTCCGTAGGAACTTCACCGGCGATTGCGATCATCGCAGCGATTATCGTATGTACGGTTCTGGGCGTTACAATCGAAAAAATCGCATATAAACCCCTGAGAAACGCTTCACCTTTGGCAGTACTCATAACAGCCATCGGCGTCAGCTATTTCCTGCAAAATGTGGCACTGCTCATCTTCGGCTCCGCATCCAGAAACTTTCCGGATGTGCTGAATGTTGCCGACTGGCATGTTGCACAGGGACTTACCATCACAGGGGAGACAATCATCACAATAGCAGTAACCATGGTAATCATGGTTGCTCTTACAACCTTCATCAACCACACGAGAATCGGCTCGGCAATGCAGGCGGTTTCCGAGGACAGAGGGGCGGCGCAGCTCATGGGCGTTAACGTAAACAGCACCATCAGCGTGACCTTTGCCATCGGCTCGGCTCTTGCGGCGGTTGCCAGCCTTTTGCTCTGCTCATCATACCCACTTATCGGGCCATATACCGGAGCTATGCCGGGCATCAAAGCCTTCGTAGCGGCAGTTTTCGGCGGAATCGGATCAATCCCCGGGGCAATGATCGGCGGAATCCTGCTGGGAGTGATAGAGAATCTCAGCAAAGCGTATATTTCAACGCAGCTTTCGGACGCCATAGTTTTCGGCGTGCTGATTGTCGTGCTTATCGTAAAACCGACGGGCATCCTTGGAAAAGCGATGCGCGAGAAAGTGTAGGTGCGGGGCATGAAGAAAAAAATGACAACTTTGAATAACGAAGGCAAACAAAATATGATAACCTACGGCATCGTCCTGGCGTTTTTCGTATTTTGTGTAATATATAGCGGAATGCCGGGTGCATCCAGCCTTATCAAGGGACTTTTCGTTCCAATCTGCGCATATGTAATCATGGCGGTTTCCCTAAACCTTACGGTAGGTATTCTGGGAGAGCTGAGTCTGGGACATGCTGGCTTTATGTGCCTCGGAGCTTTTGTAGGAAGCACTTTCAGCATGCTTACTCAGGAAAGCCTCACCTCAGTCTGGGTAAGATTTCCTCTGGCAATCCTGCTTGGGGGCGCAGTGGCGGCAGTTGCCGGAATCCTCATCGGCATACCGGTTCTCAGGCTAAAAGGCGACTACCTTGCCATAGTTACGCTGGCATTCGGCGAAATAATCAAAAATATCGTAAACAACATCTATCTCGTAAAGGACTCCGCAGGAATCCACTTTGCCCTTGGAGTTGACGCATTTAACAATATGCAGATCGACGACATGACCTCCGAGAATATCATAAACGGCGCCATGGGAATCACCGGAGCGCCGCGAGACTCGAACTACATCGTAGGCTTCGTGCTGGTTGCCATCACCCTTGTGATAATCCTTAACCTCGTCCAGTCGAGGGCGGGCAGAGCCATCATGGCGATCAGAGATAACCGCATTGCGGCAGAATCCGTGGGAATCAACATCACAAAATATAAGCTGATAGCATTCTCGATTTCCGCAATGTTTGCAGGCATGGCAGGTGTTCTCTACGGACACAACCTTTCCAGCCTCGTAGCGGTAAAATTCGACTACAACCTTTCGATTCTGGTACTGGTATTCGTGGTACTGGGCGGAATCGGCAGCATGAGGGGTTCCATCATCGCGGCCATAATCCTTACGGCGCTTCCTGAGCTTCTCAGAGGCTCCTTCAGCGACTACCGTATGCTGATTTATGCGATCCTGCTTATCGCAATGATGCTGATAAATAACAACGAAAAACTTGCACTTTACAAAGAAAAATTCAAGGCAAAGCTTGCCTTTATGAAAAAAGCAAAGGATAGGAAAAACGGGGAGGTGAGCGCATGACGGCTATGCTAGAGACAAAAAATCTTGGAATTTCATTCGGCGGACTCAAAGCCGTTGACGAGCTTACCATGACCATAAAAAAGGGAGAGCTTTACGGGCTTATCGGGCCAAACGGCGCAGGCAAAACCACGGCGTTTAACCTGCTCACCGGAGTCTACAAGCCTACGGAGGGAAATTTCTTTCTGGACGGCGAAAAACTCACCGGCGCAAGCACCATCGAGATAAACAAAAAGGGAATCGCAAGAACTTTCCAAAATATTAGACTATTTAAACAGCTTTCGGTACTTGACAATGTCAAGCTTGGGCTTCACAATGATTATAAGTACGGAACTGCAGCGGGCATCTTTAGACTCCCGGCGTATTTCAAAACCGAAAAGGCTATGAACGAAAAGGCAGAGTCCCTGCTTGAGGTATTCGATCTTGCGGACTCAAAGGATCTTCTTTCCTCGAACCTGCCATACGGCAAACAGAGAAAGCTTGAAATCGCAAGGGCGCTGGCAACATCGCCGAAGCTCCTTCTTCTTGACGAACCGGCGGCAGGCATGAACCCCAACGAAACTCAGGAGCTGATGGACACCATCGAATTTGTGCGGGAAAACTTCGACATGACGGTGCTGCTCATCGAACATGACATGAGGCTGGTTGCGGGTATTTGCGAGGAACTGACGGTGCTTAACTTTGGGACTGTGCTGGCTCAGGGCAAGACCAAGGATGTTCTCAACAATCCGGAAGTTATCAAAGCATATTTAGGCGAGTAAGGAGGGCGCGCATATGGCAATGTTAGAAATCAGAGACTTGGAAGTCAATTATGGCGCCATCAACGCCATCAAAAAGATTTCCTTCGACGTAAACCAGGGGGAAGTAATCGCCCTTATCGGAGCAAACGGAGCGGGAAAAACCACCACCCTGCATACGATAACCGGACTTCTCAAAGCAAAATCCGGCAGCGTAAAATTCGAGGGACAGGAGCTTACCAAAACTCCGCCCCATAAAATCGTAAAGATGGGAATGGCGCACGTTCCCGAGGGCAGACGAATTTTCCAGCAGCTTTCGGTATATAAGAACCTCGACCTGGGGGCTTATACCCGAAGCGACAAGGCAGAATACGCAAGGAACCTTGAGATGGTCTACGAGAAATTCCCGAGGCTCGAAGAAAGAAAAAACCAGATCGCAGGAACTCTTTCCGGCGGCGAGCAGCAGATGCTTGCCATGGGCAGGGCGCTTATGTCAAGCCCAAAGATTATCCTCATGGATGAGCCTTCGATGGGACTTTCACCGCTTTTCGTAGGGGAAGTTTTCAAGATAATCGAAGAAATCAAAAAGTCCGGCACCACGGTTTTGCTGGTAGAACAAAATGCGAAAAAAGCCTTGGAAGTTGCGGACAGAGCCTACGTACTTGAAACAGGCAAGATCGTTCTCAGCGGCGACGCAAAGGATTTGATGAACGACGAAGCAGTCAAAAAAGCCTACTTGGGAGAGTAGCGGATTAGGAGGTGAATATGGATAAATTTATTATAACAATCGGTCGTGAATACGGAAGCGGCGGCAGAGGCATCGCCCACAGGCTTGCCGAGGCGCTGAGCGTCCGCTATTACGACAAAGAGCTGATTCGTATGGCGTCGGAAGACAGCGGCATCAGCGAGGCATTGTTCAACCTCACCGATGAGAAATTAGAAGACAAATTCCTCCGAAAACATGGAATAGCAAAGGGCGCGCTCGTGTCGCAGCCCCAGCCCGACCGCCTGACGAAAGAAGAACTTTTCGCTTTCCAGTCGGAAATCATAAAGCGTGTGGCAGATAAAGACGAATCCTGCATCATCATCGGAAGATGCGGACAATATATCCTGCGGGACAGAAAAGACCTCGTGCGGATATTCATCCACGCAGACCGTGACTATTGCATAGAAAAACTCATGAATAGATACGGCATCGACAAGGCAGAAGCCACCGCGCTGCGGGATAAGACGGACGCAGGCCGGGCTGCATATCACAAACACTATACCGGCACCGAATGGCAGGACGTAAGAAATTACGATTTGTCCCTAGACACATCGCGCCTTACCAAGGACGAGTGCATACGCATCGTCACCGAATACATAAAAGCAAGATAAAAAACATAAAAATTACGGAAAAACCCCGGCAAGGAAAAGCCCATGAAATAATCATGGAAAAGTCATGGAAAAAGCTTATCCCGTCGGGGCTTTTTCGCTATGCTTTAGTCAAAATCATATCATCCAAACAGGGATGATATATGTGCTGCTGTCTATCGCACTCAGTGATTCTCTAAGACAGATAATTGCCCCCGTGCCTCTCGGCAGGGATGCTTTGTCCAGCAGCCTAAACGCCTTCATAATTTGCGTCGGCGGATTAACGCTCTTTTTGATTTCTATAGGATGGAGCTGCCCGTCGCTCTCCAAAATCAAATCAATTTCGTTGCTGCTCTTGTCTCGGTAATAATGCAACAGGCAATCCTGCGCGTTGTTGCTGTAGGTTTTCATAATCTCCGAGACAACGTAGTTTTCCAAAATCGCTCCGTTTATGGCTCCGTTCATCAAGATTTCGGGACTTGAGTAGTGAGTGAGATAACAGACAAGACCCGTATCAAAGAAATACATTTTCGGCGTTTTGATTGTCCGCTTCAAGAGATTGTTGGAGTAGGGGTGCAGAAAGAACACGATACCGGATTTTTCAAGCTCCTTCATCCAGCGCTTCGCCGTGTCATCGCTTACGCCAACATCTCCGGCAATATCATGGATATTCAGCATTTGCCCACTTCTACAGGCGGCGGCACGAATGAAGTCTGCGAACATAACCTTGTCTACGCCGGAGATATCAGTGGACACATCACGGTCAATATAGGTTTGAATATAGCTGCTGTAGAAAACATTTCGGTCTTTGTACTTGCCGCTCCTGTGTCCGGGAAGCCCCCCATCCCAAATTCTTTGATATATCTCGCCGGGCGTTCCGGAAGAAAGAGAAGACTTGCGCTTCTGCAAATTGTCAAGCTCCAACGAAAAGGGCAAAACCTCTTTTGCCCCGAAAAGCTCGCCTTGTGACAGTGCAGACATACGAAGAATTGCCGTCCTTCCTGCCAGTGACTCCTGCGCAAGCTCCATCAGACGGTAGGCTTGAGAACCTGTCAGCCAGTAAGATCCGGGATCGGCACCGTTATCCACGGCTATCTTTATATAAGAAAAAAGTTCCGGTGCATACTGAACCTCATCTATAAGAACAGGCGCAGGATGCAGCTTCAAAAACATCGCAGGATCTGTTTTGGCAAGCTTGCGCTCCTCCAAATCATCCAGCGAGACTTCGGTTCGCTTCGTCCCCTCCATCAGATGCCTGAGCATGGTGGATTTTCCAACCTGACGCGGGCCGGTCAGCAGCACGCAGGCATATTCCTCATTTATGTCTATAAACTTTTTTTCAAGCTGTCGTTCAATATACATTACCCACATCCTCCGGCTAAAATACGATGTACATATATTATAGCCCACAAACACAAAATAAGTCAATGGATTTTCGACAAAATAGGATGCACCGCACAGGGAAACATATGCAAGAAATACCCCCTACAGTCAACATTAGTGAAAAGAGGTGTCTACAAGACTGTAATGCAGAGTCTATGAAAATGAAAAGTACCGTCTACAAAACGATAATCAGAAGTCGAAAATATGAAATATACCGTCAACCTTTTGTTGACTAGTGCACTTTGCTGGGGTTTTCTTGCGAAAAATTAGCAAAAATAAAAATTTCAAAAATCGAGCTTTGAACCAGGCCTTTATTTTTATCTTGTTAACCGATTAAAAATCAAGTATACTATAGATATTAGTGGAACACCCAGGCGAAAGGAGCAGGCAGATGAGCGATACGGGAAAGAAAAAGAAAATT
>CAVCFO010000040.1:0-11473 GCA_963601575.1 bacterium
TTGTGGAAACCGTTGCTCAGTCCGAGAGCAAGGTAGAAGTTGACCTCAAGCTGGTAACATCGAAGGGCAATGTGACCGAATTTAAGGGCGGAAACGTTAGCGTAACCGTTAAGCTGAATACGATGCTTGCCGCAAAACCGGTAGTTTGCGTATATATCGATAACTTTGGAACATACCACAAGGTAAGCGGCAAGAAGAATGCCGACGGCACATATACCTTTGTAACAGGCCACTTCTCATCATATGCAGTTATGGCAGAGGAAGATGCCAATAAGGTAATCGCAGAGCAAACCGAAAATGTTGAGAAGCGGGTAGAAAGCCTCAGCCTCAAGGCACGCTCCGCAAAAACCGAAGAAGGCAACATCAAGGTTACTCTTACGGTTAATGCCGACGATATCAAGGCAATCGAAGACCTCGGCTATACTGTAAAATACAAATTCTACAGAAGCACCAAAAAGGCTGCGAGCTACAAGGCAAAGTATGAAAAGGCAGGCAAAACCTATACCAACACAGCCGGCACGAAGGGCACCAGATATTACTACAAGGCCCGCGTGATGGTATATAACGCCCAGGGCGCGCTCATCGCGAAGACGGCGCTTACTCAGTGCAAGTACGCCTGCAGAATTAGATAACAACAAAGCGGCTCGAAAGAGCCGCTTTTCTACTATAGGTAGCGGGCGAAGGCAAAACAGTTGGCACCGAGCTTCGCGAGTCGGCGTTTTGGCTGCTCGCGCAAACGATTAAAAGCTTTGGGTACTGAATTGCACTGTTTGAGCTTGGCACTATATATTGTTGCCATGCGAGTTTGCAATTCAGTCCAAAGATTATGAGTGAGCGATTTGCAGCCACCGCCGGCGAGTGCGTCTCGTGTGAAAACTGGCATTTGCCTTCGGATCCGAGGACGCGTGCCAGAGCAATTTATGTCCTCGAAGCCTCCATGAACATTTTTTCTGCCGGATCCAACGACGCAGAAATGGACGGCAGGCGTAGAGACAAAATTGCGGCAGCGCGATTCCGATTTGCTAAAAAAAGCATATGAAGAGCCGGCAACAAAATTGCGGGAGCGCGATTCCGCAGGTGCAAACAAGAAATGTTTGCACCGAGGACAAGCGCCGAGCAATTTATGTCTGCCGGCTTCTATTTAATTAAAATACGACTTGCGCTTCGCTAGCAAGAAAACAGACGAAAGGCGGCTCGAAAGAGCCGCCTTTGCACTATAGCGATATTGCATGCAAACTGGCATTTGCCGAAGCGTTAGTTTCCGATTGCGCGGCAGCTCATGACCTTTGAGCCTGTTTCGCCGTAGAAGAGGAGCGCAGGGAGCGTTTCTTGTGCGATCTCTGCAAGAACATATGCGATGCCGTCATCGCGGCGGCTTGCCATAACCTTCGAATATTTGATTTCGGCCGCGGAGAGCATTTCCATCACCTCAAGTGCAGGATCCTTCACATCGCGAATCATGATAGCAAGCCTTATTCCACCGCCAATCTCACCCATGTCAAGCCTCGGGAAGTTCACGGAATTGATAATATTGCCATTTTCAAGATAGTTACGAATCTCGCTGACAGCCATGACCGCACAGTTGTCCTCGGCCTCTGCAGTAGATGCCCCAAGGTGCGGAAGCATGATTACATTTTCCATGCCGATGATATTGTCATTCGGAAAATCCGTCACATATTGCGAAATCTTGCCTGAGGCTAGCGCGTTCGCAAGATCTGCCTCGCCCACGAGCTTGTCTCTTGCGAAGTTAAGAAGAACCGCGCCATCCTTCATGGAGCCAAAAATCTCAGCATTCATCATGCCCTTGGTGGCATCGTTTGCCGGAAGATGCAAGGTTACATAATCGCAGTGCGGCAGCATTTCCTTGAGATTAGAATAGACGCTTATACCCTCACATTCAGAAACGAAAGGATCGTAGCCTGCGATCTTCATGCCAAGCGCTGCGGCCGATGTCGCAACCTTGCGGCCGATTGCACCAAGGCCGATTATGCCGAGGGTTTTGCCGGCGATTTCGCTTCCTGCAAACTGCGATTTGTCTTTCTCGACGGCTTTGCTTACATCTTCTGTGAGCTCAGATGCCCATTTGAGAGCCCTGGGAACGTTTCTTGCGGCAAGCAAAAGCCCGCAGAGCACAAGCTCCTTTACGGCATTTGCGTTGGCACCGGGAGTGTTGAATACCACGATGCCCTTCTCTGCACACTTGTCCAGCGGTATGTTGTTTACGCCGGCGCCTGCTCTTGCAATCACCTTGAGCTTCTCGCCGAAAACGGTTTCGTGAAGGTCCGCGCTTCTGACGAGGATGCCGTCAGCCTCGGCCTGATTTTCTGTGATAATATACACCTCTGTCAGCTCGCCAAGTCCGACGGGCGAAATTTTATTTAAAGTTGAAATTTTATACATAAATATTTACCTCCCGGAGATAGTATATCACTTTACGAATGAGCCGTAAAGTGGTATACTACCCTTATATAGCACAAATTTCAGGAGGGACAAAATGAGCAATAATAACAGAGTATACAACTTTTCGGCAGGTCCTTCGATGCTGCCGGTTGAGGTACTGGAAAAAGTACAGAAAGATTTGTTGAATTACGGGGGCTGCGGCCAGTCCGTTATGGAAATGAGCCACAGGTCCAAGGAATTCCAAAAGATTATAGATGATGCAGAAGCAAATCTCAGGCAGCTTATGAACATCCCTGAAAGCTACAAGGTTCTGTTCATCCAGGGCGGCGGCACGCTGCAGTTTGCAATGGTTCCGCTGAACCTTTTGCATAATTCCAAGAAGGCAGACTATGTCATCACGGGAACATGGGCAAAGAAGGCATACAAAGAAGCCTGCAAATATGGCGATATTCGCGTTATCGCATCCTCCGAGGATGACAAGTTCACCTGGGTTCCGAAGATCACAAAGGATGACATAAGACAGGATGCAGACTATGTCTATATCACCACAAACAATACCATATACGGCACGAAATATAATTATGTGCCTGATACGGGAAGCGTTCCTCTGGTTGCAGATATGTCGTCTAATATCATGTCCGAGGTAGTCGATGTTACGAAGTTCGGCATGATCTGGGCGGGAGCACAGAAGAATGTAGGCCCTGCAGGAGTTGCGATCGTTATCGTAAGAGAAGATCTGCTAGGACTTGCGGGAGACGAGGTCCCTACTTATCTTGACTACAAGATCCATGCGGACAACGGTTCGATGTATAATACTCCGCCTTGCTTCTCGATCTATGTTGCGGGCGAGGTATTCAAATATCTCAAATCCATCGGCGGCGTAGCCGAAATGCAAAGAAGAAACGAAGAAAAAGCAAAGCTTCTCTACGACTATATCGATCAGAGCAAGCTTTTCAGCTGCCCGGTAGCAAAGGAAGACCGCTCGCTTATGAACGTTGTTTTCGTTACCGGAGATGCGGAGCTTGACAAGAAGTTCATCGCGGCCGCAAAGGAAAAAGGCATGGTAAATCTTGCAGGACACCGCTCCATCGGAGGCATGAGAGCGAGCATTTATAATGCGATGCCGCTTGCGGGCGTGCGCACACTCGTTGATTTCATGAAAGAATTTGAAGAGGAGAACAAATAATGAAATACCTGATAGTTATACCGGACGGTTCAGCAGACGATCCGATCCCCTCTCTGGGCGGCAAAACACCCCTGGAGGCTGCAGATATTCCTACGATTGACCGGCTCGCATCAAAGGGCGAGATAGGAACGGTCAGAACTGTACCTGATGGGATAAGTCCCGGAAGCGACTCGGCTAATTTGTCGGTAATGGGCTACGACCCTCGGAAGTACCTAACAGGCCGCTCGCCGCTTGAAGCAGCGGCAATCGGCGTTGACATGCTGAGCACAGATATTTCTTTCAGAGCAAATTTTATTACCATTGACCCGGCAGGGGAGGCCGAGTACGAGGACTACATCGTGCGCGACCATGCCGCGGGAGACATCACCACAGAAGAATGCGCGGAGCTTTTGAAGGACATAAACGAGGCCTTCGCGGACGAAAATCTGTATTTTCATACCGGTACAGGATACAGGCACTGCATGCTCCTAAAGAAGGAACATCCTCATGCCCATACGGAATACAAATGCGTGCCGCCTCACGACATTCTCGACAGGCATGCAAGAGAATATCTGCCAAAGGGAAAGAGCGCGGATTTCCTGATCGACATGATGAAAAAAAGCTATGATATCCTAAAGGATCATCCGATAAACAAGGCCAGAATCGAAAAGGGTCTAAACCCCGCAAACAGCCTCTGGATCTGGGGTCAGGGGACAAGGCCGGATCTTCCGAATTTTAACGAGAAGTTCGGAGTGAAGGCTACCGTGATCTCTGCGGTTGACCTCATCAGAGGCATAGGAATCTTTGCGGGAATGCATATCGTAACCGTAGATGGAGCCGACGGAACTATCAATACGAACTACGAAGGAAAGGTCGCAAAGGCAATCGAAGAATACGAGCGCGGCCAGAATATGATATATATGCATATCGAGGGCACGGACGAGTGTTCTCACCAAGGCAACTTAGAAGCCAAGATGAGATGCGCCCATTATATCGACAGCAGGGTAGTAAAGCCTCTGTATGACTATCTTGAGTCCACCGGAGAGGATTATAAGATCCTCGTAGTTCCGGATCACAGGACGCCGCTTGTTATAAGGACGCACTCGTCGGATCCGGTGCCGTTCCTGATATATGACAGCAGGAACGTGCTTGCATCTGACATGCGAAAGCAGTTTAACGAGCGCGCGGGCTTCGAAGCGAAGAACCATATCGAGGAGGGATATACCCTGGCAGACAAATTCTTCGAAAGGAAAAAATAAAATATTCATGAAAAATTTTATAAAAAAATTTTTGTGCCTTGCGATTGCAATTTCGGTAGTCGGGGCCTCGGCAGTTACCGATACTTATGCGGCCGCAAAGCCCAGCATCACGGCAACTTCTGCGATGCTATACTGCGATACCACAGGAGAGACCCTCTGGTCGAAGAATTCGAGCAAGGAGCTTAACCTGGCCAGCATAACGAAGCTTATGACCTGCCTCATCGCGGTCGAAAAACTGGGTCTTGACTATGTCGTGACGGTAGACGAGGCGGCAACGAAGGTCGACAAGGTCGAGTCCATGGTCTATACCGGAGAAAAGATCACGGTAGAGGATCTCATATACGAAGCGCTGCTTTGCTCTGCAAACGACGCTGCAAAGGCTCTTTCCATAGCAACCTCTGGCACCCAGAAAAAATTCACAAAGCTAATGAACGCAAGGGCGAAAAAGATAGGATGCACGAATACCTATTTTGCAAATGCAAGCGGCATAAAGCTCGGAAAGATTCAGTCCTATTCAACTGCCCGGGATATCGTGCTGATAGCAAAGGAAGCCTTTAGCAACGAGGATATATGCAGGATCGCAGGTACCGCAAAATATACGCTGGATGCGACCAACAAACGCGATGCGAAGACCATATCCAGCACCAACCTATTCCTTGCGGGCGGAGAGGCGACCACGCTGACAGGCAAGATAAAGGTCAAGAAATACAGCGGCGTTTTCGCAGGAAAAACCGGAACGACGCCCGAGTTCAAGACCACCATGGTTGTGGCATGCGATATCGACGGCTTCACGGTATATGCGGTAATAATGAATTCCACCCTCGAAAAAAGATATAGCGACATTCGCAAGATGCTGAATTACGCAAAACAGAGCATTTCGAAGTATACGGCGTTCGAGAAGGGCGCCGCCTTCGAAGATGCCAAGGTGAAGGGCGGGGCCGTAAACAAGGTCAAGACAGCAGCTGCCGAAGATGGATTCATCAATCTTCCGGAAGGCGCCTCGGCATCACTTGTTACCACGAAAGCCGTATTTAATGACGAGATAAATGCCCCTGTCAAAAAGGGCGACGAAGTAGGAAAAGTCGAGATTTATCTGGCAGACGACAAGATCAGGGAGATTTCGCTTATCGCGACAGAAGATGTTGAGAAGGGATGGTTCCTCTCCGCAATCGGGATAAGCAATCTCCAGACAATACTGATATTTGCCCTGCTGATACAGATCTTGGCTTTTTACATAACTATAAGAGTTGTGCGAGCAAAGAATAGACGCAAAATGCTCATGGCAAGGCGCGAGCGCGCAAGGCAGATAGCTATGACGCAGCTTGAACGCGAGCGCGATGTGAAGATGAGAGATTGGCCGTACTGATGTTTGATATAAAGGAAAATCTAAAAAAACTCCCGGACTGTCCGGGAGTTTATATGCACAAGGATAAGCTCGGGCAGGTAATATATGTAGGCAAGGCGATTTCGCTGAAAAATCGCGTGCGCCAGTATTTCCAGGCCTCCACAAACCACAGCCCGAAGGTGAAGGCGATGGTTTCGCATATTGCGGAGTTTGAGTATATCACCTGCAAAACAGAGATGGAAGCGCTGATCCTGGAGTGCAATTTGATCAAGAAATATGCTCCGAAATACAATGTCCTCCTGCGAGACGACAAGACCTATCCATATATCAAGGTTACGATCGCAGAAAAGTTCCCGCGGATTCTGAAGACCAGGCTCATCACAAAGGACGGAAGCAAGTATTTCGGGCCCTACAGTGATGCGGGCGCGGTCAATGAGACGATCGAGCTTCTAAATGACATATATGTCCTGAAAAGATGCAATGCGAGGAGCTTTGCCAAGGGCTACAGACCTTGCCTTAACTACCACATAAACAGGTGCAAGGGCGTCTGCGCAGGCGAGGTTTCGGAAGAGGAATACCGAAGGAACATAGATGAAGTAATCGACTTTCTCGGCGGCAAGCAGCAGCCTGTGATAAACTATTTGACGGAGAAGATGACAGATGCCGCAGAAAAGATGAACTTTGAGGAGGCTGCGATATGCCGCGACAGAATAGCAGCTGTAAAGAGCCTCGGGCAGACTCAGCGCGTCAGCATGACATCCGGCAAGGATTTTGACATTGTACTTGCGGCGGGCTCTGGCGAAAATGCCTGCATAGCGCTTTTTTCGGTTCGAGACGGCAAGCTCAGCGGGCGCGAGATCTTCGACATGCATACGGGTGCTGAGGACGATAATGATACCCTGGCATGCGAATTTATCAAGCAATATTATAGCAATTTTGTTCAGCCTGTGCCGGAAATTCTCCTGGCAAAGCCGCTGGCAGAGGAGAAGCTCATCGAGGAATATCTAGAGAGTGCATGGCAGGGCAGGAAGGTCAAAATCCACGTGCCGCAAAAGGGCGAGAAAAAGGCACTGCTTGAGCTTGCAAAGCGCGACGTGATAGAGCTTTCGAAGAGCCTTGCTGCGAAGACGGAAAATGCAAGAGAAAAGGAAGAGAACCTCAGGGAGGCGCTTTCTGCTATCCTTGGCATCAAAAAAGAGAGCTACAGGGTGGAATCCTATGATATTTCAAATACCAACGGTGTAGATACCGTGGGAGCGATGGTCGTGTTCGAGAATCTAAAACCTGTCCGAAAGGACTATCGCAGGTTCAAGATAAAGACCGTCGAAGGCCAAAATGACTACGGAGCGCTGCAGGAAGTCCTCTATAGAAGGTTCAAACGCGCACTTGCGGGCGATCCGGGATTTGTAGCGATGCCGGATCTGATCCTGATGGACGGAGGACAGGGGCAGGTGAGCGCAGCCCGGAAGGTGCTAAATGCCATGGGGCTTGATATCCCGACGCTGGGACTTGCAAAGGATGACAGCCATAGAACCCGCGCGCTGGTAAATAGCCGGGGCGATGAGTATGTTCTAAAAGGAGATCCATTTCTCTTTCGCTATTGCGGCAGGATCCAGGAGGAGGTCCACCGATTTGCTATCGAATATCACAGGAGCCTCCGAGGCAAAAATTCCATCGGCTCGGTGCTCGACAATATAAGCGGCATCGGTCCTGCGAAGAGAAATGCCCTGCTTGCAAAATTCAAATCGGTCGAAAATATAAAGGCGGCATCGCTTGATGAGCTGATGCAGACCCAAGGCATCACCGAAAAAAATGCAAAGGCGATCAAGGAATATTTTGGTTGCCTATGAGGCTAATATATGATAAAATTAGAAATCAGAATTAAATTAGAGTTTGTGGAGGGAAGACATGGCAAACGAAAAGAAAAATGTTGAAATTGAAGAGGCAGATATCATCACACTCGAGTTCGACGACGGCAAGGAAGTTGAATGCGAAATCATGGGCGTTTTTGACTTTAATGGCAAGGAATATATCGCGCTCATTCCGGACGACGGAACGGACGATGTATATATCTATGGATATAAGGAAGTCGGCGAAGACGAATTTGAGCTTGTAGACATCGAGGACGATGCGGAATTCGAAGCGGTAGTTGCCGAGTTTGACAGCATCATGGATGAACAATAATCCGACCAACAAATTGCAAATGAATGTTAAAACACCTGCCGTGCTTCTACATAGATAAAAGCCGGCAGGTGTTTTGGAATAGAAATCACCTGAGCCAGCTTGCTGCGAAGGAATATTTGAAACAGGAAACAAAATTGGCACGAAAATTGCTCTATTTTATAAATGATAAGCAGAAGATGCATCTCAGAAAGACTTAAGATATACTGAGATATGTAATTAAAAGAAAGAGGAAAGGAAAATGGCAAAATACAAAGTTGTTATCACAGACCATGAGTATGAAGATATCGAAAACGAAAAGAAGGCGCTTGGCGAGCTCGATGTAGAGCTTGTAGATTTGCAGTCCAGGGATAAAGAAACCATCCTAAAGGCCGCAAAGGATGCGGACGCCTTAATTATCCAGTATGCCAAGATGCCGGCAGAGCTTGTCAGCAAGCTCGACAAATGCAAGGTAATAGCCCGCTATGCCACGGGATTCGACGGTATCGACCTTCAGGCCTGCACGCAGAAGGGAATATGCGTTTGCAACGTTTCTGATTATTGCAGGGAAGAGGTTTCGACCTATGCTCTTTCGCTTCTCCTTGAGATGGCAACCCGTGTCGCAAAGCATAACGAGTGGACCCATGGCGGCAACTGGCACGGAATGCCGGGAAAACAGCATAGCCTCAAGGAGCAGGTTATAGGCGTTGTGAGCTTCGGAAGGATTGCCAGAAGCTATATCGACAAGATAAAACCGCTATGCAATAATATCTGGGTATACGATGCTTATGTAGATGATGATGCGATTTTGCAATACGGTGCGGTGCCAAAGACGCTCGACGAAATATATGCGGGTGCAGATTACATTTCGCTTCACTGCCCGCTTACAGCGGAAACACATCATCTGATAGACAGAGATGCTCTGAAGAAGATGAAAAAATCCGCAGTCCTCATCAACGTTGCAAGAGGCGCGGTAGTATCGGAAGAGGCCCTGGTATGGGCACTTGAAAATGGCGAAATCGCGGGAGCGGCGCTTGACGTGCTGGAGACTGAGCCGCCGGAAAAGGATAATCCGCTCTTTAGCTTTGAAAATGTGATTATTTCTCCGCATTCTGCATGGTATTCGGAAGAATCACAGGCGATCCTGCAAAGGACACCGGCAGAAGATATTGTACGGGTTTTGAAAGGAGAAAGGCCGCTAAACCTCGTAAACAAGGAGCTGTTTGAGAAAAAATAGTATTTGCTATGACCGGGTAGCATAAGAAACGATAGCAAAGAAGATAGATCGTTCGCAGACTAAAAAAGATAAATGGCACAGAAGAATAATTTTTCGTCTAAAAATGCGTGACTGCATAAAAATCAGACGAGGCATTTTGCATCCGCAGGCCATAAATGTTGGAATTTCAGGCTCTATCGCCGAGGTGCTCTACTGGCCTGTTTTTTGCATATACATATTATATAAAATATGTTGCGAAAACAAAAATAGTGGAGGTAGATATTATGATAAAAAAAGTTGCGGTAGTGGGCGCAGGCCTTATGGGAAATCAGATTGCAATGCAGGTTGCAATCCATGGCTATGATGTGGTATGCTATGACTTGAGCGAGCAAATGGTCGAAAAGGCCGCAGAATTTTCTAAAGGCTGGTTCGAAAAGAGAGTAGCAAAAGAAAAGATGACGGCAGAGGATGCAGAGAAGATCCAGAAGAGACTTCTGTTTACTCACGACATCAACAAGGCCGGCGAAAATGCAGACATGGTAATCGAGGCGGTTTCCGATATAGTTGCAATCAAAAAAGCGGCTCTTTCGCAGATTGACAAGATCACACCGAAGCACTGCATCTATGCATCTAACAGCTCATATATCGTAAGCTCGAGATTTTGCGATGCGGTAGAGGATCCTTCGAAGGTGCTGAACGTGCACTTCTTCAACCCGGCACTGGTTATGAAAACCGTCGAGGTCGTAAAGGGACCGCATACTGCAAAGGAGACATTTGATGCGGCATTTGAATTCGTAAAGAGCATCGACAAGACCCCGTGCACGATCAACAAAGAAATCTACGGCTTCGTAGTAAACAGAATTTTCAGCGCACTCACCAGAGAGGCTTGCTACCTTGTAGATATGGGAATTGCAAGTCCTGAGGACATCGATACTGCTGTCAAGGGAGCGCTCGGCCACGCGATGGGACCGCTGGAGACGCTGGATATGACGGGAATCGATCTGGAATACAATGTTTATATGGAAAAATTCAGAAATTCCGGTGACAAGGCTGACCTGCCTGCTGCGTGTCTTGCTACGCACTACGGGAAGGGCGAATACGGCCGCAAATCCGGAAAAGGATTTTATGACTATACAAAATAAGAGCAAATAGGAGGACAGCTATGAGTAACGAAATAAGCACGCAGCCTGTCGTGCAGGCGGAGGATAATGATGCGGTGCAGGAAGCACAGCGCGTCATGAAAATCAAGGTATTCATTACAATCGCAGCTGTCCTGCTATTAGTTTTGGCAGCGATACTCTTCTGGGACGACGAGGACGGATATGCGATCAAGATTGCAACGGACGAAGGCCAAACCTGGTCATACGAAATAGCCGATACCTCGCTGATAGCAAATACAGGAGTCTCACACGAGGACGGAAAATACAAATGCACCTTTGATGGACTTTGCGAGGGGCAAACGGAGATCACGCTTTGCCGCACGGATGCAAATGATCTTGAAATCGTCTTCGAAAAGAGGGTATATCACGTGCAGGTTGCCGAAAACCTGAAGATAATTCAAACCTCCGTTGACAGAGAGGTATACGAATAAAGTAAAAAAAATAATAGATGCACTTTTGCATAAGGGAAAGCCCTGTGGATGCACTCACGCATACGAGGGCTTTTTCTATTTTTATTCGCCAAAAAGAATCTTTGCAGGAAATTTATACGCCCAAAAACTATCTTAACAGGGCTTTAGCAAGAAACAAAAAAACGAAGAAAAAATGACACCTTTTTCACAAAAAAGACGAATTTGGCACAGTCTTTGCTCTATGTAATGGCACATTGAAAAGATTCAATAACTAAAATATGTTAGTTGAAATCGCTATTATTTATCGAAAGAGAAAGGAAAAGGTGAAAAAATGAAAAAGGTATTATCAAGCTTATTA
>CAVCFO010000041.1:0-10685 GCA_963601575.1 bacterium
CGTCCACAGTAATTTCAACACCGTTTGCCTTTGCAAGTTCAAAGAGCTCCTCAGCTGTTTTTGCCTGTTTTGCTTTTTCAAGCAGCTCCGGTGTAAGTTTCTTTTCCAAGATAAATTCTCCTTATTTAATTAAGTATTTTTATTTCATATTTTCGGGGTTATTGCAAAGCCACAAGCCTTTTTCGTAACTGCAGAACTTGCAGTCCTCGCAAGTCGCCACCATTTGATTGCTTATACCGTTTCTGCAATTAGCGCACACGCCGCTGTATTTTCCGGTCCCTCTACTTCCGCCGCACTTCTTGCAACGCCATGAGTTGCAAGTATGTCCAATCGTAACCACAAGTCGTCCGTCTCCCGCGCGGCAACCTCCGCCGGAAATATTGTCAAGTTCGTCGTCACTGAGTTCGCCCGTTTTGTGCAGCTGATCAAAGTAAGCCTTTGCGCTTTCCTCTGTCAGCTCTGTACCGTTTTCCTTTGCGAGGGCAATGAGTTCCTCTGGTGATTTTGCCTGTTTTGCTTTTTCTATAAGTTCCGGCGCAAGTTTCTTTTCCATGATAAATTCTCCTTGTTTAATTAAGTATTTTTATTTCATATTTTCTGGATTATTGCAGAGCCACAAGCCTTTTTCATATGTACAGTATCTGCACTGACCGCAATTTGCGGTCGCTCCGCAGTTACCACAATTCGGCACTATGCATATCCAATTTGTCGCTCTGCCGCCGTCTTTTTTGCATTTGAATTCGTGGCACACATAACCCAAGGAAACAACCATTCTTCCGTCTCCCGCGTGACAGCCGCCGCCCGCTACACTATCCAGTTCGTCGTCACTGAGTTCGCCCGTTTTGTGCAGCTGATCGAAGTAAGCCTTCGCGCTTTCCTCTGACAGTTCCGCGCCATTTTCCTTTGCGAGAGCCAGAAGCTCCTCGGCAGTCTTTGCCTGTTTTGCTTTTTCTATAAGTTCCGGTGTGAGTTCCTTTTCCATGATAAATTCTCCTTATTCTTAATATTTCCTATGTTTTCACAAAATCTGTCTTGTCGTTCAAATCAGTTATTTTTTCTCGCCGGGCAAGTGCAAAGAGGCAGCCATCCGTCCGCCCCGGTTCTAAGATAGGTGCAGTCCATGCAATATCCGTTTCCATCCAATTCCCTATCACGATAGTTTCCGCAGCTATTGAAATTTGAAACAATCGGGTGACCTTCGTAGTAGGCAGTTCCGCATTTTCTGCCGCCTGCTACACTGTCGAGTTCGTCGTCTGAAAGCTCGCCGGTCTTATTCTGCTTGGAAGCAACGAATGCTTTAGCTTCTTCTTCGGCTTCCTCGCAGCCGTTTGCCTTCAGGAACTCCGTGACTTTGCCCTCGCTCGCAGCGGTCATATATGCTTTTTGCAGTCCCTCATCGGAGATTACTTTTGTATACAGTTCTTCTAATTTCATGATTTTCACCGTCCCTCGTATATTTTTTAATATATTCTATGCCCTCAGTCTCGCCGCCTTTGGGACTATGCTTTGCAAAATCAGTTATTGGATCTCGCCGGGCATTCGCAAACAATCAACCATCCGCCTGCCTCGCTTCCAAGATAGGTACAGTCCTGGCAGTATCCGCTTGAACCAAGATCACTTTTACGATAGTGTTCACAGCTGTTGAGCGATGTAACAAGCGGTTTGTTGTTTTTGTATGTCGTTCCGCATTTTCTGCCGCCTGCTACGCTGTCGAGCTCGTCGTCTGAAAGCTCGCCGGTCTTATTCTGCTTGGAAGCAACGAATGCTTTAGCTTCTTCTTCGGCTTCCTCGCAGCCGTTTGCCTTCAGGAACTCCGTGACTTTGCCCTCGCTCGCAGCGGTCATAAATGCCTTTTGGAGCCCCTCATCGGAGATTACTTTTGTATACAGTTCTTCTAATTTCATAATTTGCCTCCATACTAACATACTAAATCTTTACATCTCATCAGAAATTTATTTCAATTTAATTTTGAAATCAGTTGTGTATCTTTTCAATGCACGCTTATTCAGATAATTATATATCCCCCGCCCGCGTATTGTCAATACTTTTCACTCGTTTAACCTCCTTTAACCTCGTTGAAACTTCACGGTTTTGAACGGATTTTGACCTTCTTGCGAAACTTGTGAATTTTCTTGCAAAAAACAGAAAATCTCTGTATAATATATCGCAAGGACCGACTCGGTTATATTTATAAAATAGGAATTGAATGACTATGGAAAAGAAATTTGCACAAACCGCTTATCGCAGCTATCTTCTTTGGGGGATCATTTCGTCAATGAGCGTTACACTCTGCACAATTATAGACGCAGCTCTGATCGGACACTTTATCGGCAGCACCGGACTTGCGATTGCAGGTATTGCCACTCCGGTTTATATGTTGTTTGCATTTTTTGGCGTTACTTTGGCTGTGGGAGCAAATGTGCTGATAGGGCGCTGCCTCGGTGCGGCGGACAAAGAAACTGCCAACCTGCAAATGGGCAAGCAGCTTTTTTTGGGGCTTTTGCTGGGCCTTATCTTTTTTGCATTATCGCTGATATTTCAAAATGATATAATAGTTTTTTTGGGGGCAAGGGATATACTGTTTTCGCAGGCAAAGGCTTATCTCCTCCCAGTATTTATTGCATCGCCTTTTTTTGTGCTGTATCAAATCCTGTCCATGTCCGTTAGGACTGACGGAAATTCGAGGCTTGCGGCGATTGCCTCCGGCGTTGTGATAAGCACAAATCTGGTCTTAGATATCCTGCTGATGGGATATTTTGATTGTGGCGTCATGGGAGCCTCCGTGTCCTTGTGTATTGCGGAGGTTCTGGGCGTTTTGCTTCTTTTGACCCACTTTGCCCGTAAGCTTTCCATTCTAAAGCTAAGCCTTGTCGTTCCAAAGCTTGCGGATTTGAATCAATTTGTACAAAACGGCTTTGGCGTTGGATCTGCATATATTTTTCAGGCGCTTATCATGCTGATATTCAACAAGATGTTGCTTAGTGACGACACAAACGGAGTCATATATGCGGCAATCTACGGTGTGCTGTACACAATCAGCACAATACCCACCGCCTTCTTCGATGGGGCTGCGAATGCCTTTGCCCCTGTGGTGTCCATTTTTGTAGGGGAACAGGATACCCAAAGCACTGTGTCAGTCTATCGCCAGGGCATCAGATTTACGGCTGTTGTCAGTTTGGTATCCTGCATGGTAATTATACTCGCCCCGGCGCCGATGCTGGCTTTCTTCGGCATAGACGAGGCTTCCCTTGCTATTGCAATACCCGCGCTTCGCATGTTCGCAATCAGCTTTCTATTTACGGGTTTCAATATGCTGATTACCGCATTCTGGCAAACGATCGGACGGGCACATCTTGCGGGACTTATGAGTATTCTCCGAAACTTTGCGGTGATTCTGCTATTTGGAATCATATTGATTCCGCATTTTCATATTGCAGGACTTGCGATGGCTCACATTGCTTGCGAGGCATTGTGTTTTGTGATGGCGCTTGCGGTACTTGTGATTTATTCCTCCGAAAAGTATGTGACAGGGCATTATTCCCCTGCCGGACGTGTGTTTGAGAAATACTATTCTATTTCCACCGAGAGCGTCGGGGATATTTCTGCCGATCTTGAGCTTCTTTGTGAGGAGTGGGACATTCTTCCCAAGCAGGCATTTTTCCTGAATTTTATTGCCGAGGAAATTCTTTTGAATATTATCAAGTTCGGTATGAAGGATGGCGAGGGGCAGCACTATATAGATATCAAGCTGTTAGAGGGCGAGGGCTCTTATACGCTGAGGATTCGGGATAATGTAAAAGCCTACGACCCGTTTGCCTCGGAGGGCGACAACATCGACAACGGAGTTTTGCAGGTAATCAGAAAGCGCACCAAGGTTTGTGATTATCAACGGAAACTGATTTTCAATTATTTGTATCTTATAATTTAGCGAGTTAGCGAGGTTTATTAGTGAGGTTTATTTATGAAAGAGATTGCCGTTTATCAACAGGAACAGGAAATTGAGCGTTTGAGCGTTCAGGAAGAACTTTTTTTGCATTATGAGCAGCCTGTTTATCAAAAGATATTTGCCCGCCCTCGGCGGTTTGTTTTGGATATCGGTTCAAATGACGGGCGAAAAACCGTGAAACGTTTTGCAGATTTGCACACGCAAAAGGTTATCGGTCTTGAATGTAATTCCGAGCTGACAAAGACAGCCATGGCAAACTGCAGGGACAGTCGATTTTCGTTCTTTACTTGCGATGTGGAGGATGAAAATTTTATGTCCTTCATACGGCAAATCATGGCAAAAGAAGACATCCCCGCATTCGATGTAATTCATATTTCCTTTGTGCTAATGCATCTTAAGGACCCTGCATTGCTTTTGGAGAAGCTGCGGCCGCTGCTCGCCGCCGATGGCGTTTTGATGGTGATCGATGTAAATGACGACGAGTCGAATGTTCTGCCGGATAAGCGTAATCTTTTCTCGGAGTTCAAAGAGCTTTTGTGCTTTGACCCTTATGCGGGCGACCGCAGATGCGGTGCAAAGCTTCCGGAGTTATTATCGGGATCCGGATACAAGGATATGAGCATAGAACGCGAGAAGCTTGTTATTTCTCCGGCAGAGGCCCCAAAAAAGCAGAATATGTTCGATGTCTTCTGTTCTTATCTGGAGGAAGATATAAAAATATTGCTGAGGGACGAACCGCAAAACCAAGACTACATCCGTTGCGCGGACTGGCTAAAGCATAATTATGAGGCGATGCGGGATGATGTTTTGGCGTGCGACAGCATATTTACAATCGGAGTCAGGATAATTACCTGCACGGGAGGTTTATTATAAGCGATTGGAGGTTAGATGATGAAACTGTTACCAAAATTTATTCTTTCCCTTGCGATACTGGGCGCGGTGCTTACCGTTACCATAAGCTTCTTCAGCTATGAAAATTCAAAAACATATTTGGAGGGGATGTATGCCTCCAAGGTATTGAATGGCAGCCGCAGTATTGCCGATATGCTAAACGCAGAGGACGTGAGGGCTATTATTTCAGAAAATGGCGAGCAGAGCGCATCTTATGCAAAAGTTGTCAAGCTGCTGGAAACGCAGAAAAAAGATAGCGACATCACTTTTCTGTCACTGACGGTGCCGGACGAGGATAGCGTTACTTTCTACATAGACGTGTGTGTGCCCAAGATGGGTGACGATCCGGCGAATCAAATTTCTTATGGCAGCAACATCCCTTATGTGGATGCAGCCAGCGACGAAAACGATTTGCAAAACTACAAAACCGCCTGGGAATATTATTCCGCCGGCAAGGATTTGGACGAACCTCTGATTACGGACAACAGTTACGGATATAACTACACGTCGGCTTCGCCTGTTTTCGATGAGAACGGAAATACCATCGCTGAGATCCAATATATTCTGGATATGAGCGAGGTGCGTCACCAATTAAACAGTTTCCTGTATTCCATGCTCGCCATATCTTTGGCAATCGTGCTGATTGCTATTTTGGCTTATATGCTGTTTGTAAGAAAAGTTGTTACCACACCGATTGGCAAGCTTGCAGCATTCACAAAGGAAATCACCGATAGCGGAGAGTTTGAAAATCAGCAGATTACTATCAGGACCGGCGACGAGATCGAGGATCTTGGAAATTCCTTCAACTTCATGCTTAAGGAGCTTGAGAATTACATTGAAAATCTCTCCCGGGTCACTGCGGAAAAAGAGCGTATCAGTGCAGAGCTTGACATCGCGGCGCAAATTCAGGCAAGTATGCTTCCTTGCATCTTCCCTGCTTTTCCGGAGCGCGAGGAGTTTGAAATTTTTGCTTCCATGACGCCGGCAAAAGAGGTTGGCGGAGATTTCTATGACTTCTTTATGGTGGACGATACTCATCTTGCTATCGTCGTGGCGGACGTCTCCGGCAAAGGCGTGCCGGCAGCATTGTTTATGGTTATCGGAAAAACCTTGATCAAAGACCACACTCTGCCGGGACGTGATTTGGGAGAAGTATTCAGCAGCGTGAACGAACTGCTCTGCGAAGCAAACAGCGAGGGACTGTTTATCACAGCCTTCGAAGGAGTTCTGGACCTTGTCAGCGGCGAGTTTACATTCGTAAATGCCGGGCATGAGCCTCCTTTCATCTGCCGCAAGGGAGAAAACGGATATGAGGCATATAAGATTCGACCGGGATTTGTCCTTGCCGGTATGGAGGGAATGCGCTACAAAGCCGGAAATATCACTCTTTCAGAGGGCGATAAGATTTTCCAATATACGGACGGCGTTACCGAAGCAACAGATGCCGCAAATGAATTATACGGAATGGACAGGCTCGGGGCAGTCCTAAGCCGCTATGTCGATTTATCTCCTACCCAGCTTTTGCCGAAGGTTAAGGAAGATATAGATGCTTTTGTGGGCGAGGCGCCTCAGTTTGATGATATCACGATGCTTGGTCTGGAATTTAAGAAAAAGATGAATGGATAGGGGGAAATGACTATGAAAGAACTATCTTTGGATGCAGTTGTTGAAAATATTGAGATTGTGACGGATTTTGTAAACGAACAGCTTGAGCAATATGATTGTCCCGCAAAGGCTCAAATACAAATCGATATTGCCATTGACGAGCTGTTTAGCAATATTGCTCACTACGCCTATAAACCGGAGGTGGGGCCTGCAACCGTGCGAGTTGAGGTCGTGGAGGATCCTCTTTCTGTGGTGATTACCTTTATTGACAACGGCAAGCCTTATGATCCTCTGTCTACAGCAGATCCCGATTTGACCTTGTCTGCGGAAGATCGACAAATAGGCGGGCTTGGTATTTATATGGTGAAAAAGAGCATGGACGAGATCGCTTATGAATATACAAATGGGCAAAACATCCTGCGCATAAAAAAGCGGTTTGACCACCAGGTGATGGCAGAGAGCGAAAGAAATTAGCAGTATGTCGCCGTCACAAAATAGAGGTACTGGGAAACTACCGCAGTTTTCAAGAAGTAAGAGTTTTGCATTTGGAATATGCGAAACGGATAGCGCTTGCCATCCGTCTCCATGAATATTTTTATTCTTCTCCATTACTTAATTCTTGATGCGTATTTGCACTGCATAAGAGCTGACTTCGCAACAAGTGCTTCATCTGTATCATATGCCATAACACGGGCTTTGTAGTAGTATTTTGTGCCTTTCTTGCCTGCGGTGTTGGTATAGGTCTTGCCTGCTTTCTCTATCTTAGCTTTGTAGCTTGCAGATTTCTTTGTGCTTCTGTAGAATTTGTATTTTACAGTATAGCCAAGGTCTTCAATGGCTTTGATTGCATCGGCGTTAACATTCAAGGTTACCTTGATGTAACCCTTGGCGGTCTTAGCAGAGCGTGCCTTGAGCGTCAAATCACTTACCAACTTTTCTACCTTTGCGGTCTGCTCTGCAATCACCTTGTCGGCATCCTTCGCTGCCATAACTACGTAGCTTGAGAAGTGACCGGTTTTGAAGGTGAAAGTACCATCGGCGTTCTTCTGACCTTTTACTCCGTGATAAACGCTGTTATCGTCAATATATACGCACTTAACTTCTTTTTTTGCCAATTTCGCATTGAGCTTAACGGTCACGGAAACGCTTCCGCCCTTGAAATCGGAAACATTGCCCTTTGAGGTTACCAGCTTCAGGTCAAGTTCTACCTTGTCTTCGTTCTGAGCAACCGTTGCAACCTCTAACTTAACTTCGCCTGTGGTTCCTGCCGCTTCTGCCACTGCCTTAACCGCTTCTTTGTCGAGTTTTATTTCCGCTGCATCGGATTTGATTGTAACAGCGGCTTCGGTCTTTTCCGCTACCTGTGAAACTGCCACTGCCGGAATTGCAACCTCGGTCTTGGTTCCCGCTTCGGTTTCGGTAACGACTGCTTTGGTAGCTGCGTTTACAACGACCTCTGTGGATTTGTTCTCAACTGCTTTTTCTACGATTTTGTTTGCCGTAGCCTCTTCAACCTTTGCGGCTACGGTCTTTGTGCCGTCAGCTGCCGTTGTCGTGGTGTTTTTTACGGTTGTCGTGGTAGTCGCAGCGGTACTTCCCGTCTTGTCCCCTGTCTTGTTGGTCACGGTGTCCGTTATCGGAGCCACATATCCGCCGGAGCTTGGAACCGGTGTCGATTTTATCTCTTCCACTGCATACATCGAAAAATGATTTGTTTCAAATGTCAGCTTAGCGCTTGCCGCATTGTATTGCGTTTTTACCGCTGTTTTTGCACCGGTATCATCCACATAATAAACCTGCGGTGTTTTATCTTTATCTCCCTGCTCATATGTAAGTTCCACGGATGCGGTTCCCCTGCCGAAATCACTGATTTTTCCGCCCTCATGCTCTAAAGACAAATCTATGATTGTTGATGATCCGCCGAGCACACCTTTAATCTTCTTGTAGTCTTCATCTTCTTCCTCTACCCTGCGGATTCCCAGTATCACGTCTTTATCCGCATCATCGATTTCCGACATAACCTTGTCATCAAAAGTAACATTACCCAGGTCAGTCTCAACTGTCAGCGTGGATTTGTTTTCGGCAACCGTAATCTGATTTTCACCTTCGCCGAAAAGTCCAGCCGGCATGCTCACCGACACATCCTTTATATCGCAATTCTCATTATCCTCAAGACCTTCCCGTGATGGTTTCCGTGCGTCGTAGTTCCAGCTGTCATCCTCCCGATCAAGTCTGTCCCTAGACATTAGCTCCGTAATGCTTCTCGTCCAAAGCAAAAGTGTTTTTTCCACTTTGATTCCAGAATCGTTAATGCAAAGATACTCGTCATTCTCGCAATCTGTATATACCAACTTGTATTCCGGTCCGTTTTTATCTTTGCTTCTATCATAAGAAATCTTCATAAGATCTTCCTGTCCGCTGACCATTTCAAAAGAAAACGGATTAGAGTCTCCCACATCTACATAAGCGTCTTTGTCCTCACTCCAGACTTCAACTTTAATATTTCCAGGTGTTACATTTACAAAGTGGTCGTCATCGATCCTCCTCATTTCCTCATCCGTAACGATGTACTTTGCATACATAACATCTTTTGCTTTTTTAAAGACGCCTAGCGTTGCTAATCCTGTATTTCTCCAGTTTCCATCCGCTAGCTGCTCCATACCATAGAACTGCAGCACATATGCAGTTGGATTCTGTGCCTGAATCCAAAATGTTGCTTCGATTTTATTTTCGTTTTCTCCTGTCTTCTTTTTAATTACCAGCTCATAGTACCCATCTTTAGCAGTATCGACAGTCAATGTAAAGGTTCCGTCATTCTTCTGCTGCACGGTGCAGCCATTTCCCCTATTAATCTTGACTTCATATTCTGTGTCTTTAAGTTCCTGACCGTTAAATAATGCTTTGCCGGTAAATGTTCCTGCCCTCAGCGTAAATTTTTCACCGGCTTGTTTCGTCTTATTGTTAAGTGTGAGAGTCATGTTTCTGGCATTGGCATCATCATTATCTATCCCGGAACCGTGCCATGTAAATGTTGCTTCATGCTCCTTTTGTGAAGCATCCGTACAGCTTACACTGAAATTGCTGTAACCGTTTCCGATGGTTGTTATCCGAAGCGTTCCATCGCCTGTCTCATTGTTAATTGCACAAACCGTAGTGCCCTGTACACCCCAGTTGTATTCGGTTAGTCGTGTATTTCCGAGAAAAACCTGTGCGGATGCGGATGCCATGTCGCTGATCGTTTCACCAGCTTTTATAATCTTATCTCCGATTTTAAGACGAATGCCGGCAATGACCTTTACGGTGAGTGTCAAAGTCTCAGGTTTTTCTTTGTTTCCGTACAGTAATGTTACTTTGCACTCGTCACCTTCGACTGCATTGCCGCTCAGATATAATTCAAAATACTTATTGTCCGGAGATACACCTGCGTTGCATACGGTTTCATTCAAGCTTTCGCCCATTACCCATACACCTTCTCCGAGTGCATCGCCGTTATATTTGATTGGCAGGCTGACACCGTTTCCGCCGCCTTCATCAATTTCAATGGTTCCGCTTGTGATGTCTTCGTCATTCCATTCTACAGTCAGTCCACTTGTGTTAGACTTCCCATTCGTTTGTGCAAATGCGGCTGCAGGCATCATGGTCAGCACCATGCACAGCGATAGCAGGAGTGCAAATATTTTCCTTTTCCTCTTCATCTTAAATTTCCTTTCTCTGTTGCTATACAATTGCAAACTTAGTGCAAACCAATGCAATTGTCATATTTCTATCATACCCCCCCACCAATTTTGTCAATAGATATGAACATATATGGGTATTTTTACAGTAGGAATAGCCCTGCCGCCTGCTTTTAGTATGACAGTTTATTTTTCACCGCATAAAAATATTCCTATCGTTGTAAAAATATGTGTTGACAAAGCCTACGGTATGATGTAATATAATTACACGAATAGTACTATTCTCCTAGAATTAAAGCAAAAGTAAGACAGGGGGTTGCATTGCTACCAGCAAGGCAACCGGTCACAAGTGATTTTACAAGGAGAATTTCGACATGAAAACAAAAAACAGTGCGGTGCCTGCCGCGCAAGAACCGACGGAGATAACCCGTACCTACAAGGATTCGGTCTTTGTCACGATTTTTCACGATAAGTCGAGGCTTATCGAGCTTTATAACGCCCTTTTCGATACGAACTACGACGAAAACACTCCCATAGACATCGTGACGATCAAGGACGTGCTTTTCCGC
>CAVCFO010000042.1:0-7736 GCA_963601575.1 bacterium
CCGTCTTCTTTTAGTTTCTTGATTACTTCTCTTGATGATATGCTTTTCATCTCGCCCTCCTGATGATTATATTGTAACAAATACTTTTATATTTGTCAATAAAGGACGCATATTTTTATATTTATTTTTCGTGATTTTTTCTTGGAAACATCCTGTCGAATCTCATTCTCACGCCGTCTGCGGTATTGCCGCCGCCGATCTTGTGGGCGACTTTCTGCCAGGGCAGATATTCGATGCACCGATAGAATACTATCTGGCGCTCGAGTGAGTCTTGCAGGCTGTTGATGTATATTATTATATTCTTCTCTGCGATCTTCACCTCTGAGAGAAGTCCGTCGATGATGGCTTCTACCTCCGCGAGCCTTGTCGCGGTTTCGCCTATCGAGTCTGATATCTGGTTCTTGCTCCTGCCGCTCTGAATGTATGTCGGTGCGGACTTTGCCTCAGACACTTGCCGGAGCTGTTTTAATTTATTTTCCCACATCAAAATTTCGCGGTGTATGTAGTATGCCTGCATTACCTCGTTTCGCTTCATTTTGTCTCCTTTCATCACACTATAAATCAGCCTAAAGGCTTAGGCTGTCAAATCTCAATATCAGAAAAGACCTTAAACTCTCTCCTCTGGGAAATGGGTCCTAAGATTATAGCAAAATTCCCTGAATACTTGATCCGATAAGTTTCAAAGACTTCTTTTTCGTTTTCTTGCAGCGATTCAAATTTTTCTAAGTCTGAAAACAATGTGCGTTTAGGATAATCAATCAAAATAATTCTAAGTCTTTCTTCCTCTTCAGCGTCTATATTTTTTAAGTTTAAGCGATGTCTGTATTTTTCAAGCAAGTCGTCCCATCGAGCAGATGCATCGCCTTTATAAACCGCCTCTAATTTTTCCAATTCTTCTTTCGTCATCATCTTTGTTTTTCTCCTTCCGCATTCGAACAAGAAAACTCGTTCCTCTTTTTAGTCCCTCTTCATCTTGATATTCTACAACACAATCTGTAAATATCCAACCTGGATATAATTTCTCAAAAAGGCTCCTATCCTCTGGGGTTCTTTCCATCTTTTCCGCTTTTGCTCGCGTTATGGCTTTATCGCTTATAACAACACTGACCTTTTTCAAATTTCTGCTCGCCGCCCATGTACGTTCTCCTTTTGCCTGGCGTGCCATATAAATAACTTTCCCTGTCACGCCATATTCATTAAACTGCAAGCGGTCAGTATCACAGTATCCGTGTCCCCATAACTCTTCCGCTACATTACGATCCATCGCATTGATAATCATGTGAACATGCAGTCTTTTTTTGCTTTCGAATCCATCGCTATCTGACACTACATAAATATATTTTAGTTCCGGCAATCCCTGTTTTTTTCTATAGCGTCTGAGACGAGCAATATAGTTCTTGACGAGTCGGATTACCCCTTGTCTGTTTTCAGGTATATTTTTCTCGTCAAGGGTTAAATCTATAAACAGATCGCCTTCGTGAAAATTGGTATGTACAAGACGGTTAAAATGCCGTTGCGATTTTTTATTGTTGAGTTTTTTCTGTGCCGGTGATGACTCTTTTTGTTTCCTTGCTCTCGCATATGGCTTTTTATTCTCAGGGAATGGAAATATTTCTACTTCCATAAAGAGACCCATGTCATATTTCTTTTGTCTATACATATATGTTTCCTTTGTTACTACTCATTACGAGCTCGAATGCTCATACCGAGCGCCATTTTTTCTTATATATAATATAGTAGGAATTTTTTCGGCGGCTCCGGAGTCGAACCGGAGTAAGCCCGTCCGCCGATAATGCCCTGCGGTGCAGGGCTAGTTATTTTCTTCGTATACTGTAGTGAGCCTCTCCATCAGCTTCTCGCCGAAGCCTTTGGGCTTTTCGTTTAGTTCTGCTTCCACGATGTTTATTGCCTTGTTGAAAGCATCCTCCCTGATTTCTGCTACGATGCGGTGGGCTGGATCTTGAGATTTCTGTTCTTCAACCGCCTCGTTGCGGGCGGCTCTTAATTCTTCTAATATCCTCCATATTAGGTTTGTTTCCTCGTGTGTCATTGCGGTCTTCTTTCCCTTTCCATATATTCGAGTGCTTTTAGCTTGCCATATGACATGTGGCTTCTTCGCGCCATTTCGTTTATTATGGGGATGTTGTCTGTTTTCTTTGGCTGCCTCTTGTCGTGCTGGCGGTGATGGTATCTGCAGTCCTTGCTACAAAAGCGTTGATTTTGATGTTTTATGTCAGTTTCGAATTCTTCGCCGCAGAATTCGCATGTGTTGATATATATCTTTTTCATTTTTCCCCTTTCTTTTCATATATAAAAACGGAGGGGCAGGAAGTTTTGCGAGATTCCCTGCTCGGTGTGTTTTTTCTTAAGAGGCTAAAAGAGTTTCAACTTGTCCCCCTCCGGTTTTATCTTAAATTTTTATTTTGCTTGTGATTTTTTCTAAACCTTTTGATTCTACTCTTCTCCGAAGCTGCAGAAGCTTCCGTATTGCATTCCGATAACGAGGAGTCCACACACGCAGTCTGCGCCTTCCTTGAACATTCCGGAGGCTTCGTCATATGTTACGAGGTTCTCATCGATTGCTTCTGGGAGCGTTCTGGAATGTTTGCAAGCTGCACAGCAGATTATTTCTTCGCCGATTATTTTCTTTGCCATTTTGAGGTTCCTTTCGACTTGCCGGCCGATCAGCTTGTCGCATTCGCTGCCGGATTCTTGTCTTTTCTGCGCGATTCTGATGAGGCCGTTTATTCTTTTCATGGCGTTTTTTAGATTTTTTGTTTCCATGTGTCTTTCTCCTGTGTTATACTGTTCGTAAGGGATCTTTCTTTTCATAGTCTTTTATCTGTTTGAGGCTGTTACGTGGGCAGCCTCTTTTAGTTTTCTATTTTCTTTTCTAAATTCATCTTCTGTACTCCGAAACTTATGGCATCTTCGTGGTCTTCAAAGTATATATCTATGCGGTTTCCCTTGATCGCGCTCCCTGTGTCCTGGACAGTATATTCCTGACCGCCAATCCTAACCGTTGTTCCGAACGGTAAGACGCTTGTATCAGCGGCTATTGTCACGCCTTCAACGGCTTTTTCGCCGCTTGCGGTGGTGCAGTCCTCGTCAGCCCATACTCCGCAGCAGCAGGATCCGCCGCAGTAAGCGGTGACTGTGAACTCGCCGAGGTTTTCCCAACTCTCTCCCAATTCTCCCCCAACTTTCTCCCAACTCTCTCCTAACTCTCTCCCAACTCTCATCACTAACGCGCGCCGTGCGTTCTTCGTGTGTTTCCTGTGCGTTCTCGTCTTGCGCGAGGCTAGTGTAATCTTGCGTGGCTGTCTCTGCAGGCTCTGCCTGGAGTCTGCGGGTCTGCATATCGTCAGCGCAGGCGAAACTGTAAGCTGCTAAGAGAAACGCTATGGTTCCGATGCAGATTAGAGGGTTTTTGTATCTGTCGATTAACCCGAGCAGTCCTCCGCCTGTTTTCTTGTATTTTCTTTTTGCCATTTGCTTTTCTCCTCTTCTAACCGTGCGAGCCGGTACTTTAATTTCGTAATTTCGGCTTCCGCCTCTCTTGCGAACTTCGGGCGGCTCTTGTCGTAGTGGTAGGCAGCCCGGCGCTTCATCGTCTCTATTTCTTTTTCTAATTTGTAAATTTCCATCGACTTCGGGAAAACCGCCGCCTTTGGCTCCGGGTGGCTTATGTACCACCTACAAGGGTTTTCGCATACGAAGTGGTTTTGTTTTTCACGGTAGTATTCGCATCCCTCGCAGGTGTCTACTACCTTCCCACCTGCTTTTGGGCATATTCTGCTATCCATAGGCCGCTTTCTCATAAGTAGCTCCTTCCTATCAGCATAATCCACGCCTGGCGTGCGTCTTCCGGGTCCTTTCCTGCGGAGATGAGGCTTTCTTCATACTCGCGCTGGTATTTTTCGCGCCAGAACTTGTTGATTGCGCGGGCGCGGTCTGTGTCGTTTGCGTGGATTGCGCGGTGACAGTCCGGGCAAAGATCAACCTGAAAGCCCTCGTCTATGCAGATTTGCCGCCTGCCCATTCCTGGATAAACCTCGTGGCGCTCTGCGTTCGGTGTGCCGCAGTAGTAGCACACTCTATATGGCTTATCCTTATAGCCGTTTGCTTTCTTCTTTTTCTTTGCGCTTCCCGGCTTTGGGAATGCACATTCTTGATAGTAGCTCACTGCCCTCTCCCTCTGCTTTTCGATTATCGCCTCGTCGGGCGGTTTTTTCTTTCCTGCAAGGGCTTCGCCGATTGCCTTTGCCTGTGCCTCGCAAGCTTCTTGTTCTTCTTTTTCTCCGGGCTTTAGGTAGTATTTCATTTGACAACTGCCCTTGCCTTCAGCACGGCGGCGATCTCCGGAATGAAATAATACTTTCCGTCTATTGCCTCGACGCCTGCGAGGTATTTTGCCGCATAGTGCGGGTCTTTAAGATTGAACCAGTCCGCCACATCCTGTCTTGTGGCAAACAGGTTCTTGGTTGTTCTTTGCATACTGTTTATAAGATCTTTCTTTTCCATGTTTTCTTCTCCTGTCTTGTTCGCGAAGCGCTCCTTGCCTCCTTAGCAAAAAGCTTGTAGCCGGGGCAGTTATCCTCTTCGCAGTCGTAGCTGCCTTTTTTTATCCAGCAGTCGCAGATTCGCTTTAGTTTCGCGCCGCATTCGCCGCAGAAATTGTCTTTTTCTTTTATGCGGTCACTGCCGCAGCGTGGGCATTTCATCTGTTCTGCCTCCCTCTCCAAAGTATCTTTTCTCTTTGCGCTTTTCTCCTCCCTGCGATATAATTGTTTTAACTAAATCGAAAGGAGGTTTGCTATGAATAATATTCGTATTCAGTATCGCGGCGAGTGCCCTTATACGGGAATGACGAAATCTATCGAAGTAGTTTTCGCTACTCTGTATATCGCAGAGGTTTCTGCCTTGCAATATAAGAAAATGGGCTTTTTCTGCGATGATATAGATAGTTGCACTTGCCTTGATGAACATGGTGCCTGCCCGCTCTTTATTCAGGCTTCAGCGCCATATTGATTTTTATATCTTCAGGCTTTGATTTGCCGATTTTGCCGAGCCAGTTTCCTTTGCAGCCGTCCCATAGCTTGCAATCAGAACATGGCGCGCCGAAGTCGGCAGTTTGTTCTGATTGGCACTGCTCGTAGAAAGCCTTGAAATGCTGCCACAAACAGTAAACTTCTTCGCTCATCTCTTTCCTTCCTTTCCTTGGTGTCTTGTTTGTTTCTCCTCCCTGCGTTATAATCTGTTTAAGCTATCTATTTAACAGATTAGAACTTTTCCAAAACTAATTGTCTGAGCCGTCTGTTTTGGGCGGCTCTTGCATTTCAAGCTCTATCGGACCGTTCAGCGCCCACGAAAAGAGTTGTCTTGCCGCTTCGATGTGTTTTTCCGCTTCCTCTAGCGCTTCTAGCTTCTTGTTTCCGTTTTTGATTGTTACTGCTACTTTCATTTCTTCTCCTCGTTTTCTTCTCCTGTTCTCACGAATTATGAAAAATATGTTACGATTGTGAATAGCGCTGCTACAGTGGCCGCATATATCGGATAAGCTCGGTTCTGCGGTTCTATTTTTTTCATGGCTGCAATTCCGATCGCTGCGGCTATCCATATAAGCGAGGCTGTCATTCTCTCCCTCCCCTCTTCATGTTGGTGTCTTGTATCTTTTACTTGATTTATTTTCAAGTAGGACGGCAAAAAAATTACGCAAAAGCGATTTGGTCTATTTTTACCCCGTATAAATTAGCGACGCTTGCCGCTGCTCTTACTTTTACCTTGCCGAAATCAGACTCCCAAGAATTATAGGTTTGCGTTGAGATCCCAAGCTTTTCTGCGGCTTCTTGCTGTGTCCAGTTTTTTCTTGCTCTCAACTCTTTGAGTGTATATTGCATTGCTCGATACCTCCTTTCATGAATATATTACTTGATTTATTTTCAAGTGTCAAGAGTTTTCTTGATTTTTTTTCAACTTTTTTCTGTTTTTATTAAAAATGTCTTGATTATTTTTCAAATTTGTTTATAATGTAATTTACAAACAAAGGAGGCACGGATATGAACTTTTCAACTAATTTAAGATATTTACGAAAAAAATTTAATATGTCGCAAGAGGCTCTCGCGGAGAAGCTCGGTTATAAATCTTTTACAACAATACAAAAATGGGAAAGCGGAATTTCTGAGCCATCAATATCCACGGTCAAGGTTATCGCTGATATCTTCAATGTGACCATGAATCAGCTAATTAACGAGGATGTTTCCAGCCCCGCCGCCCCTGCTGCCCTTGCCGAAGATGAGCAAGAGCTTATTTTTTTATACAGAGAATTAAATGAGGAAGGCCAGGAGAAGCTTCTAGAATATGCAGACGACCTTGTTGCCTCCGGTAAGTATATAAAAAATTGTTCGTTTGGAATGGTGGAAGCGTAAACATTCTGATGAAGATATTGACTGATTTTTGAGAAGGTTTATAGAACCAGAAATCGCGGTTTGTGGTTCTATGGAGCTTTTAGTGTTTGAGGTTTGTTATGGATTATGTGAGAAAGACTTTTACCTTTGAGGGTAAGCGTTATACCGTCAGAGGAAAGACTGAAAAAGAAGCCATTATGAAAATGGCAAATAAAATAAGGGATTTGGAAGAGGGTCATATTGTCGTGTCCGGAAACACTACCGTGAAAGCCTGGGCTTTGAAGTGCGTCGATGTATATAAGACCGGTCAGGCGGACATTACAAGAAAAGCCTATATAGGCAAAATGAAATCGAGTATATTCCCTCTCATCGGTGACCGCCCTCTCAAGTCGATAAAGCCTTTTGATGTGCAATGCGTGCTGAACGAATTGCAAGGCTATTCGCAGGCTTATATTTCAGATATCTATCAGATGCTTAGATTTATCTTCTCAAAGGCGAAAACCAATAAGCTAATAGCAGAAGACCCGACGATAGATTTACAGAAGCCAAAAGGCACGAAAAACCACCGCAGGGCTATTACCGCCAAAGAGGAAACTCACTTTCTCAAAGCTTGCGAGGAAAACGACCGTTTTATCGTGTTCCTGCTGATGTATTACTGTGGCTGCCGTACCTCAGAAGCAATGGAGGCTATGGGCAAGGACATTATGAAGATTACCGAGAATGGCAAAACTTATAATGTGCTGCACATCAGAGGGACAAAGACAAAGAACGCCGACCGAAATGTTCCGCTTCCGGACGAACTATATCAGAGGATAAAAGATACTCCAAAGTTTAGCTATATTGCTACCGACACAAAGGGTAACAAACTCACAAAGTCGAGCCTGAAATGTTCGCTCAATGCGCTCCGGCGGGCGATGAACATCTCAATGGGCTGTAAGGTGTTCCGAAACGAGTTGCTTCCTCCCCTGCCCCTTGCAGACGATTTTGTGCCGTATAATCTCCGGCACACCTACTGCACGAACCTATGCCGGCAGGGAGTTGATATCAGAGTGGCGCAATATCTCATGGGGCATTCTGATATAAGGCTGACTGCAAACATATATACACATACAAATAATTTTGCAATAATTGAAGCCGCCGAAAAGATGTTTGGGCAGTGAAAACGGTGGTAAGAAAGATGTAGAATTTCTGCTGCTGTGGGCGCAAGAATTTTTGCGTGTGGCACGGGGTGTGACACAAATGCTCGAAAGCGTTGAAATTTCAATGTTTTCTTACGCGTTCGCAACGCGGAGGTCAAGAGTTCGAGCCTCTCATCGTCCACCACAGCAA
>CAVCFO010000043.1:0-6069 GCA_963601575.1 bacterium
TTGTTGCAAGACAACAACAGAGCCTTTACTTTGCGCAGCCGTTTTGATATAATATTATCAAAACGAAGAAAGGATCGACGGGCTCTATGAATCAGGTACTTGCAATTTGCAATGTTAAGGAAAAAATTTGGGCTGCTTTGAGTAACAAAGATTATCAAAATGCCGAATATATGAAATCTTTTCTCGAGGAAATCTCGGTGGATTTGGATGCGTTTCTTGATCTTGGAATCGACTTCAAGCATGTGGTGGATGCCCTTGATGACAGCATATTCATTACGGACAAAGACGGCGTTTGTATATATGTTAACCCTGCCCATAAACGAAATACCGAAATTCTGCCGGAAGAAGTTCTCGGCCGCACGGTACAGGATATTGTCGAAGACGGTAGCCTTTTTACGGGAGGTGCGACCCTCGATGTCATCAAAACAGGTCGCAAGGTATTCCGTCTGTCCACAGTCAACAAGACCGATCCACCAAGCGTCGGATATACCGTAGGAGTCCCTCTTTTCAACGAAGACGGAACCCTCCACCAGGTCGTGGTCAGCAGTCGTCCCGTGCTTTCTCTGCGGGCCTTGCAGGAGGACTACGAAAAATTCCTGCAGGAGATAAACTCCCTAGGCAAGGAAAGCATCCGTATAATTTCAGAGGAAAATTATCCTTCGGCTCGTCTGTCCGGCTCGTCTCCGTCCTACAATATGATCACGGCTACGATACAAATGGCCGCGCCGACAGACGCAACTATCCTGATTTCGGGGGAGTCCGGTGTGGGCAAAGAAGTTGTTGCAGACGAAATATGTCGGTTGAGCTTGCGTAGCCAAAAGCCGTTCATCAAGGTAAACTGCGCATCTATTCCGGCAAATCTGCTTGAATCCGAGCTTTTCGGATACGAACAAGGGGCATTTTCCGGTGCTGCCAAAGGCGGCAAAGCCGGTCTTTTTGAGATCGCAAACGGAGGCACGATTCTCCTGGATGAAATCGGCGAAATGCCGATGGATCTGCAGGCAAAGCTTTTGAGAGCAATTCAAAACCGCGAAATTATCCGCGTAGGCGGCACACGCCCGATAAAACTTGACATTCGGTTTCTTGCCGCGACAAATGCCGATTTGAAAAAGAAAGTTTCTGAAGGCTCCTTCCGCCAAGATCTTTATTACCGCCTAAATGTCATTCCAATCAAGATTCCGCCTCTTCGCGAACGTGGAGAGGATCTGGACGATTTGATTCGGCATTTCATGGACTATTTTGCGGCCAAGCATCAGCGCAGCTTTACCCTGTCCGAGTCTTCGCTTGCCCTGATGAAACAATATTCCTGGCCGGGCAATATACGCGAGCTCGAAAATATTATTGAATACCTTACGATTTGCGCATCCGGTGCTGATACCGTAACCGACGAAATGCTCAGAGGGCTTTTGGATATTTTCCCTGCGGATGAGCCTGTCGAGAGTTCTGCTGGCTCCAATCTTTCCGAATCGATGGAAAATTACGAAAAGAAACTGATTGAATCCGTTCTCAGCACATCGGCAAACCTCCGCGATGCCGGTCAGAAACTCGGAGTCAACGCTTCTACAATTTCGAGAAAGATCAAGCAGTACGGGATCGACTATCCGCAAGCGAAAAAATAAGTTTAGGGTAAATGTTATGAATTTTCGGTCTGCACTGCTTGTGTAAAACATGCGCCGCCGGGCGCACTGTAAAAAAAGAAGTGCACGCAGTCTTTTAACGATGCTGGCACTTCCTTTTTTTATTTATTTTGAGGCATTACTCTTTTTCTTTCGCTACAGCCGGCTATTTCCCAAGGATTTCATCTTCCTTTTGATAGTCCAGATTGTATTTTCTTACGTTAAGCACTGAGATTAAAACGATATTCACAATGAGCAGAGCGATAAATACCAGGTATGCGCCTCTCAGGCTTCCCGTTAGCGAAAGCGCAACGGAGTTAATCTTGTAATTGAGCATAAGTACAATTTCCATGATAGGGAAATAGATCGAATATACAAGGTCGAAATTGTGTCTTCCGAAAACCGATGCCGGAAGCGAAACCATGAAGTTTGCCGAAGCTCCGATCGCAACGCCTACCATCATAACGCAGATATATCCGCCCAGCATGTCATTTAGTATGTAGTTAACCGCAAGAGCAGCCGAATACCAAATAAGGAAGGTCCTGATAGCTGTCTTTACGCCCATCTTCTGGTCGAGGAATCCAAAACCGTAGGATCCCGCAAGACCGATAAGCGCGCATACTGTCATCAAAAGCACCGCCTTCTCCTGAGTGAATCCAAGCTCAATATTTCTTGGAACCATTTGGCTCATAACGCCCGTTGTAACAAGCTGGTTTATACCGATGATAAGAGATACGAGCCACATTTCCTTTGTTTTCAGGAGCCCCGCAACCGTCCAGCGGCTCGTGTTTTCCGTGCTGAAGTGCGCATATTCTTTTTCATATACATCTTCTGTTACGTTGTCCGGATAGATTCCCCATTCCTGCGGAGTATCACGAATTACCAAATAAGCTATTACTGCTATTACGATTGCCGCAACGCCGGTTACCATCATGCCGTTTGCCATTCCGTAGGCACCTATCAGAGCCGAAATAAGCGGAACATACAGGGCTGAGCCGAGGTTATGACCCATGGTAGTAAAACCGTTAGCCAGTCCCTTCTTTTTCGGTAGCCACTGAGTTACAAGGTTTCCTCCGCCTATATAAGCAGCGCCGTTGATAAAGATTGTAACAAGGGTTAGGCCTATGAAGTAGCTCGTGGTGTCTGTTGCACGTCCATAGTAGATATACGATGCACCTGCAAGTGCAAGGCATACTGCCGAAAGTGTACGTCCGCCTACTTTTACACAAATTCTGCCGATAACAAAGTATGCGATTACGCCAATCAGACCTGCCCACATTGCCAAGTTGAGAAGCTCTGCATGGAGCGCCGTTTGATCCGCGAATCCTAAGCTTTCCCAATACTGGCCTGCGAAAACTTCAATTACGATATTCTGTCCGTCGATTGAAAATCCGATCAGGAACCAAAACATAACCGCGCAATAAAGTATAATGGCCCAGGCTTTTCCGAAATTTGCTTTCGTATTTTCCGACTGCAATTTTTGCTTTTCTTTCACTGTTTTTTCCTCCTATCTTAATTTATCTTGATGTAAATCTAAGGTCGGCAGCTTTCATTACCATGTCATCCCATGTGCCGAATTCCGTGCTCTCGCGAACGAAATGGTCAAAGACGCTCTTGTGGTAAATCATTTCATCTCCTCCCCAGTTCACCATCACTGCACTGGAATATCTGAAATATTCGAAACTTTCAAAGTTCGTATATGCTTTCATAAATTCATCCGTGAATATCATTTCGAGCATTTCCCAAAATTCTTTTCCCGCCGGAACTCGTACATATCCCTCGGCGTGCAGTGCGCTGTTTTTAGAATCCATCTTTCAGGTTACCTTTCTTGTATTCCTCGAATTTTGCAAATACATAGTCATGCCATACCTCAGCATCCCTTGCCATGCACGGACGGATGATCTCATCTTCCTGGTCTCCTGTTCCGTCTATGGTCTCATGGCGCTGAATGGTCAAATAAAGCGCCGGCTCGTTTGGAGGGCATCCCAAAATGTGATATGCATTCGGGTGCTGCTTCAGGTATTTCTTCGTGCAATTTCCGTGCAAAACAATTTTTTCGTCAGGAATGTCCGCCGGTATATCATTGAGTCCGCCGATTACTACTGTCATTCCTGCATTTTCATCATATGCACCGACCGCCTTTAGCTCTTCCATATTTATCGCAAGAAGCGCTTGGCAGCTCGAGCAGCCTCCGGCGCATCTTACATCATATTCCGGCCATCTCTTGCTCATATCACCGATATACGGAATCCACATCTGATAGAAGCAATCTTTTATTTTATCACCGATTACCTCGATCTGATCCATCGAGTAGCAGCCCAGACCTGCTTTCTCTGCAACTGTAAAATAGGAAACTCCCGAAGTGTCGATGCCGGTAACCTCGCAGGCTACGCGGTCGATCGCAACAGGATCCTTTGAACCCAAAATCATATTAGTTTCAATTGGTACAGGCATATGCGGGCTGTAACCGGAAGCCGCGCGGTGCGCATCCATAATGTTCAAATCAGCTTTGCATACCGACCATACATCCATCATTGCCATGGTAAGGTCCTGCTTGTGCATGTCCATGTGTACCTTGTCTTGAACAACTCCTTTGATATTTTTGAGAGCTCCCGAAAATACCATGGATGCATGAGCCTTCAGGATCGGCAAATTGATGAGATGATCTGCCTCGATCAGTCTTCTTGGAAGCTTAACTTTTTCAATATTGGAGCGGTGGCCGCGAACCGCCACGGTAACCAGATCCTTTTCTCTTTTGATATCGTAGCATTCTACTCCCTCTTCATCTGCCACAGCTTGGATGCCGCTTACCTTGAAGCATTCGAGCGTATCGCAGCCGATTGCCGCAGCCTCGCAGATTACGATTTCCTTAGGGTTTGCTTTTCTCACTTCTCTTATTACTGCCCTTACAACCTCCGGGTTGGTACAGACAGAAGTTTCCGGCGGTTCGGCGTGTCCTGCATTCGGTTTCAGCATAACTACGCTGCCCGGTTTTATCAGATTTTCAACGCCGCCAAGCAATTCGAAAACTTTTGTCACATTGGCTTGAATGTCTTCACTTTTTACAAGTGCAACCTGAGACTTTTTTTCCATATTTTCCTCCTCCGCAATGTTATTAAGCACTTATATATAATTGCATAAACACATAGAGCAAAAAATGTGCCAATTTCAAGAATCGCAATATTTGCACATTCTTTGCTCTGACATTGACAAAAAAGAAACATTTCGTTGCGACGGTGCAACTACAAGGCTTCGGTGCTGCAACAGAATCTTGTTTTCAGGATTTTGCATGGTTCCGGTTTCAATTGCCCCTTGACAAATCCAAATTTCAAGGGGTAAAATGATAATATTCAAAAAGTTGTGTAGCGAAAGCGTAAGTCCAAACGGGGCCTTGCGCTTTTTCTTTTTGCAAATTTTCAGAAAGAGGTATCTAAAATGAATACGACAAAAGAACAAATTAAACAAAGCAATCCGGGCAGGCGAAAAAATCTTGCCCTTGCCATTCTTTCCCTATCACTGCTCACCGTCATGGCGGGTGCTGCCGTTGCTCCGGCGCTGGGCATCATCAAGGAGCATTTTGCGGGGGCAAATCAGCTTTTGGTGCAGATGATTATCAGCACTCCGGCGCTTTTTATAGTGCTTACCAGCCTTGTGTTTCCAAAGCTTTCTGCAAAGTTCAAAGCCCGCGACCTACTCATGTTTGGGCTTTTACTCTATACCGCAGGGGGTGCGGCTGCCGGAATTATCGACAATATTTACTGCGTGCTTTTATTTCGCGCCTTGGTGGGAATCGGCGTGGGAATCATCATGCCACTTTCCACGGGACTTCTTGCGTTTTACTTCACCCGTGACAAGCAGGACAGGCTCATGGGCTATTCCTCGGCTATGAACCAGATGGGCGGTGCAGTTGCAACGCTTCTGTCCGGGCTTTTGGCGACGGTCAGTTGGCGTCTCAGCTTTCTCGTGTATCTGATGGGGCTTATCAGCGTTGTTCTCTGCCTGTTGTTCCTGCCAAACGAACGAATCGCAAGCAAAAATAAGCCTGCCTCCGCCAAGGATACCGGCGACGCAAAGGCTGACATGACTGATATTGCGAAAGACCGAAAGAAAAATTCCGCTCTCGGAGAATACTATAACTTTGTCATAGCTATGTTCCTCCTGATGATTTCTTTCTTTGTCTTTCCCTGCGATTTTGCCATGGAAACCGCGAAAGAGGGAATCATCCCGCAGCATTACATCTCCGTCATCATGGCGGGCATGGATATAGTGGCATTTTTCGGCGGGCTTAGCTTCGTTCATATCAAAAAAGCCGCCGGGAATAATACGCGGCTCGTTGCGCCTTTGATGTTTGTAGCAGGCTACGGGTTTCTCGCATTTATCGGCGGCTGGGCAGGGGCTCTGCTCGGCTCTGTTTTCGTAGGATTTGCAAACGGGCTGGGGATTCCGTTTATCA
>CAVCFO010000044.1:0-5859 GCA_963601575.1 bacterium
ATAGAAATCGAATCGATATATGAGGATTCCATTTCCCAGTGGTTCGAGAAAAAAATCGAAAAGGCTGACCGAAGCCCTTTGATACACGCTCTTGAAACCGGTGACTGCGAAGCTATCGAAAACTTTTTAAATGAGCAGCTTCTAGATACCATCAGCTATTTCGACTACGCAGAAAGCTACTATCACGGCTTTATGACGGGGATTCTGAGTAACGCCGGACGATACCGCGCGTACTCAAACCGCGAGAGCGGAAACGGCAGACCCGATATCGTGCTGACCGAACTGAAATTCATGGGCCGGGCCATAATCCTAGAGCTAAAAATTTCGGATACATTCCGAGGAATGGAGAAAAAATGCGAAGAAGCCCTTGCTCAGATTGAGGAGCAAAAGTATGCCGTGCCGCTTGAAGATGACGGCTACCAGGAAATATTGAAATATGCGGTATGCTTTTTTAAGAAAGGTTGCATTGTGCGGAAAGGCATCAAACCATGCGCACATAAGAGCAGCAGAGTTTTAGCTGCGCAAGCCCCTACGCCCGCAGGCAGCGTATGATATACTTTAGACTATGCTTAGATTTAACGAAAACAACGAAATTATAAGAGAAGACGAATACAGAGCCATTTTGGTGGGACTTCAGAGAACCGAAGATATTTCCTATTCCATGGAGGAATTGAAAGGACTCGCCGAGGCTGCGAACGTGGAGGTTCTGGGTCAAATGATTCAGAATTTGGAACGCCCAAATATCGCAAGCCTAATCGGAAAAGGAAAAGTCGAAGAACTGGCAGAAATGGTAAAAAACATGGAGGCGGATACCGTCATTTTCAACGATGAGCTGACGGGAATGCAGCTGAGGAACCTCGAAGATGCGGTAGGGGTACGGGTAATCGACAGGACGATTTTGATCCTCGACATTTTCGCAGACCGTGCCACGTCGAAAGAGGGGAAATTACAGGTAGAACTTGCACAGCTCAAATACCGTATGCCAAGGCTTACCGGCTTTGGAAAATCCCTTTCCCGCCTGGGAGGCGGCATAGGCACCAGAGGCCCCGGCGAAAAAAAGCTGGAAACCGACCGCAGACACATTGAACGCAGGATTCAGGATATCAAGGAGGAACTTGCGCAGCTTTCGAGCACGCGAGGAGTGCAGAGATCCCGCAGAGAAAAAAGCGAGATTCCGGTGGTAGCTCTTGTGGGCTACACCAACTCCGGAAAGTCTGCTCTGATGAACAAAATCCTCGAAATTACCGAAAAAGAAGAAAAGACGGTCTTTGAAAAGGATATGCTTTTTGCTACTCTGGACACGCAGCAGCGGAGCGTTGTGCTCGACACGAACCATCGCTTTATTTTGGTGGACACGGTGGGATTTGTGAGCAAGCTGCCACATTCGCTGGTGGAAGCGTTCAAAGCGACCCTTGAAGAGGTTATCTATGCGGATCTGCTTATCCATGTGGTGGACAGCTCTTTTGAAAACTACGACTTTCAGATTGATGTCACAAACAAAGTCCTGGCGGAAATCGGCACGGAGGGCAAAGAAAAAATTATTGCATATAATAAGATAGATTTGACCGAAAAAACGGGGCTCATGCCTCTCCCGGGAAGTGACAGCCTGCTTATTTCGGCAAAATACGGCCTGCATATCGACGAGCTTCTCGAAAAAATTAAGGGCATAATTTTTAAAGACGATGTTTCGGCGCGGCTTTTGGTGCCATATGCAAAGGGAGATGTCAGCTCATATCTTTGCGAGAAAGCCAAGGTCAACATCATGGAGTACCGGGAGGACGGGACATATTTTGAGGTTGAGCTAAAGGAAGCGGACTACCGCAGGCTCAAGGAGTACGAAATATAATGAAACTTTATAGCACTGTGCGCAAGGCGGCAAATGCCGAGCAAATAATTGAAAAATCAAGGTTTATAGCCTATGTCAGCCCGGCTGAAACGAGGGAAGAAGCAGAAGAATTTATAGCCGCCATACGAAAAAAGCACAAAGACGCCACCCACAATGTCCCAGCCATGGTTTTGGGGGACAAGTTCCAGACTCAGTGGGCGTCGGACGACGGTGAGCCTCAGGGGACTTCGGGTGCACCCATTGTTAAGATGCTGGTTTCGGAGGGCATCACCAATGTAGTCGTGGTTGTGACCCGCTATTTCGGCGGAATCAAGCTAGGAACGGGAGGACTGGTGCGGGCGTATACGAGCAGCGCAAAGCTTGGACTCGACGCAGCGGGAGTTTGCGATGTCTGCCGGCGGTGCGTTCAGACCTACGCGATAGACTATACCTATCTTGCAAAATTGCAAAATTTGGCGGGATCGATTTTTTCCATTGATAAAATTTCTTATACCGAGGTGGTGGAAGCGGAGCTTTCCTGTCTGCCGGAAAATGCGGAGAAACTTGCCGGACTTGTCGCAAACCTCACCGGCGGAAAGAGCGTGCTTAAAAACGAAGCAACCAAGATCATAAAAATGTAAAAGGCTAAACCACACCTGCCTGCGCATTGTCAACGCATCGCAGGTTTTTTCTTTCAAAAAAATCCCCCCCCCAAAAATCTATAGAGCCAACCAAAATTCCCACGAAATTATTTGCGATTTACTGTTTGACCCATGCGAGATAGGGTATATAGCCCTTGTGACAAAATACCCTATGGGGGTATACGACGCAAACGAAAGCAAGATAAATACAAGATAAATAACTTATGCAAAGCGAGGAAAAACTATGAGTGAATGTAAAAAATGCTGCTGCCAGAACAAGACGACTATCCGCTCGGATGAACAGAAAAAAGCGCTCATAAACAGGCTGAAACGAATTGAGGGACAGGTGCGGGGCATTCAGTCCATGATAGAAGAAAACGCATATTGCAACGACGTACTCATGCAGTCGGCAGCGGTAAATGCGGCGATGAATGCCTTTAACAAAGAGCTTCTTGCAAGCCATATAAGAAACTGCGTGGTTCGCGACTTACGAAACGGAAACGATGAGATAATCGACGAACTTGTGACAACCATGCAAAAACTCATGAAATAGGCGGTGATTTGACGATGAGACAATATAATGTAAAGGGAATGAGTTGCAGCGCATGTAGCGCCCGGGTGGAGAAAGCGGTCTCAAAGGTTGACGGCGTTACAAGCTGCACCGTGAGCCTGCTGACAAACTCCATGGCGGTGGAGGGAAGCGCAAGCCCCGAAAGCATAATTTCGGCGGTAAATGCGGCAGGCTATAAGGCTTCTATAAAAAAGGGAAAAGATAGGGCGGCGGAAAACGTAAGCGGCAGCAGTGCGGCATCTGCATCAGATAGCACGGCGGAAGACGCACTTTCGGACACGGAAACTCCCAAACTAAAAAAGAGACTGACGGTTTCGGTGATTTTCCTATTGATTCTCATGTATTTTTCCATGGGGCACATGATGTGGGGCTGGCCCGTTCCGGCTGCGATGGCAGAAAACCATGTGGCGATGGGAATTTTGCAGCTTCTCCTGACAGGCATCATAATGGTAATAAATCAAAAGTTTTTCATAAATGGATTTAGCAGCCTTTGGCACCGGGCTCCGAACATGGATACGCTGGTGGCACTTGGGGCAAGTGCGGCTTTTGTGTGGAGTGTGGCAGTACTTTTCCTGATGACGGACGCACAGATGAAAGGCAACATGGCGGCCGTTATGACCTATATGGACGAATTTTATTTCGAGTCGGCGGCAATGATACTCACGCTTATTACAGTGGGTAAGACGCTGGAAGCACGGTCAAAGGGCAAAACCACGGACGCGATCAAAAGCCTTATGAAACTCGCTCCGCAAACCGCAAGGATCATGCGGGATGGCAAGGAAGAAACAGTTCCTGCAGCGCAAGTAAAAAAGGGGGATATCTTTGTTGTGCGCCCCGGCGAAAACATACCGGTAGACGGAATCATAATCGAAGGGGCCACGGCGGTGGACGAATCGGCGCTGACGGGAGAAAGCATTCCGGCAGATAAGAAGCCGGGCGATACGGTGTCGGCTGCAACCATCAACAGCTCCGGATTTATACGCTGCGAAGCCTCGCGAGTAGGCGAAGATACGACACTTTCGCAAATTATCCGAATGGTTGAGGACGCCGCGGCAACAAAGGCCCCCATAGCCAAAGTCGCAGACAGGGTTTCCGGAATCTTCGTGCCGACGGTTATGACGCTCTCTGCGATAACTCTGATAGTGTGGCTGGCAGTCGGACAGGAATTTGCCTACGCCCTCGCAAGAGCCATATCCGTGCTTGTAATCAGCTGCCCGTGTGCGCTGGGACTTGCGACGCCGGTTGCCATAATGGTAGGAAACGGCGTGGGAGCAAGAAACGGCATCTTGTTCAAAACGGCGGTTTCTCTCGAAGAAACCGGAAAGATCACAATCGTAGCCCTCGACAAGACGGGGACAATAACAAAAGGCGAGCCGGAGGCTACGGATATTGTACCTTTTGACGGCGAAACGGAAGAAGGCCTACTAAAGATTGCGGCATCCATAGAGGCAAAAAGCGAACATCCGCTGGCAAAAGCGATTATCCGAAATGCCGAGGCAGCGGGCATAGAGCCGGAGGAAGTGTCAGAATTTAAGGCACTGCCCGGCAGCGGCGTGGAAGCAGTTTTAGGAGGCGAAAAGCTTTTCGGCGGAAGCATGAACTTTGCCCGCGAAAAAATCGAAATATCAGAAGATATAAGGACGCAGGCAGAAAACCTCGCAAATGAAGGCAAAACTCCGCTCCTCTTTGCTAAAGAAGGAAAACTGATAGGCATGATTGCGGTGGCAGACGAGATAAAAGAGGATAGCCCCGAGGCGATTAGCGAATTGCAAGAAATGGGAATTCGCGTGGTAATGCTTACCGGAGACAACGAAAAAACAGCCCGCGCAATCGGGAAAAAGGCCGGCGCCTGCGAAGTTATTGCCGGAGTGCTGCCTGATGGCAAAGAAAGCGTTATAAGCGAGCTGAAGAAGCAGGGCAAGGTCATCATGGTAGGTGACGGTATAAACGACGCTCCGGCTCTTACAAGGGCAGACATAGGCATTGCAATAGGTGCGGGAAGCGACGTGGCGATAGACGCGGCAGATGTAGTTCTTATGAAAAGTTCTTTAAGAGACGTTCCGGCAGCCATGAGGATAAGCCGTGCGACGCTTAGAAATATCCACGAGAATCTCTTCTTTGCGTTTTTCTACAATGCGCTTGGGATTCCACTCGCCGCAGGCGTTTTCGCCTTTGCGGGACTGACGCTTGATCCGATGTTTGCGGCGGCGGCAATGAGCCTTTCGAGCTTTTGTGTAGTTACCAACGCTTTGCGGCTGAATTTCGTAAAACCATACGAAGCAGTTAAAAATAAAAAATAAGATATATGGAGGTTTTGAAATGATTAAGACAACATTAGAAGTAAAAGGAATGGCGTGCGGAATGTGCGAAAACCATGTAAACGAGGCGATAAGAAACGCTTTTAAGGTAAAAAAAGTAACGTCCTCTCATGTAAAAAATCAGACTGAGATCATCAGCGAAGAAGCGCTCGATGAGGGAAAAATCAAGAGCGTTATCGCAGAGACTGGCTATGAGCTTGGCAAAATCAGCGCAGAGCCTTATCAGAAAAAAGGTCTGTTTTCTTTCGGCAAATAAAAAGAGGAAAAACGAAAATTAGAGTTGACAAGGACGCTTTCGTGTGCTAATATAGATTTCGGCTCGTGAGAAAGACATTCGCTTTCGATGCGAGCCGGAATCGAAAAAAGCTACAAAAAGCTAAAAATGTGCTTGACAAAATAGACATGACAGTGTATACTTAATAAATGTGTCGAGCAGTTCAAATGCATTGTGGGAGTTTAGCTCAGCTGGGAGAGCATCTGCCTTACAAGCAGAGGGTCACAGGT
>CAVCFO010000045.1:0-5434 GCA_963601575.1 bacterium
ACGACATACTGGCGATAGATGGAGATATTTTTAATTCTATGGATTAAGTGAGGTACGCTGTTTCTCAAGTTATTCGTCAAACTCCTAAATTCACTTGAAAATCGGCATGAATTATGGTATCTTACAAGTGGGAGGATTGGAAGATGAAAGCATATACAGGCAAATATGATTCGCCGCTTGGGCCTATCACCATTGCTGCAGACAGCCAGGCGATCATCGGACTTTGGTTTGACGGCCAAAGACATTTTGGCTATACCCTTCCGGAGGTAACCGAGGAAAAAGAGCCTCCGCTCATTAAGGATGCTCGGCGGTGGCTTGACATCTATTTTTCCGGGCAGGAACCGGATTTTCTTCCGCCTATGAAGTATGATTCTACCCCTTTCCGCAAAAGGGTTTGCGACATTATGCTCACCATACCCTACGGCAAGACCATGACCTATGGCGAAATTGCCGCCGAAATTGCCAAAGAAAAGGGGCTTGCAAAAATGTCTGCCCAGGCGGTGGGGGGCGCGGTGGGGCATAACCCGATTTCCCTTATGATCCCTTGCCACAGGGTTGTGGGAACAAGCGGCAGCCTCACGGGCTATGCAGGGGGAATTGACCGCAAAGTCAAACTTCTTGCGCTGGAAAAAACCGATATGACAAAATTTTTTATACCCAAAAATGGAACCGCGCTGTGTTGACGGTTCTTTTCTATGAAATTTAATTTATTTAAGGGGGAAACCATGCTATTTAAGGACATAACCATTTTAGATGAGAATTTTGATATAAGAGAAAATATGTATGTGGGAGTTTCAGAAAACCGCATAGACTATATTGGAGCCGAGGAGCCGGCGAATACGACAGACTATGGCAGGATTTATGACGGAAAAGGAAAGCTGCTGATGAGCGCTTTTTATAATTCTCACGGCCATTCTCCGATGACGCTCATGCGTGGCTACGGCGAGAATATGGCGCTCCAGGACTGGCTGAGCAAGAGGATCTTCCCTTTTGAGGACAAGCTCACGGGGCAGGCCGTATACTGGGCAACGATGCTCGCAATGGCAGAATCGATGAGATTCGGCATTGTATCGACCAGCGACATGTACTACTTTATCGATGATATGGTTGCGGCGACCGCAGAATCCGGGATGAAGGGAAATATCTCAAGGTCCATAGTTCATTTTGACGACAGCGATATTTGGCAGCTTCCGTCCATGGAAGAAATGAAGAGGACATTCGAAGCATATCATAATACGAGCGAGGAGAGAATAAAGATCGATGTGAGCATTCATGCGGAATATACCTCGGATCCGGCAGCGGTACAGGCGGTAGCCGGCTACGGCAAGGAGGTAGGCGCAAGAATGCATATACATGCTTCTGAGACACATCTGGAGCACGAACAATGCAAAGAAAGACATTCGCTCACCCCTGTGCAATACTTTGCGAAGCTGGGCGCACTGGACCTGCCGACCACGGCGGCGCATTGCGTCTGGATCGAGGGAGAAGACTTTGACATATTGAAAGAAAAGAATGTAACGGTGGCATCGAATCCGGTGAGCAATATGAAGCTTGCCAGCGGCGTTTGCAATGTGCCGGAGCTTCTGAGGCGCGGCATAAACGTCGCCATAGGAACGGATAGCGTTGCCAGCAACAACAGCCTGAATTTCTTCGAGGAAATGAAGGTCTTCGCTATAGCTTCGAAGATGATGTTTAAGGATCCTACCGCGGTTACGCCGGCACAGACACTGCATGCGGCTACGAGGGGCGGCGCTCTCGGACAGGGAAGGGCTGACTGCGGTCTGCTGAAACAGGGCTTCCGTGCGGATCTTATAGTTGTTGATATCAGCACATCGAATATGTGCCCGGCCCACGATCTGAAGAACAACCTCGTATATTCAGCATCCGGAACAGATGTGCTTTTGACAATGGCGGACGGCAAAGTCCTTTATGAGAACGGCGAATATCTGACCATGGATATTGAGCGCGTTATGAGCCAGACGAAGCTCCATACAAAGAAAATACTCGAATCCCTGTAAAAGGGAAAACCAAAACATGCTCGAAGCTCTCTCGAAGCTCTGAAGAAGAGTGAATTGAAGAGTGAATTAAAGCAAGAAAGGCTAATATAATATGGCTGGAGATAAATTTTTAAAGGGAGCTGCGGTTCTGGGAGTTGCCGGAATTCTGGTAAAAATCATGGGGGTTTTCTTCAGGCTTCCTTTGACCAACTGGATCGGAGCAGAGGGAATTTCGTATTACAGCTCGGTCTATCCGATATATGTATTTTTCCTTACGCTTTCCACCGCAGGAATTCCCGTGGCTATTTCCAAAATGGTATCCGAACGAGTCGTAGTAAATAACTACGGCGGCGCGCACAAGGTTTTTCATACATCCCTTTTGTTTATGGCGGCATTTGGATTTGTTTCGTTTATGCTGATGCATTTGGGGTCTGGCTTTATTGAAAGCGTGGTCCTTAAGAACCCGGGGACGAGCTTGTGTATCGAGGCTATCGCACCGTCGCTCTTTTTCGTACCGATAATGTCGGCATACAGAGGATATTTTCAGGGACAGCAAAACATGAATCCGACGGCGCTGTCTCAATTCTTTGAACAGCTCTTCCGGGTAGTTGTTGGACTTTCGCTGGCATATTATCTGATACCGGCGGGGCTGGAGGCCACCAACGCTGGCGCCACCTTCGGCTGCACGGCGGGAGCCGTGGCAGGCCTTGTAGTTGTCATAGCGATCTACCTTTGGAGCCTGCCTGTCATAAGGAGCAGGATACACAGAAATAGATCAAAAGAGAAGCTAGAAAGCACCTCCGCAATCATAAAACGACTCCTGATAATTGCCGTTCCAATCACCATCGGCGCATCGATACTCCCGCTGATGGAAACCATAGACAGCGCCGTGATTATGCGAAGACTCCAAGCCAGCGGCTGGAGCCTTGTGGAATCCAAGGTGCTGTGGGGAAGACTCGGGGGATATTGTAACTCCCTGATCGGACTTCCGCAGGCATTCACCCAGGCGGTGGTGATGAGTCTTGTGCCTGCAATCGCAGCGGGCTTTAGCATCGGCAAAATGGACGATGTCAAGGAGACGACCAAGCTTGGGATGCGGGCAGCCATGCTCATAAGTTTCCCTTGCGCGGTGGGTATGTTTTCACTGGCGGAGCCGATTTTGCATTTGCTTTACCCAAGAAAGCTTGCTGAGGCGACGGCGGCTGTGCCGACCCTGCAGATAATGTGCGTTGGGATTATCTTCATGTCGGCACTTCAGACCCTTACGGGAGCACTCCAGGGCGTTGATAAACAGGCTATCCCTGTAAAAAACCTTGCCATCGGCTCGCTGGCAAAACTTATATTGACATATATACTTGTGGGGATAAGGCCGATCAATGTAAACGGCGGTCCTATCGGGACGATCGTTGCATATATTATCGCAACTGCACTGAATGCGGCATATTTGAAGAAGGACATAAATGTCAAGTTCGATTATTCCTTGACATATTTTAGGCCGGCACTGGCCTCTATCCTCATGGGGATCGCGGCTTTTGCAGGATACAAACTGCTCTTTTTTATAACGACGAGCAACGCCATATCCACGCTTCTTGCAATTGCAATCGGGGTAGCCTGCTATGTGATTTTGATTTTCACATTAAAGGCTATAACAAAGGAAGAGATCGAAAGACTTCCGAAGGGCGACAAGCTCGTGAAGATTCTTGATAAATTTATAAAGTAGGAGATAAAATGGCTGTAAAGGAAGAATATCTTTATTTGACAAAGACGGCAGAGGAAAGCGCCTGTGCCATAGAAAGGCTTGCCAAGATCGTAGCGCTGCTAAGGCGCGAATGTCCGTGGGACAAGGTTCAGACACACGAGAGTCTTAGGCAGGGTATGATAGAGGAAGCCTATGAGACAGTCGAGGCTATAAATAACAAGGATATGGCCAATCTGCGCGAAGAACTGGGAGACGTGCTCCTGCAGGTTGTATTTCATGCACAGCTTGCCCAAGAGGCTGCAAAATTTGACCTTACAGATGTAATAAATAAAGAATGCGAAAAAATGATAAGACGCCACCCTCATGTTTTTTTGGAGGAAACACAAAATAATGAGCCAAAAACTATTGACAAAGTGCTTGAAAAATGGGAAAATATCAAGGTAATAGAGAAGCAAGAGAAAACACACGCTTCTCGACTTGAAAGAGTGCCTAAGGCTTTACCGGCATTGACCCGAGCGTTCAAGGTACAGAAGAAGGCTGCGGACGTGGGCTTCGACTGGGATGATGTTTCGGAAGCATTTGCGAAGGTAACCGAGGAACGCACGGAGCTTCTGAAACTGTGCAAGGAGCCGGATCCGAAGAAGACCAGACTTGAGGATGAGATGGGCGACCTTTTGTTCTCGTGCGTGAATGTTGCTAGATTCCTGGATATCGATCCCGAAAGTGCACTGAGCGGTACTACTGATAAGTTCATGAGAAGGTTCCGCTTTATCGAAGAAGCGGCACAGACGCTAGGCAAACGCTTGGAGGATATGTCCTTAGACGAGATGGACAAACTGTGGGAAGAGGCCAAAAGGCAAGAAAAAACGATATAGGCATTATTTTATTATTTACCTAAAGGAGGACTTAAGAATGAACAAGGCTGAATTAGTTGCTGCAGTTGCAGAGAAGACAGGATTCACTAAAAAAGACGCAGAAGGTGCTATCAATGCAGTAGTTGCAAGCATCGAAGAAGCATTAGTAAAAGGCGATAAGGTGCAGCTCATCGGTTTCGGTACTTTCGAAACAAGAGAAAGAAAGGCAAGACAGGGCAGAAATCCTAGAAAGCCGGAAGAAGTTATCAAGATCGAAGCATCCAAGGCTCCTGTTTTCAAGGCTGGCAAGGCTCTGAAGGACGCTGTAAACAAATAAGCCATAATTTGCCGGATTATATCGGCGCAATTTAATTTTGATAATATTGGTGAGAAATCACCTTTATTATAAACATTTCAAACCTAATGGCTCATTAGAGGCTTAGGGAAAGGCACTTATGAGAATCGACAAGTTTCTGAAAAACTCAAGATTGATACGCAGGCGAACCGTTGCGAAAGAAGCTTGTGATCAGGGGCGAATTTCGATAAATGGCAAACCCGCAAAAGCAGGAACCGAGGTCAAGGTGGGTGACATCATCCACATCGAGTTCGGCAACAGCTCCGTATCCGCGAGGATTTTGGAAATAAGCGAATCTTGTAAGAAAGAAGCCGCAACAAAAATGTATGAAATAATTCAGTAAAAAGGACCGAAAGGTCTTTTTTACTTTTATAGACAAAATATAGACAAAACTCCTGGCAGCTAAAATTCCTCATAATAAACGAAAAAATGAAAAAAATCAAAAGTGCTATTGACAGCAGGCCAAAATAATGCTAATATAGACAAGCTGTCGCTGATGCGGCGGCGTTCTCAAGACTGGATGCAAGAT
>CAVCFO010000046.1:0-4427 GCA_963601575.1 bacterium
AAGAGACAGATGTAACATGGCTTGATGACAGCGAGGACATCTCTATTCCGCAGGAGTTTATGAACCAGGCCTACCTCGAAACCTATTATAAGGACGGGGCAGCGCTCTTTTCGGTGACTATCGACCAGGACAAACGAATAGAGGCCTGCAACGCGATACGTGAGATAATCGGGGACGAAAATTCAATGTCGGGAAGCGCCGTTTCCACTGCGGTTGCCACGACTTCCACTGTTACGGAAATACCGATTATCGCGATTTTTGCCGTAGTTTTCACATTTTTTGTACTGATATTTACAACCACATCTTGGGCGGAGCCTGTGATCGTTCTTGCGGGTCTTGGGATTGCGGTGATTATAAACTCAGGCAGCAATATCATATTCGGGGAAATTTCTTTTGTGACAAATGCCGCGGGGAATATACTCCAGCTTGCGGTATCGCTGGACTATTCGGTATTCTTGCTTCACAGATTTGCGGAATGTCGAAAAAGCCAGCCTGACGAAGAGGTGGCAATGGTGGATGCTCTTTGCGGCTCCACGACTTCCATACTTTCCAGCGGCCTTACCACGGTAATCGGATTTTTCGCCCTTTGCATGATGCGCTTTCGCATTGGACCGGATCTGGGGCTTGCTCTTGCGAAGGGCATTGCAATCAGCCTTGTGACGGTATTTGTATTTATGCCGGTATTCATACTCTTGACATATAAATTTGTGGAGAAGACTCAGCACCGCTCGTTTATGCCGTCATTTAACAAATTCGGAAAATTCGTCTGCAAGGCGATGTTTCCCTGCGTGGTGATTTTCGGGATTTTGGCACTTCCGAGCTACCTTGCTTCCAATCAGAACGACTTTTATTATGGCGCATCACATATTTTCGGGCAGGAGACTCAGCTTGGCAGCGATGTGGCGAAGATTGAAGAGGTTTTCGGCAAAAGCGATACATATGTGCTTATGATCCCTAAAGGAGACAGGCAGCAGGAAAGGGAGCTTTCGGATGAACTGCATGAGCTTTCACAGGTAAAGAGCATACTTTCCTATGTGGACACGGTGGGCAGCACGATTCCTACGGCATATCTGGATTCGGATACCCTTTCAAAGCTGGAAAGCGACGACTATACAAGAATGGTTATAAGTGTCAAGGCAGATTTTGAGGGGGACGAAACATTTTCGCTGGTGGAAAAAATCCGCGAAACGGCAGAAAAATACTATCCGGGAACGTGGTATCTTGCGGGCGAGGGAGTTTCCACGCTGGACCTTCGGGATACTGTAACTTCGGATATGCAGAAGGTAAATCTTCTCGCGATCGGGGCGGTTTTCGCGGTGCTGCTTGCCGCCATGAAGTCAATTTCCATACCGATTATATTGGTGCTTGGAATCGAAACGGCGATATGGATAAACCTTGCGATTCCATATTTCACAGGAAGTCCGCTCTTTTACATAGCATATTTGATCATAAGCTCCATACAGCTTGGGGCGACGGTGGACTATGCGATTTTGTTTACGGATCGTTACAAGGAGTTCAGGGAAAAGATGCCGCGAAAAGATGCGATTATCAAGGTTTTAGAGAGCTGCACGGTATCGGTGCTTACAAGCGGTAGCGTGCTTTCGGTGGTGGGATTTCTGCTGGGAAACGTGTCCTCCCACGGACTGCTGGCACAGCTCGGAATGCTCCTTGGAAAAGGCACGCTATGTTCGCTCGCCATCGTAATGTTCGTGCTGCCGGGGCTACTTTATATATTCGATGGGCTGATTCAAAAGACCACGAAAGGAATAAAATTTATGAGTGAAGAATCAAGAGAGAAAAGGGAGGTTTTGGAATGAAATGTATAAAGAAGATATTTAGGTCCGCTCTTGCACTTATCCTTATTTTCACGCTTTTTCTCACCACGACGGGGGTATTTGCCTATGCCAATGCAAATGCCGCTACCGAAAAAGAAGAAGTGATATATGTTACCGCGGACGCAGGGGGAAAGGTGAAAGAGCTTAATTCGGTGAATATATTTGACGGAGAAGAGATAGGCGAAAAAATCACGGACTACGGGGATTATTCTGCGGTAAAGCTTCTTGCAGGCGATGGGAAAATCTCAAGGTTCGGAAAGAAAATCAGTATTGACGCGGGCGGCGAGAAAATTTATTATCAGGGGACGCTGAAAAATACCGAAATCCCTTGGAATATCTCAATTCGCTATTATATGGACGGCAAGGAATATGAGCCTGCGGAAATCGCAGGCAAAAGCGGAAAGCTGAAAATCCATTTTGTTGTGTCGAAAAATAGCAAGTGCAGCGGGAATTTCTACGAAAATTATGCGCTTCAGGCGGCATTCACACTGGACACGGAAATCTGCCGGAATATAAAGGCAGAGGAGGCAACCATAGCGAACGTGGGACAGGATAAGCAGCTAAGCTATATAATTTTGCCGGGAAAGGGCATAGATACATATATCACGGCCGACGCGGAGAATTTTGAGATGGACGCGGTTTCCATAAATGGTATAAAACTCAACCTCAATATAGAGGTGGACTATACGGACATCGACAAGAAAGCGGACGATGCGAAGGATGCGGCAAAGGAGCTTGACGACGGCGCAGGGGACGCAGAGGAAGGCGCGGATAAAATTGCCGATGGAGCAGAGGAACTCGCGGATAAAATCTCCGAGCTATATGATGGAACGGGGGAGCTTAGCGACGGCACAGATGAGCTTCTCAGCGCAATGACTGAGATCACGGACAAAAATACCGAGCTGACGGACGGAGCTTACAAGGCGTTTGAGGGAATTTGCAGCGCCTCGGAGAGCATCATAAACGAGAAACTCACCGAAAGCGGCATGAGCAAGGTAAGCCTTACGCCGGAAAATTATAATACGGTTCTTGAGGATTTGCTAGAAAAATTAGACCCCGCTGCCGTATATAACAAAGCCTATAACACGGCGCTCTACACGGTGACGGCGCAGGTAGAGAAAAACGCGGATAAATTGTATTATGCCGCCGCGGAGAAAATTGCCTGGCAGCAGATGGCGGAAATGGCAGCGCAGCAACAAGCTCAGCAGCAATCCGGGCAGGCAGGAAGTGAAGAAGAAAGCGGCAGCGGAAGCCCGGAGACACCAGATGGGGACAGCACGGGATCAGGCACGGACTCTACGGGAGATTCAAGCTCGGACTATGCGGGTGGAGCAAGCACAGAAGAAGCTGCCGCACAGCAGAAAGCTCAGCTTGTGCAGCAGGTTCTTGCCGCAATGACCGAGGAACAGAAAGCTCAGATAAGATCCGCCGCAATTCAGCAGGCAATGGCATCCTCTGATGTCACATCCCAGATTGCCGCAGCGGTTTCAAATGCAAGCAAGGCGTCTGCCCAGGTAAAAGAGCTGAGAGAGCAGCTGGACGAATTCCAAAAGTTTTATGACGGTGTTTGCGACTATACGGACGCTGTTTCCGAGGCAAAGGACGGCGCAGGGAAACTTTCGGAGAACATGCAAACGCTGGAGGAAAACACCGGACTGCTAAAAGATGCCATGGAGGAATTTTGCGAAAAGATGGAGGAGCTTCGCGATGGAATATCGAAACTCAAAGAGGGAACCGCGGAATTTTTCGACGAAATTTCGGGGCTAAAGGGCCAGATTCACGACAAGGTTTCCGAGATGATAGACGAGCTGAAAGGAAGCGGCATTCTAAGGTCATTCACATCGAGCAAAAATACTGAGATCGAATCCGTCCAGTTCGTAATCAAAACCGAGGCAATCAGCATGGACGAGCCGCCGCAGCAGGAGGCAGCCACTACCGAAACACTCAGCTTCTGGCAGAAGCTCATCAGACTGTTTATTAAATAGGAAAATAAAGCAAATAGTTTTGCGGTTTATAACCTGCAAAACGCCCAAACGCCCAAGCAAGCGCGGACGAATTTTCTGAAAACTTTTTGGCTCTCTGATTATGGCGCTCTTCTGCTGCCGGGAAATTGTATTTATTGATACTCAGAGGCTGAATTTAATAAACCAAATGAAAAGCAGCAGAAACGACCGATGCATTTAGCAGTTCCTGCTGCTTTTTAGATATTTCCATTCCGCAAATTCTTCTACCGTGATCTCCTTGAATAACATACATGTAGTCTCCGTTCCGTACTTCCTGCCACTAAAGCGCCTCGACTTCTTTCAGCGTCAGCCCCGTGTTCCTCGCAATTACATCAAATGGGATGCCGGACTTCTTAAAGTTCTTGGCAATCTCACGCTTTTCCTGCGCCGCACCGGACTTTTCACCCTTGGAGAATCCTGACTTTTCGCCTTCGGCAACGCCCTCGTCGTAAGCGTCCTTGGCGGCTTCCCGTGCCCTGATTTCCGCAAATTCTTCTACCGTAATCTCCTTGAATAACATACCCGTGACCTCTCTGCTGTGCTTCCGTAGGAAGTCCGCAATCAGCCCCTCCTCCATGCAGCGCTTCAC
>CAVCFO010000047.1:0-3825 GCA_963601575.1 bacterium
CCGATTGTTCCTATAGGAGTTCTTGCGGCAGCTACGATTACTACGTTTCTCATTTCTTTGTCCCCCTATTAGATCCGGTCAAGCGCTTTGGCTACTTTCACGAGTTTTACATTCAGCTCCTCGGCGGATTTCTTCATTTCCTCTTGTGTCCAGTCTTCGATGCCGTGGCCGCCTGTTTTAAATCCAAGTCTGCCCGCCGCAATGCTATCCGTCACAAGCTTCTGGACTTTATGTGTATCTTCAATATCCGGAAAAACAAATTCGTGAATCGCCTTTGTCATGTCAAGTCCGCATGAATCCATCACTTCAAAAGGCCCCATGACGCCGACTCTCATGCCGAAGCCGTATTTAATCGCCTCGTCCACCGCCGCCGGAGTTGCAATGCCCTTTTCGACTATCGAAATAGACTCTCTGAACAGGCAATGCTGCAATCTGTTGGCAAGGAATCCCGGCACGTCTTTTTCTACGACAACAGGATGCTTTCCCGCATTTTTCAGCACATCAAATGTCCTTGTCACAACTTCCTTGGAAACGTCTTTTGTCTTTACAACCTCAACCAGAGGAATCAAATATGCCGGATTCCAGAAATGGGTACCGATAATTCGTTCTCTATGCTGCGCTTTTTCTGCAATAAGCGTAATGCTGAGGGCCGAAGTATTCGACGCAAGGACAGTTTCCTGCGGGCAAACCTCGTCGAGCTTTTTGAACATATCCTGCTTTAGCCGGAGATTCTCTACTATCGCCTCAAAGACGATATCGGCAAAATCCGCAATATCCTTTATTTCTTCGGTATAAGTAACCCTTGCCATAATCTCTGGAATATCACTTTTGCTTATCACATCCTGACTTGCAAGGAAGCTCAGGTTTGCTTCCATGTTTGCCTGGGAATCTCCCCGCTCTTTGTCATTTCCCACATATAGAATTTTTACTTCATGTCCTTTGGAGGCAAAGAGCTGACCGATGCCCACACCCATTTTGCCTCCGCCTATAATGCCAATTTTTTCGTTCATGTTCTTGTCCTACTCGCTAATTTACTTGAAATTTTAATATACGCCGTAAGGGTATTCCTTATCCGGAACGCTTCTGTCAATTCTGTCGGAAGGAACGATAGCAACCGCACGAACGATTGTACCATCGCCCATGTACCAACGAAGTGGGAATGCGCAGAACAGGAATCTCTGGTTAGTTACCTTGTCCAAATCTCCGCCGAGGTTCTCGATACCCATTACGTTGTTTGCCATGAGGATGTCGTGGCAAGGTTCCCATTCAGGGAAATCTTCCAGTGCAGGATGTCCGAACTGCTCTTCGTATTCTTCTACGATACGAGGTACATAAGGCCCCGGACCGTGGTCTGCAGCATATGTATAAAGAATGTGGTCGATTGCCTGCATATCGAAGCCAACGCCTCTTACATGGTGTTCAACGAACCATTTTGCGCCCTCAATAGCAAGCCCCGGGCTATATGCAAAGTAATCGTCGTTTTCCCCCCAGCGTCTGTGTGTACCTGTGTTCAAAAGAACCCAGTCGCCTTCCTTGATTCCTCCCGGAACTTTCTTTGCCGCTTCTTCGATGTCAGCGACGGTGATGAGCTCCCACTTTTTCTTAGGGATATCAAGGCAAACCGCCTCGCCGAAGTAGTTCTCGATAGGAAGTTCGTGGGTAAACGGGCTTTCCGGAATTACATGAGCCGGGGAGTCCGCATGGGTTGAATTATGCATATGGAAAGAGTTGAATGTCTGCAATAATCTGTAGTGCATCGGCATATGCTGTACTCTGTCAATATGGAAGTCTCCGTTTGACGGCCAAAGCGGATTGCCTCTGCCAAACGGATTTGAAAGGTCGATAAGTTCAAAAGAACCGCCTTTGAACATATCAAAGATACTTGCCTCATAAGGTTTTTTCCAATCATTTGTGTGTGCAAAGCACTCTTTGCGAGTGTGTCTAACAGCGATTTCTGACATAATTTTTTCTCCTTTTCTCATTTATTTTTTAATATATTTTTTATTGCTTTTGCAAATGCAAAATTTCTCTTGCTTCGTCCGGAGTGGCAATTGACTTTCCTACCTCTGCCGCAATGCGTTTAACCCTTTCTACAAACTCCTCGTTGGACTTTGCCTTTTGTCCCGCATTAAGATAAACATTGTCCTCCAAACCGACGCGGATATTGCCTCCCAGCGCAAGGGCAGAAAGCATAATTTCGTTCGCACCTCTTCCGATTCCAAAAGCGCTCCAGGTACAGTTTTCCGGCAGATGATTTACAAGATATACAAGGTTCTCCGTCGTTGCCTCCATTCCGCCCGGTGCCCCCAGGCAAAGCTGAAAATGCGCAGGCTGCTGAAGGATTCCCCTGCTGAGATAGTATTTTGCCGTATTCAGCATTCCGATATCGAAAACTTCTATCTCCGGTTTTACTCCTGCCGCAATCATTTCTCTGCCGCAAAGCTCCAGAAATTCCGGCTCGTTCATAAATACGACCTTGTTCAGCCAGTTCATGGTGCCCGCATCAAATGAGGCAAGCTCTGGCTTTAGCTCCTTGAACGGCCTGATTCTCTCCTCCCAGCTGAATCCCTGGCCACCGGATGATGTGAGATTCACTAGAACCGGACAGTTCGCCTCTCTGATCAGCTTCACCGCCTCAGCAAATTTGTCAAAACGCATGCTTGCGCTATCGTCATCGTCCCGTACATGGATGTGAACCGCAGAGGCTCCTGCTTCGTAACAAGCTATTGCGGAAGCTGCAATTTCTTTTGGCTGCGTCGGCAGACTGCTGTTATCGGCTTTCGTCGTCACGGCACCTGTCAGGGCGGCAGTAACAATTACTTTATTCTTATCATTCTTTCTTCTAGTCTCGTACATTTCTTCTCCTTATACCTTGTATTTTTATTTTTCGTCATCGCACAGTGTTAATTTCAGCGGCGGAAGCCCTGTTTTTCTTTTTCCGAAGCCTTCTCCCTGCATCAAAATATTATTGCATTTCTCCGGCAGCCCGAATTTGTCCACAACTCCGGCAAGAATCGCGGCACCTGTGGGAGTCAAGAGCTCCTGCTTAACGTCCGACCTGTAATGAGGCAGGTTCGTATCGCTGAGTATCTGTTTCACTGCGGGAGCAGGAACCGGAAGTTCTCCGCAGGCACATCTGACCGTGCCATATCCCGTAGGAACCTCCGTTGAAACTATTTCCCCGATGTCAAAATAGTCCAGGCCTATCGCTGCTCCTACAACATCTACTATTGAGTCAATAGCACCTATTTCGTGGAATTGCACTCTTTCCGGCGGAACATTATGAACCTTAGCCTCGGCGCTTGCCTTAACCGCGAATATTTTGCTGCTCAGGTTCTGAACGCGGCTGCTCAAACCGCTTCCCTTCATCATCTCTTGTATGTCTGCATAATTGCGAGCCTTTATACTGTAGGGATGAATGTGCATAACAGTAGAATCTTTCAGTTTGACATCAACATCTGTCCCATACCTTCCCTGACGTTCTTTCTTTCGGGACGACAGAGAAACTTCGTTTTCTATACCAAGCTGCGCAAGCTGCTCCTGGACATAGCTTATGGGCATTCCCATATCTACGAATGCTCCTAGCATCATATCTCCGCACATGCCGGAGCTGCAGTCAATATATAATGTTCTCATATGCCTCTCCTTAGTTCACTTTTTTACATCTTGACTAACATATACTAAAGCAAATATTGTGCCACTTTCACATCCCCGTGAAACGTTGAAAAATGCCTGCTTCATTTTTCTTCCGTTGCAGACGGCAACGCGGTTTGTTGCAAGACAACAACAGAGCCTTTACTTTGCGCAGCCGTTTTGATATAATAT
>CAVCFO010000048.1:0-3717 GCA_963601575.1 bacterium
AGGTTGCCTTCTGCGCCGCGTCGGTCGAGAGCGCTACGGCAACTTGCTTGTTTTCCTCTTTCAGGACGATCGCAGGATTAAGAATAGCGCCTTCCGCGCCCACGCGGCCTGCAATCGTTACATCGCCGAGCGTGCCAGTTGGTGCGGTATATACATACTTGCCGATTGTTACGGATGTATTCGGAACCATTTCATAGCTAAAGCCCGCATCCATAACATCCTCGTCGATTGCGATTACGATTTCGCCTGTGACTGCGGAGGCCTTGCCTTCCGCATTGATGGTCAGCGTGCCGCCGCTGGTTCCTTCTCCGCCCTTTGCGCCGGTATAGATCACGTCGTTGATCGTAACGGCCTCTCCCGCGTCAAGAGTAACGGTCGTATTTCCGCCTTCCCCGATCGTGAAGGTAGTTTCCTTCGCTATGTCTGTGATCGCTGCATCTCCGATTGTCAGCGTGCCGCCCGCCGGAACGGTTACGACGCCGCCTTCTTTATCTACCGTAATCGTTTCGTCTCCGGTGTTTGTAACTTCGACTTTGCCTCCGCCAACCTTGATAGTCTCGCCATTTTCGAGCTTGACAGAGCCGCTTGTGATTTCATAGCCATTCTCGCCTACTACGATGGTCATGTCGTTCAGTTCAGATGCATTTTTAAACTCCTTGCCGTTGATTGTTATTTTTCCATATACGGGAACAAGCACGGTCGCCTTGGTGTCGTCAGGAGTCTTTGCCTGGACGGTGATGATCCCGGAGCATTTATTTCTGATGAGCGCATTGCCATCGCCTGCCGTGATCTCGTCGTTTGCGCTAATCTTGATAGTTCCGCTTGTCAGCTTGTTGCTAGCTTTGGTGAGGTCAATCGTCACCGTTTCCGTTTCCGTGGTATAGGTATCGGTTACATCCTCGCCTTCTTCTCCGGCTTCACCTGTTATCACGACCGAAGCGCCGTTTTTCGAAACGGTTACGGTATCCTTTTTCGTTGTCGTTGCAACTATGATCTGATCGGCCCCGCTACTTGCCGGGTTTTCGACTGTCTTTCCGCTGGTTCCCCCGATGATGCTGGTGTCACCTGCGATCTTTGCGGAGCCGCTAGTTATTGTTACTTTACTTTCCGTATCCACGGTGAACACGGCGCCCGCGCTCGCTGCGGCATAGGTCTTGCCGCCGACGGTGAATGTGTCATTCTCTTTCGCTACGGTGATCTTGGCGCCTGTTTCGATCTGCTCAAGCGTCACATCGCCCGTGTCAGCGCCGGGCACGGTTATATTCAAGCCGCCGCCAACTGCAACGGTTACATTCTCGGTCTTTGCGCCCGGGATAGTTGCCGTCTCGCCGTCCTTGCTAAGCTTGCTTTCGTTCAGCGGGAAGGCGCTGTCTTCGCCTGCGGCCGTATAAGTAATTCCCCCGTAGGTTACGGACTTGCCTGCCTCTAGCTTCGTAACTACCGGCGGAGCTTCGTCCAAGTCGATGGTTGCGGTGATCCCGGCAGGAACCGTAATCTCAATGGTGGTCTCCGCGCTATTCAGTGTGTACTTAGCCGTCACAGTTGTGCCCGTAGTTTCTTCGCCGGTCACCTCGAGCTTGCCGCTTGTCAAGGTGATCGCGCCGGCAGTACCCATGCTGATCGTCGCACTGTTGTCCTTTGCGGTGAATTTTCCCTTCGGGGTCTTTAAGGTAACGCCGCTTGCAAGCGTGCCGCCAGACACAGCGGTCAGGCCCTCATTTTTGGTGGTGATGGTTGCGCCTTCCCCTGCAACGTTGCTCAGCGCCTCGGTTACGGTAGTGTATTTGTTCCCGCTATTGTCCTTGGCCTGAACAGCCACAAACAAAGCCGTAAGCTCCCCATTATCAAGCATCCCTACAGTTCTGGGATTTTTTTTGCCCTCTTCTTTTAATGTCTTATCATCTTCTTTGTAATCGTTCCACTTTTCAAACTTATACCACTTGTCCGGAACTGCCTCAATTTCTACACTCCCCTTATATCCGCAGTAGCCCTTGTTTTCAACTTTGACAGTGCCGCCTTCGCCTGCCTTGACATCCAGATGGAGCATGGCTGGTCGCCAGGAGCCTCCAGTGACCGTGTTGTTTGAGCTGTTGTAGTCTGCAACGTTAAGGGTCCATGTGTCCTTATTTTCACTGGCATTCCTTTCATAGCTGAAAGACTTTGCGTAATAATAGTAGACGTTCTTGTCATCTTTTGCGATTAGAATCAGATTCGTGCTTGGCGCGGCCACGCCCGCCGTCCCGTCTTGTTTTTTGGCACTGGTGCCGCTAATCGTAATCGAATCCTCTCCATCGGTGACGGTGAAGTAATCTCCGTCATAGTTGTTGAATTGATTGGATTTCGGGCTCGTGACAGTACCATTCTCAACCTTGACCGTAGTTGCTGTTTGAGGGACGATAACATTTACAGAAGTTATCTTTGTTGCATTTCCGACCAGCATGTCCTTAGGAAACTCCATATCAGTCAAAGTTATTGTATATCCCCCTGTAGTCCCTGCGAACGCTGACACCGGCGTGAGCGTCAGCACCATCGCGAGGCTGAGCAGGATGCTCAAAATTCTTTTCTTCATTTTTACCTCCTATTTCCTATTGATATATATTTCCGCGCGTTTTTTGGCACATATATGCCGGGTAATCCCTTCCGGCGCGTTTATGCCGAGTAATACATACCGGCGCGTTGATGCCGGGTAGTACATACCAGCGCATGGTTGCCGGGTAATACATACCGGCACATGGTTGCCGGATGGTCACTGCTGGCGCGCGGCAGCCGGATAGCCCCTGCCGGCGCGCGGATACCGGATAGTCCTTGCCGGCGCGCGGCAGCCGGCAGGGGGACTTAAAAGACCGGGCGAGCCACGGTCAAAAATGCACGCAAAGGCGCGCTCCGCCCAGAAAAACTCCTGGGCGGAGCGCGCCTTATAAGCGATAATATGCGCAGCAGAAATAGACAGATTTTTCTTATCTGTCTTCTGTCTGTCTGTCTGTCTGTCTAATTATGGCCGCCTGCTGCATTTTGTCAAGTCCTTTTTGCGAAAAATTGTTTCTTTTTCGCGCTGTTTTCTACAAAAGGTAATTATACAGGATATGCGCCAGCTTTTCAAGAGCTTTTTGCGCAATTTTGCTTTCGGCTTTTCGTATATTTGTGGCACTTCAAACAGTGTATTTCACTTTCTCTGATGTATAAAATGTGCAATTGGCTTTTTTCTTCTTTTCTACGGAAATAGCCAATTTTTTCGCTGGTTTGGGGACAATTTTTTGGCTATTTTCGGCTGACTTGCGCAAAAAGCCAATTGAAAGAATTTGATGCTTTGGAAATGCGCTAAAAACCGTGTTTTCTGCATAAATTTCCCACTGATTTTTGGCTTTTTTTAAGTAGCTCTCGAAAAAAGCCAATTTCGAGGCGAGTCGGCGAGGATATAAATTGCTCGCCTCGTATAACATCCGGGCGCTGTCGTTTAGCATATCTCCTTTTGTGCCAATTACACTAAAATCCTGAATTATTACATTTCAAGTACGAGTTATTACATTTCGCAAAATTTTTCTTTACTTTTCGTCTCTCGATGCTGTACTATCTACCTAAAGGAAAATGATCATTCTCCAAATAAATCTTTTATTTAGGAGGAAAGCTATGTTATTTTCATCTGCCTGCAGGACCCGTTCGGACTGGGAGCTCCTGTATATTCCTTCGAGATGTATGACGAAAATTTGGGCTTGCATT
>CAVCFO010000049.1:0-724 GCA_963601575.1 bacterium
TCACAGCTACTTCAAGACGCACTAAAGACAGAACTGCACATGACAAGATAAGGCGCTGCCAAAAGGCAGCGCCTTTGCTATGCTCAAAATTCTAAAAAAAATAAAAACTTGTTCGTTTTGTTCGTTTAGGGTGTGCTATTATGGTATTGTGAACAAGTGAAACAAACCACACCACAACACAGCAAGTCGAATAGCAATGTTCGGAGAAAGCTCGGCAGCCGCCGGGCTTTTTCCGTAAGTTAAGTGAGGGCTTATGAACGAGGGAGCAGGACGCTACGGAACACATAGAGGCGCTTTCGAAAAGAACAAGAAAAAAATATATCAGACTCAAAAAGTATGCGGTATCTGCGGGAAACCGGTGGACTTCAAGCTAAAATACCCCAGCCCGCTTGCACCATGTATTGACCACATCATACCAATATCCAAAGGCGGACACCCATCGGACATAGAAAACATGCAGCTTGCACATTGGACTTGCAACAGACAAAAGTCCGACAAGCTCGTAGAAAAGAAAATGGTCGACCAAAATGCGGATGTCATATCAAACAGAATATTGCCGCATTCGATGGACTGGAAGAATTTCAACTCGCAAAAGTAGACAAAAAGAAAAGATTAAACTACAAGGCGAAGCACAGAAAAAAAGCAAGCAATGAAGGGCGAAAAACGAGAAAAAAGAAAAGAGAAAACATAAACAAAGGTAAATGGGGGCATACCACCCCAACCG
>CAVCFO010000049.1:734-3284 GCA_963601575.1 bacterium
CTCTATAAGTTCTCGCGGAAAATGTGTGGAAAGGATAATTATTCATGGTTTATACCACTATATGCAAAAACTGCGGCAAGGAGTACCGCGCCAAAACAAGACGCAGCATGTTTTGCTCTGAAGAATGCCGCAGAGAAGCTGACAAGGAAAGAAAGCGAATCCGCTATGGAGCCACCAAAGAAGAAAGGGTATGCCCAGAATGCGGGAGAACCTTTGAAACGAAAAGAAGCACGAGCAATTTCTGCAGCCGTGCTTGCTCAATAAAATTCGCAGAAAAGCGGAGAGAAAACAAGGAGACAATGGAGCAGCTGACGAAAGAGAAAATCAGCATCAAAGAATTGTTTCTGCGAGAAAAAGGTAATTGCTACCTCTGCGGGGGGAAATGTGATTTTGAAGATGTTATCTTGATAGACGGATTTTTGGCTGCCGGCCAGACATTCCCGACAGCAGATTATATCATTTCGCAGGACAAAAAAAAGCAAAGCGCAAGGCTTGCACATTATGCCTGCAAAAAGCAGAAGGAGGAGAAAAATGTCGCAATATAAAGGGCTTGGGTACCTTAGAAGAAAATTGAACGAGAAAAGGACACGCGTCCTGACAAGATATGCTTATTACGAAATGAAAAACCATGTGCAAGACTTCGGAATTTCGACTCCGCCAGGACTCGAAATGTGGCAATCGGTACTCGGATGGTGCGGAACAGCAGTAGACTCACTTGCAGACCGCATCGTATTTCGGGAATTTGAGGATGATAACTTCGACCTGAATGAGATATTCCAGATGAACAACCCGGATGTATTATTTGATTCTGCGGTGCTGTCTGCGGCGATATCATCCTGCTGCTTTATTTACATTTCGCCGGATGAGACAGGATATCCTCGTCTGCAGGTAATTGACGGCTCAAACGCAACGGGAATCATAGACCCTATAACAGGGCTGCTTGAAGAGGGGTATGCGGTACTGAAACGCGATAACGATACCGGCATGCCGACGCTTGAGGCCTATTTCACAAGGGAAACGACACAGTATATACGCGGCGGTAAAATAGACAAAGCAACACCGCATAATGTCGGCTATCCGCTTCTCGTGCCGATTATATTCCGCCCGGATGCCAAAAGACCTTTCGGCCACTCGCGTATTTCGAGATCTTGCATGGCGCTTGTAGGATCGGCGCTCAGAACAATTAAGCGGTCTGAGATTTCTGCTGAGTTCTTTGCTTACCCGCAGAAATATGTCACGGGGTTATCAGATGACCTTGAACCGATGGAAACATGGAAGGCGTCCATGTCGGCGATGCTGATGTTCACTAAAGACGAAAACGACGATCATCCGGTTATCGGGCAGTTTGCACAGCAGAGCATGGAACCACACCTTGCGCAGCTGAAGATGTTTGCGGCATTATTCGCCGGAGAAACAGGATTAACACTTGATGATCTTGGGTTTGCGACGGCAAATCCATCCTCATCGGAAGCGATCAAAGCGGCACACGAAAATCTACGTTACACAGCAAGAAAAGCACAGCGCTCATTCGGGGCGGGGTTCTTGAATACCGGATATCTGGCGGCATGTATGAGAGACAACTATCATTACGAGCGGAGGCAGCTATATCTCACAAAAGCAACGTGGCAGCCTATATTCGAACCGGATGCCGCTGCACTTTCGGGAGCAGGAGACGCGCTTCTAAAACTCCAGCAGGCCTTCCCTGATTATATTACAGACAAAAAACTCTACGACTTGACGGGAATTTAGGAGACACACCATGCAAGATATCGCGCCACGCCTTCAGAAATCGGTTCTAACGGACTTTTATGAGCAGGTGGATAAAGACAATAGAATAAAGCAAATTTTAGAGGGCAACGACAAGAAGGCAACCTTTGAAGACATCTACAGACTATCTGCGCGGCTTGGGAAAATTGCCGCAGAAAGCCTTGAGAAAAATCTGACCGACGAAACATTACCGGACGGGACGCTTTATTGGAATATCGCCAAAAGCACAATTATCCCGCTCATGCAAGAGGTTCAGAACATATCAATCGACATGGCGGAAGCTGTGCAAAATCAGGAAGACAAAAAGACAGGCATTGGAATAAAACCGATCAGACCGGAATTCAACGAGGAACGCATCAAGGCTGTGATAAACAAGGTTGTATTCTTATCAAGAATGCCGGAGGTGCCTAAAGTTGGATAAAAAGATATATGAAATTTTGGAACGATCACTTACAAACATCGCGCAAAACTATGTTGACGAATACATAGATAAAAATGCCGAGTTCCGAGCAAAAGCAGGACTGAAAGAAAAAATAATAAGAAACACCAGCGGCAAATGCTGCAAGTGGTGTGATAAGCTCGCAGGCATATATAACTATCCTGCACCGAGAGAAGTCTATCAAAGACATGATAATTGCGATTGCACCGTAACCTATGTAAGCGAAAAAGGCGCGCAGGATGTACACACAAAGCAGCAACTCCGCAAAGAAGAAGTCAAGAAACGGATTAAAAAAATAGAAGCAATCAAGAATGACGCTGAAGACGGTGAAACAATAAGAGAAT
>CAVCFO010000050.1:0-3016 GCA_963601575.1 bacterium
CCGATTGTTCCTATAGGAGTTCTTGCGGCAGCTACGATTACTACGTTTCTCATTTTAGTTCCTTTCTGTTTTATACATATACTTTTATTAAAATGAATTTTCTTGCAGATATTCTATTGCAACTTGCGTGCCAACATTAGAAGAAAAAAGAAAGCGTTGAAATTTCAACGCTTTCTTTTTTCTCTCAGAAATTATCTCTAAGTTATATGCGCTTATGCATTTTTTTGTTTGTTATATCTATCACGATTTGCAATTTTGCATTTTGTCAGTCCTTTATCTGATAGAGAGTTTTCTTTTCGTCTATTCAATATTATATTTTCGCAGTTTTCTGGAAATTGTAGACTGGTTTACGTCCAGCATTTCGCCGATTTTTTCGGTGGTCTTCCAGCGCTCCTTCGCCCTTTCCAAAAATCTTTTTTCAAAGTCCTCCACGGCTTCTTTGAGCGTTGGCTGATCGTCAAAGATTTCGGCTTTTTCTATGCCCCACGGCAGGTCGTTACTGTGGAGGTATTCGTTTGGACTTACAACGACCATGTTCTCAATGACATTTTTGAGTTCCCTTATGTTGCCCGGCCACTTGTATTCTTCGAGTTCCTGTACCAAATCATAGGTCAGCTTCTTGTTCTGTCCGTAGAGTTTGTTGAAGGAATTTACATATTTTGTTGCGAGCGGAAGTATTTCGTCCGTTCTCTCCCTGAGAGGCGGTACCTTGAGTGAAACAACGTTAAGTCTGTAGAACAGGTCGTCTCTGAATCTTCCTTCGCGCACTTCCTTTTCCAGCTCGCGGTTCGTTGCAGCGACCACGCGTATATTGACCTCTTTTTCGTGAGAGGATCCTACGCGCATGATTTTTCTGCTTTCGAGGGCTCGCAGGAGCTTTACCTGCATCGATAGATCCATTTCTCCTATTTCGTCCAAAAATAACACGCCGCCTTCTGCTTCTTCGAAAAGACCTTTTTTGCCTCCCTTCAAAGCACCGGTAAAGGTTCCTTCCTCATAGCCGAAAAGCTCCGATTCCAGGAGGTTGCCGGGAATCGCACCGCAGTTTATGACAACAAAAGGCTTATCCTTTCTCACCGAATCGCATTGATGTATATATCTTGCGACCAGCTCCTTTCCGGTTCCCGATTCGCCGGTGATGAGTACCGTGGTATTGTAGCTGCTTACGCGCCTTGCCACCTCATAAATGTCCTTCATATTTTTGTTGGCAATCACCGTTCCGCAGGCCTCCAGCATGAACGGGCCTTTGTCATCGTGCTCTGAGGATAGTCTCTCGATATACAGATCCTTCATGGCTTCGGCTTCGTCTAATTGCACCTTGAGGCTGGTGATATTCGAAAGGTCGCGAGTATTTATAACCACCTTGGTGATCTTGCCGTCATCGTCATAAATGGGATTTCCCGTTACGAGAATATGCTTGCCGTTTTTGGTATCGTGTTCCATGGAGACAGCTGCGGATTTCTCCAGAACCTCGAGGGCAATAGATGTACGCATCCATGTAGGGTTCAAAAGCTCCCGCACATTGTGTCCGACAATCTCTTCATTTAGAATCCCTGTATCCCTCGTATATGACTCGTTGGCAAAAATACATATTCCTTCGCCGTCCGTTACCATAATTCCGTCAAATGATGCCTCGAGGATCTCCTCAAGATTATTGCGAAGTAACTCTTTTCTCGTTTTTTGCGTGTGTTCCATGGCATTCCCCTCTCTTCCTTGCGAAAACGCATATTTTGTCAGATATCTCTTTGCCGGATTTATTCATTTTTGCATAGCAATTCTTGAAAACAAACCATTCCCAAGATGAGAATGGTTCTTTTGTTTCCTCTCCTTCTATATTATAGAATCTGTCTGCTGAATTTTCAAGTTATTTTATGAAATTTTGCATTTTCTTGACAAATTCTCATTCATTAGCTAACGAGGTTCGGGAGCCAAGTTGCAACGCCAGGCACATAGGTCGTGATAAGAAGAACTACGATACATGCGGCGAAGAACGGCATCATGCTCGGAAGCACCTTATCCATCGTTACCTTACCGATTCTGCAGCCTACGAACAGGTTTGCAGCAAACGGCGGCGTGATCATACCGATCTCAAGGTTGAGAAGCATGATTCCCGCAAAGTGGATCGGGTCAACTCCGAAGGATGTTGCGATAGGGATCAGGATCGGTCCCAGAAGCAAGATGCTGGAGTTGGTTTCCATGAACATACCTACCACGATAAGCAGCACGTTCAGGATCAGCAGGAATACCGTCTGGCTGTGCGTGATCGAGAACATTGCCTCCGTAAGGACTGCCGGGATTCTCGTTTGAGTAATCATGATACCGGCAATAGTTGCGAATGTGTTAAGCATAGCGATCGTTGCCGATGAGATTGCGCCGTCCGAAAGAAGCTGTACTACGCCTACTTCCGGTTTCTTCTTGAGGAATACCGGGTTGATCAGCCATCCGATGAGAAGGCCATATGCTACCGCAACAGCACCTGCCTCGGTCGGAGTGAAGATTCCGCCGTAGATTCCGTAGAAGATGATAACCGGCATCAGCAGAGCAGTCATCGACTTCCAGGTCTGAACTCCGATATTTTTGATATACGGCCCAAACTGGAAAGGCCCTTGCGTAACCTTTGCCTTTTGCTCTTTTCTTCCGTATGTGAAGAAGTTAATTGTGATGTAGCAAATCCCAAGCATTGCGCCCGGCATGATAGTGCAAAGCCATACCTTCATCAGGTTTTCTCCTGCCATCATAGCATACAGGATTCCCGGGATGCTAGGTGGGATCAGGATTCCAAGGAATCCGCAGGCGCTGATAAGACCCGTGGAGTATTCTCTGGAATAACCTGCTTTTTCCATTTCCGGAAGCATCATTCCGCCGATACCTGTGATAGTTGCAAGGGAGGATCCTGTGATTGCTCCAAAGAGCATGCATGTTACGATGGTAACTGCACCTACCGCGCCTCTGAGTCTTCCGATGATGGATGTTGCAAATCTCATAACCGCCGATGAAATTCCCGATGCAGCCATGA
>CAVCFO010000051.1:0-3015 GCA_963601575.1 bacterium
CTGCTCGGCTCTGTTTTCGTAGGATTTGCAAACGGGCTGGGGATTCCGTTTATCATCGCTACTGCTTCTCAAAAAGCAGGAAAAGCCGCAGCACTGGCGGTTATGCCCTTGCTGTCGGCTTCTCTTTATTTGGCGCAATTCCTTACGCCGGTTCTTCTTTCGCTTTGCGAAGCTGCTTTCGCGGGGCTTGAGCCTATGCATTTGCCTTATTGCGTTGCTCTTGTATCTTCGCTGCTCTTTGCCGCCTGGTCGCTGCTTATGCTACGGGAACCTTAGATCTCGCCGCAAAGTGCTGCTGGCTTCTTACTCCTGTACCGGGAACGGCGGCCAGCCCATCGGTTTTCCGCCTATTACGTGGAAATGCAGGTGCTTTACGGTCTGGAAAGCGTCGTCGCCGTTGTTGCTGACAACTCTGTAGCCGTTCTCGAGTCCCTGACTCTTTGCAATTTCTCCGATTTTGCAAATGATGTGTCCTACCAGCTCGTGATCCTCCGGCTTTACATCGTCGATAGAGGCGATGTGTTTCTTTGGAATTACCAGAACATGAACCGGTCCCTGAGGGTCAAGGTCCTTAAATGCGACGATCTTGTCGTCTTCGTAAACGATGTTTGATTGAATCTGGTGATTCGCAATCATGCAAAAAATACAGTCTGTCATTATAAAATTTCTCCTTTCATGCCATCTCTATATGGTTCTAAAAGCTTAACTTTTTGAAAACTGTTTAGATGCGCAGGGCTGCCGAAAGCATATACTTTGATATAATTTTCGGTATATCCGCTGATGAGGCTTTCGCCCTTTTCGCCTGCTTCCTCCTGCTCAAAAAGCACCCTGCGCACTTCACCTGCCGAGCTTTCGAGGAACTTCTTTGTAACTTCTTCGGACCTTTTGATGAGTTTTGTGACACGCTCGTTTTTCGTCTGTCCGTCAATCTGATCTTTCATTTCCCACGCCGCGGTGCCCTCTCGCTTTGAGAACTTGAAGGCATGAACTTTCAGGAAGTCCGCCTCCTCCACTATGCGAAGGCTGCCCTCAAAGTCCTCCTCGGTTTCCCCCGGAAAGCCGCAAATAATGTCGGTAGTCACTCCGTAATGGGGGTCATGGGCCTTGAGAACCCTCACGATATCAAGATAGTCCTGCCTGCTGTAATGCCTGTTCATGGCGCCGATGATTCTGTCGCTGCCGCTTTGGATGGAAAGGTGCAGATGTGGGCAGAGTTTTTCGTAGCGCATTAGTCTTTTTACATAATCTGCGTTTACCACCGTGGGTTCCAAGGAGCTTAGTCTTATGCGAAAATCGCCTTCCAAAGCATTGATTCTGTTTATGATAATCTCGATTCCCTGCATTTTCTCTCGCTTTTCCTCAGCGGTAAGAGGGTAGCAGAAGCTTTCCTCGGTTCCGTAGAGTGCGGTATTTATTCCCGTAAGCACCACCTCACGAAAGCCTTTGTCTATCAGGGTTTTTACTTCCTCGATAATTTCTTCCGGGTCGCGGCTTCTCACCGCTCCTCTGGCAAATGGAATCAGGCAATATGAGCAGAAGCGGTTGCAACCCTCCTGGATTTTGACATAGGCGCGAGTCCTTGAGTCCATCGAAGTTATAATTCCCTTATCGTGGTAGGATGTCAGCGCGTCGTACTCCAAGATATGCTTTTGTTTTTTGTGCTCATGCAGATATTCTTCAACATAACCCGCCAAATTATTCTTTTCGCCCGTCCCCGCTACGATATCCACCTCCGGCAGAGCCTCAAGCTCCTCCGGCTTTACCTGTGCGTAGCAGCCGGTGACTGCAATCACCGCCTCCGGGCACTGCTTCTTCATGCGGCGAATATACTGACGAGATTTTCTGTCCGCCAGGTTAGTAACGGTACAGGTATTTATGATATATACATCGGCTTTGTCCTCCTCGCCCACGATTTCGTAGCCGCAAGATGCAAACTGCTCCTTCATGGCTTCGGTTTCGTATTGGTTGACCTTGCAGCCGAGAGTGTGAAATGCTGCTTTTTTCAAATTACAAGTCCTTTCAAGTTTATGTAAGTCTAATAGTTCAGCTCCCGCCACATATCGTAGTGGGTGATATACGGGCAGTCACCTTAAATCCCAGTTTGTGAGCCTCGTCACAGGCGGCTTTTACATATTCGGGAGGCATCTTCAGTTTAACCGGATCCGACTCCTTTTTCTTTGGCTTTCCGCTTGACGGAAGATGAAGATGAAGATTGATCAGCCCCGGCATGATATATTTGCCCTTCAAATCTACTTTTTCATATCCGGAAAGCGCCTCAAACTCCTCATCGCTTATAATTCTTTCGATTTTTTCACCATCAGTAAGGATTATCTTGCCTTCCGCAGGCTCCATATTTTCTGAGCCGTTGAGAATAATTCCGTTTATGTAAGCAACTTTCATTTTTTCCTCCTGCAAACTCTGCCTGGCAAGCCGCCTAGCAAAGAAAACACATGATTATTATACTAAAATTTCGTCTATAAGTCCATAATCATTTGCGCAACAAAAACGACAAATGAAAAAACGGTTCTAAAAAAACAGAGCGGCTGTCCACTGCAATTACAATAAAAGAGTGAAAGTGCAAGAGGAATTTGCGTTCGAGCGGGGCGAAAAGTCCGGATTTTCCAAGGGCGAGCAGTCTGGGATGAAGCTCGGCCTCGCAGAGGGTGAGAAGCTCGGTGCGGCTCAGGAAAAGCGCGAGATTGCAAATGAAATGCTCAGGGAAGGCATGGCGAAGGAACTCATCGCCAAAATCACCGGGCTCTCCGTGCAGGAGATCGAGGCACTGTAGCGAAAATGTGGTTTGTATAAAAGCGGCTCATTCGAGCCGCTTTTTCGTTTGCTATCATGCCGTAAAATTGTTCACGCGGAGGCTTCGAGAACATAAATTGCTCTGGCACGCGTCCTCAGATGCGAAGGCAAATGCCAGTTTTCACACGAGACGCACTCGCCGGCGGTGGCTCGCAAATCGCTCACTCATAATCTTTGGACTGAATTGCAAACTCGCATGGCAACAAT
>CAVCFO010000052.1:0-2168 GCA_963601575.1 bacterium
GAAAAGGAAAAGCGTGCTGGCTAAGCTTCACGCACACAAAGCATCAGCGCCGCAGGAAAGGATGCCTGCGAGGCAGGAGCTCTCAATTTAATCGGATTCCTTCCGCTGCAAATGTTTCTGATACAAGACATCAAACACAAGACATCGTCATCAAAAAGATGACAGAAAGTGAGATGCAAATGGAAAATGCGTAGATAGCTGATTGGCTGGAAAGGAACGCCTCATTGGAAAACTACAGAAATGAATTGATGCAGGATCAAAACTTTATTCGGTGCTCCGTCTTGATCGCGGAGCTGCTCTTAAAATACAAGACAAAAGAAATCGAGGTCGCAGAGGTTTCCGGGGAATCGAAAGGTTCCCCGGAACCGGATGTTATATATGGACACTTGATATTGCTTGTGTCATCGCTTATAATATATAAATATAGGGAATTACTACTGACAAAGAAATTGAATACAACATTCAATGCGGATATTTACGGAAAGGAGAATTTTGCTTATGGAGAACGCCTATATCTATACGCGCGTTTCTACGCTTATACAGGTGGACGGATTCTCACTGGATGCACAGGAAGAAGAAATCAGAGCCTTTGCCAGGCAGCGTGATATCAACATCGTGGGCAAATATTCGGACGAAGGAAAATCCGGCAAAAACGCAGAGCACAGACCGGCTTTCAATGAGATGATGGCAGATATTAGGAGCAAGAAGGACAATATAAAATACGTCCTTGTTTTCAAGCTTTCCCGTTTTGCCCGAAATACCAGCGATACTGCCAAGTATCTTCAGGAACTTGCAAGCTACGGCGTTGGTCTCTTGGGCGTGAAAGACGGCATCGACACTTCTACTGTGACAGGAAAAATGATTGCCAATATCATGGGCGCGGTTGCAGAGGTTGAGCTTGAAAATATCCACGAGCAGACGCTGGCAGGCAGACAGCAGAAGGCGCGAAGTGGTCTTTGGAATGGCGCGCAGGCTCCGTTTGGGTATGCTCTGGAGAATAAAAAGCTTGTAATTGAGCCGTCAGAGGCAGAAGTCGTTAAGGAGATATTCCGACTGTATACGGAGGAAGGCCAAAGCCTTCAATACATAACAAAAAAGCTGAATGATGAGAATGTAACGAGAGTGCAGCGCGGGAACACTAAATTCTCCGGCTTCACTGACAGAACAGTACGAGGGATTCTGAAAAATCCTGTATACGTAGGGAAAATCGCATACGGCCGCAGACATACGGTAAAGGTTGAGGGAACGAACAACGAAACCAAGGTCGTGAAGCAGGAGGATGAGAGTAAAATCATTCTGGTTGATGGTCTGCACGATGCGATCATATCGGAGGAGGCCTTTGAAAAAGCGCAGAGCCTGCTTTCCAAGCGTGCTGCGCACAGAAAAACACGCAGTGACAGCACCAATGTCTATCCGCTTACCGGCCTGATCAAATGCCCGGATTGCGGCAAAAATCTCTTCGGCTATACGGCACCGGCCAGACCAAGGAAGAACGGAAAAGAAGGCTTTTATCCCCGTTACATCTCTTATCGGTGCATTTCAGGCAGAGACCGTAATGGCATTACCTGCTCTCTGGCGAACAAGTATTACAGTGGCACAAAGCTTGAAAAAGAGGTTCGGGATGTTATTTCTGCCATGGTTACGATCCCTGAATTTGCCACATTGATTTCAAGCAAGATTGACCGTGAGACGGACATGGAGCTGCTCAGAAAGAAACGTGACAGCATTCAAGCCGAACATAATAAGTACGGCAACAATCTCGTGCAGACGGAGAAGCGGCTTGCCGAGCTGGATGCAGATGATAAGCACTACGAAAAGCGGGTCGATAGCCTGAATCGTGTGCTGGATGATATCTACGAGAAGCTGGATGATGCACAGTCAAGGCTGGATGAGGTAAACGAAGAAATCGCCATGGTTCAGAAATCTACCATGACGAAGGAAGCTATTTTCGAAATGCTGGAGGGCTTTTCCAAGTATTATGATGTAATGGAGCCGGAGGATAAGAAATCACTTCTGCGAGCCATGATTTCTTCTATTGAAATCTATAATACTCCGAAAGGGAAACGCGCTGACGGACATCTCATCAAAACCATCCACTTTACATTCCCGGTAACCTATGACGGAGAAAGTGGAGTCTTATTTGTCAGCAGTACAGGCGACGAAGTTGA